>JAKFEW010000010.1:0-19671 GCA_036675505.1 Candidatus Sericytochromatia bacterium
GCGCCGCGGCCGGCGGAGGCGGCGGGGGCGGCGCGGGCACCGGCGCGGGCGCCGGGCGATCGGGACGCGGGCGATCGGGACGCGGGCGATCATGGTTCGGACGATCGGGCCTGCGGTCGTCGTCGTCGCGATCCGGCCGGCGGTCGGGCTTGGGCTTGTCGGCGTCCGCGGGCTTCGCCTCCTGGCCGCCGCCCTGCTCGAACACGCGGCGGGCGCTGTCGAAGTAGGTGTAAGACGACAGGCTCACGACCATGACGCGGTCGTTGGTGCTCGAGGCGTGGATCGCCTTGCCGTTGCCGATGTAGATCCCGACGTGGCTCGCGGGGTTGCCGTGGAACAGCAGGTCGCCCTTGCGCAGCTGGTCCATCGAGACCGAGCGGCCCTTGTCCTGCTGGATCGCCGCGGTGCCGTCGAGGTTCAGGCCGGCCATCCGCATCGCCTGCTGCACGAGGCCCGAGCAGTCGACGCCCGCGGGCCGCGTGAAGGTGCGGCTGGTGTGGCCGCCGCCCCAGATGTACTCCTGGCCTTCGAAGCGCATCGCCGCGGCGACGAACGCGTCGATCTTGGCGCCCGGCAGCCCGCCACCGAGCGGCTCGAGGGCGCCGGCGCCGGCCGGGGCGCTGAGCGTCAGCGCATCGCGCTGCCAGCTCGCCAGCCGCTCGGCGGGGGGGGTGCTCGAGGGGGGGGGGCTCGAGGGGGGGGTGTTTGTAACGACCGGTCCGCCGGCCCCGCGCAACGCGAAGAACCGCGAGCCCAGCACGCTGATCGCCATGCTGCTTGCTCCCTCGAAATTCCGTGACCGACTCCAACTCCACGATCGTTGTCGGGGCGGCGCCGCGAAATTCGGTAAAGGCGCAGAGAAGGTTAAGTTAATTCTGGTTGGTCGGGCTGGGCAGGCCGGGGAGCGCCTCGCCGAGCAGCGCGATCGCCCGCTCCAGCGCCTCGTCGCGCCCGTCGCGCACGGCCGCGACCGTGCGCGGCACCGGCTCGTCCGGCCGCACCGACCCCAAAGGCCCGCCCGCGTAATCGCGCGCATCGCTGCCGGTCCAGGTCAGGCTGAAGCGGCCCGGCAGCGCGATCGCGTCAGGGTGGCCCGCGGCGCCGGCGGTGGGCGCGCCCACCAGCGTGCCGAGCCGGTAATGGGCCACGGCCGCGGCGGCGACGTCGCCGAGATCGAAGGTCGACGCGTCGATCAAGAAGGTGGCCCGCGCAGGCAGCTTGTCGCCCGCCGGGATCACGTAGGACACGTAGCCGCGCGGCGGCCGCGCGTCGTCGGGCCGCTTCGGCCGCGGCACCTCGAAGCCCGGCGTGCGCACCGGCTGGCCGGCGAGCCCGCCCAGGGCGTGGGCCATGGTGCGGGCCATGACCTGGCCGCGCAGATCGAAGACGATGCCGGTGGCGCGGGCCAGCCGGAAGCGGGCGCGGCGCCAGGCGCGCTCGTCCGTGCGGGTCAGGTCGACGTACCAGAGGCCGCGGGTCAGGCGGGCGATCGCGCTCGGCCGCGCCCCCGCGTTCCCGCCGGAGACCACCACCGCGCGCTTGAGGGTGACCACCCAGGGCGCGCGGCCGGGCCGCCGCAGGCGCAGGCCCACGCTCGTCCCCCGCGGGCCCGCGAGCAGGTCCTGGGCGGCCACGAAGCGCCTGCGCGCGGGCGTCGCCCCGGCGACCAAGGCGACCTCCTCGGCCAGCCGCTCGCCCGCCGCCCGCCCGTCGATCGCCAGGACCTCGTCGCCGCGCGCGACGTCTTTCACGCCCGGGCGCGTGGCCACGACGACGAGCCGCTCTTCGACCCAATCGAGCGTGACCGGCGGGCGCAAGCGCACGGCCGCAGGCCCCGACGCGCCGGCCCGGCCATCGTCGAGCCGCGCCGCCAGGCGGCGCAGGACCCGCGTGAGCGCCTCGGCGTCGGGCGCCTCGGCCGCCTCGGCGAGGGCCGCGGGCAGCCTGGCGCGCCAGGCCGCGCGGTCGACGCGCGGGTGGAAGTGCTGCACGGCGTTCCAGGCCTGGGCCACCGCGGTGAGCCGCACGGCGCGCCGCGCGGCATGAAGCGAGCCCGCCAGCATCGGCGGCGCGGGCAGCGGCCGCTGCGGCACGGTGCCCCAGTGGTCGGCCCACAGGGCCAGCGGCACGCGGCAAGCCACGCCGCCGCCCAGCTCCGCCGCGAAGGCCTCGCCGGGCGAAGGGAGCTCGGTCGGCAGGCGGCCGTCAGGCACGACCATCACCTGGCGCGTCGCCTGGAACGGCCCGGCGGCCCGCAGCCCGAGGCCTGCGTGGGTCCAGGCCGCGACGAGCCGCACGGGCCCGGGCGGCGGCGGGGGTGGCTGCCAGACCCCGCCTTTGCCGCAGGGGAACAACGCCACGGCCGGCGCGAGCGGCTCGAAATGGGTCCGCAGCGCGCTGAGCAGGGCCTGCGCGTCGGGCGCCCGCTCGACCTCGGGCAGCGCCGCCACCGCCACGCGGTCCCAGTCCGCCTTCACGGCCTGGTCCGAGGGATGGAAGAAGCGCACGTAGCCCAACAGGCGCGCGAAGGCCACCACGTTCTCGCGCGCCCGGCCCACCAGCGGCCGAACGCCGGCGTCGGCGAGGCGCACGGCGCCGCCCACCGGCACGACCGCAGGCGCGGGGCCGGCCGGCACGAGGCAGGCCAGGACCAGCGAGACAATCAGGGCGCGACGGCGCATGGGCGGACCTCCGGGGCCGCTCATCATAGCAGCCGGGCGGCGCGCCGCGCGAACGGCGGGCCGTGCGCTAGCGGATCTCGCGGATGCGGGCGAGCGAGCCCATCGTGACGAAGACCGACTTGGTGACCGGCGAGAACGCGATGCCGCCCATGTTGTCGGTGGTGCCCTCGATCTTGAAGGGCGTGGTGATGCCCGAGCCCGGCGGCGGCTGCAGCGAGCGCACCTCGAAAGGCTCGCCGTCGCGGAAGCGCATCCAGCGCACGCCGCCCGAGGAGGTATCGAGGATCAGCAGGTCGCCGTCGGGCGTGAAGGACATGCGACCCGGCCGCTGGAAGCGCACCTCGCTGAGCGGCAGCGTGTTGCGCTCGCCGAAGGCCTCGCTGGCCGGCTCGACCGGCCCCGCGGGCGTGCTCACGACCAGGCCCGCGTCGGTTTCGGCGATGCGGCGGATGTTGCCGAAGCCCTGGTCCGCGACCCAGACCTCGCGCTTGCCGTCGACCGTGCGCACCGCGAGGCCGCCCGGCCGGCCGAAGCGCGCGGTCGCGACGGGACCGTCCTTCGAGCCCTTCTCGGCGCCGCCCGCGAAGAGGCTCATCGCGCCGGTCGTGGCGTCGATGGCCAGGATCCGGGCGGCGACGCCGGTGTCCGTGTAGTCGGAGACGAAGAGCGTGTTCACGCCGTCGAAGGCGATCGCCACAGGGTGGGTGTACTGGCACTCGGTCGCCGCGCCCTCCGTGAAGCCCTCGGTGCCCTTGCCCGAGAACTTCGTCACCGTCACGCTCTCGCCGTTGGCATGCGTGAGCTTCCGGATCACCCGGTTGCCCTTGTCCAGGATGAAGAGCGTGGTGTCGGAGGTGGCGACCAGGTCGAAGGGGAAGCTGAAGCGCGCGTCGACGCCGGTCGCCGTATCGGCCGCGGTGCCTGCGGTGCCGGCCAGGCCGGCGAGCGTGGAGACCTTGCCGTTCGTGCCCGGGTCGATCCGCCGCACGAGGTGGTTCGTGAGATCGCAGGTGTAGACGTAGCCTTGCGGGTCCACCGTGACCCCGACGGGCGCCTTGAAGTTCGCGTCGAGGCGCGCGCCGTCCTTGAAGCCGCTGGTGTCCGTGCCCGCGAAGAGCGACGCCGTGCGCAACGAGGTGAGGCCGGTGATCACCGGCGGCGAGGCCGTGGCGAGAGGCGTCGGGCCGGCGGAGGCCTGGTCGCCGGGCGAGGCCGAGGCGGCCGGCGAGGCCGAGGCGTTGGGGTCGGTGGAGGCGCCGGGCGAGCCGCTGGCGCCCGGCACGGGCGAGCCGCTCGCGGCGGCCGAGGGCGCCGCGGTCGGCCTGGCTTCGCCGGCCAGCACGGCGATCGCGTTGCGCAGCTCGCTGCTGGTCCTCGCGATCGCCGCGACGGCATCGACCAGCGCCTGGGGCTTGGTGAGGTCGGGCAGCGCGTCGTCCGAGACCACCGAGGACACGTTGCTCACGGCGCGTTTGAACTCGCGGGTGTTGACGAACTCGAGCTTGCCGCCCGACCGCGCGAGCACGGCCGCGGTCACCATCGTGGTCGCGACGTCGACGTCGGCCGAGGGCGCCTCGGTGGGCCGCACGATCGTCTCGAGCACCGCGTTGCCGGTGGCGGTCTTCACGCCGACCTTGAGCACGAAGGGCCCGCTGCCCGCGGGCAGCTTGGGGAAGATGTAGCGGCCGGTCTTGGCCTCGGTGACCACCGCGTCGGCGACCGATCGGTTCTGCGCGTCGAAGAGCTGCACGGAGGCGCCGCCGACCGGCTCCTGGGCCAGCGAGAGCAGGCGCCGGCGGCCGAGCCGGTAGCTCGCGGCGCCCGGCGCCACCGCGTTGAGCCCGCCGGCCGCGACCAGGTTCAGGCTGCCCGCGGCGACGAGGTTCATGCCGCTGGCCGCGACGATGCCCGCGGGCGCGAGCACGGTGCCGACGAGCGAGCCTGCGGGGGCCGGCGTGGGCGTGTTGAGCACCTCGGCGGGGATCTGCCCGGTCAGGTTGGTCTGGTTGCCCTTCTTGACGGTGCCCTCGTCAACCGGCACCTGCAGGACGGGCGGCGTGACGACGCACGCCGCGAGCAGCAGCAGCGAGCCGAGGGGGACCAGCTGGACAGGACGCATGGGGACGGGCTCCTCCGCCCGTCTTATACCCGCTGCTCGCTCCCCTGCCCCATCAGCCGAGCGGCGCTCGCTTCCACCACCTGGCGGCGCCCGGCGGGCGACATCGTCAGCCAGCCCGCGATCTCGGCGAGCGTGCGGCCGCAGCCCTCGCACAGCCCCCCGGCGGGGGCGATGCGGCAGACCTTGGTGCAGGGGGAAGGCACGTCCATGGCTCGATCCTACCGCATCCGGCCGCCGAGGCGGTACCATGGGTCCATGGCCGATCCCAAGAAACGGTACGCCGACAACGCCCCTGGCGACTTCTTCGTCGACACCACCTGCATCGACTGCGACACCTGCCGCCAGCTCGCGCCGGCGGTCTTCGCGGCGGGTGACGACCACTCGTTCGTCGAGGCCCAGCCCGTGAGCGCGGACGACCGCCGCACGGCCTTCCGCGCGCTGCTCGCCTGCCCGACGGCCTCGATCGGCACGACCGGCCCGAATCTGGCGCGCGAGGCGATGGCGGACTTCCCGCTGCCGATCACGGACGCCGTGGGGTACTGCGGCTACACCTCGCGCAAATCGTTCGGCGGCAGCAGCTACTTCTTGCAGCGAGCCGGCGGCAACTGGCTGGTGGACGCCCCGCGCTACCTGCCGCAGCTCGTGAAGGCCTTCGAGGAACGCGGCGGCCTCGCGCACATCTTCCTGACCCACCGCGACGACGTCGCCGACGCCGACCTGTACGCGAGCCGCTTCGGCGCCGAGCGGATCATCCACACAGGCGACCTCGACGCGGCGCCCGACGCCGAACGGGTGCTCGCGGGCCTGGCGCCGGTCACGCTCGCGCCCGGCCTGGTCGCGCTCCCGACGCCCGGCCACACGCGCGGCCACATGGCGCTGCTGGCCGACGAGACCTACCTCTTCACGGGTGACCACCTGGCCTGGGATCGCGACGCGCAGGCGCTGGTCGCCTTCCGCGGCGCGTGCTGGTACGACTGGGCGACGCTGGTGCGCTCGATGGCCAGCCTGCGCGACCACCGCTTCGAGTGGGTGCTGCCGGGCCATGGCGATCGCATCCACCTGCCGGCGGCCGAGATGCGCGCGGCGCTGGAGGCGCTGCTGGAGGGGATCGGACGGCTCTAAGCGCGCGGCGGCTCAGCCACGGGCGCGGGCCAGCAGGGCGGCGAGCAGCGCGGGCAGCTGACCGACGGCCGGGAACGGGCCCTCGAAGCCGAGCTGCGGGCCTGTGGGGCCCGTGAGGCCGACGGCCCGCACCCCGCCCTCCGTGCCCGCGCGTGGCGTGGCCCGGCCGGGCGCGGCGATGCGCCCGCGCAGCGTCAGCTCCTCACGCACGCGCGTGCCGCCCTTGGTCTTGACATGGCTCGAGGCCGCGAGGGTCAGGCACGTGCCGTCGGCGAGCGCGCAGGTGAGCCGCAGCCAGGGGTGGCGGTAGTAGCGCTTGCGCGCGCCGCTGTACGGGCTCCTCGCCTCCCGCCGCGGCGTGGTGCCGGTGGGATCGCCGAGGTCGATGACGCCGCGCACGGGCGCCCGCGGATGGACGTCGACCATCAGGCCCGTGAGCGCCGCATGCAGCGCACGGGCGCGCACGAGCGTGGGATCAGGCGCCTTGGCCCACTCGAGCAGGCCGATCGTCGCGCCGCCCAGGACCAGAGCCAGGAAGCCGATCAGGAAGGCGAACCCGAGCCCCTCCTCGTCGAAGAGGTCGGCGGGGAAGTCCAGGTCCGTGAGGTGCCAGAGCGCGTGGACCTTCCAGGCCAGCGCGAGCAGCCCGGCCCAGGGCAGGGCCGCGGTCGCCCGGATCCGCGCCTGGCGGGCGCGCCAGCGCGCCTCGTGCGCATCGAGGAACGCGTCGAGCCGCGCGAGGAAGCCCGCGCGCGGGTGATCGAACGCGAAGACCTTCGGGGGACCCCAGAACCCCATTCGCCACCTCCCGGCCGCGGCCCGGTTTCTTCTGCCCACGCATGGGGCGGAATTAGCCGGGTCGGCGCAGGGCTATCAGACGCGAGCGTCGAAGCACGGCCACGGTGCCTCCGCGGCCGGGGCGGCATGGGCTGTGTAGGCCGCTGCACGCGCGGCGGCGATCGCCTCGGCGCGCGCGAAGATCGCGCCAAAGGTCTCGGCTGGCGCCTGCGCGGGCGGCACCAGGCCGTCGGTCAGCCAGACATGCCAGCAGGAGAGCGGCTCGAGCGGCGCCGGCCGGGCCTGCACGGCCTTGCGACGAATCGGGATGCGCGCCACGTAGCGCGCGCGGCGGCGGGGCGAGTTCCAGCCGGTCGAGGACGTGTGGCGGAGCGGGTCGATGAGCATAGGGAGCACCTCAACAAGGGGTGCTTCTATGCTCGCCCAGCACCCCCGGCCCTGCCTTCGTCGATTTGCACGAAAGTTCTGGTATCATGCGGCTCCCGAGGGAGGCATCCGGCATGAACGTGCGCGGCAAGGTCGTGATCATCACCGGCGCGGGCCGCGGCATCGGCCGCGCCACGGCCTTGCTGCTCGCCGCGGCAGGCGCCCAGGTCGCCGTGGTCGATCGCGAGGCCGGGCTCGCCGAGGCCGTGGCGACCGAGATCGAGCGCGCAGGCGGCCTGGCGCTCGCCGTGCCCACCGACGTGGCTCGCCGCGCCCAGGTCGAGCACATGGCCAAGCACGTGCACGACCACTGGGGCCGCATCGACGTGCTGATCAACAACGCCGGCGTCACGGCCGACGCCCAGCTCGCCAAGCTGACGGACGAGGCCTTCGACCGCGTGCTCGACGTGAACCTCAAGGGCGTGTTCCTCTGCACGCAGGCCGTCGCGCCCTTCATGGCCGCGGCCGGGCGCGGCAAGATCATCAACGCCGCGAGCACCGTCGGCCTGCACGGCAACTTCGGCCAGACCAACTACGCGGCCTCGAAGGGCGGCGTGATCGCGATGACCAAGACCTGGGCCAAGGAGCTCGGCCCCAAGGGCATCACGGCCAACGCCGTGGCGCCGGGCTTCGTGCAGACCGAGATGACGGCGAGCGTGCCCGAGAAGGTGCTCGAGATGGCCCGCGCGCGCACGCCGATCGGGCGGCTCGGCACGCCCGCGGACATCGCGGGCGTCTACCTGTTCCTGGCATCGGACGCCTCGGACTTCGTGAACGGCCAGGTGATCGCGGCCGACGGCGGCATGGGCGGCTGAGCCGCGAGCCTGTCCGGAGCCGCCGATGGACCTGATGCCGTTCGTCTCCCTCATGGCCCACGTCGCGCCGGGCGTGCTGGTCGGCGCCGTGATCCTGGCGGTGCTGCCCGCCCACCAGCCGGCGTTCCGGCTCGTCGTCTACATGCTGCTCTTCGTCCTGATCCGGGACGCCATGACCCCGCTCGAGCTGTGGGACCTCTCGCAGGCGGGCGAGCTGCGGTTCATCGAGAACGGGCCGGTGCTCGTCCTGCTGGGCCTGGCGGCGCTCGGCCTCGTGGGGCTCGCCGAGCGCTTCGATCCGGAATTGCGCGCGCTGCGCAGGCCCTTCGTGGGGAGCCGGCTCAAGGCGATCGCGGGCGGGCTCGTGGGGGCCGCGGCGATCGCGGGCCCGCTGATCGCCTACTACCACACGCTACCGCCAGGCGACCGGCTGCCCGCGATGCCGCTCGCGCTCTGGCCCGCGCTGCTCACGCTCTGCCTGCTCGGCAACTTCCTGGAGGAGGCGCTGTTCAGGGGCTGGTTCCAGGGCCTGCTGGCGCGCGACGCCCCCCCGCGGCGCGCGGCGCTGAGCTCGGCGCTCTTCTTCGCGTTCTTCCACGTGTTCCTCGCCCTCACGGTCACGGGGCTCGGCTGGCCGATCATCGCCTTTACGTTCTACGAGGGGCTGATCGCGGCCTTCGTCTGCATGCGGCTCGGCCTGGTCGCCGCCACGCTCAGCCACGGCGTCGCGATCTTCCTGCTCGCGGCGGGCCTCTGAGGCCGCGCGACAGCGTCTCGAAGCCAGCCGCTCAGGCCGGTCGGTCAAGCTCCGTGAAAGCGGCCAGGCGCGCGCGGAGCGCGTCGTCGATCGGCAGGGTGACTTGCCGCTCGTGGTCGAACATGACCTGCACCGTGCGACCCCGCGCGATTTCACGCCGCGACGCCCGCTCGGCGATCGCGTAGGCCAGGTGGAAGCTCTTGCCACCGACCTGGGTCACCGTGACCGTGAGGTCGAGCACCTCGCCGAAGCGCGCGGGCGACAGGTAGGTGCAGACGGCCTCGGCGAGCAAGAAATCGAAGCCGCCGAAGGCGTCGCCCATGAGTTCCCGCCAGAAGGCGGCGCGGGCTTCCTCGAAGTACGTGAGGTAGACCGCGTTGTTCACGTGCTGGTAGAGGTCGCAGTCGCGGAAGCGGACCGCGAGGGTGTGCGTGAAGGTCACGGCGCAGGCCGGCTCGCGAGCGGCTGGCGGGCGTACGCGGCCAGGCCCGCTTCCAGCTCGGCGATGAAGCGCGCGGCGTGCAAGCCGTCGGCCAGCGCGTGGTGCAACTGCACGTGCAGCGGCATCACCTTCCGGCCCGCGCGCTCGGTCAGCCGGCCCCAGGCCAGGCGCGGGAACGCGTCGTCGCCGCCGCTCGCGGCCTGGGTCAGGCCCGTGAAGCCGAGCCAGGGCAGGCAGCTCAAGAAGACCATGTCGTCCCGCCCGGGCTCGTCTTGCAGCAAAGCGGGCGCGGTCTCGGCCGCGCGGATCGCGGGCGCGCAACGGGCCAGGAACGTGGCGAGGTCCGGGTCGTAGTCCACGATGCAGAGGTTGAAGAGGTCTTCCCGCCAGGGCACCGTGAAGGAGGGGTGCACGACGTCGTGGCGCACGACCTGCTCGCCGCGGATCCGCAGGCGGAAGGCTTCCACGGCGTTGGTCGCCTTCGTCGCCTGGTGGATCATGGCCGGGTAGAAAGGCAGCCCGGCCGCCTTGATCGCCCGGTGCCACTCGGTCAGGTCCAGCTCGACCGTGACGCTGAAGTAGGGCTGGGCGAGCCCGCGGAACATGCGGTAGTGATCGCGGCGCGGCCAGGTTTCGAGGTCGATTTCGGTGATGCTCATGGGGCGGTTCTCAAATGGGACCCCCCACGATATCACACCCGCCTGCCGCGGTGACGGCCGGGGACACGCGGGTATGAAGCACGGACGGTCCGGCATTCCCCATTCCGCGCGCTGCAGGAGGATTCGTCCTATGGGCTACGGCACCCGTTTCGAAGGCTGTTTCACGCTCGACCACCCCCTCGCGCCCGCGCACGCCGCCTACCTCGCCGCGTTCGCCGACACCCGCCGGGTCAAGCGGGACGCCGCGCTCACCGCGGAGCGACCCGATCCCGTTCGCGCGGCGGTGGGCCTGGCCGTCGGCCCCGACGGCGGCTACTTCGTGGGCGCCGCGGGCGACCTCGGTCAGGAGCCCGGCGCGCCCGACGTCGTGGACTACAACGAGCCGCCGGGCGGCCAGCCGCACCTGTGGTGCTGCTGGCGCCCGACCGCGGACGGGGGTGGCCTGCACGTCGAGGACCACGGCTACCACTACGGCTACGTGCCGTGGCTCAAGCTCCTGGAGGCCCAGTTCCTGCGCCCGTGGGGCTACGCGCTCAGCGGCGAGGTGGGCTACCAGGGCGACCACGAGCGCGACCATGGCGTGATCGTCGCCACGTCGGCGGGGATCCAGCGCCGCCCGGCAGGCGGTCCGACCATCAACGGCAACGGCTACGGCAAGTACGAGCGCGGCATGTTCCTGCGCGCGATGGGCGAGGCCGAGAAGGCCTTCATGGCCTTCGCTTACGCGGCCGCCTGGTCGCCCGAGTGGTCCGAGGCGATCTGGCAACATGGCATCGCGTTCGGCCAGGCGGGCGAGGCCGAGGAGGCGTTCGTGCTGCTCGACCGGGCGATCGCGCTCGAGCCCGACCCGGCGCAGCGCGACACGATGATCAACACGCTCGCGCGCATCAAGAACCCCGTGCAAGCGCCATGATCAAGGCCTGCCCCTGGGCATGCACGATGCGGCCGGTGCCGGGGTCCACGCCAGGTGCCACACGGCCAGGCCGGGTATGAAATCGGTCGCAGGGCTTTCCGCCCCTTCCTCGGCGAGGAGCATCCCGGCTCATTGGAGGGATCCCCATGCTTGCCCACGTCCTCGTGACCACCGCGGCCGTAGCCGCGCTCTCCACCTCCGACGTCCGCCACCCGGCCATCGACGGCGGCCCGGTGCTGGGGCAACCTCGCGCCGCCGTCGTTCGATCGTTCGCGGAGAACGGCTGGACGCACGAGCCTGCGCGTTCGGGTCGCGACACGGCCTTTTTCGGGCAGGCCGGCGTCCACCTGGACGTCACGATCACCTTCGACCGTGGCGGGAAGGCGCGCGCGGCGCGCGTCCGCCCGTGGCGGGACGAGACGTCTGAAGCGTTCATCGCCCGCCACTACGCGGGCTTGCTCCGCTGGCTGATGGGCGCCGGGCGCTACAAGATCGCCAAGCAATTCGAGAACGGCGAGCTGGTCGGCCTCGACGTCGGCCTCTAGGCGGCCATGACCTACCTGGATTTCGAAGCGGACCTGACGTCGCCTGCCGGCGTGGCCCTGTACGACGAGTTGCCGCTCTGGTCGGCGTTGGCGGGCGACTTGCTGCTCGCGGAAGTCCCGCTCGGGCCGGATCAGACCTTCCTCGACGTCGGCTGCGGGACGGGCTTTCCCCTGCTGGAGCTGGCCCAGCGCCTGGGACCGACCTGCCGGGGTCACGGCATCGATCCCTGGACGCAGGCGCTCGACCGGGCCCGGGCCAAGTGCGCCGCCTGGGGGCTTCCAAACGTCGAGCTCGTGGCTGGGAGCGCGGCTGCGCTGCCCTACCCCGACGCCAAGTTCGACCTGATCGTCTCGAACCTGGGGCTCAACAACTTCGCCGAACCCGCGCTGGCCCTCGCGGAGTGCCGGCGGGTGCTGAAGCCGGATGGGCTGCTCGCCCTGACCACGAACCTGCGCGGCCACATGCGGGAATTCTACGAGGTCTTCGACGCCACCCTGGACGCGCTGGGCGATGAGGACGCCCGCCTCGCCCTGCGTCGCCACGTCGAGAGCCGCCATACGGGCCAGTCCCTGCGTGGTTTCCTGCAAGCAGGCGGCTTCGAGTGCGTTCGGATCCGCGAAACCGTTGCGACCCTGCGGTTTCACGATGGCACGGCGTTGCTGAACCACCACTTCATCAAGCTCGGCTTCCTGGGGGCCTGGAAGGCGGCGGTGCCAGCCGAAAGGCGCCTGGAGACCTTTTCGCGGCTGGAGGTGCGCCTGAACGACCACGCCCGCGCGCGCGGCGAGCTGGCCCTGGCGATTCCGCTGGCTTACGTCGAAGGCCGGCCCACCGCCCGCCCCTGAGCGGTCAGCGCTCGCGCGTGGCCTCGCTCGGGTCCGGGCAGCCCTCCCGCGGGTGCTATCTTGGGTCCGGCGTTTCAACCCAGGGGCAAGACGATGACGCCGGCCCGGGAAGGAAGTGGATCATGGACGCCCTTCGGCCAGGCGAGGACCTCCAGGCCGCACTCGACGCCCTGGCGCCGGGGGCGATCTTGCGGCTGGCGGCCGGCGAACACCGCATGGAAGCCCCGTTGCGCCTCCTCCGCGGCGTCCGGCTCATCGGCGCGGGGGCGGCACATACGCGGATCACGCGGCTGCGCACGCCCCACACCCACATCATCGAGGCGCGCCTGCCCACCAGCGAGGCGCTATGGCTCGAGGAGCTCGCGATCGCCTGGGCCGACGGCTGTGAGGACCGCCCCGGCGCGTATCTGTTCCAGTCGGACGTGCTCGTCGTGGCTGGCGGCCAGGTCGCGCTGCGCGGCTGCCGCCTCGCCGGCAGCGCGGACGAGCACGGACGGTCGAACGACATGTACGGCGGCTCGGGGCTGCGCGTGGCAGGCGACGGCAAGGTGCGGGCAGAAGGCTGCGAGTTCGTGACCCACGGCGGGCACGGCGTAATGGCGGGCAACCGGGCAGTGCTGGCGCTCGCGAACTGCTGGGTGGCTGACAACCGCGGCAGCGGGCTGCTTGCCGAGGGGGAGGCCGCCGTCGAGGCCCGCGCGACGGCGTTCGTTGAAAACGACCGCGGCGGTGTCGCGGCCTTCGGCGCCGCTGCGGTCGCGCTCGTGGCGGCCACGGTCCAGGCCAACCGGCGAGCCGGCGTCCGGCTCGCCGCGACCGGAGCCGGGAGGCTGGAGGAATGCACGATCGAGGCGAACACCGGGCCGGGCGTCGAAGTCGAGGTGGGGACGCTGACGATCGTCGGCGGCGTGATCCGCCGGAACGGGGGCGATGGCCTTGCGGTCGCCGCGCGTTGCCACGTGGTGGCGGTCGACCTCGTCATCGAGGAGAACCGCGGCTTCGGCGTCGTCGCGGCCACGGGCGCGACCGTCGAGCTGACCCGCGCCGCGATCCTCGGCAACTCGCGCGGCGGCGTCGAGCGCGTCTGACACCGCTCGGGTCGCCGTACGGCGCAGGACATAGGTCGCTTCTCACCTCTCCCACGAAGCGTCCCAGCTTTTGCGTCGTACTTGACATTAGTTCTACGTAGAACTATACTGAGAATGTTCTATGTAGAACTAAGACAGACAGCCGCTCAGAAGGAGACCTCCCGATGGCAACGATTTCCCACGTCAAGACCCCCACGAAGGCTGGCCTCGCGAGCACGCTGCTGACGAAGGCGCTCGCGACCGACCACGACTACGGTTCGCTCGTGGCACGCGTGGCGCTCGGCGCCGTGATCTTCCCCCATGGCGCCCAGAAGGCGCTTGGGTGGTTCGGCGGCTACGGCTTCACCGGCACCATGGGCTTCTTCACGCAGCAGATGGGTATCCCCGCGCCATTCGCCCTCCTGGCGATCGCCGCGGAGTTCCTCGGCGCGCTGGGCCTCATCACGGGCGTGCTCGGCCGCTTGTCGGCCTTCGGCGTCGGCTTCACGATGCTGGTCGCCGCGCTGACGGTACACCTGCCCAACGGCTTTTTCATGAACTGGATGGGGACCCAGAAGGGCGAAGGCATCGAGTTCTTCGTCCTCGCCATCGGCCTCGCACTCACCGTGATGGTGAAGGGCTCCGGCGCGTACTCGGTCGACCGGGCGATCGCCAAGCAGATCGAGCGCTGAAGCGGCCCCAACCAATCATTTATGACGGAATCAGAGGAGGATTCACGATGCTTACGCTTCGCCCCGCTACCGAGCGCGGCCATGCCGACCACGGCTGGCTCGACTCGTACCACACGTTCTCGTTCGCCGGTTACTTCGATCCGCGCCAGATGGGTTACTCCGTCCTGCGCGTGATCAACGAGGATCGCGTCGCGCCCGGCCAGGGCTTCGGCAAGCACCCGCACCGCGACATGGAGATCATCTCCATCGTCTTGGACGGCGAGCTGGAGCACCAGGACTCGATCGGCAACAAGACCCGCATCAAGCCCGGTGAAGTGCAGCGCATGACCGCGGGCACCGGCGTGGTCCACAGCGAGTACAACCCGCAGCCCGCCAAGCCCGCCCACTTCCTGCAGATCTGGATCCTGCCTGAGAAGGAGGGCCTCCCGCCCTCGTACGCCCAAAAGATGTTCCCGGAGGAGGAGCGCCGCGGCGTGCTGCGTCGCGTCGTGTCTCCCGATGGCCGGGACGGCTCGATCTCGATCAACCAGGACGCGTCGCTCTACATGACGACCCTGGCGGACGGCGAGGGCGTCGAGCACGAGCTGCTCGACGGTCGTCGGGCGTACGTCCAGGTCCTGCGTGGCAAGGCCCTGATCGAAGGTCAGCCGCTCGAAGCGGGTGACGGCGCCCGGGTCCAGGACCAGGCCAAGCTCCGGATCGAAGGCGCCGGCGACGCCGAGGTGTTGCTGTTCGACCTTCCCTAGACGGAACGAGATCAACCAAGCTTGAACCCCGGGCGACCACAATATGGTTGCCCGGGGTTCCGGCGCTACGTCCGGTCAGGACAGGGGTTCGGGGGCGGGCGGGGGGATCGCGGGTTCCGGTAACGGGACGAACTCGTTCCCGTCGTGATAGGGCAGGGCGATCCGGCCGGCCTTCCAGTCGGCCTTCGCTTGCTCGATGCGCTCCTTGCGCGAGGAGACGAAGTTCCACCAGATATGGCGGGGGCCCACGGGGTCGCCTCCCAGGAGCATGACGGTCGAGACCTCGCTGGCCCGGACGGTCGGCGCGGCTTCCCGCGCGAAGACCAGCATCTGCCCCGGCGAGTAGGCGTGGCCGTCGACGTCGACGGCGCCGCGTACGACGTAGAGCGCCCGTTCGGCGTAGCCGCCAGGGATAGCCGTCGTGGCGCCGGCTTGCAGCTCCAAATGGATGTAGAACTGCGGCGAGTGCACCGGCACCGGGTTGGTGAGCCCGAAGGCCGACCCCAAGACGACGCGGCCCCAAGCGCCCCGATCCTCGAAGGTCGGCAGCTCACCGAGCCCGAAGTGGTGGAACGAGGGCAGGTCCTCTTCCACCGCCTCGGGCAGCGCGACCCACGCCTGCAGCAGCTCCAGCGGTCCGCCGGTCCGCCGGAACGCGTCCTCGAACCGCTCGGAGTGGCTCACGCCGCGCCCGGCCGTCATCCAGTTCACCTCGCCGGGTCGGATCAGCTGCTCGACGCCCGTGCTGTCGCGGTGGATCCATGCGCCGTCGAACAAGTAGCTCACCGTCGAGAGCCCGATGTGCGGGTGCGGCAGCACGTCGTGTGACCGCGGCACGTCCGGCGCGAGCGTGATCGGGCCGGCGTGGTCGAGGAAGATGAAGGGGCCGACCATGCGGCGCTCCCGGTACGGCAGCACACGCCCGACCTCGAGGCCGCCGATGTCGGCCTTCCGGGCCTTGATGACGAGGTCGATCATGCCGTGAGGTCCTGGTATTCGGGGTGGCGCTCGATGTACGCCCGGATGAACGGGCACTGCGGGATCACGCGCAGCCCCCGCGCCCGCGCGGAATCCAGCGCGGCCCGCGCGATCGCGCTGCCGATGGCCTGGTCCGGCGCCAACGCCTTCACCTTCCGCAGCCGGGTCTCCGCGCCAGCGGACCTCGCGCCTTCCTCGACGACGTCGAGCACGACGGAGATGATCTCCATGTTGGCGTGCCCGCGGGCTTCGGCGGAGCGTAGCTTGATCATCGTCGTTGTTCCTTCTAATTGGCGCCTAAGGCCATCGGTCAGGCCCAGCACGAGCAACCGAGCGCGCCCCAGAAGGCGCGAGGGTCGAAAGCCGGAAGTGCGCGGGACCAGGCCCACCCGTGATCGTGTCCGTGCACGCCGCAAGCCGTCGTGCAGCAGGTGGCTCGCGTCAGCTGGGCCTGGGCCCGTGTGGCCTCGTTGGCGGGATGCTGGTACCCGCCGTACCGAAGGACCGGGGACCAGTCGGGGACGCCCTTCGGCATCGGCGGCGCGAGCGGCCCGAAGTCTCCATCGGCGTGGACGATGCGGCCCCCGACGACGGTCAGGTGGCTGACGAGGTGGCGGATTTCCTCAGCGTCGATCGCGAAGTAGTCCGCGGAGGGCACGATGAAGTCCGCGAGCTGCCCTTCCCTGATGGCCCCCTTGGTGCCATCGTCGTTCGAGAACCACGCGCTGCCTTCCGTCCAGAGCCGGAGCGCCGTCTCGCGGTCGAGCTGGTTATCGGCCCCGTACATCGGGGTGCCGCCTACCGTACGGCCGGTGGTCATCCAGTACAGCGACACCCACGGGTTGTAGCTCGCGACGCGGGTCGCGTCGGTGCCGCCGCCCACCGGGATGCCGGCGTCGAGCATCTGCCGGATCGGGGGTGCGTGGGCGGCGCTGCCCTCGCCGTAACGCGCGAGGAAGAACTCGCCCTGATAGGCCATCCGGTGTTGGACGGCGATGCCGCCGCCCAGCGCGCGGACGCGCTCGATGTTCCGGCGATCGATGGTCTCCGCATGATCGAAGAACCAGTGGAGGCCGTCGAACGGGATGTCTCGGTTCACCCGCTCGAAGACGCCGAGGGCGCGATCGATGGATTCGTTGTAGGTCGCATGAAGGCGGAATGGCCAGCGCTTCTCCGCGAGCAGCCGGACCACCGGCTCCAGGTCCTCCTCCATCTGCGCTGGGAGGTCCGGCCGGGGCTCCCGGAAGTCCTCGAAGTCGGCGGCCGAGAAGACCAGCATCTCGCCCGCGCCGTTGTGGCGGAGCATCGGGTCACCGGCCAGCGGGGCCAACATTCCGCTCCACCGCTGGAAGTCCGCGAGTTCCTCCTTGGGCTGCTGCGTGAAGAGGTTGTACGCGATGCGGACCGTCAATTCCCCGGCCTTCGCGAGGTCTTGGATGACGGCGTAGTCGTCAGGGTAGTTCTGGAACCCGCCGCCGGCGTCGATGACCGAGGTGATGCCCAGGCGGTTCAGCTCGCGCATGAAGAGGCGGCTGGACGCTCTTTGCGCATCCGGGTCCAGCTTGGGGCCCTTCGCGAGCGTGGCGTAGAGGATCATGGCGTTGGGACGTGCCAGCAACAACCCCGTCGGGTTGCCCGCGCCATCGCGCTGGATCTCGCCGCCCGGCGGATCCGGGGTCTCTCGGGTGTAGCCCACCGCCCGGACCGCCGCCGCGTTGAGGAGCGCCCGGTCGTAGAGGTGAAGGATGAACACCGGGGTGTCCGGCGCGGCCGTGTTCAGTTCCTCGAGCGTGGGCAGCCGCTTCTCGGCGAATTGATGGAGGGTGAATCCGCCGACGACGCGAACCCACTGGGGCGCAGGCGTTCGGTCCGCCTGTTCCTTCAGCATCCGGAGGCCGTCCGCCAGCGAGGGCACGCCGTCCCAGCGCAGCTCCATCGCGTAGTTCAGGCCACCCCGGATGAGGTGCGTATGGCTGTCATTCAGGCCGGGCAGCGCGGAACGGCCTCTCAGGTCGACAAACCGCGTGTCGGGGCCGGCGAGCGGCAGGATCTCTTCGCTCGGGCCGACCCCGACGAACCGCCCCTCACGGATGGCGACGGCGCTCGCGCTCGGGTTTTGGCCGTCGAGGGTGGTGAAGCGGGCGTTGTAGAAGATGATTTCGGGCGAATCCGCCATGAGGTGCCTCCCTCCGCTACCGGAACAGCCAGCGGGACACGAGCTTCACGTAGCGCGGCATCACGACCCAGGTCACGATCGCCACGATGGTGGCGGCGACGAGGAGGTGGCTGAAGCCGTAGGTGCCGAGGGCCGGTACGGCCTCGAAAACGGACCTGAAGGCCGCGGGCACGATCATCGTCAGCGGCCAGATGACCGACGTCGTGATGAGCCACTGCTTCCAGGGCTTAGCCCGGTGAGGCGCACCAGCGGGCGGCGAGAACCAGAACTCGATGCCGGGCTTGATTTCGACCGTATCGCCCTTTTCGAGCGCGTCAGCGATGCGGGTGACGAGCACCTTCCGGTCCTCCGAGGAGGTCCACCGGGAGGCGTCCTCGATCGTGCTGAACCGCACGATGACGGTGTAGGCGGTGCTGCCTTCGACGGGCCGGATGACGTGGACGCCTTGGTGGCCCGGGTACTCGGCGGCCTTCGGCATGATCTCGCGCAGCCAGGCTTCGTACCGGTCGATGGAGTCACGCCGAACCACGTGCTGGATGACGAGCGAGACGCTCGACGTGTTGCCGTGCGGCTCCGCCGTCCTGGAGGAAGTCTCGCTCATCGGTGCCTCCGCCGTCGCGGGCCGGACGCCAGGCGCCCGACGCCTGCGGCCATCACTTGCGCCCAGTGACGCGGGTCCGCTCGAGCTTGTGCACCATCGTGCGGGCGTACTCGACGCCGATGCCGTAGGCGCCCCCGTGCTCCATCACGATCTCCAGCGTGCCATCGTACGTCTCCTTCCGGCTCCAGTCGCGCTGCATCTCGAGCAGGAACTGCTGCCAGGTCAACGGCACGGCGCCAGCCTGCATCATCCGGTGAACGGCCATGTTGTGGGCGGACTCCGACGTGCCTCCGGACGCATCCTCGACGAAGTACACCTCGTACCCGTCCTGCATCGCCTCGAGCACCGGGAAGGTCAGGCAAACCTCCGTCCAGAGTGCCGCCATGACCAGCTTCTTCCGGCCGATGCGACGGACCTCGGCCTTAAACGGCTCATCTTCCCAGGCGTTCATGCTCGAACGCTCGAACACGGGGCGGTCATGGCAGAGATCGACGATCTCCGGCCAAATGTCGCCGGAGAAGCTTTTGCTCTCGACGGCCGTCAGGATCGTTGGGATTCCGAATACCTTGGCCGCCTTCGCAAGCCCGAGCACATTGTTCTTGAGGAGCTGGCGGTCGATGCTCGCGACCCCAAAGGTCATCTGGGGCTGGTGATCGATCAAGATGAGCGTGCAGTTGTCCGGAGTCAAAAGCTCAAGCTTCGGATTAGTCATCTCTTCCCCTGTCTACTTTTCAATCACGCAGTCCGGCGATGCTCTCGCTTCTGACGAATCACGGACCTGCTCTACGCCCAGGAATCGTTGGGGCGCTATATTATGATCCGTATAGTGTTTACGCAAGGCACCTTTTTTGCACCATCGTGTTGCAGATTTGCAGCGATGCACGACGCACGACGATACGTGGCGCAACTAGTTCTACGTAGAAGCTCCCCACAGAATGATCTACGTAGAACAAAAAGTCAAGCGTTTTTTTCGTGACGTTCGGCCCTGGCGTTGAGCGCGGCCGTGGCTGGACCGGGAGGCGGAGATGGACGACAACGACCTGGCCTATTTCGTGCGAGCCGGGCGAGCGGCATCGGTGCGGCGGCTCGCGACCTGAACAATGTCTGCCCGCTGAAACCCGCCTGTACACGCTCTGACCGGGGCCGGACCCTCAGCATTCATCCCTGCGTAATCCGACGAAGCCGATCACCCAATCCGGGGAAACCGATCACCCCTCGGAGCGGAGCGACGCTGACCCTTGGAATTTACCCGGGGTGATCGGTTTGGTCTACCCCCTCCTCTCCTCGT
>JAKFEW010000097.1:0-19255 GCA_036675505.1 Candidatus Sericytochromatia bacterium
CCCCGCCGCCGGCCGCCCCGCCGCCGGTGGCCCCGGCTCCCCCGCCGTTGGCGCCTTCGCCGACCCCGTCGCCCTCGCCTGCGCCCGCCGGCCAGCTGACGGCCGATGAGCAGCGCCTCGCCGATGCCCAGGGCATCAAGCCCACGCGCGACAACTTCGACGCCTTCATGA
Organism: Candidatus Sericytochromatia bacterium; assembly: GCA_036675505.1. Taxonomy (GTDB): domain Bacteria; phylum Cyanobacteriota; class Sericytochromatia; order S15B-MN24; family JAQBPE01; genus JAKFEW01. Next base: position 172 of record JAKFEW010000097.1, read on the forward strand.
AGGTCGCCAAGCAGCTCGAGGACACCAACGCGCTCGGCCCCGGCACCACCGACAAGGCCTCGACCACCGAGCTCCAGACGCTGCTCAAGCAGTGGGGTTACAACGTCACCGTCACCGGGTCCTGGGACCAGGCGACGACCGACGCGATGCTCAAGCTCAAGAAGGACCTCAACCTCACGGCGGGGTACGTGATGGCCGACGGCACGCCTGGCGTGCATCCGTTCGTCGACGATGCCACCAAGCAGGCGATGATCCAGAAGCTCCAGGGCCAGAGCCCGGCCGCCAACCCCCAGCCGGCGCCCCCGGTCCAGCCCGCCGCGATCCCCACCCCGGTTCCCGCCCCGGCTCCTGCGCCGGCCGCCGCCGGCCAGCTGACCGCCGACGAGCAACAGATCGCCACCGCCCAGAACCTGCTCGCGACCCGCGCGAACTTCGATCTCTTCCTCCAGGCCGCCAAGGCGCTCGAGACGCAGAATGCCCTCGGCCCCGGCTCGAACGCCCCCGACATGGTAAAGGAGCTCCAGCAGGTCCTCACGCAGTTCGGCTTCCCGGTCGCGCCGTCGGGCCAGTTCGACCAGGCCACGGTCGATGCGGTGCTCAGGTTCAAGAAGGCCAACAACCTGGTGGCGAGCTACCAGCTGGCCGACGGCACCGCAGGCGTCCACCCGTTCATCGACGAAGCCACCAAGCAGGTCATGATCAGGAAGCTAACCGGCCAGCCGTAGCATCCTCGTTTTCCCCGCACGCCTCTCACGGGAGCGGGGAAGGGTGCTCGGGGGTGCCGTAGGCATCGGCGGGAAGCAGCGGCTCGAACGCCTCCTCCGGATCCCCGTCGCCGCGCGAGTCCCACCAGCACGACAGCTTGCGGGCGGCGCTCACCACGAAGGCCAGCGCCGTCAGCAGCGCGAGTTGGCCGGGCAGGAACTGCAGCACCTGGGTCGAGCCGTACTGGGCCCAGGCCGACGGCGACAGGATCAGGCCGCCGCGGATGACCTCATAGGTGAGGCCGACGCCCTGCACGATCGCCAGCGCGATCGCCATCCCGAGCCAGGTGCGTCCGAAGCGGGGCGCCACGGACATGCGCCCGACCAGCACCACCGCCGGCAGGAACGCCGCGAGGTAGCCGAACGTGGGCTGGCCGACGTACGCGAAGCCGCCGCCGTTCGTGAAAATCGGCAGGCCGCCCAGCCCCAACGCCAGGTAAAGAGCCACGGCCAGGCCGCCACGGCGCGGCCCGAGCAGCGCGCCGGTCAGCCACACCGCCGGCAGCTGCGCGGTGATGACGTGCGAGCCGAAGGCCAGGCCCTTCCAATGGTAGAGCGTCTCGGCCGTGGGCAGGTGGCGCGGCGGCCCCCACTGCAAGAAAGGCACCTTCACCGCCACGAAGGCGCTGCAAGCGAGAAGCGAGGTGAAGAGCAGGACGAAGAGCAGGCGGATCATTCGGCCTATACATTAACTGAAAACCGCCCGCGACGCCAATTCCCCACCCTTGTCCGCTGTGACGCTTGCCCTTTCCGCATCCGGCGCGATGCGGTATACTGCGACCCTCGATCGGGGGCGCGGACACGGGCTCGAAGACGCCCGCAACGCGCCGCAAGGAGGACCTTTCGTGGATATCCGCAAGTTGATGCTGGCCTTGATCGCCTTTTTGGCAGTCGGCTCGGCCTACGTGGTGCTCAACAACACCCCGAAGTGGCCGTTCGAGTTCAAGCGCGGCCTCGACATCCAGGGTGGCATGCACCTCGTGTTGCAGGCGAAGCCGACCACTGAAATCAAGGAAATCACGCCGCAGGTGATGTCGGCGGCCATGGCCGTCGTGCGCGCCCGCGTCGACGGCCTGGGCGTCGCCGAGCCGCTGATTCAGCCAAAGGGCGAGGATCAGATCATCGTCGACATGCCCGGCATCAAGGACAAGGACGAGGCGCTGCGCATCCTCGGCAAGACCGCCGTGCTGACGTTCCGTGCCCGCAAGGCGGACTTCCCGCAAGGCAAGCCGGCACCCAAGGACCTCCGGGCGTCGCCCGCCGCCGCGGCCCAGGCTTCGCCGGCAGCAGGTGCCTCGCCTGCAGCGTCGCCGGCCGTGGCCGGTACGAAGCCTTCGGCCGCGCCGACCGGCAAGCCGACCGGCAAACCAACCGCGATGCCTACGACCAAGCCTGGCGACGAGTGGGTGCTGACCGGCGTCGAGGGTCGAATGATCACCCAGGCGCGCGTCGAGCCGCTCGGCACCTCCTGGGCCGTCACGGCGGACTTCAACGGCGAAGGATCGAAGATCGTCGCCGACGTCTCGCGCCAGCTGCTCGGCAAGCAAATGGCCATCTTCCTGGACAACCAGCTCATCTCCGCGCCGGTCGTCCAGTCGGAGCTCAACACGGGCAACGTCCAGATTTCCGGCAACTTCGACGCCAAGCAGGCCAACGAGCTGATGATCGTGTTGCGCGCGGGCTCGCTGCCCGTGCCGCTCGAGGTCGTCGAGAACCGCTCGGTGGACGCCAGCCTGGGCGCCGAGTCCGTCCGCCAGAGCGTCATAGCAGGCGGCGTCGGCTACCTGCTGGTCATCGCGTTCATGGTCGGCTACTACCGCATCCCCGGGGCGGTGGCGTGCCTGGCGCTCATCATCTACAGCTTCATCGTGCTCGCCATCTTCAAGATGATCCCGATCACCCTCACGGTGCCGGGCATCGCGGGCTTCATCCTGTCGGTCGGCATGGCGGTCGACGCGAACATCTTGATCTTCGAGCGTACCAAGGAAGAGCTCAAGAACGGTCGCACCATCTACGCGGCGATCGAGAACGGCTTCCAGCGCGCATTCACCGCCATCTTCGACTCGAACGTCACCACCGTGCTGGCCTGCTCGATCATGTTCTACTTCGGCACGGGCCTCGTGAAGGGCTTCGCGCTCACGCTGGCGATCGGCGTCCTCGTTTCGATGTTCACCGCCATCACCGCCACCCGTAACCTGCTCCATTGGGTGCTCGAGAGCCGCGGCTTCAAGAGCCCGACGCTCTTCGGCGTCCAGGTCCCGTCCAAGATCCGCTAACGACCGAGGTCCACCGTCATGGCAATGCACTTCGAAGACTCCACCTTCGACTTCATGAACAAGAAGCCCCTGTGGTTCGGGATCTCGGGCGTCCTGCTGATCCCGGGCGTCATCGCGATCATCTATTGCCTGATGACGTGGGGCACGCCGCTTCGGCTCGGCATCGATTTCACGGGTGGCACGCTCGCCCAGCTGACCTTCAAGGAGGCGGTCACCGCCCAGGAGGTCAAGGACCTGGTGGCGCTTTCCGGCCACAAGGATGCGCAGGTGCAGATCGCGGATCAAAAGACCGCGCTGATCCGCACGCCCGCGATGAACAACGAAGAGCGCCAGAAGCTGCTCGACGGCATCAAGGCCAAGAAGGGCGACTTCACCGCCGATCGCTTCGAAATCGTCGGACCGACGATCGGCAAGGAGCTGCTCGTCAACTCGCTCTCGGCGGTCGCGTTCACCTTGATCGGCATCATCGCGTACATCTCGTACCGCTTCCAGTTCGACTTCGCCGCCTGCGCCATCATCGCGCTGCTGCATGACGTCCTCTTCATCATAGGCACCTTCGCCCTGCTCGGCATCATCTTCGGCGTGGAGGTCGACAGCCTCTTCGTGACCGCGGTGCTGACCGTCGTCGGCTTCTCGGTCCACGACACGATCATCATCTACGACCGCATCCGCGAGAACATGCACAAGGCCGGCAAGCGCGACACCTTCGACGACGTCGCGAACCGCAGCATCCGCGAGACGCTCGCCCGTTCGATCAACACGTCACTGACCGTTTGCCTCACGCTCCTCGCCATGCTCATCTTCGGCGGCGAGACGATCCGTTGGTTCGTCCTCGCGATGTTGCTGGGCATCATCATCGGGGGCTTCTCGAGCATCTTCAACGCCAGCCAGCTCCTTTCGGTCTGGCGCATGATGGGCGTCAAGCGGGCGGCTTAACGCCCGCGACCCGGTAGGAATTCATGAGCGATATCTCCGCAGCAGCCAGCGGCCCCGAAGAGATCCCCAGCGGAGCCGCGCCGATGGCGGGCTCCGAGTCGGCAGGTCGTGACTACGTCAAGGTCTTCTGGTACGTCCTGCTCGGGGCGTTGGTGTTGCGGCTCTTCTTGATCCGCTTCCCCTACATGTTCACGCTCGACGTGAACACCTTCCGCAGCTGGGGCGACACCATCGTCAAGGTGGGCCCCCACAACTTCTACTCGAACACGTGGAGCGATTACCCGCCCCTGTTCATGTACTTCCTCTGGGCGTGGGGCTGGCTCCAGAAGCTCTTCACCGGCGAATCGCTCATGAGCGTGCAGTGGGCCAAGCTGCCCGCCGTGCTCGCCGATTGCGTCAACGGCTACCTGATTTTCCACATCCTCAAGGGCCGCGTCGCGATCCGGTCGGCCTTCCGCACGGCCGCCTTCTACCTGTTCAACCCGGTCGTCGTGTTCGTTTCGGCCATCTGGGGCCAGGTCGACGCCATCATCACGATGATGATGCTGCTGGTCAGCATCCTGGTGCTCTCGAACCGGCTGTTCGCCTCGGCGGCACTGGCCTCCGCCACGATCTTCGTGAAGCCGCAGGGCCTCTTCATGATCCCGGTGGTGTTCTTCGCCATGTGGCACAAGCACCCGGTTCGGAGGTGGCCCCTCGCCATCTTCGTCGGCCTCGCCACGGCCTGGGTCGTGCTGGTGCCCGCCACCTGGAACAAGCTGTTCAACTTCGTGCACGGGCCCTGGCCTGCCATCGAGGCGCTCTTCATCTCGCCGTTCTTCTGGTTCAACAACCAGATGAAGCAGACCGGCGAGAACTACCCCTACAGCACGGTCAACGCCTTCAACGTGTGGATGCTGCCGCCGCCCAACGAGACCTGGAAGCCGGACGACCGGCTGTTGTTCTTCCTGCCCCACAAGACCTGGGGCATCGTCCTCGTCCTCGCGCTGCTCGCGCTGGTGGGCTGGTACCTCTGGCGCAACCGCCAGGTCGCCGTGGCCTTCCCGTACTTCCTCGCGAGCTCGGTGACGCTCACCGGCTTCTACATGCTCGCCACGCGGATGCACGAGCGCTACATCTTCCCGGCGATCGCCTTCCTCGCGCTCGCCCAGGCCTTCAACCGCCGCCTGACCTGGATTTACTGGGCTTTCTCGTTCACGTCCTTCGTCTCGATTTCATACGTCTTCTTCTACTACAACGACCAATCGGCGTGGGTCGAAGGCGTGAAGTCGATGTTCAACAACGGCCCGATGATTGGCAGCCTCAAGCTGTCCGGCATGGTGCTCATCTCGCTGGTGAACGTCTGGTTGTTCGGCGAGCTGCTGAGCTTCCTGTTCGTGCGCGGCGAGCTCGTGCAGGACATCGCCGAGAACCGCCTGGTCAAAACCTTCCGCACGATCGCGGCCGACGTGAAGGTCCACGCCTTCGCGAAGGCCGATGTGATCGCGCCGGCGGCGATCGCGCTCGCCTTCCTCACGCTGGCATTCATCCGGCTGGGCATCCCGTCCGAGCAGATCTTCGACGAGGTCTACCACGCCCGCACCGCCATGGAATACATCAAGGGCATCTCGCCCTACGAGTGGACCCATCCGCCGCTCGCCAAGCTGATCGCCGCCCTCGGGGTGCTGATGTGGGGCGGCGGCTGGGAGCTCGAGGCCAAGACCTTCACCGAGGCGCAGGCGTTCTCCTGGCGCTTCATGAGCGTCATCTTCGGCGCGCTCACGCTGGTCACGACCTACGTCCTCACCCGCCTCATGTTCGGCAACCGCGTGATCGCGGTGGCCGCGACGATCATGCTCGCGATGGACGGCGTGTTCTTCGTGCAGAGCCGGGTGGCGATGACGAACATCTTCGAGGTGTTCTTCATCATGCTGGGCACGATCGGCACCTGGCAGCTGCTCAAGACCGACGACGGCCGCTGGCTCCTGCTCACCGGCTTCGGCCTCGGCTGCGCGCTGGCCTGCCGCTGGTCGAGCCTCTACGCCTGGGGCCTCACCGGCCTCCTGCTGATTTACCATGCCTGGCGCACGCGCCGGCTCGCCTGGGTGGCCGAGCCCTCCCCGGACCTGCGCGGCTTCTTCCGCGACTTCATGGCGGCCGACAAGCGCGGCGTGCTGCGCTACGTCGGGCTGATCGCGCTCTCCATGGGCGTGATCCCGGTCGCCATCTACCTGTTGACCTACCTGCCGTACATCTTGCAGGGCGGTGGCGACTGGGCGCTCAAGGTCTTCAGCTGGAACCACGCCAACCATGGGTGGGGCCGGGTCATCGCCTGGCAGAAGGAAATGTGGGGCTATCACGCGAACCTCAACGCCACCCACCCGTACAGCTCGCCCTGGTGGAGCTGGCCGCTCATGCTGCGGCCCACCTGGTACTACTTCCACGACTGGAAAGACGTGCCCGGGCTGTCGGGCGTGTCGGGCGTCTGGGCGATCGGCAACGCGTTCGTCTGGTGGGCGAGCATCCCCGCGCTGCTTTACGCCAGCTTCCTCGCCTGGCGCGACGGCGTGAAGGCGCTGGGCGTCGCCGCGATGCTCGGCATCGGCCTGTGGGTGATGTGGGGCGTCCAGCCTCGCCCATTGCTCTACATGCACTACATGTTCGAGACCATTCCGTTCGCCTGCATCGCGCTGGCCTACATCGGCTACGTGTTCTGGAACGGCCACGCGGCCGGCGAGCCGGGCGTCGCGAGCGATGCGGCTGCTCCGCTCGTGGCCGAGGCATCCGGCGCCGAAGGCGGCGTGGTGGCGCCAGCGGGCGAGGCGATCGCCGTCGAGGTGCCGCCGGCGCTGCAACTGCGTGGACGTCGCATCCTGGTCCTGGCGAGCGCCAGCCTCATCGTGCTGTGGTTCGCGTTCTACTATCCCTTGCTCGCCGCGATTCCGGTGCCCTGGCCCTTCTACAACTGGCATGTCTGGTTCGGCCGCGCCTGGATATGAGGCTTTAGCGCCGCTTATCGGCGCACCGCGTCTATAACCGACGACGCGCGGGTAGAAGAAAAACAGCCCGTTCGCGGAAAAGGAGCCTTGACGCGATGATGCCCGACAAGCTGCCGGCCGTTCGCTTGATGGTCCTCGCGCTCGCCGTTTTGGCGGCGACGGGGTGCCCCGGGCCGACGCAAACACCCGCAGACGAGGAAGTGCGTCCGGTCAAATCCACCTCCAGCAAGAAGACGCCAGCGCCCACGGGCACGGCCGCCTCGACCAAGCCCGCGGTCTCGACCGCCCCGGGCACCGGCAGCTCGACCAACCCGACCGGCACCACCTCGACGACGCCCGGCGGCACCAGCTCCACGAACCCGAACGGCACGACCTCCGCGAACCCGAACGGCACGACCTCGGCGGCGCCCAGCACGGCGACCTCGGCGGCACCCAGCACGGCCGCCTCGACCGTGGTCACCACCTCGCCGTCCGCCGCCGCGTCCACGGACGCTTCCACTTCGCCCGCGGCTTCCACGGCCGCCTCCACGTCGCCCGCCGCCTCCACCTCGCCCAGTGCGTCGACCTCGCCTGGCGCGTCGACTTCGCCCAGCGCCTCGACCTCGCCGAGCGCGGCGGCCACGACGCCGCCGCCGGTCATCGGCTCGCCGACGCCCACGCGTGAAAATGGCGGCACCGTGACCGCGTTCGCGGGCAACGCCGAAGGCCAGGGCTTACAGAACGGCACCGGCGTCGATGCGCTCTTCCAGCTGCCGTCGGCCGTCGCCGTGGACCTGGATGGCAACGTTTACGTCGCCGACACCGGCAACAACGCGATCCGCAAGATCACGCCGGCCGGCGTCGTCTCGCTCGTCGCGGGTGGCAGCCAGGGCACGGCCGAGGGCGCGGGTGCCGCCGCCCAATTCAGCTCGCCAACCGGCATCACCGTCGACGACAACGGCGTCGTGTACGTCGCGGACACGAACAACAACCGCGTCCGTAAGATCCAGAATGGCCAGACGTCGCTCCTGGTCGGCGCGGGCACCGGCGGCCAGACCCTCTCGGCGCCTTATTCCGTGACGGCGGATCGTTTCGGCAACGTCTTCATCGCGGACACGAACAACTTCCGCATCCTCAAGGTGCCGGCCGGCGGCAGCACGGCCGCCGTGTTCGCGGGCAGCGGCAACTCGGGCTCAGCGGACGGCGACGGCACCAGCGCCCAGTTCACGGTGCCCGCGAGCGTGACGACCGATTTCGCAGGTTCCGTCTACGTGGCCGACATCTTCTCGCTGCGCAAGATCACGGCCGACGGCGTCGTTTCGACGCCCCAGATCACCATGGCGGACGAGAACGAAGCGCTGATCGTCAGTCAGCTGCGCATCACGACGGATCGCCACGGCGACGGCAGCGTGCTCTACGCCTCGGACTCGGAGACGGATCGGATCTACATCCTGCGCCGCGACGACGATACGGGTAACTACACGGCCAGCCGCCTGGCCGGCTCGACGACCGGCTACCTCGAGGGCGCCGGTACGGCGGCCCAGTTCAACGATCCGCTGCAGCTCTACGTCACGAGCGGCGGCACGCTGTACGTGCCGGACTACAACAACAACGTCATCCGGCGCGCCAACTAGAGCGGCCTGTAGGTGTCCTGGCTCAGGAGCACCGTGCGATCGCCGATGCGGCGGTAGACCCGCACGACCTGTTCGCCTCGGCGGCGGCCATGGCGATAAGCGAAGCGCAGGCCGGCGCGTTGTTCCGCGGCAGCCGAGCCCCACAACTCGATGCGGCAGGTGCCCGCATCGACGCGCGCCTTGATCTTGAGCGGCCGGTCGCCATCGTTCTCGAACACCAGGTCGGCCTGGCCGTACCAGACCGTGGCGTCCCGACCGGGCGGCACCGCGCGTACCAGCACGGGATGGGCCACGCGCGAGACGACCGGCAGCGCGGTCTGTTGGACCGCGGCGTAGAGCGTCGAGGCGAGCAGGCATACGCCGCCGCCGATGCTGCGGGTGCGCGCGCCTTCCATGAACGCGTTCGCCTCGGCGAAGCCACGCTCGGGCGTCCGCGGGCCGACGACGGCGTTGAAGGACATGCGATCATGCGCCGCCACGACCCAGCCGTCCAGCTTGGCCGTCGCCACGATCACGTTGCGCTTCTGGGCAGGCGACAGGTGGGTGAGCGAGGTGGCATGGTGGGCGACCAGGTCCTGGTAGGGGCGCTGGTGCCAGGCCCAGGCCAACCCGGTCAACAGACACAGGAAGACCGGGGGCAGCAACAGCCCGAACTCCCGGGAGCGAGCCATCCAGCGCATGGCTACTCCCGGATCGTGAGTGCGCCGCCCGTGCCGCGGGCGCGGACTTCAGGCTGGTACATCGCCCACGCCACGGTCGGCAGCACGCGGTAGCGGCCAGGCGTGGTCGGACGCATCACGTAGTAGAGCGTGCGCGTGCCCGGCGAAAGCTCGTCGAAGAAGAAGGCGGCCTCCTCATCGCGGTACTCCTGGTGGTCCCACCAGTACGACCAATTGGCCGGCTGATCCTCCAGGATCTCGCAGCCCGCGGGCAAGGGATCCGCAAGGCACATCCAGCGCACCGGCTTCTCGGTCTTGAGCGTGACCTTCACGAGCACGCGCTCACCTGCCTGGACGTCCGGGCCGAGGGCCCGCAAGCCCTTGGCGACGTCGTCGGTGAAGAACTGGCCTGGCCCCTTGCCCTGGGCGCGCGCATAGACGTCGGCCGGGAGGCGCAGGTAAGCGCGCTCGACGCTCACGCCATGCTGGCTCGCGGCCGGCAGGCCTTCAGCGGCCCGGCGGAAGGTCACGCCGCCGGTCACGTCGACGGCCTGGTCCGGGCCGCCCGTCACGTCGACGCGCAGGCGATGGGCGCCTGGCGCGACGATCGCGGTGAGCTCCGGCGGGGCTTTGAGCAAGTCGCCCGCACCCGGGTCATAGGAGCCGACGACCTTGTCGTCGACGTAGAGCGTCGCCGCAAAGCCTTCGGGCGTCGGTGGCTTGTGGACCTGGAGGTAGTCGGCCAGGGCGATCGCCGCCGCCGCCGTATCCTTGGTGTCCTCCCAGTAGCCGCGGGCGTTCTTCGACTCCAACCAGCGCACGGCCTTGGGCACGAGCGGATCGTCAGGCAGGTTGGCGAGCAGCGCGCGCAGCGCCCAGGCGGTGGCCTCGGTGCGCGAGTCGTGCCAGGCGAAGGCCTCGTCGGACCCGCGCCACTGGGCATGCACCTCGGTCTCGTCGGCGAGGCCGCGCAACTCGCGGGTCGCAGCGACGGCGCGGCGATCGCCGCTCGCGCTCAGCGCGAGCGCGAGCTGGGCGCGGCCGTAGGGCGAGAGGCCCTCCCGGTCCTGCCAGAGTCGCTCGAGCTCGGCGGCCGGCGCGGCGTTCCACTGGGCGAGGGCGAAGAGCATGAAGGCCCGCACGTCGGCGCCGCCGAGGCGACGTGCCGTATCGCGCGTGAAGGCGTGCTTGCCGATCGCGGGCAGCGTGCGCACCAGCCTGTCGATCGCCCGCTTGCGCGCGTCCTTCGGGACGTCCACGTTCGCGCGGCGGGCCTCGGCGAGGCCATAGAGCACATACGCGGTGAGCTCAGGCTTGGACTCGTCGTGGTTCCACCAGCCCCAGCCACCGTCGCCGTGCTGGAAGCCCAGCAGCCGACGCACGCCGTCTTCGATGTGGGCCCGCTGGTCGGGGAAGAGCGTCTCGGTCGGCACGCCCGCGGCCGCGAGGCGCGGCTGGAGCGCGGCGTCGGGCAGGAAGCGGCTCATGGTCTGCTCCACGCAGCCGTACTTGTAGCGTTGGAGGTAGTCGATCGCCGTCACGATCGCCGGCAGCGGCGTCACGTGCAGGCGCGCCGTCAGCGTCGCGCCCGGCAGCGTGCCGCCCGGCACCTCGAAGTCGGCGGCACCCGGCTCGCCCGGCGCCGCCGCGGCCGTGAAGGTGGTGAAGTCCTCGACGCCGTAGGCCAGCGCCGGAATCGGCAGCTCCATCGCGTCGCCCTTCACGCCCCGCGTGGCGGGACGCGCGAAGACGCGCGCCTTCTTGAGCCCTTCGGCCGGCACCAGCACCTCCCAGCTCACGCGCTCGGACCCTCCCGGCTGCAGCGTGACGCGCTTCGGCGCGACACCCGTCAGGTCGAGCCCTTCGGCCTCGAGGGCGAGGTCGACGGTCACGGGGGCCTCGGTGTAGGCGTGGGCGATCGCCGAGACCACCACATGGTCGCCCGAGACGGCGAATCGAGGCGTCTCGAGGCGCACGAGCAGGTCCTTGGCGGCGATCAGGCGGTGCGACGCCGCGCCCACCCGCGTATCGATCGTGGCCGCATGGGCCGACGCGACCCAGGTCGTGAGGTTGTCGGGCAGCGTCACGGTGACGTCCGCGTGCCCATCGGCGCCCGTGCGGATCGCCGGGAACCAGGCCGCTGTGTCCTCGAACTTGGTGCGCACGCGCGGGTCGGGCGCGAACTTGTCGAGGCCGCCGGAGTAGTCCTCCGCGAAGGAGTAGGCCGTCGAAACGGTGTTCCAGCGCGGCCCGTGGAAGAAGCCGCGGATGTCGGGCGTGTGATCCGGCTCGATCGCGTAGATCGCCTGGTCGACCACGCCGAGGGCGACCTCGGCGTCGACCGGGCGGCCGCGCCAATCGCGCGCCTCGACGGCGTAGGTCACCGTTTCGCCGGGCTCCACGCGCGTCTTCGCGGTCTTCACCGTGACTTTCAGGAACTTGTCTTCCGGCAGGACGTTCAACGAGCGCTCCGCTTCCATGTACTCCTTGCCGTTCACGACCGTGGCTGAGACGTACGCGTTGGGCTTGAAGCCTTCGCGCACCGGGATCTCCACCAGGCCGCTCGTGCCGTTGAGCTTCACCACGTGCACCTCGTGCAGGCGCACGCCCTCGACGGTCACGAGCACGGTCGCGCCGGCGATCGGCGAGACGACCAGCGCCTTCGCGCGATCGCCAGGCTTGTAGACCTTCTTGTCGAGCAGCACCTGCAAGGCGCCGTAGCGGTAGCTGCCGCCACCTTCATCGCCCGCGGCGACCCAGGCCCACGCGATGTCGCGCGCGCTGCGCCCCTGGGCGTCGCGCACCTCGCCCTCGATCTCGAAGCTGCCGTCGCCCGGCGACGGGACTTGGAGCGTGCCGCGGCCGCGCGCGTCCGTCTTCACGCTGCCCGTGAAGACCGGGATGCGCTTCGTCTCGGTGTATTCGTCGCCCTCGGTGGTCGTCTTGGTCTCGCTCTCGAGGCGCAGCACGCGCACGTCTACGGTCGACGTAACCGGCTTGCCGTCGTGGTCCGTGGTGCCGATCGCCACGCCGATCATGGTGCCGCCCGCGTAGAGCGCCTGATCCGCATCGATCGAGACCTTCACGTCGGCCTGGGAGGCGAGGAAGCTCTCGTTGGCCTTCACCGGGCGGCCCGAGGCGTCGAGCGCCTCGACGGCCACCGTGTAGATCTTGTCGCCTCGCCAGCCTTCATCGTCGGCGGCCGGCCGCGCGAGCGGCACACGGACCCGGGCGCGGCCCTGGGCGTCGGCGATGATCTCTTCCTGCTTCACCACGTCGCCGAAGCCCCAGACCGACTCGTAGCCGGGATCGCTGGCGTAGCCCGCGAAGAATCCTTCGTCTTCCCGCCAGCTGCCGTAGTGCGGCGCCTCGTAAACCGTGACATTGAGCTTCGCGCCGGGCACCGGCGCGCCGAAGTAGTAGCTCGTGAGCAGGCCGATCTCGGCCGTGTCGCCCATGACGAAGCGCCGCTTCGCCGGGGCGATCTCCACCTTGTACTCGGGCTTGCGGTAGTCGGCCACCTGGAACGTCAGGTATTCGTAGTCGCCCCCCGTCTTCATCTCGACGCGGTACTCGCCGAGCGGCGCGTTCTCGGGCAGGTCGACCGCCCCGTCGAACGCGCTCGCGTTCGACAAAGGGTAGCCCCGCGACATGATTTCGGCGCCGAGGGCGTCCTTGACCGTCACCGCGACCGTGCGGGCGGCCGCCGGCCGGTAGCGCCCGAGGTCGCGGGCGCGCACGATCGCCTTGAACTTGACCTGCTGGCCGGGTCGGTAGACCGGGCGCTCGGTGAAGGCGTAGACCTGGTTCGCGGTGTCGTCAGCCCAGTAGCCGGCGCGGGTCAGCGCCGGCGCGCCTGCGAGGGTCGCGAGCGCGAGCACCTGGCCGGTTCCGCGCGCGACGGGTAGGCGGGCCACGCCGCGCGCGTCGGTGACCGCGCGGCCGAGCCGGCCGCCTGCGCCGAAGAGCCGCACCTCCGCGCCGGCCAGCGGCCGCTTGGCTTCGAGGTCCGTGACCCAGGCCAGGAGCGCGTCGCCCGAGCGTTTGGTCACGAGCGCGAGCGAGCCTGTCGTGAACCACCAGCTGTCGGCGATGGGAGCCCGCACCTCGCCGCCGACGCCAGGTTCGGGCTGGCCGCCGATGGTGATCACGTACGCGCCGGGCGCGGCGCCGTCGACCTGCACGGGCTGGTGGAACCAGTCCTCATCCTCGCGGTTGTGGGCCGCGACCGGCAAGGTCCAGGTGCGAAGCTTGGTGATCAGCCGGGCCTTCTCGAGCTTCGCGAGCTCGGCCGCGCCGAGGTCTTTCAGGTTTTCGAGCTCCGCGTCCTGTGCGGCCGCGCCGGCCAGGTCGAGCTTGTAGAGCGTGGCCTCGAGCGTATCGAGCTGGTTGCCGCGCACGGTCACGCGCACCGGCTCCTTGGGCGTGAAGACGCGCTGGACGTTGGTCACGTCGATCGTGGGCAGGGTGCGCGCGAGCTTGAAATCGACCTCGCCGGTGACCTTGCCCTCGACGACCTTGATCGCGCTCTCCTGGTGCTGCAGATCGTGGCCCTTGGCGCGGGCCGAGACGTAGTACTCGCCGATCGGCAGGTGGTGGAAGGTGTAGGTGCCGTTCGGGCGGCTGTAGAGCGTGCGCGTCACGGGGCCGCTCGCGATCACGCGGGCGTCCGGCAGCGGGCGGCCCTTCTCGTCCAGGACCTGGCCCGTGGCGACGCCGGCGGGCCGCTCGAGGGCGATCGCCCCGGCGCCGAGGCCGACCAGCAGCGCGAGCGCGAGCAGCACGCGCACGAGCGTCATGAAAGGGCGCGCCTGCGCGGTCTCGGCCATGGTCAGGGCTCCTCGCCGTCAAGCGGGATCGGGCCGATCACCGCGGTTTCGAATTTGTACATGCGGGCGCGCTCGCCGCGCTTGAGCCCGGCCTTGCGGCGGCAGGTCGCGACCTGCCATGCCACGGTCGCGGCCTCACCGGGCAGCAACACGCCGCCCTTGCCGGGCCCCGCCACGAGTAGACCATGCCGCCGGGGTTGCAGGGCGGCCGGGCTCGCCACGGCGTCGAGCTCGCCCACCACCGATACGTGGGCCACGAGCCCGGCCAGATCGCCACGCCGAATCGGGCGTTGGCGGCGATCCAGCGTCAGCGCCTTGCCGGCGGTCTCGGCGAGCTCGTCCGCGAGCCGGCCGGCGCGCGGTGCCACCGCGCCCCAGCAGCCACGCGTGACGCCATCGCGGCTGAAGGTGACGAACACCCCGGCGGGCGCCGAGAGGACCGCGGGCACGGGGCCCGGCCGGAAGCGACGGCCGGCGAGGCGGGCCTGGACGGCCTCGCGGGTGATGCGGGCGATCGCCGCGCGCACCTCGGGCCGCTCGTAGGCGCGAAGATCCACCGCCACCGCGGGTGCGGGCAGCATCGCGACCAGCAGGGCGGCGAGGGCGAGGGAGCGCATGTCGTACCTATGGACGACCGACCGGCACGCGGGGTTCCACGGTGGGCGGTTGGTCGAGGGAGGCCTGCAAGTTGGCCAGGTTGTGGCGGTTCAGCATCACGATCGCGAGCTGCTGTGCGGCGAAGACCCAGCCGCGGTCGAGCAGCCAGCGGATCGCGGGCAGCGCCCTGTCCTCGTCGAGGAGCCCACCGAGCCGCACGAGGCCGTCGAGGGCCCGGTGCAGCGGCGTGAGCTGGATCATGAGGCGCACCTCCCAGGTGGGGTGCAGGCGGTAGAAGTAGGCGGCCATGCGGCCGCGCTCCTCCTCGATGCGGCGCATCCCCGGCAGGTCCGCGAGCGAGAAGCGCGGGTGCCAGTGGAAGCCACGCGCCTCGCGCGTGCGCACGATCTCGACGCCCGCCTGCTTGAGCCGCAGACCGAGCTCGAGGTCCTCCCAGCCATACTCCACGAACCCCTCGTCGAAGCCGCCCACCTCGACGAGGTAGGCCCGTGGCACCGATACGTTGTTCGTGGCGAAGCACGCGGCGGAGACATGGCGCGGCGTCACGGGGGTCGCGAGCGGGTCGTCGAAGCGATCGGTGTCGACCGAAAGCCCCTGAACGAAGACCCGCCGCCCGTCCGCCTCGCGGTGGAGCCGCAGGTGGGTCTCGAGGAAGGTGGGCACGACGACCACGTCGCTGTCGATGAAGACCACGAGCTCGCCGCGCGCGAGCCCGATGCCCACGTTCCGGGCCCGGCTGCGCCCCGCGTTGGCCTGGGGGTGGTAGGTCCAGGCAGGACCCTCCGTCCGCAGGCCTGCGACCAGCTCGGGCGTGTCGTCCGTCGAGCCGTCGTCGACCACGACGATCTCGTACTTCTCGGGCGCGAGGGTCTGGCCGAGCAGCGCTTTCAGGCACTTCTCGAGGATCGGGCCGCGGTTGTAGGTCGCGATGACGACGGAAAGGGCGGGGGCGTTCATCGGCTGGGTTCCTCGGGCAGGGGCCCCTCTCGGCCCGAGCGGGTCGGGATCGCATGGACGGCCCGGCGCAGCTCGGGGGGGCGGTCCGCCAGCGCCATGCGGCGCGCCGCCTCGACGCCACCCACGAGCAAGAAGAACACCATCGCGTTGCGGCCTTCGGACAGCGTGTAGTCGAAGATGTTCATGATGCCGTAGCCGATCACGGCGCAGATGGTCGCGGCCACCGGCAGGCGGTACTGCGTGTGGGCCGTGTCGCGCAGGCCGCGCCAGAGCACGGTGCACACGATCGTGACGAGCAGCACCACGACCGGCACGCCGAACTCGACCGCCACGTGCAAGTAGTAGTTGTGCGCATGCGGCAAGATGGTCGTCTCTTCGGCGAGGCGGAACTGCGGATAGACTATCTCCCAGGTGCCCGGCCCCCAGCCGGTCCAGGGTCGGGCCGCGACCATGTCGCGCGCGGCGATCCAGCCCATCACGCGATACTTGTCGAAGGCCGGGTTGTCCCAGGCCAGCGCCGCGACGCGTGAAAAGACCATTTGCGGGAACATGGCGGTGGCCGAGGCAGCGCCGCCGACCAGCACCAGCAGCCAGCGCCGATCGACCCACAGCCCGAACAGCACCATCATCGCCCCGGCGCCGATCCAGCCGGCGCGCGAGGACGTGAGCACGAGGCAGGCGCCGAGCACCGCCAGGCCTGCCGCGATCAGGACCTTCCGCGGCCGCGACGCCATCTGGTGGAACAGGCCGAGGCCCGCGCCCATGGCCAGCACGAGGAAGCCCGCGAGCAGGTTCGGGTGGTACATGACCGAGTTGATGCGCCGATCCGGCGTGCCGATCACGATCTCGAGGGTCGGCGACCAGTGCCAGACCTTGTGGATGTTGAAGGCGTAGACGACGAGGCCGAAGACCGCCATCGCGACGGCGACCCAGAAGACGGACCTGTGGAGCTGCTTGAGCCGCCCCGGCGTGACGATCGTCCAGGTCGCGACGATGAACGTGACGGCGTAGCCGAGCCCGCCGAGCCAGCCGAACACGCTCTCGAGCGGCCGCTCGGAACAGGCGGTCGAGACGGCGCCGAGCGCGAGCAGCGCCACCCACATCCAGCCGAGGGAGGTGCGCGGCCGGAGGCCGACCTCGCGAGCCTGGAGGCGCAGCAATAGCTCACGCCAGAAGGTGCCGAGGAGGCAGACGGCGGTGGCGGCGAAGGTCAGCGGCATGAGCCACACGCCGACGGTGACCCACCGGAAGGACGGACGGGTGACGATCACGAGGCCACCTGGAGAGCAAAAGGTTGCCGTGGGGCGCGGGTCAGTTCATGCTCCCGCGCCCAGCGATCGTGCACCCAGAGCCAGTGCTCCGGCCGCTCGCGGATCCACCGCTCGTACACGCCGTACAGCACCTGCATGTCCGTCTCGTCGTCCCCGGATGCCGGGAGCTCCGCCTCCACGGTGATCCGGTGCCGCCCGTCCGGCTCGCGCACCGCGCGCATGGGCAGCACGGCGGCGCCGGTCCGGCGTGCGAAGAAGAAAGGCCCGGTCGGCGCCGAGACGGGTCGGCCGAACAGCCGGACCACGGCGTCCTGCGGCTCGCCGTGCTGGTCGGCCAACATCACCAGCGCCTCGCCGCGTGCCAGCGCCCGCAGCACCGGCCGCAGCGACGCCGCGCCGGCATTCTCCCAGGTGGCCACGCCGCACACCGCGCGCGTTTCCTTGAACATCCGGTCGAAGGCGTCCTGGCTGGGACGCTGGACCAGCCCATGCACGGGCAGCCCCCGGCGCGCGAGCGCCGCGGCGAGCACCTCCCAGTTGCCGTAATGGCAGGTCGCGGCGATCACACCGCGTCCGGCGGCCCGCGCGGCCTCGACGTGTTCCCAGCCATCGACGCCGGCGATCACCGCGTCCGGCTCGGCGGCCAGCATCGGCAGGCGCAGGACCTCGGCGATGTTGCGCGCCAGCTCGCGCACATGCGCGCGGGCGATCGCGTCGAGCTCGCGGTCCGCCGGCGCTGGGCCATAGGCCGCGCGCAGGTTGGCCCGGATGAAGCCGCGCACCGGCGTGAGCCGGTAGCCGGCGTATGCTGCCGTGGCCACGGCATCCGCGGCCGCCAGCGCGGCCCGGCGGGGCATGGCCCGGGCCACCGCGGCGAGCGCCTGGAAGGTCCGATACAACAGGGCCTGCGCGTCCACGGTCCCATTATAACCCGGATCACCTTCGCGGCGGGCAGGCGTGGATTCCCGCTATAATACGCGCTATGAATCGCGAGGCGATCGCCAGGCACCAGGAAGGTGTCCAGCTTCAGCAAGCCGGGCATCTGCGCGAGGCGGCGGACGCCTACCTCGCCGCGCTCGAGCTCGACGCGCGGCTCGAGCTCACACGCTCGAACTTGGCGATGGCCTTCTTCCAGCTCGGCGAGATCGACCAGGCGATCGCCCAGTACAAGCAGCTGCTCGAGGCCCACCCGCTCAACGTCAAGGCGCGCTACAACCTCGGCGTCGTCTTCGCCTCGATCGGGCGCTACGACCAGGCCACCGCCGAGTACCGGCAGGTGCTGAACCTCGAGCCCGGTCATGCGATGGCGCGCTCCAACCTGGCCTGGATCCTGCAGCAGCAGCAGCGCCACGGCGAGGCCATCTCGGAGCTCGAGCACCTGCGCGCGCTCACCCCCGACGACACCAACGTGCTCTATCAGCTCGGCGTGCTGCACAAGCAGATCGGCGACCTGGATCAGGCGCGCTGGTTCTGGCAGGCCGTCGTGGCGGCGGATCCGCGGCACATCGGCGCGTTGCTCGCGCTCGCCGACGACGCGCGCCAGGCCGGCGATGCAACCGCCACGCTCGGCCACGCGCTCGACGCCCTGGGCGTCGACCCCCAGCACCCCGCGGCGCAGATTATGGCGGCCCGCGCGCACATGCAGCTGCTCGAGTACCGCCAGGCGTCGGAGATCCTCGAGGCGCTCGCCCAGCGCCTGCCGCACAGCGGCGAGGTGCGTTACCACCTGGGTGTGCTGGCCCACGAGCGCGGCGATCTCGAAGAAGCGCGCGTTCACCTGTCCGAGGCCTGCCGCCTCGACGATCACCACGCCGAGTACCACAACGAGCTCGCCACCGTGCTTTACAGGCTCGGCGCGTTCGAGGACGCCGTGGATCATTTCCGCGAGGCCGAAAGCCTCGCGCCCGAGAACCCCGTGATCAAGGCGAACCTGGGCTTCTGTTACATGGCGCTCGGCGAACACGCCGCGGCGGCCCAGTACTTCGAGGCTTTCCAGGCCAGGCCCGGCGGCGGCGAGTCCGTCCGCCTGGCCGTGCAGTGCGCCATGGATTTGTTGTAGCAGGAGGAACAGCATGGCCAAACTTGGAGTTAACAGCGCCTGCGGCTATCCGAAGGAGGAACAGCATGGCCAAACTTGGAGTTAACAGCGCCTGCGGCTATCCGAAGGAGGAACAGCATGGCCA
>JAKFEW010000052.1:0-74160 GCA_036675505.1 Candidatus Sericytochromatia bacterium
GGGGCCCGAGAGCTTGAAGAAGGCGATGTAATCGTTGCTCACGGCTCAAGCCTCCTTGCTCATGAGTGCGGCCTCGACGGCGTCGAGGTAGTAGGCGAGGGGGCGCTCGGTGCCCTTGAGCGCAACGGCGTCCGCGACGGCGCGATCTGTCAGCTCGGGGCGCGGGCCGTAGCGGCGCCGGAAGAGCG
This sequence comes from Candidatus Sericytochromatia bacterium, assembly GCA_036675505.1. Classification (GTDB taxonomy): domain Bacteria; phylum Cyanobacteriota; class Sericytochromatia; order S15B-MN24; family JAQBPE01; genus JAKFEW01. The sequence continues at coordinate 189 of JAKFEW010000052.1, forward strand.
CGAGCGCCTGACGCTCCGCGTCGTCGAACAGCGAACATACTCGCCGTAGCCCGTGGTTGACGTCGATCGGGCCGGGTGAGATTCCGGATATCCGTAGATATCACGGCACGCGGTGGCTCCCGACCGAAGCCGGGAGCGGTCATAGATAGGCAATCTCCGCCGAAGAGGTCGCCTCGTTGGCCTGGTCGCCGCGGACGATCGGGTCGGCCCTACCGCACCTGGCGTTCGGGTCGACATGTCGGCGATGGGCCCGTTCCGCGCTTGCTGAAACGGTTTCGACCTGGGGCTTGAACTCGTCTGGCAGAAGCACGGCGCCGTGCTACAAGACCCCCGTCGGGGAGGAGAGCGGCGACTTCTGCCAGACCCCGCACGCCTACCTCAACCTCCTCGACCCACAGGATGCCTATTCTCTCGACCCGGCGAGGGTGAAAAGGGGCACTCGAGGTCCTCCGCCTCATGATGCCTTAACCTTGACGGCTCGGCGGCGAAGAGCGCAGCGACTTACCGGCGCTGCGCTCCCATTATCGAGCGGGCGCCCGCGTAGAGGGCTATGGCTAACCAGGCCGCTCTCGGGTCCGCCGTGATCGAGAGCCGCGCGATCGCCGCGGCCATGGTCTCGGCTGGCACATGTTCCCGTTCCCGTATCCATGCGAGCAGTTCGTCGGTGTTGGGCGAGGCCGCAGCAGGAGGAGTGTGGGTGCCCGGCTCGGAACTGTGGGAGCTGGCTTCCGAAATGTGGGAGTCCGTGAGGGAAATGTGGGAGCCGGTACCAGAAATGTGGGAGTTCTCGTCCCGCTCGGTCAGGCGATAGTTCTTGGGCCGGCGGCCCCCCCGCCCGGCTCCAGGAGACCGCGGCACATCAAGCCTTGGAGACGGACCGTGATGTCCCGGGGATGGACGTTGGTAAGCTGGCGCAGGTGCAGGGTGGGTGGTTGCCTCTTCAAGGCATGGGCGGCGTCGGGCGTGAGGCGGCATCCCGCATCCTGGCGGGCGAGCCAGCAGAGCCCTTCGCCCGATGAGCCTGGTCCGGGTGGTGGAGCATGTGGGGATGGGTGCGCTCGAGGTCTCCGGCTTCGACGAGCGGGGTGAGGTAGTTCCGGACGATGTACCTAGGGGGTTCGGTCCAGCAGCTCGGCCAGCTCGTCGGCGCGGTAGCCCCGCAGCGCGCAGGTGCCGACGAGGGCTTCGCGGATGCGGTCCAGTGGCGACCGGCGGCCGACGCCGACGGCCGGACGGGCGGCGCTCGTGGCGACGGGGAGCCGCCACGGTGATGGCCGATCGCCCCACCGTGCTCCTCGCCTCGGCCAAGGCCTGCTATACTGTCAGACCCAGTGAAATTCATCGTTTCCAACGGCGTGGACGGTGGGTCATCCACCCTCTGTCAGGAGCACGCCGCATGTCACCTTCACCATTGGCCCCGAACGGCCTCGTCGTCCTCGTCGTCGGCCACGGCGGACGCGAGCACACGATAGCCTGGAAGATCGCGCAGTCGCCGCGGGTGGCGCGGGTCTACTGCGCGCCCGGCAACGCCGGCACGGCCGAGCTCGGCGAGCGGGTCGTGAACGTGGCGATCGACGCCAACGACGCCGACGCGCTCGCGGCCTTCGCGCTCGCGGAGGCCGTGAGCCTCGTGATCGTGGGGCCGGCCGAGCCGATATCGCTCGGCCTGGTCGACCACCTGCGCGCGGCCGGCATCGCGGTCTTCGGCCCGACCCAGGCCCAGGCGGTGCTGGAGGGCAGCAAGGCCTTCTCGAAGGCGTTCATGCGCCGCCACGGGATCCCGACGGCGGCATACGCCACCTTCACCGACGCCGCGGCGGCCGCGGATTACGTCCGCGACGCGTGGCCCGCGGGCGGCCTGGTCGTGAAGATGGACGGCCTCGCGGACGTGCAGAGCACGGTGGTCACCGATGACCCGGCCTGCGCGCTCGCCGAGATCGACCGCGGCCTGCTGGAGCGTCGCTACGGCGATGCGGGCGCCACCTTGTTGATCGAGGAGCGCCTCGTCGGCGCCGAGGTCTCGTTGTTGGCCTTCGTGGACGGCCACACCTGGAAGCTGCTGCCCCCCGCGCAGGACCACAAGCAGCTGTTCGACGGGGGCCAGGGACCGAACACCGAGGGGATGGGGGCCTACGCGCCGGCGCCTTTGCTCGACGACGCGCTGATGAGCGCGATCGCCCGCGATGTCCTCGACGCGACCTGCCGCGGGCTCGCCGCCGAGGGCCTCGGCTACCAGGGCGTGTTGTTCGTGGGCGTCATGATCACGAACGCTGGCCCGCGCGTGCTGGAGTACAACTGCCGCTTCGGCGACCCCGAGACCCAGGTGGTGCTGCCCGGCCTGGTCAACGACCTCGTGGACGTGATCGAGGCCTGCCTCCAGGGCCGCCTGGCCGAGCAGACCCTCACCTTCGATGGCCGCCACCATGTGTGCGTGGTGGCGGCGGACCCCGCCTACCCGGAAGGGTTCACGGCCGGGAGCGCGATCATGGGCCTCGAGGCCGCAGCGGCCGTCCCCGGCATCCGCGTCGTCCACGCCCGCACCTCGGCGACGCCGGATGGCCCGGTCGTCGCCGGCGGGCGGGTCGTGAACCTGGTCGCCAACCACGCGGACCTCGCGGCCGCACGCGCGGCGGCCTATGAAGCGGTCGCCCACATCCAGCTGGCCAGCGGCCCGACGCTGTACCGCCGAGACATCGGCGCGCTGCCGGTGCCGGCCATACCCTGAGCACGGCTCGCGGCCTCGCGCGGCGCCGACCGCCTTCTCAGCTGTCGCTGTTCTTGCGCGCCGAGACCAGCATTCGCGGGCTCGCGGCGTCGAACGGCTCGCCCTGGTGGCCCCCTTCCAGGGCTTCGATGGTGAAGCCGGCGTTCGCGAGCATGAGCGCCAGCTCGTAACGGAAGATCGGGCGCCAGTGCATGTGGTAATGCTGGCGGCGCACCACGCCCAGCGCGTCGATCTCGTCGTACCAGCCGTGCAGGCGCTGGCGCTGGTCCGCGTCGATCGCATCGACCATGGCGAAGCGGGTGTAGGTGTTGCCGCCGGTCAGCTCCCGGCGGGTGAAGAAGGGCTTCGGCACGGGGTCGCCGGCGAGCTTCAGGACCAGCGGGTTGACGGCGTCGATCACCAGCAGGCCACCGGGGGCGAGGTGGCGCGAGACAGCCTCCAGCGCAGCCAGCTGGGCCTCGAACCACGGGATGCACAGCAGGCTGTTGAAGGCGATGATCGCGAGGCCGTAGTCCGCGCGGTCGAGGGCCAGGCGCGTCACGTCCGCCTCGACCAGCGTCACGCGCGCACGGGTGGCCGCGTCCTCGCGCGTGAGGTTGTCGCGGAAGCGTTCCAGCATGCCTTCCGAGATGTCGACGGCCGTGATGGTGTGGCCGTCCCGCGCCAACGGCAAGGCCACGCGGCCGGTGCCGCAGCAGAGCTCGAGGATCTGGCCCGGCGCTTGCCTGGCGATCGCGCGATAGCGCGTGACGTCGTGGGCGAGGCCCTGGAAGGCCGTCACGCTGTCGAAGTTCTCGGGGTAGAGGGCGTTCTCGGCCCAGGGGTAGTCGCTGTCGTAATAGTGGATCGGGGCGGTGGCGTCGAGTCCTGCATTCATGGCGGGGATCCTTTCAGCGGGTGCGGGTCCTGGTGACGGTGGCGGGGGCGGGATCATGGAACAGGTGATGGATCACGAGGGCCGACAGGCCCTCGAGCACGTCGCGGCGCAAGGCGAGGCGGACATGGCCGTGCGCCACCTGCTCTTCGAGCAGGCCGGCCGTGCGCAGCAGCGCGACGTGGTGGGAAATGGTGGGCTTGGAGACGGCCAGGGTGCGCGCGAGGTCGGTCGCGCTGGTGGGGTTGCGCGCGAGCAAGGTCGCGATCGCGTAGCGGGTGGTGTCGCCCAGGGCCTTGAAGATCAGGGCGGGGTCGAGGGCGGGCGCCGCGAGCGCGGGATCGGGCCTGGCTTCATGCACGGCGATCGCGGGGTCGAAGTAGGGGAAGTAGGCGTGCTCGCAGCCTTGCGCGTCCTGCTGCACCGTCCAGTAGCGCTGGTCGTTGAACGCGGACGGGCTCAGATACAGGCCGGCCACCTGGGCGAAAGGCAGCTCGTAGCCACCTCTCACGGCCTTGATCGTGTGGCGCGCGGTGTCCACCTCGATGCGCAGGAGCAGGGCCCTGGCGAGCTCCTCGAAGCTCACCGAAGCGGCCAGGCGCTCACGCTGGGCCAGCGAGGCCGCGAGCGCCGGCTGCAGCGCCGCCCAATCGGCCGCGAAGGCGTGTTCCCAGAACATGCCGAGGAGCGCGAGCACCTCGCGCCGGAAGTGCTCGGGCTCAACGAGCAGGCTCGTCAACGCCCGCGCGGCAGGGCTTTGCGGGTCGAACGGGTACAGCCCGATGAAGGCCAACCAGGCTTGCTTGGGCCGCGGCACCTTGGCCAGCGCCGCGCTCAGCGCCTCGCCTCCCAGGAGGCGCTCGACCAGATCGGCCTGGTGGAGCGCCCCTTCGAGCACCCGGCGTTGAAGCTCTCGCGCGGGCAGCGCCGCGAGCGCGTGCGCGATCTCGTCGTAGCTCGCGTCGAGCGCGGTCACACCCAGGGCGTCGGCCAGCAACGGCCACAGCATGGGCGCCGCGCCCAGGCGCTCGAACCGCTCGCCGAAGGCGCTCGGCAGGCGTGACCAGGTGCCTTCGCGCCAACCCGGGTGGATCCGGGCGGCCGGGTCCGTGAGGGTTTGCAGGGCATAGAACAACTCGTACCGCAGGGCGAGGCCGAAGCGGTAGCGGGTCGAGAGGTCGTGGGCGTCGGGCATGTTGTTAGATTAACATCTAACTAGATAAAGTCAAGTCTAACCAACAAGACCTTGGATGCCTGAGCCCCGAATCAGGCTGTCGGCGTCAGGGCTTGCGCCCCTGCAGCACCAGGTACGGCGAGCACGTGACCCCATCGCGGCGAATCGCCGCGGCGCAGGCCAGCGCCGCGTGCCGGACCTCGGGCAATACCTCGGGCGCGGCGGCTGTCCGCGCCATGTAGCCCGCCCACGCCGCGATCCCGGCCTCCCGGTCCGCCTCGCTCTGCGCCCCGTCGTCCGGTGCCATGACGGCCTCGATCGTGAGCGCCGCCAGCCCGAGCCCCCGCACGAGGCTCTCCAGGCGCTCGCGCAAGAAGATCTCCTCGTGCCGTAGCCCGCGCGCGCGGTCCAGGTGGGCGCCCAGCATGTGCGCCCGCAGGTGGTGGTCGCGGTGGGTCCCGGTCCAGGCGGCGAAAGGCTCGATCACGATCAGGCGGCCGCCGGGCGCGAGCACGCGGCGCATCTCGCGCAAGACCCGCCGCGGATCGCGGAAGTGGTGCAGCGACCACGCCACCGCCACGGCGTCGAAAGTCGCGTCCGGGAACGCGAGGGCCTCGGCGTCCATGCCCTGCCAGGTGATCGCCGGGTGCGGCACCGGGGCCACCCGCGCGAGCACGTCCGGCAGGTCGACGGCCACGACCGCGCCGAAGCGCTCGGCCAGCTCGAACGCCAGCGTGCCCGCGCCGGTCGCGACGTCCAGGGCGCGATCGCCGGTCAGGTCGGGCAGGCCGGTCAGCAACTTCATGGCGTCTTCCTCGATCGCAGATCGTACAGGCGTCCTACCCCACCGCCGCCCGGACGACCCGCCCGGGCGGCGCGGTCCCAGCCGGGGCCGCGCCGTTAGGGCACGCAGGTGCACGGGTAGGGCACGTAGATGCCCGCTCGCCGGGCATCCCCTGCCCCAATCCCCTGCCCAATCGCCAGACCTGAGGACCCGCCATGCCCCCGAAGCGCAAGCCCGGCCGCGCGAGAAAGCGGAAGCCGAGCGCCGCCGAGTCGCGCGCGGCGCTGCTCGACCGCGCCCTGGCCGGCAACGCCGCGGCCCAGCACGAGCTCGGCCTGGCGCTCCTCGAGGCCGAGGAGCCGGACACGGCGGAGGCGGTCCGCTGGCTCACGGCCTCGGCGGAGCAGAGCTACGAGCCGGCCTGGGCCGATCTCGGCGGCCTGATCTACGAAGGTGCCCACGACCTCGAGGCCGACGAGGCCGCCGCCGTGCCCTGGCTGCGCAAGGCCGCGGAGGCGGGCGAAGCCTGGTCGAAGGCCTACCTGGGCGCCTGCTACCTGGAGGGTTGGGGCGTGGAGGCGGACCTGGACCGCGCGCTGAAGTGGCTGCGCGAGGCCGCAGCGGAAGGCGTGCGGGTGGGCCAGTACGCCCTCTTCCTGGCCCTGTGGACGGACGAGGCGTCCGACGAGGAGAGCCTCGAGGCGGCCCTCGCGCTCAACCAGGCCGTCGAGCAGGAGTTCCCGCCGGCCCTGTGCATGTTCGGGCGGATCCTGGCCTTCGACCCCTACCCCGAGCTCGGCTTCGAGCAAGACCTCGAGGCCGGTCGGGCCGCCCTCGAGCTCGCCGCGGACGCCGGCGAGGCCGAGGCCTGCTTCCACCTGGGCCGCATCCACGCCGAGGGCCTGGGGGTGCCGGTCGACGCCGAGGAGGCCGTCCGCTGGTTCGAGCTGGCCTCGCAGGCCGAGGTGCCCGAGGCCGACTTCGCGCTCTGGAAGCACTACCGCGACGGCGACGGCGTGGCGAGCGATCCGGCGATGGCGGTCGCGCACCTGCGCACCGCCGCCGAGGCCGGCGACGTCGACGCGATGTACGAGTACGGGCTCGGCTTCACCGAGGGCGCCGCCGCGCGCGTCGCCGAGCTCGGGCTGCCGCTCGACCACAACGCCCAGGAGGCCGTCCGCTGGCTGGAGGCCGCGGCCGAGGAGGGCCACGAGCAAGCGACGGCCGTGCTGGTCGACGTGCTGCTCAACGACGAGACGATCGGCGATCGCGCGCGGGCCTTCCCCTGGATCCGGCGCGCCGCACGCGAAGGCGCCCGCTGGGCCTTCACGCTCCTCGGCGAGATGTACGAGGCCGGCGACGGCGTGGAGGAGGACCTCGCGCAGGCCCTCGCCTGGTACCGCAAGGCGGCGGAGGACGGCTCCTCCCAGGCGATGTGGCGGCTCGCCGCGTTCGCCTCGGCGGGCTGGGGGATGGCGGAAGACCAGACGAAGGCGAGCGACTGGCTCAGGCAGGCCGCCGCGGCCGGCCACGTCGAGGCGATGAAGCTCCTGGCCGAGTATCTTTGCACGGGCGAGTTCGCCGACCACGGCATCCCGCAGGATTGGAGCGCCGGCGCCGGCTGGTTCGAGCGGGCGGCCCAGGCGGGCGACGTGCCCGCGATGGTGCGCTTCGGCGTGCTGCTGACCGAGGACGAGCCCGTGAGCAGCGATACCTTCGTGCTCGGCCTGTCCTGGCTCAAAGCCGCGGCCCAGGCCGGGAACGCCTCGGGCCAGGACGCCTACGCGGTGGCGCTCGCGCGCTACGACGAGGGGCCGCAGGCGCTCGCCTGGCTCACGAAGGCGGCCGACGAGGGCTTCGCCCAGTCGCAGGCCCGCCTGGGCGCCTGGCTGCGCGACGGGACCTTCACGCCGCGCGACCCGGACGAGGCCGCGCGCTGGTTCAAGGCGGCCGCGGCCCAGGGCCACGCGCTCGCCATGCGCTGGCTGGGCGAGGCCTACCTGGAGGGCGAGGGCCTGGACGCCGACAGCACGGTGGGCGTGGCCTGGATCACGAAGGCGGCCGAGCTCGCCGAGCCGATCGCCCAGCAGCGGCTCGGCCTGCTCCACCTGCTGGGCGAGGCGGGGCTGACGCGCGATCCGGCCCTGGGCTTCAGCTGGCTCGTGCGATCCGCCGAGCAGGGCACCCGCTCGGCGCAGCTGAACCTCGCCACGGCGGTCCACCAGGGCGAGGACGTGCCGGTCCCGGCCCAGGTGCTGCACGAGTGGGTGCAGGCCGCCGCCGAGGCCGGCGATGCCCAGGCGCAGTTCCTGCTCAGCGACCAGCTGCTCACGGGCGTCGGCTGCGCCGCGGACCGCGCCACGTCGTTCGACTGGCTGCGCCGGGCGGCCGAGCAGGGGCACCTGGTCGCGATGGCGCGCTTCGGGCTGGCGCTCCTCGGCCAGCCGTCGTATGCGCCCGCCGGCCTCGCGGCCGAGCCGAAGGCCGGGCTGACCTGGCTCCGCCGCGCGGCGGAGGCCGAGGTGGTGCCGGCGCAGCTGAGCCTGGCGATCGCCTACATGGAGGGCCAGGGCACCGATTGCGACGCGACGGCGGCGATCGCCTGGCTCGAGCGGGCCGTCGCGCAAGGGTCGGCCAAGGCGGCCTACCTCATCGGCTACATCCACTACCACGGCGCGGCGGGCGCGCCGCAGAGCCTCAAAGAGGGCCTGAAGTGGCTCGAAAGGGGTGCTGCCGGCGGGGACGCGTGTGCGATGTACGTCCTCGCGGACGCGTACCTGCACGGCAACGGCGTGCCCGCGGACCGGGCCTGCGCCCGGCGGCACCTGGAGGCGGCCGCGGCGCTCGGCCATGAGGAGGCCCAGGCGCTGCTCGCAACGCTTTGAGGCCTGGACGATGAAGCCTGGCGGACGGACCATAGGGGCCGAACGAAGAGGGAGGAACGAGGAGCCATGAGCGAGGAACGAAGCCCCATGAGCCACGACGAGCCATGAGCCACGACGAGCTGCTCAGCGCCGCTGAGACCGGCGACGCCGCGGCCCAGCACGCGCTGGGCGCCCACTTCGCGTCCGGCGAGGGCACGGCCGTGGACCTCGACCTCGCGCTCTATTGGTTCGCCAGGGCCGCGGACAGGGGCTTCGAGCCCGCGGTGAACGATTTCTGTGCGACGGCGCTCGCGCTCGGCGCGTCGCTCTTCGAGCGCCAGGACGATCCCGCCGCCCTGGCCGCCGCGGCCGACCTCTATCAGCGCGCCGCCGATTTCGGCATGGCCGAAGCCCAGAACAACCTGGCAGTCATGCACCACCGCGGTCTCGGGCGGCCCCGCGACTTCGCCGAGGCCGCCCGGCTCTATGGCCTCGCGGCGGAGCAGGACATGGTCCTCGCGATGGGCAGCATCGCCGGGATGTACATGCGCGGCGAGGGCCTCCCGCGCGATCCGGCCAAGGCGATCGCCTGGCTGACCGAGGCCGACGGCCGGGGTACCGTCTTCCCGGAGCTGGCCCACCTGGCCGGTGAGGCGCTCTACGACGGCGACGACGTGCCGCTGGACTACGAGGCGGCCATGTTCTGGTACCAGCGGGCCGCTGTGGCGAAATGGGGGCCGGCGGCCCTCGCTCTGAGCCGCCTGTACCGCGCACATGCCGGCGTATCGGCGGACCCCGAGCTGCCGCTGGGCTGGCTGAGACTGGCGCTCGAAAACGGCGTGACGCTCGATGAGCCGCGCGACGCCGGCGAGCGGTGCGACTACGGCCTGATCCTGCTCGGCAGGCCGGACACCGAAGCGGCAGGCCTCGCGCACCTCCGCGCGTCCGCCGAGGCCGGCTGGGCGCGGGCCCAGCTCAAATGGAACAATCGGCGAGCGGGCAGCGTCCCGTTGCCGGATGACGCCGGTGCGCTTCCCACGGGGGATGCGCCAGGCGACGGATCGACGGAGGAACGCCCATGACCCCCCAGAAGCCCTCGGATCGCGGGCTCGAGCCCGCCCTCGGGGCGCACGGCATCGAGCTGGAAGGCAAGCGCCTCGACGTCGCGCTCGCGCTCACCAAGCTCTGGCTCGGTGAGACGAGCTGGTACGCGCCCGGCAGCGTCTACGAGCAGGCCGCGATCATCGGCCGCGTCTTCGAGGCCTACCGCCGCCAGCTCGACGAGGGCCGGCCCGTCGATCCGACCACCGTCTTCGACGCCCAGGACAACCACCCCGCCGCCCTCGGCCCGCTGGAGTGGCCGGAGTGGGACGAGGAGGACGAAGACGAGGACGAGGAAGACGACGAGGACGAGGACGCGTAACACCCCAGCACCCACCCGGAGCGGTGAAGGGTGAACGGGCGGGGACGCTGTTTCCAAGCCTTTTGATCCGTCTTGACTGTGCGGCGAGACCGTCGGCGTCAGGTCATAGGCGTCAAGGCGGCGCCAGCACAGTGATCCACGCAGGAGCCCGGCGGGTTACAATATCCGCATGGAATCTCCGCTCGTCTCCTGGAACCATCTAGGGGAGCATATCGGCGCCATCCTCACCCACCGCGCCGCCCACCACACGCCGCCCGTCTTCCTCCACCTGATGGACGATCATGGGCAGGAGTCCCCGCTGACGCACGACGCCTTGCTCGCGGGCGCCCTGCGCAGGGCGGCGGCGTTGCAGGCGCGGGGCGTGCGGCCCGGCGATCGCGTGATGGTGGGCCTGCCGACGGGCCTCGCGTTCCTCGAGACCTTCTTCGGCGTCCTGCTCGCCGGCGCGACCGTCGTGCCGTTCTACCCGCCAGCGCGCGCCAAGGGGCTCGAGGACTACCAGCGCGGCCTCGCGGCAATGACCCGGCGCGTGGCGCCGCGGCTCGTCGTCACCTTCCCGCGCGCGCGGCTGGCGGTCGAGGCGGCCGTGTTCCAGGCCGGCGGACGGGCCGCGGTGGAACTGGCCGAGGCGCTCATGGGCCTGGCCGAGGCCTTCGTGCCCGTGGCGATCGACCCGGCCACGCAGGCGCTGATCCAGTTCACCTCGGGCAGCACCCAGGCGCCCAAGGGCGTCGTGCTCACGCACAGGGCCGTCCTCGAGAACCTCGCGGCCCTGCACATGGCCGTGCGCCCGCGGGCGGGCGAGGCGGTGGTGTCGTGGCTGCCGCTCTACCACGACATGGGCCTGATCGGCATGATGCTGCTGCCGCTCTTCCTCGACTTGCAGCTCGTGCTGATGAGCCCGCAGGCCTTCCTGCTCGACGCCAAGCGCTGGCTCTGGGCGATCCACCGCCACCGCGCCACGATCTCCACGGCGCCGAACTTCGCCTACCAGCTGGTGGCGAACCGCCTGCAGGACAGCGAGCTCGCCGGGCTCGACCTCTCGTCGTGGCGCCTCGCCTACAACGGCGCCGAGCCCTGCCTGCCCGCCACGCACGACCAGTTCGCGGCGCGGCTCGCGCCCTATGGCTTCGACCCCGGCGCGATCCGCCCGATCTACGGCCTGGCGGAGCTCGCGGTCGGCGCGGCCTTCTCGCCGGCCGATCGCCCGGCGCGGGTCGACGTAGTCGACCCGCAGGCCCTCGAGGCCGAGGGGGTCGCCCGCCCGCCGCTCGAGGCGACGCGCGCGTTCGCGAGCGTAGGCCCGCCGCTCACCGGCTACGCCGTCCGCATCACCGACCCCGCCGGCGCGACGCTGCCCGCGCGCCAGGTGGGCGAGATCCGCATCGCGGGCCCTTCCCTGATGGCCGGCTACCTCGACGACCCGGCCGAGACCGCGCGCACCATCGTCGACGGCTGGCTGCGCACCGGCGATCTCGGCTACCAGGCCGATGGCGACCTCTTCATCGTCGGCCGCGTGAAGGACATGATCCTCAAGGGCGGCCGCAACTACGCGCCGCACGACCTGGAGCGGCTCGCGGCCCAGGTCGCCGGCGTGCGCAGCGGCTGCGTCGTGGCCTTCGGCGTGGCCGACGCCGCGCGCGGCACCGAGGCCGTGGTGGTGCTGGCCGAGACGCGCGAGCCGGTGGCGCGCTATCCCGAGCTCGCGGCGGCGATCGGGCGGGCCGTCGCGGCCGGCCTCGGCCTGCTGCCGGACCGGGTGGAGCTGCTCGGGCCGGGCCACCTGCCCAAGACGAGCTCCGGCAAGCTGCGGCGCGCCCAGGCGCGGACGGACTGGCTGGGCGGCGGCCTCGTGGCCGCGCGCGAGCCCGGCGTCTGGGCCATGACCCGCCTGGTCGGCCAGGCCCTCGCCCACCGCGCCACGCGCGCGCTGCCGGCCGGAGGGCCCGCGCGTGCCTGACCCTCGCCCGCCCGTTCCTGCCCCTCGCCCTCCCGTTCCTGCCCCAGGCACCGCTCTCCATTCCCCCCGCGAGGCGCTCCGCGGCCAGGTGCAGGCCGCGCTCGCGTCCGTCGGGCAGGCCGTCGGGTTGCCCGACCTCGGCGACGCCGTTGCGCTCGACGGCGATCTGGGCGTCGACAGCTACCACCTCACCGAGGTGGCCCGCCACCTCGAAGAGGCCCACGCCCTGCGCTTCACGCTCGTGGACTGGGTGCTCGAGGCGGGCGAGAGCGAGGCCGGCTACACGATCGGCTCGCTCCTGGACTACCTCGAAGCCCAGCTGGCCGCCCTCCCCCGCCTGGCGACCGACCTGTCGCCCGACCCGACCCCTGAGCTGGAAGCCACCCCATGAACCGTCCCGTCAAGATCGTCGCCACCGGCAAGTACCTGCCCGCCAACCCCGTCACCGCGGCGGACCTCGAGGCGCGGATGGGGCTCGAGCCCGGCTGGGTCGAGCGCCGCAGCGGCGTGAAGGTGCGCTACTTCGCCAACGGCGAGACCGCCTCCGAGATGGGCGCCAGGGCGGCCCAGCGGGCGCTCGACGCCGCGGGCCTCCGCTACGAGGACCTCGACTGCATCGTGGGCGTCTCGGGCACCCAGGAGCAGGCGATCCCCTGCGGCGCCGCCCTCCTGCAGCGGGCGATGGGCCAGGGCGGCTCCGGCACGCCGGCCTTCGACGTCAACGCCACCTGCCTGAGTTTCGTGACCGGGCTCGACACGGTGGGCTACATGATCGCGGCCGGGCGCTACAAGCGGGTGCTGCTGGTCGCCTCGGAGATCGCCTCGGTGGCGCTCGACTGGAAAGAGCGCGAGAGCGCGACGATCCTCGGCGACGGGGCGGCGGCGGCGATCGTCGAGCGGGCCGGGCCAGAAGACAGCGCGCGCATCGTCTGCGCGCGGATGGAGACGTACAGCGACCATGCGGCGCTCACCCAGACGCGCGGCGGCGGCACCAGGCACCATCCGCGGGGCTATGCCGGCGACCTCGCCGCGTACACCGAGGAATACTGCCTCTTCGAGATGGACGGCAAGGCCGTCTTCAAGCTCTCGGCGAACGTGCTGCCGGGCTTCGTGCAGCGCCTGTTCGACCAGGCCGGCCTGACCATGGCCGACATCGACCTGGTGGTGCCCCACCAGGCGAGCCCGGCGGCGCTCTGGCTCATGCAAAGGCGGCTGAACGTGCCGGCCGAGAAGTGGATGGTGATCGCCCACGACCACGGCAACACCGTCGCGGCCTCGATCCCGCTCGCGCTGCACGAGGCCGTGAGCCAGGGCCGGCTCAGGCGTGGCCAGCGCGTCATGCTGCTCGGCACCTCGGCCGGGTTCAGCATGGGCGCGATGGTGCTGGATTACTGAGCTTTCAGGCGGGAACCCGTGACCATGAACTTCAAGCACCTCGAGGACTACTGGCTCGTGCTCTGCGAGTCGCGCGACGTGGGCCCGAAGCCCCGCGCCTTCAAGCTGCTCGACCAGGACGTGGTCGTCTACCGCACGGCGGCCGGCGAGGCGCTGGCCTTCATCGACCGCTGCCCGCACCGCAACGTGCGCATGTCCGAAGGGCGCGTCTGCGAGGGGCGCCTGGTCTGCCAGTTCCACGGCTGGGAGTTCGACGCCGACGGCCGCTGCGTGCACATCCCGGGCATGACCCCGCGCGACGACCTGCGCGCCCCCAACCTCAAGAAGCACGCGCTGGTCGAGCAGGCCGGGCTCGTGTTCGTGCGGCTGGGCGCCCCGTCCGACCGCTTGCCCCACGTCCCGGGCCACATCGCGGACCCGACGCTCGCCACCACCAGCCACCGCACCCACATCGACTGCGGCGCGAGCGACATCGCCGAGAACTTCCTCGACCCCTTCCACACGCCGTTCGTGCACGCGGGCATCATCCGCACCGCGAGCAAGCGCTGCTTGAACCGCATAGCCCCCGTGCACCTGGACGACGGCCTCGAGGTGGTCTACACCAAGGACGAGCGGCAGTCGGGCTTCGTCGCGAAGTTCGGCCGCCAGATCGACCGCGAGATGGGCCGCTTCCTGATGCCCGGCATCGTGGAGCTGGAGTACCACGCGGGCGGCGCCGTCGAGTTCATCAACACGATGTACTTCACGCCCCGCACCCAGACCTCCTCGAGCCTGTACTTCAAGGCGTCGCTGCGCCCCTTCCTGCTGCCGCCGGCGCTGGTCTACGGCATCGCGGGGCTCGCGATCAAGTACGCCTTGTTGCAGGATCGCGCGATCCTGGAGAAGCAGACCCGCCGGGCCGCGGAGCTGGGTGGGCGGTACTACGCCAACACCGAGCTCGACATCGTGCGCCGCCAGCTCGACCACCTCTACGCCGGCAACGGCGAGCGCGTGGCGTTCCGCCCGCTCGAGGCCTTGATATGAGCCGGGCTGTGGCCCGCGGCGGCGCCCGATGAGCACGGTCCTGATCACCGGCGGCCGGGCGCCCGTGGCGCTCGACCTCGCGCGCCTGCTCCACGCCGCCGGCCATCGCGTGATCGTGGCCGAGAGCCTGCCGCGCCACCTGTGCGCCCGCTCGCGCGCGGTCGCCCGCAGCTACCGCGTGCCGGCGCCCAACCCCGATCGCGCGGGCTTCGTGGCGGCGCTGGCGCGCATCGTGCGCGAGGAGCGGGTCGACCTGCTCCTGCCCACCTGCGAGGAGGTGTTCCACGTGGCGGCCGGCCGCGCCGTGCTCGACCCGCTGTGTGAGGTCTTCACAGCCCCGCTCGACCAGCTGCGGCGCCTGCACAGCAAGCTCGATTTCATCCGCTCGCTGGCGGCGCGCGGCGTGGCCGTGCCCGAGACCTGGGAGCTCACCTCGGGCGAGGACCTGCAGGCGCTCTGGGGCCGGCTGGGCGCGGGCGAGCGGCTCGTCTTCAAGCCCGTGTTCTCGCGCTTCGCCGTCGACGTCGCCTTCGCGACCGCCGGCGAGGCCCTGCCCGCGATCGCCCCGACCCTGGCGCGCCCGTGGGTCGCCCAGCGCTTCGTCGCGGGCCGCGCCCTCTGCACCTACGGCATCGCCCGCGGCGGGCGGCTGCTGGCCCACGCCGCCTACGACGCCGAGTTCACGGCCGGCCAGGGCGCGAGCATCAGCTTCCGGCCGCTCGCGCACGCCGGCCTGCGCGCGTGGGTCGCGGACTTCGTCGCGGCCGAGCGCTTCACGGGGCAGCTCGCCTTCGACTTCATCGAGGCGCCGGACGGCACGCTCTACCCGCTCGAATGCAACCCGCGCGCCACCAGCGGGGTCCACCTGTTCACGCCCGAGGACGGGCTGGACCGCGCCCTGCTCGGCCACGACCCGCCAGCCGACCCGATCGAGCCGCGGCCCGCGGCCGCGGCCGTGCTGGCGCTCGCGATGTGGCTCTACGCCCTGCCCGCCGTGCGGACGCCCGCGCAGGCCGGGGCCTGGCTCGCGCGCATGGGCGGCGCGCGCGACGCGATCTTCCGCTGGGACGACCCGCTGCCCTTCCTCAGCCAGTTCGCCGTCTTCGGCCACCTCGTGGCCGCAGGCCTGCACGACGGCACCTCCGCGCTCGCGGCCTCCACGCGTGACATCGAATGGAACGGGGCTTCATGAAACGCGCGCTCGTCACCGGCGGCACCGGCTTCCTCGGGCAGAAGCTGGCCCTGCGCCTCCAGGCCGCGGGCTGGCAGGTGGCGGCGCTCGGGCGCAACGAGGCGATCGGCCGCGCGCTCGAGGCCCAGGGCGTGCCCTTCGTGCGCGCCGACCTCACGGACCGCCAGGCGGTGGACCTGGCCTGCCGTGGGCAGGACGTGGTGTTCCACAGCGGCGCGCTCTCCTCGCCCTGGGGGCCTTACGAGGCTTTCTTCCAGGCGAACGTGCTGGGCACCCAGCACGTGGCGGACGCCTGCCTGGCGCACGGCGTCGGGCGCCTGGTGCACGTCTCGACGCCCAGCCTGTACTTCGACTTCCGCGACCGCGAGGACATCCTGGAGACCGACCCGCTGCCCGCGAAGGGCGTCAACGCGTACGCCGAGACCAAGCGGATCGCGGAAGGCGTGGTCGACGCGGCCCACGCCCGCGGCCTGCCCACGATCACGATCCGCCCGCGCGGCATCTTCGGCCCCGGCGACACGGCGATCTTGCCGCGCCTCGTGCGCGCGAACCAGGCCGGGCGCCTGCCGCTCTTCGATGACGGCCGCGCGCGCATCGACGTGACCTACGTCGAGAACGTGGTCGACGCGCTGCTCGCCTGCGCGACGGCGCCCGCGGCGGCGCTCGGCGCGAAGTACAACCTCACGAACGGCGAGCCGATGGCGGTCTGCGAGCTCTTGCCGCGGGTCTTCGCCGCGCTCGACATGCCTTACCGCCCGCGGCGCGTCGGCTACCTCCAGGGCCTCGTGACGGCCCAGGCGCTGGAGTGGGCGGCCCACGCCGTGGGCGGCGGCCGCGAGCCGCTTTTGACCTGTTACGCCGTGGGCCTGCTCGCGAAGCACCAGACCCTCGACATCACGGCCGCCAGGCAGGCGCTCGGCTACGTGCCGCGCGTGAGCGTGGCGGACGGCCTCGCCGCGTTCGCGGCCTGGTGGAAGGAGACCGCCCATGCCCGTTGAGCTCACCCTGCTGGCGGCCGGCCACTGCACGCACCTGGAGGCCATGGTGATGGCCGGCGGCGCGCTGCGGCAGGTGAAGTTCCCCGCGCTGGTCGGCGTGATCCGCCACCCGCGGCATGGGCTGGTGCTCTTCGACACCGGCTACTCGCAGCGCTTCTTCGAGGAGACCAGCGGCTTCCCCGCGAGCATCTACCGCCAGACCACGCCGGTGGTCTACCAGGCGTCGGACGGCGTCGCGGCCCAGCTCACCGCCCGCGGCCTGCGGCCCGAGGACGTGAGCCTCGTGCTGCTCTCGCACTTCCACGCCGACCACATAGGCGGCGCGCGCGACTTCCCGCGCGCGCGCTTCGTCTGCTACGCCGACGCCTGGCGGCGCATCCGCCACCTCACAGGCTTCGCCGCGCTCAAGCAGGCCTTCTTGCCGGGGTTGCTGCCGCCCGATTTCGAGGCGCGCACCCAGGCGGTGGAGGACTTGCAGGAAGTCGAGCTGCCCGAGCGGCTGCGGCCCTTCGAGGTGGGCGCCGACCTCTTCGGCGACGGCAGCGTGGTGGTGGTGCCGCTGCCTGGCCACGCGGTCGGGCACTACGGCGTGCTCATCGACACCGAGCCCGCGCCCACCTTCCTGGTGGCCGACGCCTGCTGGCTCTCGCAGGCCTTCCGCGAGAACTTGTTGCCGCACCCGCTCGCCAACCTGATCTTCGACGATCCGCAGGCCTACCGCGCGTCGCTCCGGCGCATCCACGAGCTGCACCGCCGCGACCCGCTGGTGCAGATCCTGCCCTCGCACTGCCGCGAGGTCTGGGCCGCCCGGGTGGAAGGCGCCGACGCGGCGGCGATCGCGCCGTGACGACCGAGCTCCACGCGCGCGTCACCGCGCCCGTCGCCACCTTCCACAACGGGCCCGACCCGGACACGATTCCCTGGCCCGCCACGCCGGACGGCGACTACGCCCGGCGCTACATGACGCCGCTCATGCGCGACGGCGTGGCGGCCCACATCGCGAACGTGGACACGCACTTGGCGGTGGTGCGCGTCGACGACTTCGCGCTGCCTGCCACCGTGAACGATGCGCAGTGGGACAACTGCTACGTCTGCGCCCCGTACAACCACTACGTGGATTACGCGCGCGAGGAGCTCAAGACGCTCGGCGAGCCGTTCGCCGAGGCCGCGCTCGGGCTGGCGCTGCACGGCATCGGCGCGGCGCTCAGGCTCGGCGAGGTCAACAAGGTGGTCCACGTGAACAACTGGCTGCTCTCGACCAACCTGTACCCGCCGCTGACGCGAGCGCAGGTCGACGCGGTCACGCGGCTGCTGGTCGCGCGCTTCCCGGACCACGCGATCGTGTGGCGCTCGGTGAACACCGTGGAGGGGCAGGCGCTGTGGCAAGCCTTCGAGGCCGCGGGCTACCAGCCCGTCGCGAGCCGCCAGCTGTATTACCAGTATCCGGCCGACGACGCCTTCTACAACCACGACCACCGCAAGATCTGGCGCAAGGACCTCAAGCTGCTGCGCACGAGCGCCTACGAGCTGCTCGGGCCGGAGGCCTTGACCGAGGCCGACCTCCCACGGCTCAAGGCGCTCTACGACCAGCTCTACCTCGAGAAGTACTCCTACCACAACCCGCAGTTCACGCTGCGCTACCTGGCGACGGCGCTCGCCACGGGCACCCTCGAGCTGCGCGCGCTCAGGCACCGCGAGACCGGCGCCATCGACGGCGTGGCCGGCTTCTTCGTGCGCAACGGCGCGCTGACCACGCCGCTCTTCGGCTACGACGTCCACCTGCCGCAGGCGGTCGGCCTGTACCGCATGCTGACGGCCGTGATGTACCTCGAGGCCCAGGCGCGCGGCCTGTTGCTCAACATGAGCTCGGGCGCGGCCGGCTTCAAGCGCTCGCGCGGCGGGCGCGGGAACATCGAGGCGAGCATGGTCTTCCATGCGCACCTGCCGCCGCACCGGCGTGCGACCTGGGCCCTGCTGGCCGGCCTGATCAATGGGGTGGCGGTGCCGCTGATGCGGCGCTACAAGGTCTGAGGCCGGGCGATCGTCGCCTGTGCCTGGTTGCCTGGGCCCGCGGGCGGGTATGAGGGCAGCCGCACCCCTTACACCCGAGAGAGGTCCTGCCTGATGGCTTCACCCAAGCTTTTCGCCCTGGCGCTCGCGCTGGCGTTCGCCGTCGTCGCCCTGCCCGCCCCCGCAGCCGATGCCCAGCGGGTCGGCAGCGGCTCGAAAGGCGACGCCAAGCAGAAGGGCGGCGACCTGCTCGGCGGCTTCGACAAGTTCGACAAGGACAAGGACGGCGTGATCACCCTCGCGGAGACCAAGGCCGCTTACAAGAAGAAGCCCAAGCGGCTCAAGAAGGCCGGCGAGATCTTCAAGCGCTGGGACAAGAACGGCGACGGCGAGGTGACCAAGGCCGAGTACAAGGCCTACGCGGCGAGCAAGCGGGCCGGCGGCACGACCGCGAAGAAGAAGCAGACCGAAGAGGACGCGGAAGAAGAGGAATAGCCCCATGTTCCGCCCCACCGTCGCGCTCGCCGCCTGCGTCCTTTTCGCGCTGGCGCCCGCTGCCGTCGCGACGCCTTTCCAGGTCGCCGCCGCCGACGGCGTCGACTTCCGCGACCAGGAATACACGATCAAGGCCAGCTCGCGGACCGGCTTCGCGGCGTTCACGCCCAAGGAGCTCAAGGCCGCGCTCGCCGCGCTGCCGAAGGACCAGCAGATCGCCGTCCGCTCGATCACGACCAGGCTCGACGCGACCACGGAATCGCAGCTCGGCGCGCTGATCGCGAAGAACCGCGTGCAGTACAAGGACGCGACCGGCAAGACGCTGATCGACAACCTCTGGAGCCTCGTCGACAAGCGGCTCCAGCACCGCATCAAGAACGCGGACTTGATCCGCGAGATCATCCGCGACGTCGCCCGGCCGAGCACGATCGCCCAGGCCCAGCACGGCACCTGCACCTCCACGAGCATCCAGTCGGCGCTCGCGCGCACGGCGCCGGGCGAGTACGCGCGCATCCTCGCGGGCCTCGCGGGCGGCGACGGCGTGGTGACCTGCCGCGACGGCGAGACCAAGCTCTCGTCGGAGCTCTACATTCCGTACCAGGACCGCACGGTGACGGGCAACCTGTTCCAGCCGGCCTGCATGGACGCCCAGGCGTCCCGCAACAAGGGCTACCGCTACGACAACAAGAAAGACCACAACGTCCGCAAGAAGGACGGCGCGACCTACCGCGGCAGCCGGATCGTCGACGTCGCCGCGCTCCAGACCGCCCTCCTGATCGGCGACTACGAGACCTTCCAGGTGGCCGACGCGCCGAAGAAGAAGCTGGCGCGTGTGCTGGCCTCGGCCTCGCCCAAGAGCCCCGTGCTGGTCTGCATGTCCACCGCCGGCGGCGGCGCGCACGAGGTCCAGCTGGTCGGCTACGACCAGGCGAAGAAGGCCTTCAAGATCCGCAACCCCTGGGGCGAGACCGTCTTCGTGCCCCGCGCGGACGTCGAGTCCCACATGACGGGCGTCAACCACCGCGTGGAGTGAGGCTGCCGGTCAGTAGCGCGTGGGCAAGCGCAGCACGGCGCCAGGCACGAGCGCGGCGCCGGGGTTGAGGCGGGCGATCGCGGGCCCCAGCGCCGCTGCATCGTACACGTCCTCGGCGATCGAGGCCCAGGTCTCGCCGTTCGTCACCACGTGCGTCTGGCGCGCCGGGTCGTAGCCGGCCGGTGCCGCCTGGGCGCGGTACTTCGCCGGGCGCTTGCCGTCGAGCAGCGCCTGCGCCGCCTTCGCCACGTAGGCGTGGTCGAAGTTGTCGGAGGTGTCGCGCTTGCGGCCCGCCGGCACCGCGACGTCGCGGTGCCGCGTCAGGCGGTCCAGCGGCACCTTGTAGGTCTGCGCGAGCCAGGCCACCAGCTTCACGACGGCCTGCACCTGGGCCTCGGGGTATGGCTCGAGGCCGTCGCCCACGTTGCAGATCTCGATGCCGATCGAGAAGGTGTTCACGTCGCCCACGCCCTGGAACTCGCTGCGGCCGGCGTGCCAGGCGCGCTTGTCGTCCGGCACGGCACGCACGAGCGAGCCGTCGCGGTCCACGATGTAGTGTGAGCTCACCTTCGCGCTCGGCCGCTGGAAGAATTCGCCCACCTCGACCGCGGTCTGGAGCATCGCCGTGTGGTGCAGCACGATCGCGCTGATCGGCGTGTCGTTGCGCTCGTCGAAGTGGGGCGAGAGCATCGTCGTGGCGGTCGGCTCGGCGACGGCGAGGGCGCGCGCGACGCCCGCGGCCTCGCGGGGCGCCGGCTGGCGGGGCGTCAGGCCGTGGCCGCACGCGGCCGTGAAGACGAGCGCCGAAACCATCGCGAGTACGTACCGGGTCTGCATCGTCTCTCCTTCGAGCCGGGGCCACGAACCGATGGTAGCATAAGATTAGGTTAAGGATAATTTAAGCTATTGCTCACCCGCCATGAAGGCTGTGGATGATGCAGCGGGCAAGGGGCTGTTGGACGGGTAAAAGGACCGCAGCATGCCAATGACCGAAGCGCAGATGCGCGACTGCATCCTCGACGCCCTCTCCACCCAGCTCGAGATTTACGACAGGCCCTCCGAGATGGTGATCTCCTGGGCGGCGATGAAGCGCAGCACGCAGAACTCCGCGATCGTCCGCGGGCTGTTGGACGGCGCGCGGTCGACGTTCGAGGCGGCGGAAGACAAGGTCTTCGGCGAAGCCCTCTGGGCGCTGTTCGCCGAGGGCATCCTCGCGCCCGTGTTCAAGTCGCAGCGCTACGGCGGCAAGGGCAGCTGGGAGGAAGGCGAGTTCAAACTGACGTCGCGGGGCATGCGCGGCTTCCAGGCCGCAGGCGCACCGAAGCGCGACGTCGAGGCCTATCTGGGCGCGGTGCGCCAGGCGTGTACCGGCATGCGCAGCCGCGAGGTCGTGCTGGCCTACGCGGAACAGGCCGTGCGCGCCGCCCGGGGTGGGCTGCACCTGGCGGCCGCGACGATGACCGGCCTGGCGCTCGAGGCGGCGTTGAGGGAGCTCGCGGAGGCCTGCGCGGGCGTGGACGGCGAGTCGCCGGTGCCGCACGCCGGGCCGCTGGTCCTCACGGCCTGGCTGGATGCGGCGCTGCAGGCCGACCCGGTGGTCCGCCGAGCAATCGATGCGGCCCCCGAGCTGGCCGACGGGCTCGCGCCGATCGTGGCGGGTGCGCGGGCGGTCGCCGCGACCCGCGACCCGGTCGGACATTTGCTCGCCAGGGCGCCGACCGGCGACGAAGTCGATGCAGGGCTCCTGGCGCTGACCGGCTGCCTCGAGCGCGCGAATGCCCTGCTGCAGCTGTTTCACGCCCGGGCGCCGCACTGACTCATCCGCCGGCCGCGTCCCCGATTTTGCGGCAGCATGGATAAGAATATCTGCTCGCTGTTGGGTACAAGCGGTAGAACCCGACCGTTCAGACCCCAAGGTGCCACGTGTCGGTGGGATGTAGCAGGCGACTTGGGTTGGAGGATTGAGACATGGTGAAGCAGCGGTTGGTCTATGGGCTCGTGCTGGCATGCGCGTTGACCGGTTGCCAGATCAAAGCCACCGGGACCGTCACGCCTGGCGGGGCCTCGGCTTCCCCGTCGACCACGGCCTCCCCGGCCGCCGCCACGTCGCCTGCACCGAAGGCGTCCGCGTCCCCGACCATGTCGCCCTCGCCGAAGGCGTCGAAAGCGCCGATCGCGGCGAGCGGCGCTCCGGCGTTCACCAGCACCACCGCCGACGCCAAGACCGCCCAGTGGGTGCTCTACAAGTCCGACGATTTCGGCTTCCAGATGGCCGTCCCGGAGGGCACCGCGATCGCCGACAAGGACTTCGGCGGCGGCTGGGGCGGCCTGTACGCGGCGTACGGCGACGCCGAGATCTTCGGCGTTTCGAAGCTCGGCGCGGAGGCCAGCTACGACGACATCGAGGCCTTCGCCGTGAATGTCAGCGAGATCCCGGCGGACAAGTGGACGCAGGGCCCGTCGGGCAGCAACGCGAACGGCTGGAAGGACTGGCGCACGGCGCACGTGACCGACGGCAAGGATACCGTGATCGCGATCTACGGCCATGGCCCGAAGGGCAACTACCTGCTGTTCCTGAAGACCTCCAACGAGGACCTCACCCGCAACACGGCGTCCTACGAGAAGTGGGGCGACAACGTGGTGCTGCTCTGATCCCGCCGCGGGCCTGGTACCGGCGCGGGCTCAGCCCGTGCCGGTAACGGAGCGCTCAGTGACCGGGCGCGATCGCTACGACAGGACCCTCTTCACCATCGCCGCGATCTGGAACTTCGCGCTCGCGCTGCCGTTCCTCGTCGCGGAAGCCCCGTTGCGCGCGCTGCTGCAGCTACCGCCGCCAGCGGATCCGATGATCTCGCAGCTGTTCTTCCTGGCGGTCTTCGCGCTCGGCATCGGCTACGGCCTCGTCGCGCGGGAGCCCGCGGCGAACCATGGGCTGGTGGTCGTGGGGGCCCTGGTGAAGGCGTCGGTCTTCGGGGTGATCCTCGCGTATTGCCTGCGTGGCGCGGTGGGCCCGCTGGCGATGGCCGCGCCGATCGGCGACCTCGTTTTCGCCGTCCTGTTCGTCGAGTTCCTGGTCGCGCGCCGCCTGGCCGCCTGATTCACCGCTTGCGGTTCTTCTTCCGGCTGGCCTTGGCCAGCTTCGCCTTGGCCTTCTTCTTCGCCTTGTCCATCGCCGTTGGCGGCTTCGCGCTGTTGACCGGGGCCTGTGCGTCCTCGTCCTCGCCCTGCAGCGCGGCCATGCGAGCCCGCTCGCGCGCGCGGAAGGCGGCGTCCGGCGGCTTGAGGCCGAGCAGCACCTGGGCGTCGTCCCAGTTCCCGGAGACCGCCTCGTCGACCCTTCCGGCCGCGAAAGCGGCTTCCATGAGCGGCGCGGCGCCCAGGGCCTTGAGCTTCACCAGCCCGAACAGGAAGAACGCGTTGAGCGCGGGCTCGTTCGTGCCGTATTGCGCGAGCTGCTCGGTCAGCGCGTCGACCACCTGATCGCGGGCGGCCGGGTGCGCCAGGCCGATCATCGCCAGGCCTTCGACCCAGGCGAGGTAGGCGTCGTCCGGGTGGCCGGGCTGGTCGATCAGGCCGAGCAGCACGGGGATCGCCGGGGGGCCGAAGGTGGCCATCACCTCGGGGACCTCCTGGTGGATCCAGTCCGTGTCCCACTCGTCGCCCTCGCTCGCGAGCAGCGCCAAAGGCCCGATCGCCGCCTCCGCGCCCAGCTGGGCCAGCGCGCGCCAGGCGTGGACGGGGGCCGCCCAGTTGGCGTCCGCCATCGCCAGCACGTCCTCGGTGAGCGCCTCGTCGTCGATCTCGGCGCCCAGCAGCAGCGGGTCGGTCGCGACCTCGATCAGGTCGACCACGTCGTCCGGCCCGACGCCCGGATCCTGGCGGTAATCGCGCCATTTCGGCGGCTCCTCGCCCCATTGGGGCTCGGGCAGCTCGAAGAGGCGCTGGACGGCGGGCGTGAGGGCGGGCTCGGTCATGGCGACAAATGTACGCGAAGCGCTCTAAGATGTCTGCCCCACCCCGAGCTGGAGCCGCCGCGTTGAGCTTTGCCGATCTTCCTTTCCAGCCCACGCGCGGCTCGCTCTACGGGCCCGCCGAGCTCTTCGCGGGCTTCGACCCGGCGCGCCCGACCGGCTACCTGGCGATGCGCGACTTCCTGGTGTACCGCCATTTCGTGCGCAACGGCCGCGCCGCGGCCACCGACCCGTTCACGAGCATGATGCAGGCGCTGCACGACAACGCCGTGAACCAGGCGTTGCTCGGGTTCCTCAAGGGCCGCCGGGTGGTCGCGATCATGGGCGGTCATGCGGAGCTGCGTGGCGGGCGCTCCTATGCCGCGGTCGCGGCCCTGTCGCGCCGGCTCGCGCGTCACGGCTTCTTGATGGCGAGCGGCGGCGGGCCCGGCGCGATGGAAGCGACGCACCTCGGCGCGCTCATGAAGGCCGAGACCGATGAGGCGCTCACCGCCGCGCTGGCCGCGCTCGCGTCCGAGCCCGCGCTGCCGCCGGCCGGGAGCCTGGTCGGCGCCAACGGTGCCGTCGACGAGGCGATCGCGGCCGCGCTCCAGCGCTGGTTCCTGCCCGCCTGGGAGCTCGCGCGCCAGGTGCGCGAGCCGGGCGAGAGCCTGGCTGTGCCCACCTGGCACTACGGCCACGAGCCCACCTCGCCGCTCGCCACCCACATCGCCAAGTACTTCCAGAACAGCATCCGCGAGGACGGCCTGCTCGCGATCGCGACCCACGGCATCGTCTACTCGCCGGGCAAGGCCGGCACGCTGCAGGAGGTCTTCCAGGACGCCTGCCAGAACTTCTACCACAGCTTCGGCGACTGCTTCTCGCCGATGGTCTTCTACGGCGTCGCGTTCTGGCGCGACGTCGTGCCCGTGCGCCCCCTGCTCGAGGCCTTGTTCCGGCTCGACCCCGCGCGCGCGGCGGAGTTCGAGCACCAGGTCCTCTTCACCGATGACATCGACGCGATCGCCGAGTTCCTCGTCGCGCGCGCGCCGACGCAGGCCCAGCAGGCCGAGCACTGGCAGGTGCTGGCCGGCGATGAGGTGCCGCCGCCGCGTTGACCCGCCGACCCTCGCCTGGTTAACCCACCGTCATCTTGGCTTGAAGGCTAGACCCGATTTGTCTAACCAAAATATGACTTGATCGCGGCGCGCCGGACGAACATAATCCAGTGCGAGGGGCCGTCGACCGGCAAGACCTGGGAATGAGGTGGAACATGCGCGTTTCGATGCTTCCGTCCGCCGGAGTCCCGGGCTTCGACGGCGCCGCCGCCGCCCCTGCCGCCCCCCCCGCCCGGCTGTTGTGCCCGAACCCGGGCTGCGAGGGCGAGCTGGGCTTGCTCGACGGGCCCGACGGCCTGTTCTGCGAAGCCTGCGCGGCCGTCGTCGTGTTGCTGCGCGACAACCTGGCGGTCTGGCACTGCCGCCATGCCGAGCCGCAGACGGTCTCGGCCCTGATGCTGCGAGACCCCGGGGCGCCTGCCTGCCCCGTGCGCATCCTCCGCTAACCCGGCCGCCCGCGCGGCGTTCTTGAGTTCGCGATCGTCCCGTACTACCATAGGCGGTCCCCGCGCCCGGCCGACTGGACCGCGATGGTCGTCGGCGGCCGAGGGGACCTGGACGGAGGCGACCCATGGACCTGATCGTGAACGGTCAGCGGCGAACGATCGCCGCCGGCGAGGAGATGCCCCTGCTCTGGGCGATCCGCGACGTGCTCGGCCTATCCGGCACCAAGTTCGGCTGCGGCATGGCGATGTGCGGCGCCTGCACCGTCCACGTCGACGGCGAGGCCGTGCGGTCCTGCGTCACGCCGGTCGGCTCGGTGGCGGGCCGGCGCGTCACCACGATCGAAGGGCTGAGCCCGGACGGCCACCACCCGCTGCAGGACGCCTGGCGCGCGCACCAGGTGCCGCAATGCGGCTACTGCCAGAGTGGCCAGCTCATGCAGGCCGCGGCGCTGCTCGCCGAGAAGCCGAAGCCCACCGACGCCGAGATCGACGACGCGATGGCCGGCAACATCTGCCGCTGCGGCACCTACCAGCGCGTCCGCGCGGCGATCCACACGGCCGCCGCGGGCGGCAAGAAGGGCGGCGCCAGGTGATCCGCAAGGTCTCGCGCCGCGGCTTCCTCAAGGGCCTCGCCGCCGGCGGCCTGCTGCTCGCGCTCGATCGGCTCCAAGCCCCCGCCCTGGCGGATTCCTCGACCACCGGCGCGGCGGCCGTCGTGCGGGGCCCGGGCGAGCCCCAGGTCTGGCTCGCGATCGCCCCCGACGGCACCACCACGATCGTGGTGGCGCGCTCGGAGATGGGCCAGGGCTCGCGCTCGACGCTGGCGCTCGCGATCGCCGACGAGCTCGAGGCCGACCGCGCCCGCGTGAAGATCGTCCAGGCCCACGGCGACGAGGGCCGCTTCGGCTCCCAGAACACCGATGGCTCGCGCAGCATCCGCCAGGACCTCGTGCCGCTCCGGCGGGTCGGCGCGGCGGCGCGCCAGATGCTCGAGGCGGCCGCCGCGGCCGCCTGGGGCGTGCCGATCACCGAGGTGGCGGCGAGCAACCACGAGGTCGTGCACCTCAAGGGCGATCGCCGCGCGGGCTACGGCGCGCTCGCGGCCGCGGCCTGGCGCCAGCCGGTGCCCGCGGAGGTCACGCTCAAGACGCGCGACCGCCTGCGCTACCTCGGCCAGGAGAACCAGCCGAGCTTCGACCTCGGCGACATGGTCACGGGCCAGGCGATTTACGGCGCGGACGTCAGCCTGCCCGGCCTCAGGTACGCCATGATCGCGCGCCCGCCCGTGTATGGCGGCAGCGTCGCGAAAGTCGACGACCAGGCCGCGCGCGGCGTGGCCGGCGTGGAGCGCGTGGTCTCGCTGCCGGCCGGCCGGGTGCCCGGCGGCTTCAACCCGCTCGGCGGCGTGGCGGTGGTCGCGACCAACACCTGGGCCGCCAAGCAAGGTCGCGACGCGCTCGCGATCCAGTGGACCGACGGCGGCAACGCCCACTACGACTCGGTCGCGTACAAGGCGCGCCTGATCGCGACCGTCCAGAAGCCCGGCCAGGCCGTCGCCCGGCGCGGCAACGTCGACCGCGCGCTCGGCCGGGCCCACCGCCGCGTGCGCGCGACCTACTACGTGCCGCACCTCGCCCACGCGCCGATGGAGCCGCTGGTCGCCACCGCCCACGTCACCGCGGCAGGCTGCGAGATCTGGGCGCCCACCCAGCACCCGCACGCCGTGCGCGAGACCGTCGCCTCGCTGCTCGGCATCGGCGTCGACCGCGTGACCGTCCACGTGACGCTGCTGGGCGGCGGCTTCGGGCGCAAGTCCAAGCCGGACTTCGTGGCCGAGGCCGCGTTCCTCTCGCGCGAGGTCGGCGCGCCGGTGCGGGTGCAGTGGACCCGCGAGGACGAGATCCGCCACGGCTACTACCACACGGTCAGCGCCCAGCACCTCGAGGCCGCGGTCGACCGGCGCGGCCAGGTGGAAGGCTGGCTCCACCGCATGGCCTACCCGACGATCGCCTCGACCTTCGTGCCGTTCCTCAACCGCCCGCTCGACCCCGAGCTCGGCATGGGCGTGACCGACCTGCCCTACGACATCCCGAACATGCGGATCGAGACCGGCCCGGCCGACGCGCACGTGCGCATCGGCTGGTACCGCGCGGTCGCGAACATCCAGCAGGCCTTCGCGATCAACTCGTTCGTGGCCGAGCTCGCGGCGGCGGTGGGCCGCGATCCCAAGGAGATGCTGCTCGCGCTGATCGGCGCGCCGCGGCGCTTCGAGGCGCCGAAGTGGAACTACGGCGCCGAGGGTGGGACCTTGCACCCGGTCGACACCGGAAGGCTGCGCCGCGTGATCGAGGTCGCCGCCGAGAAGGCGGGCTGGGGCCGGCGCCTGCGCCCGGGCCATGGCCTCGGCATCGCGGCGCACCGCAGCTTCCTGTCTTACGTCGCGACGGTCGTCGAGGTGGCCATCGACGCGGACGGCAACCTGACCATCCCGCGCGTGGACTCGGCGATCGACTGCGGTTTCGTCGCGAACCCGGACCGCGTGCGGGCCCAGCTCGAGGGCGCCGCGGTGATGGCGCTGAGCAACACGCTGTACGGGGCGATCACGTTCAAGGACGGGCGCGTCGAGCAGAGCAACTTCCACGACTACCAGGTCGTGCGGCTGAACGCCGCGCCGAAGCAGGTGCACAGCTGGATCCTCGACTCCGAGCACCCCTCGGGCGGCGTGGGCGAGGCCGGCGTGCCGCCGTTCGCGCCGGCGTTGTGCAACGCGATCCACGCGGCGATCGGCAAACGCATCCGCCACCTGCCGATCGCCGATCAGCTCCTCCCAAAGCCCTGATCCGAGGCACCCTTTCCCTCTACCCGGCGGGGGAGAGAGGTGCGCGCAGGGCGGTGAGGGGGCCTCCCCTATCGCCCGACCGTGGCGATCGCCGCCCACCCGTACCCCAGCTCGGCGAGCGCCTCGCCCCCGATCTCGACCTCCTTCTCCCGCACGGCCACCCCGCCCATCGCCTCGTAAAACCGCCGCGCCGGGTTCTCCGCCAGCACCCACACCAGCATCGCCGCGTACCCCCGCGCCGCGAGCGCCTCGGCCATTGCGCGCGTCAGCGCCCGCCCCAGCCCGCGCGTCTGGCTTCCCGGCAACACGTAGAGCGCGTACAACTCGCCGTCGAAGTCCACGTCGCCGTCCCGCTCCGGGCCGCCCGCGGCGAAGCCGACCACCTCGCCCGCGTCGTCCAGCGCCACGAGGTCCACGGTCGCGGGGTTGCCGAGCGAGCCGCGCCGACGCCGGGCCATCGTCTCGACGGCCAGCGCGTCCAGGAAGGCGTCGGGCACGAGGCCGCGGTAGGTCGCGAGCCAGGTGGCATGGTGGACGAAGGCGATCGCCGCCACGTCGTCGGGGCGGGCGGGGCGCACGTGGGGGATCTCGATGGCCATGGCCGCATCCTACCCGACCGGCAGGAATGTCGATTTTACCGGACCTTAACGCTGCAACCCGTCGCTTGAAACCGAATTGCAAGAGGCGCGACCGACTTACTCCTCAGCCGGGCCGGATGCCCGGCGCGGAAGCCCCCGAGTAGGAGTGGAGTCGTCCCATGCCCCAGAGCCCGAAGTTCCCCGCCGCCCTCGCCATCCGCGCCCTGCGCCTCATGGTCAGCTGCGAGCGGCCAGCCGCCGCGATCCCGGCAACCCCGGCGCCCATGCGAGCCGTCCCGGCCTGATCCGGCCCCCGGGGCGGCGCCCGCCGCGGTATGATAGCCAGATGTCCACTCCCGCCCCCGCCCCGGGCCCCGCTCGCACGCCCGGCCTCGCTTTCATCCTCGCGATCGTCCTGCTCGACATCGCCGGCATCGGCCTCGCCATCCCCGTGGTCCCCACGCTCGTCGCCACCTTCACGGACGGCGATCTTTCGCGGGCGTCGGTCCATGTGGGCACGATGAGCGCGCTCTACACCGGGATGATGTTCCTGTTCTCGCCGCTGCTCGGCGCGCTCTCCGACCGCTTCGGCCGCAAGCCCGTGCTGCTCGGCGCGCTCGTCGTGCAGGTGGTGAGCTTCTTCGGCGCCGCCTTCGCGCCGAGCCTCGTGCTGCTGCTCGCGGTCCGCGCCCTCGGTGGCCTGGGCGGCGCCAGCTTGACGGTCGCGCAGACTTACATCGCGGACATCTCGAGCCATGAGGACCGCGCCAAGAACTTCGGCCTGATCGGCGCGGCCTTCGGCATCGGCTTCATCCTGGGCCCCGCGCTCGGCGGCTGGCTGGGCGCCTATGGCCCGAACGTGCCCTTCATCGCGGCCGGCGTCGTGGCGCTCGTCAACCTCGTGTACGGCGCCTTGCTGGTGCCCGAGTCGCACAAGCCCGAGAATCGCCGCGCCTTCCGCTGGGCCGAGGCCAACCCGCTCGGCTGGATCGTCGTGCTGCGGCGCCACCCGGCGGTCGCGGGCTTCGCGTTCGCGCTCGTGTGGGTCTGGTTCGGCCAGCAGTGCATGTACAACGTCTGGGTCCTCTACACCACCTACCAGTTCGGCTGGGGGCCTGTCGACAACGGCCTGTCGCTCGCGGTGGTCGGCATCACGGGCGCCATCGTGCAGGGCGCGCTGATCGGCCGGATCCTCGGCACGCTCGGCGAGCGCCGCACGATCGTCTGGGGCCTCGCCTGGGGCGCGGCCAGCTTCGTGGCCTACGGCCTCGCGACGCAGGGCTGGATGATGTACGCGATCATCGTCCTCGCGGCCGTCGGCGGCGCGTCCGGGCCCACGCTGCAGGGCTACGTCTCGCGCCTGGTCGGCCCCGACCAGCAAGGCGGCGTCCAGGGCGCGCTCACGAGCCTCATGAGCCTGACGGGCATCCTGGGGCCGCTGATCGCGAACAACCTGTTCGCGCTGGCGACCGCACCGGCCTCGCCGCTGCCGTACCCCGGCGCGCCGTTCTTCCTCGGCGCGTTCTTCCTGGCGCTCGGCGCCGTGCTCGCCGCGCGCATGCTGGCGAGGGCGCCAGCGACGGTCGCGGCGGTCGATGATGTATTATGTCACCCAGGTTAAAAATAAATCCAGGAAAGTTTAAGAAAAGGGTTGCGTCGGCCGGCCATGGGTGATAAGATGATTCCATCAACCGGTTCTGGAGAGCCGGGCGCACCTTAAACCAGTGCGACGGGTTTTCAAATCATCGAGAGATGACAGGAAACCTGGGATCGAACATCCGGGAGCAATCTCGAATGGGGCGCCGAACAGAGAAACCACCTGTGGTCAATTTGTTCAGCCGGCGGGCAAAGCCGTAGAAAGATGCCGCGGTGTTTCATCAGGCGATCGCGCTCAGCAATGAGCAAGAGAACCGAGGGAAATATCGCAGGTGATTGTGAAATCACTTGAAGTGGGTGCCAACGCCCACAGAGGAAGCACCGGACACGTGAGTGTCCTGCGCTCGCCAAGCGTATCGGTGAACCGACACCGAAAGGCCCCTCCACTCTGGCAGGAAGTCGGTCTCGCAAGAGGCAGTCAACTCACCAGGGACTTGAACGGGACTCCTGGCCGTAAGGTAGGGAGAGGCGATCCGAAAGGATCGAGGGCAGAGTCGGAAGCGACGCTGCCGGGACCTCGTAAGAGGGAAGATGCCGTTCAAGAGTCTGTCGCCTCCAGGCGTAAGCGCGGTCGCACCCCGCTGAGAGTGCCCCGGTTTCTTCGTCCGCCCGCAAGGGCTGGTGCGAGAGAGTCGGCGGGAAGAAACGCCTTCCCGAAACGCAGGTTGAAACGCCTGTGGCTGGAAGCCTGGAGGATGTGGCAGCATCCGGTGCCGCAAGGCGCTCCGGTCGAACTGACGACCAACCCCTTCCAAGCAGCAATCCCCCGCGAAGCCTTGAGCTCCGCGGGGATTGGTGTTTTTACACCTCCCCACGCCTGCGGGAGAGCGGGCTGCCTACGGGGCTGAGGGGGGCCAGGGTCGGGGCGTGGGCTCGCGATCGCGCATGCTCGCGATCTTCGCCCGGCGGTCCACCGGCGCGAAGCGCACGGGCGGGCCGGCCGGCTCGCCGCGGCGGGGCAGCGCCGCGCCGCCCTGCCCGGCGCCGTCGTGCGCCGCCCCGCCCTGCTCGACATGCGCGACCACCGCGCGCCAGCTCGCCATCACCTCGCCCTCGCGGTTCGCCTCGGCCACGTTCTCGGCCAGCAGCGCCTCCGCGCCCGCGCCTATCCACAGCCCGTAACGCCGGTTCCGGCGCAGCGTGTTGGCCGTGAGCCGCGCGGTCGCGCCGCGCAGCACGCCGATGCCGTCCGCGCCGTTCTCCTCGCAGGTGTTCGCGCGCACCTCCGCCCGCGAGGCCTCACCGAGCAGGATGCCGCCCCCGCGGTTGCCGTGGCAGCGGTTGCCCTCGAGCAGCACGCGACCGGGCCCGAGCGCCTCGATGCCAGGGCCTGTGTTGCTCATGATCGCCACGCCGCGGAGCTCGCAGCCGCTCGCCGAGCGCAGCGTCACGCCGCGCCGCCCGTTGGCCTCGACCGTGCCGCCCGCGAGCCGCAGCCGGCCGCCCGGCGCGGCCGCTATCCCGCCGCGCCCGTTGCGGCGCGCCGCCAGGCCCTCGGCCTCGGTCAGGCCCAGGGTGAGCAGGCCGAAGCCGCCGTTGTCGGCGAGCTCGCAGCGCTCGAGCCGCACCTCGGCGCGCGCCTCGACCCGCACGCCGCAGCCGTGGAAGCCGATGACCTCGAGGCCCTCGGCCGCCGCCCGCGCCTCGCCGGCCAGCCGCAGCCCGTCGCGCCCGCCCGCGCTGCCGCGTAGCGCGCAGTCGCGCAGCACGACGCGGCCGGCCGTCACCACCAGGCCGTCCAGCCCCGCGGGCGTGAGCAGCGTGAGGTCGGCCAGCCCGAGCGTGGCCCCGGCCGGCAGGTGCGCCGCGAGGGCGCCCAGCACGCGCGTGCGGCCGCGGCCGGCGCCGGTGAGGCGCAGC
This sequence comes from Candidatus Sericytochromatia bacterium, assembly GCA_036675505.1. Taxonomy (GTDB): domain Bacteria; phylum Cyanobacteriota; class Sericytochromatia; order S15B-MN24; family JAQBPE01; genus JAKFEW01. The sequence goes on from JAKFEW010000052.1 coordinate 32,586, forward strand.
GATCCGGTGAGGTGAAGCGGGGCGTCGAGGGAGTGGTCGCCGGGGCCGAGCGCGAGCTCGGCGCCGGGGGGGGCTGCGGCGATCGCCGCCGCCAGGTCGTCGCCGGCCGGGAGGCGCCAGGGCGCAGCCAGCGTGGGCGCGAGGCCCGGGTCGCCCGCGGCGCCCAGCGCCGGCGCGAGGCCGGCGTCGGTGCAGGCCTCGCACCAGCCGGCCTCGTTCGTCGTTTCGCTTCCGCAGCCCGCGCACGGCCGCCGCATGTCCGCGCTGAACGTCAGGCGTCGCGCGGGGTGGACTTCGCCGCGGTGCGCGTGCGCGGCTCGAGGGCGGGCTTCCAGTAAGCCCGCTTGTCCCCCTCGTTGGACCGCAAGTAGCCCAACATCGCGCGCTTCACCGTCGCGGCGCTCAGCGTGTGCGTGTGCACCACGCCGTCGCCGTCCCAGTTCGAGTCGACCACCGTGAGCGACCCATCGGGGTGGAGGGCCTTCACGAAGCCCGCATGCCCGTAGATGCTGCCGCTCTTCATCACGAAGACGTCGCCCGGGCGCGGCTCGGTCACGACGTCGAAGCCGGGGTGGTTGGCGGGGCGCAGCATGCTCTTCGCGGCCACCTGGCCCGGGAAGTGCGCGCCGAGCTGGCGCTCGACGAAGACCTTGCACTGGCCCGCCTTGCGGCCGTCGAGCGCGCCATCGAGGGCGGCCTGCACGCCGCGCGGCAACGCGGGCGCGTCGTCGGCCTCCTCGGCTTCCTTGGCCTCTGCCGGTCCTGCGGCCGGTTCGACCGGCGCGGCACGGCCGCTCAGGCTGAGCGAGTCGGCGGGCAAGGCTCCCGCCTCGTCCGGACGCGCAGCGACCGCGACGGCACGGGGCCGCGCGGTCAGAGGCGCAGTGTCACGGGTCGGGTTGATTGGAACGGTCATGGCGCCTGGTTCTCCAGCTGGCTACCAATCACATTCCCCGCCGGTATCGCGCGAAACGTCGGAATGTCGGTTACTTATGCTTGCTCAGCGCCAGGAAGGCGGCGCCCTTGCCGAGGCGCTCGAGCACCTTGTCGTAGTCCACGTCCGTTACCTCGCCGAGATCCGGGAACAAGGCGTGGAACTGCGCCTGCTTCAAGTTGTAGGACAGGTCGACGATCTCGATCGCGCCGATCAGGCGGCCCTGGCCGCTGGCCTTGTCGAAGATCGCCACGTAGACCACCGGCTCGTCCTGCGAGGTCGTGACGGTCAGCATCAGCTGGCGCGCGGGGTCGTAGGCCACGGGCTTGTTGAACCAGGCCGCGGCCAGGGCCGCCACGAGCTTGCCGCCCGCGGGGCTGGCCGCGCGCGCGTCGAGGCCTTGCTCGCCGTCGTCGATGCCCGGGAAGAGCTTGCCGGGCGACGGCTTCCAGTCACCGCCCGCGTTGGCCGAGATCCAGGCGGCGGCCTTCGCATGGTCCGCCGTGGCGGGCGCCTTGCGGCCGAAGGCCGCCAGCGCGCCGGCGGGCGCGTGCGCGGTCGGGAGGGAGGCGACCTGGCCACAGCCGGCCAGCATCACGGTTGCCATGAGGGCCCAGGCGTATTTCATCGAATCTTTCCTCGACTATAACTTCGCGATAACCTGAGTACGCTGTCGGCGTCAAGACGTCGTCAATTGCCTGGTTCGCGGTTAAGTCCAGGTTAACTCATGTTCGGATCACGGCAGGCCCAGCAGCCGCGCCGCGTTGTCGTGTAGCACGGCCTTGCGCAGCGCCGGGTCGCCCTCGGTGGCGATCAGCACCTTGGCGAGCGGCACCGCCTGGTGGTAGAAAGGCCAGTCCGAGCCGAACAGCACGCGGTCGCGCGGGGCCTCGCGCAGGATGCGCCGCAGCGCGGGCAGGCCCTGGCTCGAGATCTCGAGGTAGACGTTGGGGTAGCGCCTGGCGAGCCGGATCGCCTGGTCGGGCTGCAGGGCGCCGGCGTGGCCGAGCACGAAGGTGGTCCGCGGGTGCTCGCGGATCGGCGCCTCGTAACGCTTCACCTGGCTGAGCTTGCGGCCGAGCGGCGTCTCGATGCCCACCGGGCCGCAGTGCCAGAAGACGATCATGCCGTGGGCGCCGGCCTGGCCATAGAGCTTCATGGCCGCTGGGTGCTCGGGGGCCACGAACTGCACGGCCGGGTGGACCTTGATGCCCTTCATGCCGGCCGCCGCCTGGGCCTGGAGCCGCCTCTCACCGCCCGGATCGCGCGGGTGCACCGAGCCGAAGGGCACGAGCCCCGCGATGCCCTTCGCGGCCGCCGCCCAGCGTCCGGCGTTGTCCGAGATCCCCGGCAGGTCGATCGGCAGCAGCACGCTGTGGCTGACGCCCATCGCGTCCATCTCGGCCTTGAGGTTGGGGGCCGTGTGGGTGGCACGCATGCCGCCCGGCCGCAGCGCGCCGAAGGTCAGGTCGCGCTCGATCGCGTGCAGGGCGTCGGGCGTGAAGTTCTTGTTCGCGTAAGGCGCGAGATCGAAGGCGTGGCCGGTGGCGAGGTAGTGCTCGGTGCGGGCCGTGCGACGGGCGAGATCCGGCTGGTGCTGCGGCCCGAGCGTCTGGGCGAGGTGCGTGTGGAAGTCGATCACCGGGCCGATCGACGCGTCGCGCAGGCGCAGCTCGCCGGTGGGGGTGGCCGCGAACCAGGGCAGCCGCGCGAGATCGGCGAGGCGCTCGAAGCGCGTCGGCGGCGCGGCGACCTGGCCTGCGAATGCAGGCAGCGCGCCCAGGCAGACGCTCGCGGCGAGCACGACGATCCGGATCCGCATGGGGCCAGGCCCTCCTGGGCTCCGTCTTACCCGCGCGCAGGCCCCTGAAAAAGATCGCCGCCCCCGCGGGCTGCGGGGGCGGCGGAATCAGCGCGAGCCGATGACTCAGGTGGGACAGGTGGCGGCGACGGCGCCGCCGTTGTCGTCGTTGGTCGTGCCGTTGTCGGAGCCCCGCTTGTCGAGGAGGTTGTCGATGAAATTGGTCACCTCGAACGCGCAGGCGCGCCCGAGGCCCGTGAGCGAAACGGTGTAGCCGCCTTCGCCGGTGCCGAGCCGGAGCTTGCCGTTCTTCGCGAGCGCCCCCTTGATGTTGGTGGTGAACTGGGCGAGCGCGTCGCCGGTCAGGGCGTCGTTGTCTTCGAGCGTCAGCGCCTCCTTGATGTGCACGAGGCCCGTGCCTCCGAGTTCCTCGATGCCGCAGCGGCGGATGGTGAGCGCGTCGAGGATCCGGAGGGTCGGGCCCATGGCATCGACCGTGAACGTCCGCAAGTTCGCGAGGCCATCGAGCGTCAGCGACTTCGCCACGCTGATCCCCGCCAGGGCCGCGAGCGAGCTCGGGGAATCCACCGGGGGGTAATCCGCCGACACGGCCACGGTGAGGTGGTTGACCGTCAGGCCCTCGGGGAGGCCGTCCAGCCCGTCGGGCGGGAGCGAGGTGAGCTCGAGGTGGTTCACCTGTTGCGCGCCGAGGCCCGCGAGGCTCTGCAGATCGACGAGGCCCCGCAAGGCGATCGACTTGACCGGCGTGCCGCCGCTGCCGAGGTTCCCGAGCCCTTCGAGCGACTCGATGCCCACGTCGTCGATCACGAGCTCGCCGCCGTTGCCTTCGTCGAGGCCGAGCTTCGCGAGGCCATCGAGGCCCGTGAGCGACGTGAGCGCGGGCAGGTTCGTGAGGGTGATGTGCCGGGCTATCCCCACGGTGCCGAGGGAGGCGATGGAGGGGAGTTGGGTGAGGTCCGCGAGCTCCAGGTCGCGGATGCTTATCGGGTTGAGGCCTGTGAGGTCCGTGAGGCTGGTCAATCTGCCGAGCGAGACGTCGCGGAACGAGGCCAGCTGGCTCAGCGCGCTCAGGTCAGTGAGGGCGTAGCAATCGGTGATTTGCAGGTCTCGCACGCTGGTCAGGCCGCCCAGGCCGTTGAGCGACTCGAGGTCGGCATATTCAGCGTTCCCGACGTGGCTCACGGTCAGGTTGTCCGCCGAGGTCACCTGGCTGAAGGCGGAGAGGTCGGTGACGTCCGGCGAGTGGGTGATGACCAGGTGCCCGAGCGCGCCGGCGGTGTTCGCCAGGCCCGAGAGGTCGCTCAGCGCGCCGTTGCCTTCGAGCACGATGCTCGGCGTCTTCGACCTCGTACTCGTATCGAGCGCATTCAGGTCGAACCACGCCTCTTTTCCCGTGCTGCCGGGCTCGAGGTCCGGTTTCGGCACCCCGAAATCGGTATCCGGACCGATCTGCGCGCCCGCGAGGCCATCGAGGTTCGTCACCCTCGTGTCCTGAAGCCGCAAGCCGCCGAGGTGCTTCAGGCTCTCGAGGCCCACGCCCTCGTCGCCGAGGGACTCGAGCCTCGGCGCGGACGCGATCTCGAGCTCGCCGCCGATATAGCGCAGGTTGCGGAGCGCCGAAATGTCCGTGAGCCCGCCAGGGGCCCTCTGCAGCGTGTAGTCCGCCGAAGGGGCCGACCGCTTCAAGCCGAACGGCGTGAGGACGAGGTCGCCCCGGACCGTGTCGAGCGCCTCGAGCCCCGAAAGGTCCTCGAGGCTCTCGCCGACGACGACGACGAGGTCGCCGCCGACGTGCTTGAGCGAGCCGAGCCACTTGAGGGCGCCGGGGCCGCCGTCGTGGAAGTGCACGTTGCCCTTGACGCTCTTGAGGTGCGGGAGAGCGGTCTCCCCGAGCTCATCTTCGACCACTTCGGGCGGGACGACGATGGTCAGGTCGCCCTTGATCACCTCGACGTACCGCAAGCGGTTGAGCTTGGTCTTGAAGGCTTCGACGTCACCCTCGAAGACGAGCATGACGTCGTCGCCGCGGTTCGTGGTGGGGTGCGACATGCCGGGATCGATGTTGGCGCGCAGGCGGGTGGTGATGGTGGAGGCGATGGCGCGGATCATGCGGGCGGAGATCAGGACACGCCGCTTCACCAGGGGCTCCTCCTCCTGCAAGAGCAGCTTCGCGTCCCCGTCCTCCTTCGAAAGCGCCGGGTGATAGATGTCGGCGGCGATGCCGAACGGCGCAGCGTCGATCAGCAACTCGGGCAAATCGATAATGGGCATGTACTCGGGCAGGCCGGCGATCGCCGTGGTGACCGGCGAGACGATGATCGACTTGCCGGTGATCGACGTGAAGCCGGTGCCCGTGTACTGCACGAGCGTGCGCAGCGACAGCAGCGCCCGTTCGTTGGAAGCCTCGTGGCGGCGGGACACCTCGAGGGTGAAAAGCTCGTCCACGGCCGGAACGAAGGGCGTGCTGCTCTTGTAGAGCGTGAAGACGCCGTCCGCGTCGGTGATGCCCGACGAGACCGGGACGCCGCCGCGGAGCAGCGTGACGGTCGAGACCCGCGCCACATCCTCGCTCGTCGCGAGCAGGCGGCGCACGCCGGGGATCTCCACGCGGCCGGTGAGCAGCACGTTGTCGGTCGCCGGGGCGACGCCGAGAAGGTCGGCGGCCGGGCCGGTGGAGGTGACGGGCAGGGCCTGGCAGCTCGCGACGAAGGCGGCGCAGACCAGGGTGGTCAGAAGGCGGTTGGTGCGGGTGTTCAAGGGACGCATATCTCCTACATCACCTGGCCGGTGAGGATGATTTCGGGCTCGTTGGAAGTGGCATCGGTGCGGTGGCCGTCACCGTCCGGCGGTGAGTAGTCGAGCGGGTTGCCCTCGTTGAAGCCCTGGAAGTCGGTTTGCAGCGAGGGGTCGCGCTTGACGAGGCGCGAGAGCTCGCGCAGCACGTCCCGCGCATCCGCGAGGTTGAAGGACCACACCCGCTCGCCGTCGAGCGCGTCTTCGACGCGCGCCACCAGCTTGGCGTAGGTCTCGGGCGAGAAGTCCGTGAGGCCGCCGTCCATGAGGGCATGCTGCGCCACGACGGTCGAGGCGAAGTCGATGTCCGCGGCGATGTGCAGGCGGCTCAATTCGCCCTTCTTCTGGGCCCTCGCGATGGTGCGCAGCGTCACGGGCTTGCCGGCCCCGTCGAGGACCCGGGCGTTGACGACGATCGGCCGGCCTTCGAGCTCGATCGTGATCCTGAGCGAGTAGCGGCCCTGGGCGTCCGTGACGCCCTTGATGCCGAGGCTGTTGCCCTGGGCGTCGGTCAGCGTGATCTCGGTGTTGGCCATCGGCCGCTGCTTGCCTTTGAGGCCGAGCAGGTAGCGGGCCTGGGGCTCGCCGATGGCGCGGAAGGTCTCGGGCGCGGTGACGACCCCGGAGACGGTGGGGGCCTCGGCTTCGGCGGGGGCGGTCGCGGTGGGGGCAACCGTGCCCGGGGCGCTCACGCCGCCCGCGGGGGCGGCGGGCGGCTGGCCCGTGCTGCCGGCCGGCGCGCCGGTGGCTGCCGGGGCGGCGGCGGCGGGAACCTGGGCCTGGAAGGCCGGCGCCATGCCGGCGGGGGCGCTACAGGCTCCCACGGCCGTGGCCGTGAAAAGCAACAGCAGGGTGCGCATCGGGATCTCCTCGTCGCGGGCGAATGTTGGTGTCGGTGGTCGAACCAGCTCGCGGACGCCGAAAAGACTTCGTTACCTGGCGAGCAAAGCATCCTATCACGCTCGCCAGCTGGGCCGGTCGCTGAAAAGCGGCCTCAATAGGTTAATTTTTACGTAGTTCGACCCCGGCGACTCGGCCCAGATACTAGGCGCGCGCCTTGGCCTTCTTCGCGGCCAGCCTGGCTGCCTGGTGGGCGCGTGCCTTCAAGATGTACGGCTCGGCCGCCGGCGTCTTGCAGGCCGTGTCGCCATGGTCCACTTCGACCTTGCCGATGCGACGCGCGGCGGCGATCGCCACCCCCTCCAGCGCGTCGCTGCGCATCCCGATCGCGATGAGGGCCATGTTCATCGCCTCCTTCACGCGGTTCGCGGCGCCGTGGATCGCGTGCTCGATGCGCGGCACGAAGGCCTCGAAGTACGCGTCCGGCAGCGCGCCGTCACGCTGGGCGAGCAGGCCAAGCAGCGCCCAGCCGGTGCAGCCGACCAGCTCCTCGCCATCGCGCGCGATCCAGCGCTCGGCCAGGTCCCGCGCATGCGGCGTCCGCGCGGCGAGCTCGGCGACGTAGCTCGCGAGCCCATGCCACCTCACGCTCTCCACCCAGGCGTCGAGCGCTGCGGGCGACATCCGCGCGGGATCCGCCACCATCGCGGCCAGGAAGCGCGCGTCCGAGTTGCCGCTCGCCCACAGGCGCTCGGCGAGCGCGTGGTCGAGCTTGATGCGCTTGCGCAGCTCGCCCAGCTTGGCGAAGCTGACGCCGAACTGCGGTTCGGGCGCGCCGTGGCGGCGGTAGGTCTTGCGGTTCTGCTCGGTGCCGGCGGCCTCGAGCTCGGTCATCACGTCGTCGAAAAGCATGCAGCTAGTTTACATCGGCCAGCGTGAGCATCCCGAATCCCGGCACCGCCCCTGGCGCGCGAGATCAAGGCCGGGCTGGCCTGGGCGGCGAATGGGGGCTGATCGATCCACCCCGCCGCGCACACGGAAACCACCGCGCCAGCTTGGTAAGATGACGCGGTACGCCCAGCCCAGGAGAACCCCATGAACCCTGCCGAGGACGCCGGAACCGTCGTCGAAGCGCCGCCCCATCGCCCGGCCTTCAACTTCAACGAGAAGCTGCCCGTCGACAGCAGCGACCCCGCGGTGATCGAGCGCTACTGGCTCGACCACGTCTACGCCGGCGATGACGCCACGCAGCTCACGTGGCGCTCCGCGATCATCGGCATGGTGATCGGCGGGGTCATGTCCCTCTCCAACCTCTACGTCGGCCTGAAGACCGGCTGGGGGATGGGCGTCACGATCACCGCGACGATCCTCGCCTTCTCGCTCTTCAAGGGCCTGCAGTTGGTGGCCAGCGCCAAGGTCTTCGACTTCCTGCCGGCCCGCCTGCTCGCGGGCCTGCGCGAGGAGTTCTCCATCCTCGAGAACAACGCCATGTCCTCCACGGCGTCGGCCGCCGGCTATATGGCCACGGCGGGCCTGATCTCCTCCATCCCCGCGTTGATGTTGACCACCGGCCAGACCCTGACGTCGTGGCAGCTGGGCGCCTGGATCGGCGGGCTGAGCATGCTGGGCGTGATCATGGCCATCCCGATGAAGCGCAACATGATCAACATCGAGCAGCTGCGCTTCCCCTCGGGGATCGCCACCGCGACCACCCTCATGAGCATGCACGCGAAGGGCGCGGAGTCGCTCGCCCAGGCCAAGGCCCTGGGCCTCGCCGGGCTCCTGGGCGCGCTCGTCGCCTGGCTGCGCGACGGCACCGTCGGCTGGATGAAGGGCTGGAACGTCCCGCCCACCATCGATTTCCCGGGGCAGATCGGGGGCACCCCCCTCGCCGCCCTGACCATCCAGGGGGAGTCCAGCCTCCTGCTGCTGGGCGGCGGCGCGATCATGGGCATGCGCGTCGCGCTGTCGATGCTCGTCGGCGGCATCGGCTACTTCTTCGTCGTCGCGCCCATGCTGATCGCCGACGGCGTCGTGCCGGCGACCGGCGGCTACCGCGACCTCGTCAAGTGGTCCATGTGGCCCGGCGCCGCGCTGATGCTGACCAGCGGCATCCTGGTCTTCCTCCTCCAGTGGCGGACCATGGCGCGGGCCTTCGCGGGCCTGGCGAGCGTCTTCAAGGCGGCGTCCCACACGCCGGTCGACGATCCGCTGGCGCGCATCGAGGTGCCCGGCAGCTGGTTCCTCGGCGGCTTCCTCGCGCTGGGCGTCCTGTGCGTCGGCCTCGAGGCCGCCTTCTTCGGGATCCCGCTCTGGATGGGCGTGCTGTCCGTGCTGCTGGCCTTCGTCTTCGCGATCGTCGCGTCCCGCGCGACGGGCGAGACGGACATCACGCCGATCTCCGCGATGGGCCAGATGACGCAGCTCACCTTCGGGGCGATCGCCCCCGGCAACCTCTCCGTGAACCTCATGACCGCCGGCGCGACGGCCGGCAGCTCGGCCCACACGGCCGACCTGCTGACCGACCTCAAGAGCGGCTACCTGCTGGGCGCCAAGCCGCGCCAGCAGTTCTTCGCGCAGTTCCTGGGCATCCTCGCGGGCTCGGTCTTCTGCGTGCCGGCCTTCAACCTCCTGGTGCCGAACGTCGCGGCGATCGGCACGCAGCAGTTCCCGGCGCCCTCCGCGCAGGTCTACGCCGGGGTGGCGAAGCTGCTCTCGCAGGGCTTCGCCGCCCTGCCGGCCAGCGCCATCACCGCCATGATCGTCATGGGCGTCGCCGGGCTCCTGCTCGCCCTCGCCGAGCACTTCGCCCCGCGGGCCGCGCGCTGGATGCCGTCGCCCGTGGGGCTCGGCATCGCGCTCGTCGTGCCCTTCTCGAACGCGCTGATGATGTTCCTGGGCGCGCTGGTCGCCTGGCTCTTCTTCCGCGCGAACGCCCCGGCCGCCCACCGCTACGTCGTGCCCGTCTCCTCAGGCGTGATCGCGGGCGAGAGCCTGATGGGCATCCTCACGGCGCTCCTGGCCGTGACGGGCTACCTGGGCTGACGCGGGTGAGGCTGGAGACGACGGCCGACGGCGGGGCGTGGGCCAGCGATGGCGCGGACCTGGCGCGCTTCGCGCCGGACGGCTCGCGCGTCGGCCACCGCCGGGACGGCCATGCCGCCTTCGCCGCGGACGGCGCCGGCGGGCTGTGGCTGGTCGAGGAGGAGTCGCAGGCGCGGGCGCGGCGCGTGGATGTCGCCGGCAAGCAGCTCGGGGTGTACAAGGCCGCCAACGGCCGGCACGTCCGCCAGATCGTCCGCGGCCACGCGGGCGGCGCGTGGCTGGTGGACGACGGCGCGCCCGGGGCCGAGCTCGTGGCGCTGGACGGGGGCGGCCGGCCGATCGCGCGGCTCGTGCCCGAGATCGGGTGCGTGGCGATCGCCGCGGCGCCCGCGGGCGGGGTCGTCGTGCTCGGCGCGTCGGGCCAGCTCGCGCGGTTCGCGGCCGACGCCACGCCCCAGGGCGTGGGGCGGGTCGGCGCGACGGCGGCGCTGCTCGCCGCCGACGCGCGCGGCGGCGGCTGGGTCGCCGACGGGCATGGCCGGTTGTGGCGCTTCTCGCCGGACCTCGCGGACCTCGGCCATGTCGCGCTGCCCGGCGAGGTGGCCGCGCCGCTCGCGATCGCGATGGGGTCCGGGGGCCACGTCTGGGCGCTCCACGGCGGCGGCCGGCGGCTCACGCGCGTGGGGGACGACCTCCGGGTGGTCTGGTCGGGCGAGCTGCGGCTGCCCTGGCGCGAGCTCGCGATCGATCCCGATGGCCGGGCCTGGTTGCTCGCCGGGACCAGCCTTGCGCGCGTGTCCCCGGCGGGCCAGCTGGACGCCGCCCTCCCGCTCGTGGTCGGCGCGCTCGCGGCGACGGCGGACGGCGGCGCGTGGCTCGCCGATCCGGGCGAGCGCATGGTCTTCAAGCTCGGCGCCGGCGGCCTCGACGAGGCCGGCGCCACGTTGAAGCATGCCGCGCTGGCGCTCGCCGCCGGCCCGGCCGGGGTCTGGGCGACGCACGTCGGCGGCGCGAGCCGCATCGGCCCGGACGGCGCGGTGGCCACGACCGCGCCCGTCGGCGCGAAGGACGCCACGCCGCTCGCGGTCGCCGCCGACGACCAGGGCGGGGCCTGGGTGGCCGATACGCGCGGGGGACGGCTCGTCGCGCTGTCGTCGGCGGGAGCTCGCCGCCTCGAGGTGGACCTCGAGGGCCGGCCCGTTGCGCTGGCCCTGGCCGCGGACGGGACGCTCTGGGCCTGCGACGCGGCGGACGGCAGCGTCGCGCGCGTCGCCCCGGACGGCGCGATCCGGGGGCGCACGCCGGTCGGCGTCGGCCCCTGTGATCTCGCGCTCGACGGCGCGGGCCACGCGTGGGTCGCTTGCTTCGGTGACGGCCGGGTCGTGCGCGTCGCGCCCGACGGGGCGATCGCGGAGGCGATCGCCGTCGGCGGCGAGCCCGTCGCCGTCGCCGTCGACGCCACCGGCCAGGTGTGGATCGCGGACTGGCGCGAGGGCCGGTTGATCGGCCTCGGCCCGGACGGGGCGCCGCGCGGCGAGCTGGCCGCCCGGGCCTCGCGGCTCGGGGCCGCCGGCGACGCCCTCTGGCTGGCGCACGGGCCGGGCTCGTACGCGCCCGTCGCGAGCCGCCTCGCGCCCGTCGGCCTGGCGCCGGGGGCGTACGCGCCGGTCGTGCGCTGCCGCGACCTCGCGGTCGAGGGCGGCGCGCTCTACCGCCTCGGGCCCGCCGGCGGGCCCACGGCCGCGGTCGTGGTCGGCCACCACGCGGGCCGCGTCGCGGCGGGACCGGGCGGCGAGGTCTGGGTCGTCCACGGGCCGCACGTCTCGCGCGTGGATCCGGACGGCACGCGCCATGGCCCGTTCGACGTGGGCACCACGCCGGACGACCTGGCGGTCGGCCCCGACGGGCACGTCTGGCTGGCCTTCACCAACGCCGGCGCGGTCGGCGAGCTCACGCCGCGCGGCGAGCAGCTGCGGTCGGCGCCGGTGCCCTACCCGGCCTGCCTGACCTTCGACGCCCAGGGGCGGCTCTGGGTCGCGAGCCACGCGCGCGAGCTCCACCGGCTCGCGCCCGACGGCGCCGTGGCCCTCACCGTCCCGCTGCCCGGCCCGGCCGGCGGCGGGCGCCAGTTCTGGGGCCTGGCCGGCGCGCCGGACGGCACGCTCTGGCTCGCCGACGGGGTGAACCACGAGGTCGTGCGCCTGGACGCCATGGGCGCGGAGCTCGGCCGCACGCCACTGCCCGACGCCCGCGCGATCGCCTTCGGGCCGACGGGCGAGGCTTACGTCGGGCCGCTCTTCGGCACCGCCGTCACGCGCCTCGCGCCGGACGGCGCGGTGCTCGGCACCTTCCCGGTCGGTCGCGACACGACCGGCCTGGCGGTCGACGCGGGCGGCACGGTCTGGGTCAGCGGCGGCGACGCGGGGAAGGTCGCGCGGTTCGCGCCGGACGGCAAGAAGCGGGGCGCGACCCCGCTCGGCCGCTGCCTCATGGGCGTCGTCGCCACGCGCGACGCCGTCTGGGTCTCGGACGCCGAGGCGGCCGGGGCGCGGGTGCGCCACTTGCGCCCGCAGCTGCCCTTGGTCGCCTGGCCCGTAGACGGCGAGCCCGAGGCGCTCGCCATCGACCGGGCGGGCCACCTCTGGGTGGCGGGCCGGCGGCACCACGTCGTGCGCTGCCTCGCGGCCGACGGGCGGCCGCTCGCCGAGCGCGACCTGGGGCACCGGCCGCTGGCGATCGCCGCCCACCCGCTGGGCGGCGTGTGGATCCTGCGCGCGGCCCCCGCGGGGGCGGCGCTCGTGCGCCTCGCCGCCGACGCGACGATGGCGGCCGAGCTGGCGCTGCCCGCGACCTGTCGCCGCCTGCTCGTCGACGCCACGGGCGCGGCCTGGGCGCTGGGCCACGGCGCCCAGGTGTGGCGCGCCTCGCCCGACGGCGCGACCCTCGACGCGGTCGTCCCGTCCGCGGGCTCGGTCCTGGACGGCGTCGTGGACGCCGCGGGCGCCGTGCGGGTGGTCGTGCAGGACCAGGGCAAGCGGCAGCTCGTGCGGCTCGCGCCCGACGGATCCACCGCGGAGCCGATCGCGCTGGATCGGGTCGCGCGCGGCCTCGCCGTGGCGCCCGACGGCGGCGTGTGGCTCGCCGACGGCGGCCGGCTGGTGGCGCTGGCGGCGGATGGCCAGCGGCGCGGCGAGTGGCCGGTCGAGACCGGCACGGAGGGCCTCGCGATCGACCCGCTGGGGCGGCCCTGGGTGCTCGGGCGGCAGGTCGTGGTGCGCTTCTCGGCCGACGGGCGGCCGGAGGCGACGTACTTCGTGGGCGCCCCGCGGGCGATCGCGTTCGAACCGTCGGGCCGCGCGTGGGTCGTGGACGGCGCCGGCGATCGGGTGGTCGCGCCCGAGCCGGACCAGGCCTCGCCCGCCTGATCGGCGATTGGGCCGGCGCGACCCGCAGCCGCTTCATGCCCACCGACGAGTTCGAGCGGTGCGACGTGAAGGCGCGGATGCCCTCAGGCTTCTGCTTTGCGCCGCTCGAAGCGACGGGCCTCGTCGATCAGGCCGTCCAGGTAGCGGAACGTGGTCCGGCGCTCCTCCGGCGGCAGGCGCCAGAAGAGCGGATCGGCGACGAAGCCCGCGTAGATCCGGCGGGCGTTGGCCTCGTCGATCAGCCGCCGCTCCTCATCCGTCGCGGCGCTCGGGCCGCTGCCCAGCATCGGCATCGCCGGCGGCGGTGGCGCGGAGACGGGCAAATAGCCGGCCGCGACCAGCAGCTCGTCCGCGTCCACGTCGAGCGCCGCCGCGAGCCGGATCACGTCCTCGCGGTCGGGCGGGTTCCGCGCGCCGCGCTCGATGCGGCACAGGTGCGAATAGGTGAAGGGACCTCGCGCTTCCATTTCACGGAGCGTGAAGCCCGCACTTTCGCGGTAGTTCCGCAGCAGCGCGCCGAAACGCGTCTGGTTCGGAGGCGGGGTGGTTTTGCGGTGGCTGTCGGATTTCGGGACCATTCGACAATTCTAGCAGGCCGGCGGGGCGAATGAAAGGCCCAAGCTGGCGCTATATGCGGATTTCCCGTTTTGGCAACATCGGGATGTGCTAGGCGTCGAATGGTCATTCGCGCCTCGTTCTAGCCCGTGTGTGTGCGTGTTGCCAGGCGATCCATGCAGGGTGCCGAGGTCCGATCAGGTTCGCCCGCCGAGATATCAGGCAATTGTGATCTAGCGATTGTGATCAAGGAAGTCGATCGCGAGTCTTCAACGAATCTTTCTCCAATCTTAACTACTCCTTTACCAAGTTCGCCCGTCTGGACTGGATATACCTTTACTTCCCATTAACGTCCCCGCCGCTCAGTCGGGTTCATATATCCGGAGCCCATCTTTCCATGACGATCTCCAGCTTGAGTCCGCGGGTCGCGGCCTTAACCCCACCGCAACCTGCGCGCCGCCAGCCTGCCATGTCAGCCGCGAACCCGGCCGCGAGCCAGGCCCAGCCCGTCGACGCGACGGCCTACCCGGCCTATCCGGGTTACCCGGCTCACCCCACCTATCCCACCTATCCCCCCTATCCCGGCTACCCGTCGTATCCGCCCGCGCCGCGGCCGAGCCGCAGCCTCTGGCACGGCCTCGGGCTGATCGCGAGCGGCCTCGGCGAGGTGGCCACGGCCACCGCCAGCGGCCTGTGGACCGTGGGCAAGGCCGTCGCCGGCGTGGCCTGGACGGTGCTCGGCTTCGCCGCCAGCGCCCTCTTCGCCGTCGCCGCGGGCGCCTGGCACGTGCTCGCGGCCGTGGGTCGCGCGCTCGGCCGCGGTGGTCGCGCGATCTTCGATCCGGGCTACGACACCTACCGGCCGCCCACCCACCGCTACCCGACCCAGCCGACCTACCCGGGCTACCCCAGCTACCCGACCTACCCGCCCGCGCCGCAGGCCGACACGCCCTGGCGCGTGGACCTGCGCTGAGCGATCAGGGGCCGACCGGCGGCGGCTTGACGTTGAACGTGCCGCTGTAGTCTTGCCCGTCGATGGTCACCGTCAGCCGCCCGGCCATGTGCCGGGCGATGCGCTGATCTTGGGGGACGAAGATGATCGCCTGCGCGTTGCCGTTGAGCGTGCGCACCGCCGCGCCGAACTGGGTCTCGAGCGTGGTCGGATCTTCGGCGCCGACGAACCAGCCGCCGGCCTCGGTCGTGACCTGGTGCATGGCCGTCTCGTCGTAGCCTGAGAAGGCCAGCAGCATGAGCAGGACGTCGTTGGCCTGCGCCGCGGCGGCCACGTCCTCGAGCGTCGCCATCGTCGAGGCGTTCTCCTGGCCGTCGGTCAGCGCGATCAGGCCGCGCGGGCGGTTGCCGGTCTGGGTGGTCAGGTAGGTGATCGAGCGCGCGAGCGCGTCGTAGAGGTTGGTGCCGCCGCTCGCCGTGATCTGGTCGATCGCGAGCTTCGCCGCGTCGCGGTCCTTCGACATGTCATGCAACAGGCGCATATTCGGGATGCCGTCGAACGTGAGGTTCGGGATCGCCCCGGCAGGGGGCAGGCCCAACGCGAAGTCCATCACCGCGAGCTGGTCGGCCGGGCGCATCTGATCGATGTAGCCCTTGGCCGCACCCACGCGGAGGCGGTCGGGATCGGTGTCCAGCATCGAGCCCGTCGAGTCGATCGCGAGCACGACGTCGAGCGGCGGCCGCCCGTTGCCCGGGATCGCCTCGACGACCACCGAGATCGCCGTGAGATCGAGCAGGCGGTAGGGCCCGCTGCTCGACGACGCGGTCGGCGTGGGGGTGGGCGCCGGCGTCGGGGTGGCGGTCGGCGCCGCCGTCGGCGTCGCCGTTGGGGCCGGCGTCGGCGCCTCGTCAGCGAAGCTCATCACCGCGCGGGTCTTCGTCGGATCGACCAGGGCGCTCAGATCCGTGCCGTCCTGGCCGAACACGCTGAAGGCCAGGTGCAGCTCACCGTTCGTCGCGAAATCGGGATCCAGGCGCACGCCGTCGATCTTGAGCGGATCCGCCGGGTTGCCGAAGGTGGCCGCGAAGCTGAGCGGCTCGAGCAGCGGGGGCGTGGGGCCCGGCGTGGGCGTGGCCGCTGGGGCCGGCGTGCTGCGTCGCCGGGAGCCGCCGCCGCCCGAGCCGCGCCGCTCGGCGACGGGCTCCGCGGCCGGCGGGGCCGCGTTGGTGACGACCGCGAGGTCGCCCTCGCCGGGCGTCGCGCCTTGCGCATGCTTGCCGATCGGCAGCCCGCCTGGTTCCGGTGCGGCGCTGCCCGCCGCGCCCGCGCCCGGTGACGTCCCCGGCCGCGCGCCGCCGAAGTCGAGCGCGAAGCGACCGGGCCCGCCCATGGTGGGCCAGCCGCTGCCGTTGGGGCCTGTCTGGCAAGACAGCAGCGTCAGGAGCGACAGCGTCGTGCCGACCCTGAGCCATGTCGATCGAGCCATGATCCCTCCAACCCCCCCGCGATCATGGACATCAAACCCCTGTTCGGCCGTATTTAAACCGCGTAGGCCCCGGCGCCCGGTCGCGGTCCGCTGCGACCAGCATGGCCCGGACGGGGGGGCGGTTCCGGCGGCAGGCCGCCGGGTGCCAGCGTGTCGCGCAGGGTCGCGCGGGCCTCGAGCGAGCCCAGGCGTTCTTGTTCGAGCGTTTCGAGCAGGGTGCGGCGCGTGCCGCGCTGACGGCGGCCGGCCTCGGCGATCGCTGCCTCGTCGATCAACCCGCCGCGCCGCGCGAGCTCGCGGACGGCTTCGTCTTCCCGCACGCCGGCGAGCACGGCCTTGAGGCGGGCCGTCGTGATCACGCCGTCGGTCACGAGCAGCTCCAGGGCCGACGCCGCGCGCCGCCGCTTCTGATCCGCGAGCGCACGGGCGACCGTGTCGCGTTCCAGCCAGCCGCGTTGGAGCAGCAGGTGGATCATCTGGTTGTCGGAGGGCATCCAGGCGGAAGTTCTGATATCCATCGTATCTCCACGGTATCTACAAGGAGTACTTCGGATGGAATCGGCCGGTCCCTGAGGGATCCCGGCCGCATTCAGACGTAAAGTTTTTTTTGTCCGCGCGATCAGCCGGCGAAGTAGTAGCCGCGGCGCCCCATGGTCTTGATCCAGGTGGGGTTCTTCGGATCGAGCTCGAGCTTGGTGCGCAGGTTGCGGATGTGGGCGTGGACGGCGTCGACCGTGCGGGCCTGGCCATGCGAGCTCTGCAACACGGCGTCCGCGAGCTGCTCGGCCGAGTAGACCTCGCGCGGGTGCCGCATGAGGAAATGCAACACGGCCGTCTCGAGGCGCGTCAAGGTGAGCTCGCGGCCTTCGGCCACCACCGTGAACTTCGCCGGCGCGAGCCTGAACGCCTCGGGCCCGAGCTCGGGCGCGCTGGGGTCGTCGGCCTGGTTCACGAGGCGCAGGAAGGCCCGGATGCTGTAAACCAGCTCGAGCGGATCGAACGGCTTGGTGAGGTAGCCGTCGAAGCCGGCCTTGTAGGCCTCGTATTTGTCGACGGTCTGGTCGCGCGCCGTGAGCGCGAGGATCGGCACGCGCTCGAAGCCGTGACGCTGGCGCAGCTCTCGCCCGAGCGCGACGCCGTCCTGATCCGGCAGCATCAGATCCAAGATCATGAGGTCGGGCGGTTTGCCCGCGTCGAGGGCCGCGCGGGCCGCACGTGCGTCCTCGCTCGCCGTGACCTCGAATCCTTCGTTCTGGAGAAGGAAGCTGACGAGCCGCCGAATGGCGGCATCGTCTTCCACGATCATGATGTGCGTAGCCATATCTCGTCCTGTTGTCCGCGGGAGATCATCGTAGCATGAATATCCCTTGAAAGCAGGTCGCCACCGCAAGGGCTCGCGGAACCCAATCGTAAGTCCGATGAATTGCCGATGCGAAATTCGGGAATAATAATAGATAGGTGAGGCTGTTTCCGTTATGAGCCGAGGTGAGCTGCGGCATGACCCTGCAATACTGGTACGACGAACGCGGCGAGGTGCGCTGCGAGAACCGCCATGGCCTGGTGTTCACGCTGCCGGGGGCCCCGCCGGCGTGGCGTCCCCGCCTGACCGCGACGCCGATCGTGCCCGCGGCCGGCCGCCTCACCGACGGGTGGCGCCCGGCCCAGGCCGGCCGAGCATGAAGGCGGCGATCGCGCTGGGGCTCGCGTTGGCTCTGGCCGCCTGCGCGCCCAGCCCGGCGGCCACGCCGGCGCAGGTCGCACCGGTGCCCGTCGCGGCCGAGGCTCGGCTCGCGACCCCCGAGCCAGGGGCCGCCGCGCGCTGGCGCGCGCCAGCCGATGCGGCGCCGCCGCCTTCGGCGTCACCGGCCGCGTCACCGACGGCCCGTCCGGGCCTCGCGATCACGCCCGGCACCATCGTCGACACGGCGGCAGCCGAGACGTTCGGCCCCCCCTCGCCTCAGCCCGCGAGCTCCCGGTAGTAAGGCACCCCCGAGAAGGTCGCGACCAGCGGTCGGCCCTCGACCTCGGCGCCGAAGCGCAACCGCTCCGGGCTCCAGGGTGGGTCGCCCACCCGCCAGGCGCCGTCGGCCAGCGGCGTGAGCGCGACCGCCTGCCCCCAGGCGTAGACCAGCTGCAACGACCCGTCGCGCACCCCGATCTCGAAGTGGCCGAGCCACGGCGAATAGGCGCCGTAGCGGCCGCACAGCGGCGCGAGCGCCGTGGGCGCGTCCGGATCCCAGTCGACGGGAGGCTTCGCGGGCGCAGGCGGCGCGTAGACGCCGAGCGGCGGCATCTCCGGCAACGGGCGCCCGGCCACGGCGGCGGCGTAGGTGCGCAGCACGTCGAGCGCGAAGGGGTGCAGGTCGGCGATCGCCGTCGCATACGCCGCCACGCCGACCCCGGCGTCGAGGTCCGCGAGCAGGATCGCCGCGACGCCCGGCATCGTCCCTGTATGGCCCACCACGGCGCGCCCGTCGAGCGCCATGATCGTGAGCCCCATCCCGTAGCGCACCCCCGGCCGGCGCTCACCCACCGGCTCGCGCAGCCGCGCGAACGCGGCCGGCGCGAGCAGCGGGGCGCCGCCCGCGAGCAGCATCCGCACGAAGGCCGTCAGGTCGCGAGGCGTCGTGACCAGCCCGCCGTCGGCCCACCGATACGGCAGCCAGGGCGCGGTCACCATGCGCGATCGGTCGGCCTCCGAGACCCCGGCGGTGGTCGCCGCCATGCCGAGCGGCGCGAGGACCTCGTCGCGCAACGCCTCGCCGTAGCGCCGGCCGAGCGCGCGCTCGAGCACGAGGTGCAGCACCTTGAAGCCCGCGTTCGAGTAGTGGAAGTGCTCGCCCGGCGCGAAGCCGACCTCGGTCTCGCGCAGCGCCCAGACGTCCGCCAGCGCGTGCGGGCCGAGCTCGAGGAGGTTCACGAGCCCGGCCGTGTGCGTGAGCAGGTGGCGGATGGCGATGCTCGTTCCTCGCCTCCCTGCGGTCGCCGGCGCGTGCGGGGAGCGCACGGCGAACCACGGCAGGTAGCGCGTGACGGGCGCGTCGAGGTCGAGCCGGCCGTCGGTCGCGGCGCGCAGCGCGAGCGTGGCCGCGAAGGCCTTGCCGATCGAGCCCGGGTCGAACGCGTGGCGCGGGGTCAGCGCGGTGGTGCCAGCCGCGCCCGTGAAGCCGTAGGCGCGCTCGTGGAGCAGGCCGGCGCGGTCCGTCACGGCGACGCCGAATGCCCGCGCGCCGGTGGCTGCGAGGGCCCGGAAGGCCAGCGCGTCGAGGTGGGCGGCGGCGTTCGCGATCAGATCGGCCATGCGTCGTCTCCAGGGTTCCCCGCAGTGTCGCGTACATTCTACTGTGTCGGCCGTCGGTCCAGGCCCTGGGCTTTTTACGGGTTGCGGGTAGCTCGGTTGCCCGCTGCTCCGCGAGCGACGTATACTGGCGGCCGCAGCCCCGCTTCTTCGCCGATATATAGGAGCCCCGCGTGGACGCCCACCTCCGTGAGATCCTCGACCTACTCTTCCGCTGGGCCCACCTGATCGCGGGCATCATGTGGATCGGCAACTCGATGCTGTGGAACTGGCTCGACCGCAACCTCGAGCCCGGCGATCCGGCGAACCCCTTGCATGAAGGCACCATCTGGATGGTGCACAGCGGCGGCTTCTACGAGATGCGGAAGCTGCAGCTCGAGCCGAACCAGATGCCGAAGACCCTGCACTGGTTCTGGATCCAGGCCACCACCACCTGGGTGACGGGCTTGATCCTGCTGATCCTGGTCTACTGGCTGGGCGGCAAGGCCGCGATGGTGGATGCGTCGGTCGCGGATCTGTCGCAGGGCGTGGCGATCGCGATCAGCCTCGGCCTGCTCGTGGTGGCGACGCTCTTCTACGACCTGCTCTGGCGCTCGCCGATCGGCAAGAACACGCCGGTCGCGGCCGCGATCAGCTTCGCCGCGCTGGTCGGCGTGATCGTCGGGCTGACCCACGTGTTCAACGGCAAGGCCGCGTTCCTGCACGTCGGCGCGATGCTCGGCACGCTGATGGTGACGAACGTGTGGCACCACATCCTGCCCTCGCAGCGCGAGCTGGTGCGCCTCACCAAGGAGGGCAAGCTGCAGGAGCTGGCGCTCGGCAAGCGCGCGAAGCAGCGGTCGATCCACAACAACTACATGACCTTCCCGGTGCTCTTCACCATGATCTCCGCGCACTTCCCGAGCACCTACGGCGGCCCCAACGCCTGGCTCGTGCTGTGCGTGCTGATCCTGGGCGGCGCCCTCGTGCGCCATTTCATGAACATCCGCTTCACGTGGGGCGGCTGGAAGCCCGCGATCGCCGCCACCGTGGTGATCGGCGTCGGTGCGCTCTACGCGCTCACCCGGCCCGCGCCGGTGGTCGCTGACCCGACGAAGGCGCCCGTCACCTATGCCGAGGCCGAGCGCATCGTGAAGCAGCGCTGCGCCACCTGCCACGCCGCCAAGCCCACCGACCCGGACTTCGCTGCCGCCGCCGCAGGCGTCGCCTTCGACACGCCCGACCAGATCCACGGCCTGGCCGAGCGCATCAAGGCCCGCGCCGTCGACTCGACCAGCATGCCGCTCGGCAACAAGACCGCCATGACGCCCGAAGAGCGGGCCAGCTTGGGGCGCTGGGTTGCCCAGGGCGCGCCGGTCCAGTGACGCGGCGGGGCGGGTAGAAACGGAAGGTGTTGCGTCTCTTCCTGCTCGGCCTGGTCATCGCTTTCTTCGCCGTGATCGGCGCGGCGACCGCCGCCTACCTCTGGTTCGGCGTGATGGGCGCCGCTGCCGTCGGCATCGTGACCCTGGTGGCCGTGCCGATCGCGCTCAAGGTGCTGGGCGGCAAGCTCTTCGCCCGCCTGATCAAGCTGCCCTTCAAGGCCAAGGGTGCGCCCCTGCGTGACGCGAAGGCCCGCGTGCATGCCGTGCGCCGCGCGAGCCCGCCGAACGAGCGAGGCGAAGCCGACGACCCGCGCGACTGGTACGTCGTCGAGCTCACGATCACGCCTGTGGGGGACGACACCGGGCCCTTCAAGCATTGGGCGCCGAGCGAGCTGGTGCTCGTGGCCCCCGACGCGAGCGCCGACGACGTGAATGACGACGATGAGTGGGGCGTGGTCTACAAGGTGCGCTGCTGGGAAGCGCCCTCAGGCTGGCAGGACGCCTTCGAGGCCTCGCTCGCGGGCGAACAGCGCGTGCGTATGTTGGTCGGCGTGCGGCCAGGCGCGCCGCGCCTGCTGCGCCTGCGCTACTACTTCGAGCTGTTCGGGCGCATCGATTTCGCGCGCGCCCGGCAGGCCGCCTGACGAGCGAGGGTATAAAATCCGATACGCTGATTCAGGGAGGCTGCCATGACCGGTCACATTTCGGGTCCCGATTCAACCCCCGACCCGCGGCGCGTGCGCCCCGCGCCCCCGCCGCCGCCTCCCGCGCCTCCGCCGCGCGCCGCGAACATGGCCGCTGGCACCGCGCCGATGGCGCGCGACCAGGTGGCGATCGGCGGCACGACCTGGCACAAGGGTCGCGACCTCGCCGAGGCCAAGAACGCCCACTCGACCAACACCAAAGGCGACTTCGAGCATGCCTTGAAGAACGGCTACAACTGGCTCGAAGGTGACATCCGCACCGAAATCAACGAGCCTTACAAGCTCGAGATGCGCCACGACAAGGGCCACGAGTCGGGCGACAACCTCACGCTCGAGGAGTGGCTGACCAAGGGCAAGGCCAGCGGTCGCGGGCTCAAGCTCGACGTGAAGGAAGGCGAGCGGATCGACGAGATCCTCGCCATGTGCGAGAAGGTCGGCGTGCCGTCCGAACGCCTGATGTTCAACCTGGCCGACGGCGACATGGAAAAGTGGGGCGGCGAGATCCGCGCGCGCTTCCCTGAAGCGCAAATCGCGGTCAACCCGGCCGACGAGCTTGGCGACCAGAAGAACGACGGCCCGCTCGAGGCCTGGCAGGTCGACCGCATGATCGCGCTGCAACAGGACACCGGCAAGCCGACGACCTTCGTGGTGCGCTACGACCGGCTCACCGACGAGGCGATCAAGCGCCTTTCCGAGCACGGCACGATTTCGGTCTGGAACTCGCCGGGCGCGGGCGGCGTCGGCGACGTCGCGAAGCTCACGCGCGAGCTGCGGCTGCGCGGCGTCGACGGCGTGATCGACCTGCGCGCGAGCATGGACTGGAAAGACAAGGCCGGCGCGGTGCTGGACAAGGGCAAGAACCTGGTCCGGGACGGCCTGGACAAGATCTTCTAGCTGGACCTGAGGTCGCTCATATTCGCGGAGCCGGCTCCCTGCCAGGATGGGAGCCGTGCGACCATTGAGATCCGTGCCCGCGTACGCGGGCTGCTGCCTGCCCTTCTTCGCCTTGCTCCTGGCGGCCTGCGCGCCCGCGCCGGCGGCGCTCGAGCCGGGCCGAACCGCCTTCACGCTCGGCTTCGAACGCCTCGCGGCGCTCGCGCCGGCGGACGGCGCGTACGAGGCCTGGGCCGAGACGCCGGCCGGCCTGCGCAGCCTCGGGAAGTTCGCGGTGGGTGCGGACGGCGCGCTCCTGGCCCCGGACGGCAAGCCGATGGATGGCGTCGCGATCGACGTGGCGCGGGCCAGCGTGCGGGCGCTGGTGGTGACCCAGGAGCCACCGGGGGATGCCGACCCCGCCCCCAGCGACCAGGTCTTCCTGCGCGGCGGCTTCGACGGCGAGAAGGCCTCGCTCGAGCCTCCCATGTCGGCCGGCCGGCTGGCCGACCACAAGGGCGTCTATCTCCTGGAGAACGCCGCCACCGATCGCAACCCCGGAGACTGGAACGGGCTCTGGTTCGCCGAGGTCGTGCAGGTCGGCGAATACGGCGTGAACTACCGGGCCGACATGATGAGGCCCGGCCTGGATCTGGATCTGCCGCCGGCCGGCTGGATGTACGCGGGCTGGCTGCGGCTGAGCGGCCGCATGCTGCGGATGGGCAAGTTCGATCGCGTCGATCGGGCCGACGACTGGTACGGCTACTCGGGCCTCACGGGGACCAGCCTGCCGATCAACATGGGCGGCGCGCCCGTGCCCGGCGAGGACTTCCTGAAGGGCCTGCCAGGCGGGCTCGAGAGCGGCTTCAACAAGCCGGACCTGGCGGGCGCGCAGGTGATCGTGTCGCTGGAGAGCGCCCTCCTGGCCGGCGAGGAGACCCATCCTTCGCCGCTGCGGATCTTCGAGGCCGAGGTGCCCCGCCCCTCGGTGCGGCTGGTGAACCACCCGCTCACCAACGTGGCCGGCCGCGGCTGGCCCGCGGGCGTGGCCAGGTGGCGGCCGTGAGCAGGGGCCGGCGAAGGGAGCGAGGGCGTATGCGGCTGTGGCTGGGGGCGCGGAGCGCGGGCGCGCTGCTGATCGTGGCGACCGCGGGGTGCACAGCGCCCGCGCGGTCGGTCGACAGCCAGGTGCCGGGCGCGCTCGCCGTCCTGGGCGAGGAGGGCTTCGTGCGTCCGGTCGCGGGGCTCAAGGAGGATGCCCTCGCCGCCTACCGGCGCGGCCGAACCCTCTTCGACAAGCCATTCACCCCCGACGAGGGCCTGGGGCCGCTCTACAACAACATCAGCTGCAAGGCCTGCCACGGGTTCCCGAACTCGGGCGGCGCCTCCGCGGAGCTGCTCACCCTGATCGCCGGCGAGTACAACGGCGCGCCGGTCACGCTCAAGGAGGACGGCGGCCCGGTCATCTCGGACAGGGCCGTGCAGGGCGTGCCGATCGAGCAGCTGCCGCTGCAAACCGTCGCGGTCTCGAAGCGCGTCTCGCCGCCCACCTATGGCGAGGGGCTGATCGAGGCGATACCGGCGAAGGCGATCCTGGCGGGCCTCGCGCCCTCGGAACGGCGCGCGGCGCTCGGCATCCGTGGACGCGCCAATTGGGACTTCAACCAGCTCGGACGCTTCGGCTGGAAGGCTCAGACCGGCGACATGGTGAGCTTCACGGTCACGGCTGCCAACTTCGAGATGGGCCTCTCGTCGCCGCAGCGGCCGTACGAGTTCTTCGCGAACATGGGCCCGCAGACCCATGCCTCGCCGGCGGCCTACCCCGGGAACCCGGTCGTCAAGACCTTCTTCGACACGCGCGGGCCGGCCGCGCGCAAGCCCGATCTGACGGCCCAGCAGGTCGACGACCTGGCCGCGTTCCAGCGTTACCAGGCGCCGCCGGCGCCGCTGGCGCTTACGGCCCAGGCGCGCGACGGCGCCGCCGCTTTCGAGCGCGTCGGCTGCGTCGCCTGCCACACGCCGGCCTTCAAGACCGGGGCGAACAAGCTCGGCATCCCGGAAGGGCTCGATGTCCCGCTCTACTCGGACCTCCTGCTCCATGACATGGGCGCCGAACTCGCCGACGGCATCCGCTGGCAGGGGCGTGCCGGTAGCCAGGACTGGCGCACGCCGACCCTCTGGGGGCTGCGGTTCCGCCAGCGCTTCATGCATGACGGCCGCGCGAGCTCCCTGGAAGACGCGATCCAGTGGCACGGCGGCGAAGGCCAGGCCGTCACGGACGCCTACAGCCGGCTCGGCCCCGGCGAGAAGGACGCGCTCCGCGCATTCCTCATGGCTATCTGAGCCTTTCGGGCGAACGAGCCTTCGCCGGACGGGTATAACCCCTGAAGCGCCGACGGGTGCCGGCGGCGGGCAGGAGGTCGGGCGATGCATGAACTTGCTCGGATGCGCCGGGTGGCGACGCTGGCGTTGGTGCTGGGGCTGCTGGGCTGTGTCGGCGCGCCCACCGGCACGGAGACGGCCTCCACGGGTAAGGCCAGCGCGAGCAAGGGGGGCAAGACCAAGGCCCCCGGTGCCTCGGCGTCCCCGTCGAGCGACGGCAAGCCCGGTGGCGGCACGTCCGGTGGCACGACCGGCGGTACGACCGGTGGCACGACGGGTGGCACCACGGGCGGCACCACGGGCGGCACGGCTGGGGGTACCACAGGCGGCACCACGGGTGGTACGACAGGCGGCACCACCGGCGGCACCACGGGTGGCACGACGGGTGGTACCACGGGTGGCACGACCGGCGGCACGACCGGCGGCACGACCGGCGGCACGACCGGCGGCACGACCGGCGGCACCACGGGCGGCACCACGGGTGGCACCACGGGCGGCACGACCGGGGGGACGACCGGGGGTACCACGGGCGGTACCACGGGTGGCACGACGGGTGGCACCACGGGCGGTACCACGGGCGGCGGCACCGGCGGCACCGTCGGCACGACCGGCGCGGACGGCGGCGCGCTCTTCGTCGGCGGCGACAGCCCCGGCGGCGAGGACGGCACGGGCAACGCGGCCAAATTCAGCAGCCCGGAGGGCCTCGTGTTCGACCCCGCGGGCAACCTGTGGGTCGCGGACACGCTCGGCTGCCGGATCCGCAAGGTGACCCCGGAAGGCGTGGTCACCACGGTCGCGGGCGACGGCTCGTCCGGCTTCCGCGACGGCCCGGGCATCGGCGCGGGTGCTGTGAAGGGCGCGACCTTCCGCGGGCCGAAGAGCCTGGCTATCTCGGCCGACGGCAAGACGCTGGTGGTGGCCGACGCGGGCAACCACCTGATCCGCAAGCTGGTGCTCGACGACGCGGGCAAGGCGACGGTCACGACCCTCGCGGGCACCCAGCCGGCCGACGCGATGGCGGCGCCGATCAGCGGCAAGGCCAACGGCGCCGCCGGCGCGGCGAGCTTCAACGAGCCCCTCGCGGTGGCCCTGGCGGCCGACGGCACCGTTTACGTGGCCGATACCGGGAACCACCGCATCCGCAAGATCGTGGCGGGCGGCACGGTCTCGGACCTGGCCGGCAACGACACAGTGGCGGTCACCGATGGCACCGGCGCTGCGGCGGCCTTCAACGCGCCGGTCGGCGTGCTGCTCGACGCGACCGGCGCATTGATCGTCCTCGAGCGGACCGGCGCCGCGGTGCGCAAGATCGACGTCGCCACCGGCGCCGTCACGACGCTCGCCGGCGGGCTCGGGACCGGCGCCGACGACGGCACCGGCACCGCGGCTCGCTTCGTGGGCCCGGCGGCGTTTTGCCCGGACGGGGCCGGCAACTTCCTGATCGCCGATCTCAACGCCTCCAACATCCGCAAGGTGACGGGCGCCGGGGTCGTCACCACCGTCCGATCCGACGTGTCGCTCACCGGGCTGGCGGTTCGGGCGGGCAAAGTTTACGCAACGGCGATCAGCGAGAATTATATTAGAACTTTCGCGCTGCCCTGATCTGGCCTGAAACCATCTGAACGCGAGGCGTTTCAGCGATAGAGATCCATGCGCCGGCCGTATCTATTAGAGTTTTCTTAACCTGAGGCGTGATTGCTCGCTGGGAATAATGGTAATGAACTTCGTATGACCGGGGGGCGCCCATCCACAACGGGGCGGCAGACATGGCCCAGACGGGCCGTGCTAGAGAGAAAGCGGGGACGAGAGAAGGATGAAGATGTCGAGGGGCCAGGCAGGGCTACTGTCAACCACCATCACGCTCGCTATGCTCGCAGGCTGCAACACGCCCGCGACGGCACCGAACGCGAATGAAGACACCCTGAGCCGCGGCACCGGCGGCACCGCCAACGTGCCGGCGGCCACGCCCGCCAAGGGCGGCCAGGCGCAGCCGGAACAGCCGAAGACCGGCGACACCGAGGCGCCCATCCAGCCGCCGCAGCTCAACGCCGAGGGCCTCGCTCCGGTCGACCTGACCAAGCCGATGCTGATCAAGGCGTCGGAGGGCGGCAGCTTCGTGAGCGAGGACGGCCTGCTGACGGCGGTCATTCCGCCCGGTGCCCTGTCGCAGGACACCGCGATCCGCTTCGTCCGGCTCGACACCTCGAAGCAGAAGAACACCAACCAGCACCTGGCGGGCATCCGGTTCCAGATGGACATCGGCGATGCGTACATCCTGCCGGGCCAGAAGATCAACGTGTCGGCCAAGGCCGACGATCGCCTGATCCCCGAGCTCAAGACGATGTACGACGACTACACGGCCGATCGCTACAGCCTGTCGCAGGACGCCAAGGGCAACTGGGTCGTCACGATGCCCGTCTCGGGTCCGGCCGACAAGCCGCTCGACATGAGCAAGGAGCCGGCCGATCCCTATCTCACCGAGCGCCGCGGCATCATGACCGAGGGCTTCGCGCCGATCCCGGCCGGCAAGGGCGGCAACTTCAAGAAGGACAGCCGCATCGAGGCCTTCTGCGATTACAACCCGCCGCCGCCGGCGAAGCCGCTGCGCAAGGTCTTCGCGGACTGCACGTGGGTCTCGGACGACGACACGCTGAACGGCAAGGCCGCCTACGACGCGAACTCGCGCTTCAACACTTACGTGCGCTTCGGCAACGCGACCACCGCCGCGGTCTCGGGCGTCAACGGCTACTGGTCCAAGGAGTTCGTCGCGGGCACGCCGGGCGCTCCCGAGCAGTCGCACCTGGAGGAAGCCACCGGGGCCGACGCCACCGGCCTCAAGACGAAGTCCGGCACGCAGGCCTTCGCCAACATCGGCATCGCCAAGGCGGCGATGGACAAGTACGACAACGAGCTCTTCTGGCCCGCAGAGGGCGATGTGGCCAATGAGACCCTGGCGGCGAAGGCCAAGACCGAACTCAAGAGCGACTTCGTCTCGATCGACAGCTCGGGCAAGCTGAACGTGAAGATCGTCGACAAGCCCGCCAAGGCTGCCGTGGCCGATTCGTGGGTCGACAAGTTCACGTCCGGCTGGATCGACCTGACGGCCGGCACCAACGAGACCACCCGCTCGGGCTACGAGTGGAACGGCTGGTGCCACTGCTCCTGGACCGTCCACCACGACAAGATCGTGCAGGACCTCAACCCGCAGCCGGTCCAGCCCAGTGGCAAGGCCAGCAACTGGGTGCGCGAGACCTTCACCGTGTCGGCGCAGGCCTACACCAACGAGCCCAACCCCACCCCCGGCAAGTACCCGGGCGCGGGCATCGGCTCGACGAAGACCGCCACGGTCACCTCGGGCTCCAACCAGGTCGCCCTCACCATCCCGCGCTACAGCCCGATGCTCGGCATGACGATCGTCGCCGACGCGGGTGGCGGCAAGAAGATGGAAGGCGACTTCACCCTCACCCTGAACATCTCGGGCGTGGGCGAGCGGAAGTACACCTTCGGCGCCCCCTCGGGCGGTGCGTACTCCATCCCGCTCAACTTCCGGGTCAAGTTGCCTGACAACGAGCCCCACACGATCACCTTCAAGGACCTGCACTTCGGCGACGACTCCTTCACCGGCAAGTCGCAGGACCTCCAGGGGATCTCGCCGCTCACCGTTCAGCGCAACGGCGTCTACGACGGCTTCACGATCAACGTGCTGCCGATCGGGGCGAAGTAAGCCAGTCTCATTCGCCGGCATGGTCGGCAGCGAGTGGGGGAGCGTCCAGGCGCTCCCCTTTTCGCATGGAGCGAGGGTTTGGGGGGCGCCCGCGTGAGGAATATGTATAGAGTGAGAGACCTACCCGTGCGCCTTGTGCGATCCAAGCTCGCCACGCTCGTCCTGGCTGCCTCGCTGGCGGCCTGCGACGCGCGCGCCATGCCAGGGCCCGCCGCGCCCGACGCGCACCGGCCGCCAGGCTCGGCGCCGGCGATCGCCGCCGCCACCTTGACCCTCAGGCTCGGTGCGCCCCAGGGTCGCCGCCTGCAGGCCGTCGCCACGACGAGCAAGCTGCGCCTCACGTTCCAGGCGTCGGATCTCCCCACGCCGGTCACGCGCGACGTGGACCTCGATGCCCAGGGCACAGGGGTCGCCAAGGACGTGCCGCTGGGGGAGCGGCGCGTCGTCACGGTCCGCTACCTCGGCGGCGACGGCAAGGAAGTCGACGGCCTCCATTACCGCGTCGTCGTGGACATCCGGCCCGGCCCCAACCAGGCCAAGCTGAATGACCTCTCGACCGCCTACGGCGACGTCTACGCCTACATGTTGGAGAAGTTCCCCGAGGCCGCCGAGGCGGCCGACCTGTTCAACATCCAGAGCGTGGTGGACAGCACGATCACCACGCAGAACGCGGCCTCGCCGCGCCTGCTCGACGCCGCGGCGATCGCCACCGTGATGAAGGACGCCACCGGCAAGAACCTCCCGGCGCCGAAGCCGGAATGGGTCGCCAAGCCCGGCTACCTCACGATCGGCTTCCTCGACTTCGCGCCGAACGTGCCCGTGCGCGTCTCGGTCAACGACGCGATCTCGGCGTCGGTCGTCTCCACCCGCGGCGAGCCCGTGCTGGTGGGCCCGCTCGCGCCGCGCTCCGAACCCTACAAGATCACGATCACGCCGATCGTCGAGGGCGAGACCGACCTGATCCCCCAGACCTTCGACACCACGGTCAGCCAGGATCGCCCGCTATCCAAGTTCCCGTCGATCTTCTTCTCCACCGCAACGCCCGGCGAGCCGATGCCCGTGCGCCTGGGCGGCGGCTCGGGCGTGGCGACGGGCGACACCATGTGGGTGCTGGGTGGCCTGGTCCAGCCGACCAGCGACCCGCCCGGCATCGTCGAAACGCCGCGGGTCGCGGCGGCGGAGACGGCCTTCACCTTCTCGCGGGCCGCCAAGTGGAAAACGGCCAACGCCCTGCCGGCCACCTACCCCCAGTTCGGCGGGGCGGTGGCGCTCGACGGCGCCAAGGTTTACACCTTCGGCGGGATCCGCGGGGGCCTGGGGATGGACGAGGTCCACGTGCTCGACACCACCGGCAGCGCCAAAGCCCAGGTAGCGAGCGCGCCGATGACGATCTCGCCGGCGCGGTACCCGCGGAGCGCGACGGTCCACCTGTCGCTCGCCTCGGCCGCGAAGCTCGGCGACAAGATCTTCGTCGCGGGCGGCTTCACCAACATCGCCAACCGCCCCGATCTGCCCTTCGAGCTTTTCACCGAGCTGCTCGCCTTCGACCCGGCCGCCGGCACCTTCGAGCAGCTGCCGCCGGAGGGCCTCGGCGAGGAAGGGGCCCGGGCCGGGATGGCGGGCGCCGTGGTCGGCACGCAGTGGGTGCTGGCCGGGGGCTACCAGGCGGCCGAGGAGCCGCTCGGCATGGTCTCGCGCTTCGATGGCGGCAGCTGGACCAACGGCGCGTTGATGCCCACGCCACGTGCGTATGCGGCGGCGGTCGCGCTCGGCGGCAAGCTCTGGGTGATCGGCGGCGAGGAGCGCAAGGGCCAGGCGAGCCGCGCGGTCGAGGTGTACGACCCGGCGACCGACGTCTGGACGAAGCGGGCGCCGCTCAAGACGCCCCGCGCGTACCCCGCGGTCGCTGTCGTCAAGGACGCCGCGGGCAAGGACAAGATTGTGGTGGCGGGCGGCGTGAGCGGCATCCACCCGGACGAGCTGGCCCTCCCGATCCCGGCGGACAAGGTCGAGGAGCTGACCCCATGAGGCGCATCACGCTGGCCGCCTTGATCGCAGCAGCGCTGTTGAGCTGCCAGAACCCCAACCAGCCCAAGGACCAGGGCGACGGGGAGCAGCGCGCCGGCGGCAAGAGCCGGGCCTCGGGCAACGCGAAGCCTGCGGCGACGCGCACGCCCCTGGTCCCTGGGACGAAGCCGAGCGGCGGCTCGACGGGCACGGGCGGCACCGGCGGCAGCGGCGGCGATCCGACGGCGGAGCCCACCTTGATCCCGGCCACCGGCGCGCCCTTCCCGGACTCCTCGGCGCCGGCCGATCTGGCGCTGACTTTCGAGGGCATCTCGGGCACCTGGGCGATCCGCCCCTACCTCAACCGGGCGCGGGCCGGCGTGGTGGCGGGCTCCCTCAAGGACCGCCTGATCGTGGCCGAGGGCGAGCACCGCCCGTCGTTCGAGTACCTCCAGGTCGGCACGGCCACCTGGATCCTCGACGACGCCTACGACGGCGAGCTGGGCGCCACCGGCGAGAGCCGCGTGTTGCACCAGGGCGTCAGCCTGGCGACCGGCGGCGTGGCGGGAGACACCGAGCTCTGGACCGCGGGCGGCCTCGCCGGCGCCCTGGCGCCGGACGGCACGACCGGCCAGACGGGCTTCGCGCTCTACCGCGACACCGGCTTCGCGACGGCCCGCAAGCCCGAGGAGGGCCAGTTCAACCTCGGCAAGGGGCGCTACGCCGCGGCGGGCGGGGTCGTGGGCACCGACCTGGTGGTGGCCGGCGGGATCGCGAAGCCCGGCGTGATCGCGAGCGAGGTCGAGGTCGTGAACCTGACCAAGCTGGTCGACGGCAAGCGCGCGGGCGCGGCGATGCCGGTGCCGGTCGCGGGGGCCGCCACGGCGATGCTCGACGGCAAGCTCTACGTGATCGGCGGCTACACCTTCAACCTGGGCAAGGCCTCGCCTGTCACGCACGTCCAGGTGTACGACGTGGCGGCGAACAAGTGGGAGAAGGACGGCCCGGTGCCCGCCCTGCCGGCTGCGGTCCATGGGGCCGCCGCAGCGGTCCTGAACGGCACGCTCTACCTCATCGGCGGCTATGACGCCGGCGGCAAGCCGACGGGCACGATGCGCCAGTTTTCGCTGATCGCGGGCAGCACCTGGGACGCCGGCCCGGCCATGCCGACGCCGCGCGCGCTGCATGCGCTCGTGGCGCACCAGGGTGAGCTCTGGGCGATCGGCGGCGTCGGCACCGGCAAGGGAGCATTGCAGACCGTGGAGAGCTACCGGCCATGAACGTGCGACGGCATCGGTTCCTTCCGGCCTGGGTGGCCATCGCCACGCTCGCCGGTTGCGCCCCGGCGGCGCTCGCCCCGGCGGTGCCGGCCTGGACCACGGGCGATCCGCCGGCCGCGCCGGGAGCCCCGGGCGCTGCACCCGCGAGCTTCCAGCCGCCGGCCTTCGCCATCGCGCCTGACTCGGCGCGCGCCCTCGTTCCGCCGCCCGCGAGCCAGCCGGATCGGGCGCGCGACGAGCTGGTGCTGAGCCTCGAGCCTGGCGTGCGCCCGGCGGCCGTGATGGCGCTGCCCGCGCTGGCCGGGGCGAAACTGCTGCGCGACCTCGATTTCGATGGCCAGCACGTCCTGACCGTGCGCCTGAGCGATCCTGCCCAGCTCGGCGAGGCCCGCGCGGTGCTCGCGGCCTGGCCTGCCGTGCGGCATGTAGCCTTCAACTCCTTCGCCAGGCCCCACGCGGCCCCCAGCGATCCGCGCTACGGCGACCAGTGGGCCCACCAGCCCGAGTTCGCGAACACCGAAGGCGCCTGGGCGAAGATCGGCACGCTCGATCAGTCCAAGGTGATCGTCGCGATCATCGACTCAGGCTGCGATTTCACCCACGAGGAGTTCAAGGTCTCGGCCGTGGGCGATCGCCTGATGGGCGCGCGCAACGTCACCCCGAAGCCCGACGCGGTGGAGGGCACCGAGGAGGAGTGGGCCGGCAACCTGACCGACGACCTCGGGCACGGCACGCTCACCTGCGGGATCATCGGGGCGACCGGCAACAACGGCAAGGGCGGCGCGGGCGTGGCCTGGGGCGTGAAGCTGATGCCGCTCAAGGCCGACAGCTTCGCCGACGACGGCACCACCACGTTCCGCCTGGCCGACGTGGTCGCCGGCATCAAGTACGCGGCCACCTACGAAGATGCGGGCGGCGCGCGGGTGCGCGTCATCAACATGAGCCTGGGCGAGAACACCGCGCGCGTGAACCCGCTCTACTACGACGCGATCCAGTATGCGCGCCGCAAGGGCGTGCTCGTGGTCGTCTCGACCGGCAACGCGGGCTCGCCGGTGGTCGGCTCGCCCGCGAACGCGCCCGGCGCCCTCGCGGTCGGCTCGACGAGCCGATACCTGGGCTTCGAGTTCGTGTCGCACTTCTCGAACTACGGCCCGCGCCTGGACCTCGTGGCGCCCGGCGGCGGCATCTTCGCGCCGATCCCCACCACCTCGAACCAGCTGGGCGGCCGGGGCGACCCGCCGCTCACGACGTACGCCTTCGCCTCGGGCACCTCCGAGGCGGCGCCCTACGTCTCGGGCGTGGCGGCGCTGGTCTTCGCGAAGTACGACCCGGGCAACGCCTCGCTCGCGTCGCCGCAGGACGCCATGACGATGGTCGACAAGGTGCGCGCCCACCTCGCGCGGTCCGTGGACGATTTCGGCACGCCGGGCTGGGATCCGAGCTGGGGCTATGGCCGCATCAACGCGGAGAAGGCCGTGAGCGCGCCGGCGCTGCTCGAGAAGGACCCGACCGACCCCCACCAGGCGCCTTCCTGAGCGTATTACTGGCCGATCAGCTTGATCAGCTCGTCGCAGTTCTCGAGCTTTTCGTTCATCGTCCACCGGGTGCGCGTGCGCGTGTCGAAGCTCTCGAGCTTCGTGTCCTGCGCGGTCGCCGTCATCTTGCGGTCTTCGCCCTCGCCGTCGACCTTCCAGTTGGTCTTCGTCAGCGTCTCGGCGCCCGTGACCTCGGTCTTCTGGCCCACGATCTTCGCGCTGGCGGTCGGCGCCGCGGCGCGGACGGGCAGCGTCTTCATGCCGAGCGGCACCACCGCCGAGCCGCGCACGAACTCGTCGTAGCCCATGCCGCCGCCCTTGGCCGAGACGGCCTTCCAGTTGGTGCGGGACTCGGTGTCCATGCCGACGACCTTGCTCTTCTGCGCGGTCGCCTGGGCGGCGCCGTCCGCGCCGACCTCCCAGTGGGTCGCCGTTTCGGTGTCCGCGCCCGTCACCCGGGTGGCCTGCTTGGTCGCCACGAAGGTCTGAACCAGGGTGCGGAAGAAGGGGCTGGGGATCGTGGGGTCGGCCATGGGGGTCACCTCTCGGATTTTTCGGCAGAGCGCCGGGGGCGGTAAGGTGGTTTTCGCCCGCGGCACGCCAGATTCGGTTATCCGATTGTTAAGCCCAGGTAATTGATCGTTGAATAAATGAGATGTCAATCAGCCCGTCAGAGCACCGCGATGGGCGTGCGATCGTCGGCCTGGCGCTCGCTGACGGTGTTCCCGGCCGGATCGCCGATGCGGGCCCGCACCTTGAGGTGGCTGAGCGCGGGGTCGAAGAAGTCGGGGCGATCGAGCACCAGCAGGATCACCCGGCGCGGATCGAACGGGTCGACCTCGATCATCACCGAGCCCGCGGCCGCGCCTGTGCGGTTCGGCACGAAGGCCGCCGTGGCGAAGCGCAGCTCGGTGTTGCGCAGATCGCTCGCGGCGAGCGTGGGCATCGTTCGCGGGTCGACGATCGTGGGGCGGTCGCCGTCGAGCGTGACGTCCTCCACCTTCGCAGCCTTGGTCGAGACCGCGAAGGTGTAGTTCGCGAGGTCGTCGCCGTCGTCGCCGAGGCGCGGGTGGACGAAGCCGCCGGTCGAGCCGTCGTAGGCCGCGAGCGGCTCCGCGAACCGCAGCTCGATCCGGGTGTCGTCGCCCTGGGGGCCGGCCACCACGCCGAGCAACTCGGGCGCGTCGACGTCGCGCCAGGTCGAGAAGCGCACCACGTTCAGGTGCGTGGCGGCCCAGGCGGCCTCGTCGCTTCCGTCGGCCAGGCCGTCGATGTCGCGGAGCGCCAGGTGATCCGCGACGAAGACCGACAGGAGCAGGTCGCCGCGCGCCGGGTAGCGCGTGAGCTTGCCCGTGTGATCGGTGCCGAGCTGCTCGCCGTCCGTGTCGCGGATGCGCTGGTCCTCGCCGCCCGAGACCAGCGCCAGCTGGTAGACCGTCTCGTCGTCGGAGGCCACGAGCAACGGGCCACCGAAATGGAACGTGACCGCCTGGCCGCTCGCGCTCCAGGTGAAGGTCGCGCGCGTGTCCGGGTCGTCACGGAAGATGCTGCCCTTGCGCACGGCGTAGGGCGCCACGCCCGCGACGCCGTCGATCGCCTTCGCGAGCGGGAAGTCGTCGTCCTCGAGGTCCGCGAGATCGGTCGTCGAGCCGGCGACGCCGCCGTTCGCGACGTCGTTGGCGGGCAGGATGCGGAACGCGGCCTCGAACCGCCGCTGGTCTTCGGCCCCGAGCGGCTCGCTCAGGTGCAGCCGGTAGGTGCCGGCGCCGGTCTCGACGTTCTCCGCGCCGTCCGCGGGCTCGGTGCGGACGATCTCGGGGAAGGGCGCGAGGAAGTGGGCCGCGCCGTCGCGCCGGTCGCCGCGCGGCGCGCCGAAGTTCACCTCGTGGCGATCGCTGGCCTGGCCCTGGAAGGTCGCGACCCGCCGGCGCGTGGTCCAGCCCGTGCGCTGCGCGACCACCTCGACGTTGACGCCCTCCGGCACGCCGTTCAGCACGAACGAGCCGCCGTCGGTCGACACCTCGCGGTAGTAGGGCGCCGCCGCGTCGAGCGAGCGGGCGACGACGGTCGCGTCGTCGACGGTCGCGCCCTGGTGGTCGTAGACGTAGCCGGACACCACGACCTGCCTGCCGGTGTAGCCGATCGGGCTGGGCGAGGGCGTCGACGGCGGGGCGGGCGGCCGCGAGTGGGTCAGCGTCGGCACGGGGCTGGGCCTGCCGGCGGGCGCCTTCGTGGCCGTGGGCCTGGTCCGCACGGGGCGGATCGTGACCTCGGCGGCGGTGTCGGGCAGCCGGCCGCAGGCCGGGAGGAGCAGCGCGGCGATCAGCAGCGTCGCGAGGGATGCGCGGATGGGTAGCATGGCGGGCCTCCTGACGGACCGGCCGGCCTCGCGGCCTGGCAGCCTGGTCCGCTACCAGCGTAGAGCCGCCCGCACAGACCCGCCTCCGTGCCCGCTACCGAGTCGTGATCCCGCCGGTGAGGACCTCGTCGATGGCGTCGAGCAGCTCGTCTTTTCGGTACGGCTTCGAGACGACGGCGTCGACGCCGGCCGCGATCAGCTTCTCGGTGTCGCGCCGGCCGCTCACCGCCGTCACGGCGATCAGCGGCAAGCCGCCGTACTTCTTGGTCTCGCGCAGCGTGAGCGCCACCTCGATGCCATCCATCTCAGGCATCAGCACGTCGAGGAGCATCAGGTCGAAGCGCTCCTTGTCGAGCAGGCGGCGCAGGACGTCGAGCCCGTTGGCGGCGAGGCGCACGGTATGGCCCGCCGAGGCGCAGATGACGCTCGCGACCTCGGCGTTGGCGGCGTTGTCCTCGACGATCAGGATGTGGGCCATCGCGCTCCATGCTAGCACGGGGCTCCGACCACCGAAGGTGAAGCCACATTTACCTTGCCTTAAATACATCTTAAAGTTAAGATGGTTGCTTTCAGGTTTCCTCCCGCGACGACGGCCGGGTCCGCGACGGTGTTTCGGACCAAATAGGAGGGCTCCCGCCCATGAAGAAGGTCCTCACCTGCGCGATGCTGGCCCTCCTGGCCGGCTGCACCGCTCCCGCCCATCCCTGGGCTCCGCGGCATCAGCCCATCCGTGGGCAAGCTGGCTCGCTCCCACGCCTCGCGCAGGCGCCCCAGGCGGGTGGGCTGGAAGCGGCGGGCGCGCGCACGCGCAGCCTGCTGGTGATGCCCGAGGCCGGCGTCGACCCTCTGCTCGCCGCGATTCGAGGCGCGAAGACCTCGATCCGCGTGCACATGTACCTGTTCATGACCTCGAACGTGGGCGGGCAGCTGATCGCGGCGCTCGCCGAGCGCGCGAAGGCGGGCGTGGACGTGCGCATCATCCTCGACGGCGCGCCCTTCACGGCGCCCATACCGCCCGCGTGCCAGCCGCCCGCGAACCCGGTCAGCAACAACAAGCCGGCCTTCGACGCGCTGCAGGCCGCGGGCGTGAACGTGAAGTGGTCGGACCCGAAGTTCCGCTTCACGCATCAGAAGTCGATGGTGATCGACGGCCAGGCCGCCTGGGTCATGACCACGAACCTCACGAACTCGGCCTTCAAGTCGAACCGCGAGTACATCGTGGTCGACCGCGACAAGTCGGACGTGGCCGAGATCGCGCAGCTCTTCGAGGCCGACTGGACCGGCGCCGCCTTCACGCCGCGCGATCCGGACCTGGTCGTGAGCCCCAACAACTCGCGGGCGCAGATCCTCAAGCTGATCGACTCGGCGACGCGCACGCTGGTCGTTCAGGTCGAGTTCATGGGCGACCCGGAGGTCGCGGCCCACCTGGGCGCGCGCGTGAAGGCGGGCGTCGACGTGACGGTCATGCTCGCGCACGCCGAGAAGTCGGTCTGCTCCGACTGGGACGTGGTGGCCAACGAGACCAAGCAGCTCAAGGCGGCCGGCGTCACGAAGTTCGCGTTCATCAAGAAGGTGA
The DNA here is from genome assembly GCA_036675505.1 of Candidatus Sericytochromatia bacterium. Taxonomy (GTDB): domain Bacteria; phylum Cyanobacteriota; class Sericytochromatia; order S15B-MN24; family JAQBPE01; genus JAKFEW01. The sequence goes on from JAKFEW010000052.1 coordinate 69,540, forward strand.
AGCTGCATGCCAAGGCCGTGCTGGCCGACGGCGCGCGCGGCTTCGTGGGCTCCGAGAACTTCACCTCGAACTCGCTGAACAACAACCGCGAGCTCGGTCTGCTGCTGCGCGATCGGGCGATTCTCGGCGAGCTCGGCGCGGTGATGGCGCGCGACTGGGCCGAGCGCGAGGCCCAGGGCCCGGGCAACGCGACCGACCTGGCCGAAGGCGGCCTCGCCGCCGCGTTCGGTCTGTAGGCTCGCGGGGAAAGAGACCTCCGTTAGGAGGTGCGCCATGACCGACGAGACTCAGACCCCCGAGGCCGAAGCGATCGAAGAGGCCGCGCCCGTCGAGGAAGGCCCTGCCAAGATCCGCATAGGCCCCGTGCGCATGTACACCGAGTGCACGCTCAAGCTCGGCGGCTGCAAGTCGCTGACCATGGGCATGGGCAACTCGTTCCCGGTGGACTACGCCCACAAGAACTTGCAGAAGCCGATCGCGATGGCCTGCTCGAGCTGCCTCCAGAAGATGCAGCGCGACGGCAAATGGATCATTCCGTAGCCAGGCCGATCAGACCGGCGCCTCGTTGTAGACCGGCGTGACCCAATCCGCGAGCGCCGGATCCGCGCCGCGGGCGGCGGCGTCGTAGAGCTGCATCAGCTGCAACGTGATCGGCCCCGGCGTGGTCCGGCCGCCGATCGGCCGCTTGTCGATCTCGATCACCGGCACGATCTGCACGCCCGTGCCGCACATGAAGACCTCCTCGCAGGTGTAGAGCTCGGTGCGGTCGACCATGCGCTCCACCACCTCGCGGCCGAGGCGCGCCGTAGCGAGGTGCATGACGCAGTCGCGCGTGAGGCCTTCCAGGATGTTCTGGTGGACGTCCGGCGTGACCAGCTTGCCGCGCCGCACCATGAACAGGTTCATGCCCGAGCCCTCGGAGACGTGGCCGTCGGCGTTCAGCAGGATCGCGTCGTCCGCGCCATGGTGGTGGGCCTCGGTCTTCGCGAGCGCGCTGTTCACGTAGGCGCCCGCGATCTTGGCGCGCGCCGGGATCATCGTGTCGTCCACGCGCCGCCAGCTCGACACGGCCGCCTTGATGCCGGTGCGCGGCAACGGGTCGGCCATCGGCCGGCCGAAGATCGTGACGTCGCAGCCGACGCCGTGCAGGCGCACGCCGATCAGCTCGGCCGAGGTGTAGGCGAGCGGGCGCAGGTAGATGTCTTCTTTCCACTGGTTGCGGCGGCACAGCGCGATCGTGGCCTGGCAGAGCACGTCCACGCTGTGCGGCAGGCGCATGTGCAGCACGCCGGCGGAGGCCTGGAGGCGCTCGAAGTGCTCGCGCAGCTTGAGCAAGTAGAGCTCGCCCTGCTGCTCGTTCCAGTAGCCGCGGATGCCCTCGAAGCAGGCGGTGCCGTAGTGCATGAAGTGGGTCTTCACGCTGAGCTTGGCCTGATCGGCGGGGACGAAGTCGCCTTTGAAGAAAATCTGCTCGGTCATGCCGGGTATTCTACTGTATCCAGGTCGACGGAGGAGACGGCGGTGACCATCGCGCAGCCCCTCGCGCCCCAACTCGTCTGGCGAGGCGAGACGAGGGGAGAATGCCTGCCCGTCCGCGGGGTCGACCGGCTCTGGCTCCTCGCGGGCGAGGGCGCGCCGCCGCCGGGCGTCCCGCTGCCCCTGATCACCGCGGATCCGCGCGCGCTGGACCCGCCGACCGTCTTCGGCGTGGACGCGCGCGGGACGGTCTGGCAGTTCGTGCTCACAGACCAGGCGGGGCCGCCGGCGATGGTCCAGGAAGGCGCCGCCACGTTCCGGCGCTTCCCGACGGACGACTGGCGGCCCCCGCCGTACCACCAGGAATACCCGCTGTACCCGCAGGCCGCGCTGGCCCCGAGCGGCCACGTCCTGTCGGACGGGCCGCGGCGGGGCTTTCGCATCCTCGATGCCGACGGCCGGGCCGTCGAGACCGCGCTGGACGGCCGCTTCGGCCCGACCGCGGCCGGGGTCGGGCCCTGGGCGGCGCACCGCTTCGAGGTGCTCGCCGCCGGCTCGAGCCGGTTCTGGGTCCATGGCCGCGCGGGCCTCACGGCCTACGACTACCAGGGCCAGCGCCTGCTGACGATCCGGCTCGCCGGCCGGGCGGCCACGCGCGGCCGGCTGGCGCCGGAACTCCTCGGCACGGGCCATTACGTCATGGCCGCGACCGTCGACGCGGCGGAGCGCCTGCACCTCGCCGTCACCGTCCACCTCGGGCGCCAGGCGATGCGCCCCGACCTCGCCGTCGACCCGCTCGTGATCGTCTTCTCGCAGGAAGGCGAGACCCTCTACGTGTCGCCGCCCGGCGCCTTTCGCGACCTCGACGTCGCCGGCCGGCTCCGGCCGGTGGGGCTGGACGACCGCGGCTGGTCCTGGTGGCAGGCGCATGAATACTCGATCTACACCGAGCTGCTGGCTTTCGACGTCGGGGCGTTGCTGGCCGACCGCTCGCCGCTCGCGCCGGCGATCGCCCGCGAGGCGCCCGGGGACCTGGCGCCGACGTTGGGCGAAGGCTGAGCTGAGCTTCAGGCCGGCTCGAAGCGGTCTCCGAAGCTCCGCTTCGGCTTGTCCGCCACCGCCGGGCAGGCCCGGATCACCCGGGCCTGCTCCGGCGTCAGGAACGCCGCCATCCCGTCTTCCGCCCCGCTCAGCCAGAACGCGCGCTCGGGCACGCCGGCGGCCTCGAGCAGCGCGTCGAGCATGGCGAGCGCCCGCGCCGCGGCGATCTCCCAGCGGCGTGCGTCGTCGAACTCGGCGTGCCCCAGGATCGGGAAGGCGCGATCGCCCACGATCACGTCGTAGCGTGTCACGCCGGCGTCCCGGCCCAGGCGGTCGACCGCCCCGCGGACCTCGCCCAGCAGCGGCGCGGCATGGGCCAACAGCTCGCTCGCGGCGCCTTCGGCGATCGCCTCGGCGTCAATCGGGAAGATCCGGCGCGAGGCCGGCCCCCACAGCGCCTCCGCCGCGGTCCCGGCCGGCGGCCGGCCGTCCTGCGTGAAGCAGAAGTAGCCGAGGGCCGTGAGCCGCTCCACGAGTGCCCGGAGGTCCGGGTCGTCCCCCGGCTCCGGGGCACGGGCCGCGCCGCGCAGCGCCAGCGCCGCGGCGGTGCAGACGAGGACGACGGCGGTGATCCAGAGGCTGGGCATGCGGCCATCCTACCCGCCGCGACCCCGGTCGGCGAATTTCTTAATCTTGACTTAACCAGGTCTGACACAAGACCGAACCATTAAGAGAAGAATAAGAGAAAGGTAACCATCGCTTAATTCGCCAGGAGAACCCCATGCGCAAGTGCCTGACCCTCACCCTCGCCGCCACCCTCCTGGCTGGCTGCGGCACCCCCGCCGCGCCCACCGCGATCGTCCCCCAGGCCGCCCGCGTCGCCGCCGCCGCCGCGACCGAGGCCGCCACGCCCGAGCTGATGGCGCGCCTGATGGCCGGCCACAAGGCCTACCAGGGCCGCGCGGTCGTGGGCCCCGACCACAAGGACGCGGCGCTGCTCACGTCCTACGACGGCAAGCTGCTCACGATCGCGGGCAAGCTCGGCGCGAGCAAGCAGAAGGGCCTGCTCGGCCTGATCAAGTGGGTCACGGTGGCCGCCGAGACCGAGACCGCCGGCCGCGTGCCCTTCACCACCCAGGAGTTCGCCTCGAACTCGAAGGCCGACGCCTTCCTGGCGACGATCCCGCAGGATCAGCCAGCGACGATCACCTTCAAGGTCGTGCGCTTCTCCTGGCGCTCCGACGCCAACTCGCCGTTTGTCTTTGTGGCCGCGGCCACCAAGTAGCTGGGGAAATCTGATGCCGTTTCGCCCCACGCTCGCGCTGTTGCTGGCCGCCGTGCTCGCGGCGGGCTGCCGCGCGCCGGTGGCCGCCGAGGCGGCGGCCAACCGGAGTGGGCAGGTGGGCGCCAGCCGCGAGCTGATCTCCACGATCACCGGCGATCCGCCGAACTTCGCGCAGATGTCCAACGGCTCGATGCTCACGGTCGTCTCGCGCGACTTCGGCCGCGGCGCGAAGGCCGGCGCGCTCGTCGAGTTGTTCTGGCCGCACTACGCCGCGGACCACCTCTGGGACTCCTACGTCGGCGTCGTGCGCCAGGGCGGCGAGGCCACCTGGGCCCACGAGATGAAGCTCGTGCGCCAGGCGCTGGCGCCTGACACCGGCCGGGCGATCGCCGCCTTCGAGGGCGCCGGCGTGCGCCTCGAGGTCGAGGACGTGGTGCTGCCTGCCGCCGACGTGCACCTGCGCCGCGCGACGCTGACCAACACGGACGGCCAGCCGCTCGCGGGCGCCTCGCTCGCGAACTTCGCGTTCTTCACGCTCGGCCACCTGCCGGGCGGCGACCGCGCGCGCTTCGAGGACGGCACGCTGGTGCAGTCCGATGGCGGCACGGCGGTGGCCGTGGCGGCGGACGTGCCGCCCGACGCGGCGCGCTGCGGCCTCGCCAACCTGCCGGAGGGCACGCTCGGCCCCGATGTCGCCAAGTCGGCGGTGGCGGAAGCCGTGGTGGACAGTTGGGACGGGCGGTCAAACCTACCCGACTTGGACAAGGAGATCGCGGCACTGGTCGCACTGGTCCGCACCGCCAGCGGTCCCGTCTGACC
>JAKFEW010000053.1:0-74058 GCA_036675505.1 Candidatus Sericytochromatia bacterium
GGGCCGCGGCGGCGTGCCCGCGCCCGGCGGCAGGCGCGGCCGCCGGCGGCCGCCAGGCAAGATCGGCGGCCCGGCCTGGCGCGAACGACGCACGGTCTCGTTCGCGCTTTCGCTCGCGATCCATGGCGCCGTGATCCTCGCCATGCTCAACACCGTGCTGCCCTCGCCCGTGAAGGTGGCTGTGAAGCCGGTCGAGGTGATCGAGGTCGAGTTCGTCGAGGTGCCCTCGGTGAAGCCCGCCAAGGCCGCGGCGCCGCCGCCGGTCGAGCGTGAGGCGCCGAAGCCCGTGGCCGAGGCGCCGGTGAAGCCTGCGCCCAGGCCGAAGCCGGTCACCCAGGCCGCGCCGAAGGCGGCCGCGCCCGTGGTGTCGCGCCCCAAGCCCGCCACCCATGCCGAGCGCCCCGCCCCCCGCCGGGCCGAAATCCCGGTCAAGCGATCGCCCTCGCAGGCCGAGCTCGCGCAGCTCGCCGCGGCGCGCCTCAAGCGCAACCAGGAAGACGTCGCGAACCGCCTGGCTCAGGTCCAGGCAGGCGCCCAGAAGCAGGAAGAGGCCCCGGCCGCGCCCGAGCGCCCGGCCGGCCGCCCGCAGGTCAGCCACGACAGCCCGCTCGGCGAGCTGTCGGGCCGCGGCGTGCTCGCAGCCCCTACGCCCGAGTACCCCGAGGTGGCCCAGCGCCGCGTTTGGGAAGGCACCGTGCGGGTTCGCGTGTACGTCGGCGTGGACGGCGGCGTGTCGCGCGCGGTCGTCGAAGGCTCGTCGGGCTTCCCGATCCTCGACGCGGCCGCCACCCGCGCCGCATCGCGTTACCGCTTCAGCCCGTTGCCGGATGGCGAAGGCCCGACCCAGAGCGGCGTCATCCCGTTCGTCTTCGTCATCCACTGACCGCCCGCCGGGCCCGCCCAGACCCGCGTCGACCAGTTAAAAGGCGGCGGCGGCGGCTTCGGCGGCCGCCGCTTCGGCGGCCTTGCGCTTCTTTTCCTCGGCCGCCGCGGTGACCGCGCGCTGCTTTTGCCAGCCCTGGACCAGGCCTACGCCCTTGTTCACGGACCACCTGGCGCCGGCCCACGCCTGGTCGAATGGCTTTGGGGCCTTCTGGTAGATCACCCAGCCGGCCCCGGCCATGCTCGGCAGCACGCACAGCGCCCAGACGAGCACGACGGTCTTGACCGTCGGGCCGCTGGGCGGGACCTTGGTCACTTTGCGGTCGTGGAGGTTGGCGGTCTTTTTGGCGCGGGCCATGCGATTATCCTGAAAAAGGGGCTATGCCTTATATACCCTTCGGATCGATTCGCGCCCGGATTGAGGCGTTCTGTAAGGCCCGCCGCCGATTTCGGCTAGGTCACCATCTTGCGGAGCTGCGAGCTCAGGTAGTCGACCCCCATCACCAGCACGATCAGCACCACCACCGTCATCGACGCCTGCGGGTACTGGAACATGCGGAAATCGCTGACCATCAAGAAGCCGATGCCACCGGCGCCGATCATGCCGAGCACGGCGGCCGCGCGGATGTTCGTCTCGAAGCGGTAGAGCAGGAACGAGATGAAGGCCGGCATCACCTGGGGCACGACGGCGAAGCTCAGCACCTGCATGTAGCGCGCGCCGGTGGCCTTGAGCGCCTCCACGACGCCCTCGTCGATGCCCTCGATCGCTTCCGCGAAGAGCTTGATCAGCACCGTAGCCGTGTGGAATGCCAGCGCCAGCGTGCCCGCGAAGGGCCCGAGGCCGATCGCCGCCACCAGGACGAGCGCCGCTGCGAAGTCCGGGATCGTGCGGAAGAAATTCGTGAAGAACTTCACGACGTGGTAGACCACCGGGTGCGGGCTCGTGTTGCGCGCGCCCAGGAAGGCCACCGGGAACGCCACCAGCAAGGCGAGCACCGTGCCCGCGAGCGCCATCTGGATGGTCTGCAGCGTGGCACCGATGATGGTCTGCGGGAACGTATTCTGCCACCAATAGGCCTTGGCGTTGGCCTTGTCGAGCTCGAGCGGCACCGGCAGCAGCAGCTCCGGCACCGACAGCTCGGGCGGCCGGTCGTAGACCGCCGGGTCCGTCACGCGCGTGAAGTCCGGCGGGAGCATCCGCCCCAGCGTCTCGGCCATCTCCGGCGTGCCGCGGATCAGCTCTTCGAGGTTCACCTGGACGCCCGAGAAGGCCCAGACCATCAGCCAGGCCATCACCAGCGCGATCGCCGCGCTGCGCCAGAAGCGCCTCGGCGGGCGCGGGGGGGCGGCGCGGGGCGGCTCGGGCGGGGGGGCGGTGGCGGGGACAGCGGGCAGCGACATCGGTAGCTTTCTAGACCGGGACCGGCGCGTCTTCGTCGTCCCGGCGGTAGATCCGCTCGATGGCGGCATCGGTCAGCTCGTCCGGTCGGCCGTCGAACACGACGCGACCGCCCTGGAAGCCGATCACGCGGTCCGCGTAGCGGCGCGCGAGCTCGAGCACGTGCAGGCTGACGAGCACCGTGATGCCGTCCTCCTGGGCCACGCGCTTCAAGATGTCCAGGATCACGACGGACAGCTTGGGATCGAGGGAGGCGACCGGCTCATCGGCGAGGATCACGGCCGGCCGCTGCATGAGGGCGCGGGCGATCGCCACGCGCTGCTGCTGGCCGCCCGAAAGCGTGTCGGCCCTTTGGTAGGCCTGCTCCAGCAGCCCCACGCGCTCGAGGTTCGCGAGCGCGCGCGCGCGATCGACGCCCGGGAACCAGCGCGCGACGCTCGGCAGCAACGCCTGGTAGCCCAGGCTCCCCGACAGGACGTTGTCGAACACCGACAGCCGCTTCACGAGGTTGAACTGCTGGAAAATCATCCCGACCTTGCGGCGCCAGCGGCGCAGCTGCCGGTCGCTCATGCGCGCCACGTCCATCTCGCCGTTGCCGCCGGTCACGAGCTCGCTCGGGACCATGATGCGCCCCTCGGTCGGCTCGATCAGGCGGTTCAGGCAACGCAGGAACGTCGATTTGCCGGCGCCCGAGAGTCCCAGGATCACCACGAACTCGCCGCGCTTGAAGCGCATCGAGACGTCGCTGAGAATCCGCGGCCCGTCGCCGTACGCCTTGTGTAGGCCTTCGATGGCCAATAGCGGCTCGAGGGCCTTCAGGGAAACGGGGGTGGGCGAGGACACAGGTGCGACGGCTCCGGGGGGCTACTTGATGTTCAAACCGACCTTGCCGAAGGCCTCGCGAACAGGCTCGAAATCGGCCGGGGTGGCTTCCACGAAGGCGTCGATCCGGTACAGGTCCCAGAGCTGCTTGCGGCCGGCGGGCGTGGCGCTCATGCCGACGAAGACCTTGCGCACCTTCTGGATCAGCGCGGGGTCGAGCTTGCTGTGGACGGCGATGAGATCGCTGGGGATCGGCTTGCTGAAGGCGATCGGCACGATTTGCCTGGCCTCGCCGGGTCGGGTGAGGAATTGGGTCCAGGCGGCATCCTCGCCCTTCGTGTCGTTGGCGAAGGTGGCGGCGGCGTCGACCTTCTTGTTCAACACGGCGAGCACGGCGGCGTCGTGGCCGCCGGCGTAGATGACGCGCGTGAAGTCCCGTTCCGGGTTGATGCCGGCATTCATGAACATCACCTTCGGGTAGATGCCGCCCGAGGTGGACGCCGGATCCACGAAGGCGAAGGTCTTGCCCTTGAGGTCCTGCAGGCGCTTGATGCCCGAGTCTTTGTGGGTGATGACGGCCGAGTAGAAGAACGCCTTGCCCTTGCGCTGGGCCTTGAGGATCACCTGCGCGTTGGCCTTCTTCTCGGCGAGCACGTAAGCACCGGGCGCGAAGAACGCCACGTCGAGCTTGTTGGCGCGCATCGCCTCGATGATGCCTGTGTAGTCCGTCGCGACGAATGGCACGACCTGGAGGTTGAGCTCCTTGTGGAGGGCCTCGATGACCGGGCGCGTCTTCTTGAGGATGTTCTGGAGGTTCTCGGAGGGCACGAACCCCACGCGCAGGACCTTCGGTGCGTACGCCTGGGCGCCCGTCGCTGTGAGGAGCACCGTGGCCATCAGCACGCCCCCGAGCAGGGTGCGCACGGCGTTGAGCATCAAGGGGGAACCTCCTGGAGTGACGTATTTGCCGGAATTATACCCGACGGCGCGGGATTTGGCCTCTCACGGCGCCGAATTCCCAAATCGAAGCGGGCGGGGCCGATGGCCCCGCCCGCGCTGAAATCCAGGCCTAGCCGGCGTCGTAACCGAAGTGGCTCGCGATCCCCCGGACCAGCGTCTTGCTGCGCTCGTCCTTGCCGGCGTACTTCATGGCGCGCTGGAGGGCCGCTTCGGCCTCCTCGCGGTACTCCTCGGTGTGGCACGCGAGCGCCACCTTGATCAGCGTCATCGGCTCGATCGCGCTCGCGACCGCACGCTTGTACGCGAGCAGGGTCTGGTCCTCTCGCTTCTGCAGGAAGTGGATCATCGCCTTCTCGAGGTGCCGGACGGTCAGCGTCGGCATCGGGGTGCGCACCACGTAGGCGGGCAGCATGTACTCGGCGCGCCGGTAGAACAGCGGCTGCAATTCCTCGCCGGGCTCGCCGAACTGGAACGTCGTCGAGCGCTCCTGCACCGTCACGTTGACGGTGACGGGGGCCTCCAGAACCGCGACCTTGAGCTTCTTCGTCGCCATGTCCACTCTTCTCCTCTGTCCGCCGCTTCGTCCTTAACCGCTTCCAGAATCCCGGGAAACGTGTCGGGTAGCGGCTTCGGCCGTCTGACCCTCGGCTGGCGTCTTCACTCCCCTTATACCGAAGCTAACCAGTGTTTTCTCGCAATTGATGATCATTTGCAGAAGAATTAATACGCCATTAATATAGTCGGCGACCCGGCGGTCTCCGCATGCGGCGCCGATGCGAAGCCCCCTGGATGTCATAATGCGGCTGCCCCGCCCGGAAGAGGAACCCCCTTTGGCCAGTGCCGATGAGCGCAGGGAAACCGCGCAGCTGGATCGCGCCCGCGTCGAACGCACGCCGGAGGCGCTGCGCGACTTCGTGCTCGCCGATCCACTGTGCCGGCGGCTGGCCGCGATCGCCGACGAGCACGGCCAGCCGATCGCCCTGGTGGGCGGCTGGGTCCGCGACTGGCTGCTCGGCCGCTCGGCCCCGGACTGGGACCTGGTCGTGCCGGGCGACCCCCGCCCGCTCGCGCGGGCGCTGGTGCAGGACGCGGGCGGCGGCCCGCTGGTGCCGCTGGACGAGACGTTCGGCATCTACAGGACGCGGCTGCGCAACGGCCTCTCGCTCGACTTCGCCCAGGCGGTGGGGGACACGATCGAGACCGACCTGGCCCGCCGGGACCTGTCGATCAACGCGCTGGCCGTCAGGCTGCAAGACGGCGCCGTCCTCGATCCGGTCGGCGGCCTCGCGGACCTCGCGGCGGGCGTGATCCGCACGCCCTCGCGCGTGAACCTCGAGGATGATCCCTTGCGGCTCGTGCGCATTTACCGGTTCGCCGCGACGCTGGGGTTCGCCGTCGACCCGGCGACGGCGACGGCGGCGGGCGAGCTGGCCCCCTGGTTGGCCCGCTCCGCCGGGGAAAGGGTGTCGGCGGAGCTCGGAAAGCTCCTGAAGACCGGCCGCGCGGCCGACGCCCTCGCCGAGATGAACCAGATCGGGCTCCTGTCCCAGGCGCTCGGGGCGCCCGCCCAGGGTCCGCGGTCCATGGACGAGGGTCCGACCAACGTGCGGCTGATCGAGGCGTTCCTGGCCGATGCCGCGCTCGGCCCCCCCTGGTCCCGGCTCGCGACCTGGCTGGCCATCGAGGCCGGCGGCGAACGCACCCGGCTCGCGACGCTTCAACTCGCGGCGCTGCTGCGCGATCCGCAAGCGCCCTCGGTCGAGATGGCCGCCGCCCGCTTGCGCTGGAGCCGCAAGGAAGACGATCTCATCCGGGCCTGGACCGTGCCGAGGTCCCTGACGGACGCCGCCGCGTCGCCGCTTGCCACCCACAGGTTCCTGAAGGCCGCCGGCGAAGCCGTCCCGGGCTTCGCGCTGCTCGAAAGGCACCATGACGAGGGGGCAGCCGCCGCCGTGCTCGCAGCATACTGGCGCCGCCTCGATGCCCCCCTCGCCCGGCTGGTCGACGGCCATGTCCTCATGCGCGAGCTCGGACTCCCGCCCGGCCGGCAGATCGCCGCGCTGCTGGCCGGGATCGAGGAAGCCCAGGCCCTCGGCGAACTCACCTCGCGCGAAGAAGCCCTCGCTTGGGCCGCGAGGAAGGGATCCGAGGGGGTATGAGATCCTCAGGTCGCTGAAGCGACGAAACGGCCAACTGGCCTCGCATCCGCAGGACGGGCAGCGGCGCTGCGGTGCATCGGCGACAGAAAGGGGGTGATCAGCGATGGCCGATGAAGACAAGAAACACGACCCAACATCCAATAAACTCGACGAAGAACGAAAAAAGGGCAACCTCCTCAAGGTCCAGGACGTCATGGCGGCGGCCATGATCTTCGTATCGGCCTATGCGATCACCTGGACCGGCCAGCTCGTCTACCAGTACATCTTCCGCTTCATCGTCGAAACGATCCAAAGCATCCCGGTCTACCAGACGCTCACCTACAACCAGGCGCTCTGGCTGCTCTTCCGGGTGGCATGCGTCATCTTCATCACGACCGCGCCGTTCCTGGCCATGATCGTGCTGACCGCGCTCATCGTGATGTACGCCCAGGTCGGCTGGCTGATCACCTTCAAGCCGCTCGAGCCCAAGTTCGAGAAGATCGACCCGATCAAGGGCTTCAAGAACAAGATCAACCCCTTCAAGGTGAAGCAGCTCTTCAACGTCGTGAAGACGCTGTTGCTGATGACCGCGATCACCTACATCGTCTACACGGTCGTCCGCGACAACGCGAGCGCGATCTTGCAGAGCCTCACGCTGACCGTGCCGGGCGCCATGGCGCTGCTCGGCGCCTTGATCATCGCGCTCGCGAAGAAAATCGCGATGCTGATGCTCGTCGTCGCCTTCATCTCCTACCTCTTCGAGCGCTGGCAATGGTGGAAGGGCTTGAAGATGTCCGACAAGGAAATCAAGGACGAGTACAAGAAGCTCGAAGGCGACCCCCACGTCAAATCGAAGCAGAAGCAGAAGATGTACGAAATGGCGATGGGCGCCGCCCACGAGGCCGTCCCGAACGCCGACGTCATCATCACCAACCCGACGCACTACGCCATCGCGCTGGAATACAAGCCGCACCGCGGCATGAAGTCGCCGATCGTGATCGCGAAGGGCAAGGACCGCGTGGCGCTGCTGATCCGCCAGATCGCCGAGGAGAACTTCATCCCTACCGTCGAGGACCCGCCCACGGCGCGCGCGCTCTACGCCCAGGTGAAGGTCGGCCAGACCATCCCGCAGGAGCTGTTCGTGGCGGTCGCGAAGATCATCGCGTCGATCATGCGCAAGCGCCAGCGCCCCGCGCCCATTCCTGCGCCCATGCCCACGCTCACGGGCTATGCGCCGATCCACATCGAAGCGGCCCCTGGCTTCCAGCCGCCCACGCTGCCGCCAGCCACGCCCGACGCCCCCGCCGATGAGCCCGATGCGCCGCCGGCCGCCGCCCCGGCGTGAGCCCTGGCCACCATGCACCTAACGCACTTTTAACAGAAACAAAAGAATGTAAAGCGAGGGTTTTCGGGATAGTAGACTCAGGAGCGCCGCGCCGGATGAGCTGCGGCCCGAAGAGGAGTCAGCGATGATCGGCCGCACGGACACCCGGACCAACACGGTTCCCACCAAGCCCGTCCCCAAGCCCATGGGCGAAGTGGCCGGCGAAGTCGCGGGCAAGGTCGGCATCGGCACCGATGACGGCCTGGTTCTCTCCAAGAAGGCCGTCACGCCGGCGCAGGTGAAGGACGCGTTCGAGCGCCTCGACAAGGCCCAGGCCAAGGCCCGCGGCCTGAGCGTCGGCACCCTCGGTGCCTTCCCGGCCTACCAAAAGGCGCTCGAGGAAGTGCAGGCCGCCAAGGACGAGATCGACGGGCTCCGCAAGCAGGCGCCCAAGCTCGTCGCCGCCGAGGAAGCGAGCCGCAAGGCCGAGGCCGAGGAGAGCAAGAAGGGCATCCTCGACTTCTTCAAAAAGTGGGTCCTTTTCCCGTTGGCGCCGGTGCCGGTCGCCCTTTGGAATCTCTTCGGCAAGAAGGACTGACCACCGGCCATCCGGAAACTCGACCGCGGCCCGGGGACTTCGTCCCCGGGCCGCGCGCCGTTTTGACGCCCCGATCCTCGCATGCTATCTTTCCCGAGCCCATGTACCGCAGCGCCCGTTCCGGACCTGTGGATGCGGGGCACCCTCGACGACCCCTTGGAGGATGCCCATGACGCCGACGCTTTCCCGCCTCCTCGCTGCGGCCATCGCCGCCAGCGTGCCCCTGGCCCCGCTCCCGGCCATGGCCTTCACGCCGGTCAGCGAGCTCAAGGACGTGACGCCCGACCACTGGGCCTACGCGGCGATCCAGAGCCTGATCGAGAAGTACGAGGTCATGGAGGGCTTCCCGGACAAGAGCTTCCGCGGCCCCAAGACGCTGACCCGCTACGAGTTGGCCGCCGCGCTGGCGAAGGTCATGGCGAAGGTCGAGGAGCTGGTTGCGAGCGCGACCGGCAACCCGATCAGCGTCGACCCCGGCGTCAATCCAGAGGACCTGCGCACGATCGCGCGGCTGCAACGGGAGTTCCGCGATGAGCTCGAGGTGCTGAAAGGCCGCGTCGATATGATCGACACGCGCGTCCAGACGATCGAGAAGCGCGTGCGGACCTCGGGCGAGGTGCGCAACGAGTACCGCTCCTACCTCGGCGCGGCGCCCCAGGCCCACCAGCCCTTCGACGAGGTGCGCGTGCGCAACCGCGTGAACTTCGACGCGTCGCTGGCCGACGAGCTCAAGGCGACCTCCTCGCTCTACTGGGACGTCTACGGCCCGCAGAGCATCGGCGCGGCATACGCCACCACCGGCAGCACCACCGCCCCCTGGACCGAGATGTACGTCTCGCGGGCTTACATGAGCTACACGCCGGGCGGCTTCGGCATACACGCAGGCCTCGGCAACGTCAGCGAGATGATCACGCTGGGCTCCACGCTCAAGAATCCCTTCACCCAGAACGTCTGGCGGGAGGGCCTGGGCGGCTACGGCTTCGTCGGCACGCCGGGCCTGAACCTCAACGGCGGCACGGTGCTCGCGCGCATGACGCCGGGCGGCTCGACCGCCACCACCAACCCGGTGTGGTGGCTGACGGGCACCGACATCACGCAGCAGGCGCTCGATCCGAACGCCACGCAGGCGATCTTCCCGCGCGGCAACTACGCCGCCGCGGCCTCGGGCGAGGCAGGCCCGTTCAGCCTGGGCGTCGCGGTCTACAACGGCGGCCTGGCCGGCCGCGATCTCGGCCGCCTCGGCGCCCTCGGTTACGCGACCAACCTGCCCCAGCCCGAGACCTTCAACCTCGGCTCGCGGATGGTCACGGCGCTCGGCGCGGACTTCGGCTTCGTGCGCGCGCAGGTCGCCGCCAAGACGCCCGGGCTCGTCCACGAGGACCTCGGCGGCTTCAACAAGACGCTCACGGGCACGCTCGACCTCGGCAGCGACGCGCTCGGCGTCAGCCTCCAGACCGTCGCGCGCTCGGCCTTCACGGGCCAGTTCACGCCCACCCAGGCCAGCGTCACGCTCGCGAGCAACGACCTGTTCGGCACCGGCTTCGGCCTGGGCCTGGGCCTCAACTCGGGCACGGTGATCGACACGAGCCTGCAGGGCACCAACGCGTTCAAGCTGGCGACGCCCGCCAAGAGCCTGATGCAGGGCCTCGGCGGCACCGACTACAACTGCTATGGCCTCGCGCTGAAATTGCCCGGCTTCTCGATCTTCCCGAACCTCACGCTCGCCGCCCAGCAGACCGCGGGTCCCGGCTTCTCGGGCAACATCGCCTCGGGCCTCACGGCGCAGGCGGACATCAAGCTGTTCCAGCTGCCGCTGATGCAGCTGGAATACTCCTCGGGCAAGTTCGATCCCAACCTCGACAACGGCCTGCTCAGCAACCCGGGCCCCGCCACCGGCGGGACCCCCGGCGCCGCGCCCGGCTCGACCGTCTCCCACGAGCTCCTCGCTCTTCAAATGGTGGTTCCATTTTAGCCGCCCCACCCACCCACCCCACCCGGGGAACTTCAGATCCCCTTCCCAAAGGCTTCTTCAATGGCTGACAACGACATTTACCTGGTCGAGGGCGCACGCACGCCCTTCGGCACCTACCAGGGCGAGCTGCGGGTGGTCTCGGCCGCCCAGCTCGCCATCACCGCAGGCAAGGGCGCGCTGGCCCGGGCGGGCGTGGATGCCGCCGAGTTCGACTCGGTCGTGCTCGGCAACGTGATGCAGGCTGAGCGCGAGAGCTACTACCTCGCGAAGTACGTCGGCACCTCGCTCGGCATGGGCGACACCATCACCGGCCTGGTCGTGAACCGGCTGTGCGGATCCGGCATGCAGGCCGTGGTCAGCGCCTGCCATTCGATGCGGCTCGAGGAGAGTCAGGTCGCCCTGGTGGGCGGCACCGAGTGCATGAGCCGCGCGCCTTTCATCCTGCGCGGCGGCCGTGACGGCATGCGCGGCGACCAGACGCTGGAAGATCCCTTGCTCGGGCCCCACTCGGTGTTCACGGACCCCGCCTGCGGCCTGATCATGGGCGAGACGGCCGAAGAGCTGGGCACGCACTACGGCATCACCCGCGAGCAGATGGACGAGTTCGCGCTGCGCTCGCAGACGCTCACCAAGGCCGCGATCGACAGCGGCCGGTTGGCCCGCGAGATCGTCGGCGTCGAGGTGCCCGCCAGGGGCGGCACCAAGGTGATCGACAAGGACGAGCACCCGCGCGAGACCACGCTCGAGAAGCTCGGCTCGCTCAAGCCGGTGTTCCGCAAGGGCGGCGCCGTGACGCCCGGCAACGCGTCGGGCATCAACGACGGCGCCTGCGCGCTGGTGATTGCGACCGGCGCGAAGGTGGCCAAGCTCGGCCTGAAGCCCAGGGCCCGGATCGTGTCGTGGGGCGTGGCCGGCGTGCCCGGCAAGCACATGGGCATCGGCCCGGTGCCGGCGATCAAGATGGCGCTCGAGCGCGCGAAGCTCACGCTCGACGACATGGCCGTGATCGAGGTGAACGAGGCCTTCGCGGCCCAATACATCGCCGTCGAGAAGGAAGCCGGCTTCGTGCGTGACCGCGTCAACGTCAACGGCGGCGCGATCGCCCTCGGCCATCCGATCGGTGCCTCGGGCGCGCGTATCCTGCTCACGCTCGCCTACGAGCTCGCGGACCGCGAGGCCCGCTACGGCGTCGCGTCCGCCTGCATCGGCGGCGGCCAGGGCATCGCGATGGTGATCGAGCGGGTGTGACCCCGTACCAGATGGTATAATCCAGCGGCCAGGCGCATTGCGCCCGGGCCGCTGGAGCCTTTATGACCCTCAAAGACTGGTTCGCGAACCGCCGCGCCCGCGCCGAAGTGAAGGGCGCGACCTACAAGCGCGACATCCCGGATGGCCTGTGGATCAAGTGCGCGGCCTGCGGCGAGGCGCTCTTCAGCAAGGAGCTGCAGAGCAACCTCCAGGTCTGCCCGAAGTGCGATTTCCACTTCCGCCTCCGCGCCCACGAGCGCATCGCCCAGCTCGCCGACGCCGATACGTTCACGCAGATGGACACCCAGCTGCGCTCGATCGACCCGCTCAACTTCGTCGACACGCGCCGCTACACCGAGCGGCTCAAGGACGCTTACGCCAAGGTCGGGCCCGAGGAGGGCGTGATCACGGGTGTTTGCACGATCGACGGCATCCCCGTCGCGCTCGGCGTGATGAACTTCTACTTCCTCGGCGGCTCGATGGGCTCGGTGGTGGGCGAGAAGATCACCCGCCTGATCGAGCGGGCGGGCGACGAACGGCTGCCGCTCGTCACGGTCACCGCTTCGGGCGGCGCGCGTATGCAGGAAGGCGCGCTCTCGCTCATGCAGATGGCGAAGACCACCGCCGCCCTGCACCGCTTCCACCGCGCCCGCCAGGTCTACATCGCCGTGATGGCGGACCCGACCACCGGCGGCGTGACGGCGAGCTTCCCGTCGCTCGCGGACATCATCGTCTCCGAGCCCGGCGCGCTGATCGGCTTCGCCGGCCGGCGCGTCATCGAGCAGACCATCCGCCAGAAGCCGCCCGCGGACTTCCAGACCGCGGAGTCGTTGTTGCGCCACGGCCTGCTCGACCAGATCATCCACCGGACGAAGCTCAAGTCGGAGCTGGCGCGCTATCTGCGCCTGCATCGCGCGGCGCCCGTCCCGACCCTGGAAGGGCATGGCGCGCATGGCTAAGCGCTTCGAAATGGAGTTCGAGCGGCCGCTGGTCGAGCTCGAGGAAAAGATCAACCAGTTCAAGCGGATGGCCACCGAGAACGGCATCTCGCTCGACGACGAGGTCGCCCGGCTGGAGACCCGCGCGGCCGAGCTGCGCCGCGGCATCTTCGAGAACCTCACGCCCCAGCAGCGCATCCAGATCGCGCGCCACCCGCGCAGGCCCACCACGCTGGATTACATCGGCGCGATCACCGAAGACTTCGTCGAGCTGCGCGGCGATCGCCAGGGCGTCGACGACCTCGCCCTCGTGGGCGGCGTCGGCCGCTTCATGGGCCGCTCGGTGGTCTTCGTCGGCCACCAGAAGGGCCGTGACACCAAGGACAACATCGCGCGCAACTTCGGCATGCCCCAGCCCGAGGGCTACCGCAAGGCGATCCGCCTCATGCGGCACGCGGCGCGCTTCGGCATGCCGCTCGTGACCTTCATCGACACGCCCGGCGCCTACCCCGGCATCTCGGCCGAGGAGCACAACCAGGGCGGGGCGATCGCCCACTCGATCTACGAAATGGCCCAGCTCCCCGTGCCTTGCGTCGCGGTGGTGCTCGGCGAGGGCGGCTCCGGCGGCGCGCTGGCGCTCGGCGTCGCCGACCGCGTGCTCATCATGGAGCACGCCTACTACTCGGTGATCAGCCCGGAGGGCTGCGCGGCCATCCTTTGGAAGGACGCGGGCAAGGCGGCCGAGGCCGCGAGCGCCATGAAGCTCACCTCCAAGGACCTCAGGCGCCTCGACATCGTCGACGACGTCATCCTCGAGCCGCTCGGCGGCGCCCACCAGGACTCCGTCGAGGCCGCGCGCCGGCTCGGCGACGCGATCGCCCGCCACCTGAACGACGTCCTCGCGGTGCCCGAGCATGAGCTGCTCGACCGCCGCTACAAGCGGTTCCGGGTGCTGGGCCGCTTCCAAGAGGCGTGAGATGGGACGTAAATGGGATCTGAAACTCCTCGGGTGGGGTGGGTGGGTGGTTCGGCTGTGATGCGGATAGGGGTACTCACGAGCGGCGGCGATGCCCCGGGCATGAACGGCGCGATCCGCGCGGCGGTGCGCAAGGCGCTGCACGCCGGGTGCGAGGTGTGGGGCGTCGAATACGGCTACACCGGCCTGATCAAAGGCCAGATGAAGCTGATGGAATACCAGGACGTCGGCAACATCATCCAGCGCGGCGGCACGATCCTCAAGACCGCCCGCTCGACACAGTTCCCCACCCCCGAGGGCCAGGAAATGGCCATGACCGAGCTGACCCGGCGCGGCATCGAGGGGCTGGTGGTGATCGGCGGCGACGGCTCGTTCCGCGGCGCCCAGCTGCTCGGCAAGAAGGGCATCAAGATCGTCGGCGTGCCCGGCACGATCGACAACGACATCTACGGCACCGACTACACGATCGGCTTCGACACGGCCGTCAACACCGTGCTCGACGCCATCAACAAGATCCGCGACACCGCGAGCAGCCACAAGCGCATCGTCATCATCGAGGTGATGGGCCGCGACTCCGGCTGGATCGCGCTGGCCTCCGGCCTCGCGGGCGGCGCGGAGTTCGTGATCGTGCCCGAGATTCCGTACGACCTCGACTTCGTCTCGGACAAGATCATCCGCGGCATGAATCAAGGCAAGGAGCACTCGATCATCGTGGTCGCCGAGGGCGCCGCCCACGGCTTCGACGTCGGCGAGCGCCTGCGCGTCGGCACGGGCTACGACACGCGCGTGACCGTGCTCGGCCACATCCAGCGCGGCGGCAGCCCCTCGGCCTTCGACCGCATCCTGTCCACGCGCCTGGGCGCCGCGGCCGTCGACGTGCTGCTGCGCGGCGAATCGAACGTGATGGTGGGGCTGCAGGGCAACCAGGTGGCCACCGAGAACCTGGATCACGTGGTCACGCAGAAGCGCGGCCTCGACGTGAGCCTCTACGAGCTGGAAGCCATCATGGCGACCCGCCTCATCCAACTCTGAAGCCGGGGCGAAATCGGTCGCCGCGCTCAGCGCAGGCCGACGGGAAGCTTCTCCTCGGGCAGCTCGTCGAGCAGGTCCCCAATCGCGCGCCGCAGGCCCGACGTCTCCGGCGTGAAGACGTACGGCTCGCCCCGCGTCGCCACACTCATCACGTCGTTGACCTCGTTCACGTAGCGGTCGAGCACCTGCGCCACGCGGGTCTGGCCGCGGGCGACGCTGCCCTTGCCGAGGACCTTCACGGCGTCGTCCTCGAGCTTGAGCAGGCCCTTGTAGACGGCGTCGTGCACGTTCATGTTGCGGCCGGCCGCCGTGAACGGCGTGTCGTAGAAGGTGGAGAGCTGCTTCGGGCCCATCTGGAGCTCGTACCAGAGGCCGCTGGCGTCGCGGATCTTCACGTGCAGCCGGCCGCGGTAGAACGGCTTGCCCGCCAGGTAGTCCTTCACGATCAGGTTGTCGTCGCCGAAGTGCTGGCGCAGCTTCTTGAGCATGAAGCGCATCCGGGCCGGATCGAACCTGGCCAAGTCGATGCGCCCGCGAGCGAGGTCGTCGACGTTGCCGAGGCGGATCTGGTTGCCGCCCACGGCTTGGTAGCCTTCGAGCTTCGCCGCGGCGCGCAGCGGGTCCTTCGGGATGCCCTGCGGCTCGAAGCCCAGCAGCTGGCTGAGCTCGGCGTCCATCCGCGAATCGACGGAGCGCGTGAGCAGGCGGTAGCGCCGCTGCACCCAGCCGTCGGTGGCGAGGCGATCGGGGCCGACCTGGCGGATCTTGCGGAACAGCTCCTGGTCCTTCTCGAGCTGCTTGATCACCTCGGCGTACACCTTCTGCTTGTCGCCGGGGAAGCGCGCGGCCGCCCGCTCGAGCGCCTGGCGCGTGGGGTCCGCGGCGGTCGGCAGCGGTCCCTGCTTGCCCTTGCGGCTGCGCGCGAACTCCAGCATCTCCTGGCCGCTCACGTCGGCCTTCTGGGCCCACGGGTTCTCGAGCTTCGAGCCGAGCCGGGCGTCGCGCAGCGCAGCGCCCTCGGCCTTCACGCCATGGACCGTGGTGCCCTCGCCCAGCACTTGGCCGCTCGCGCGCGTCTCCGTGCCCATCATCTGGTCGACCAGGCTCACCTCGGCCGAGCGGGCGGCGCGCTCGGCGCGCCAGCGGTCGATCGCCGTCTTGGCCTGCTTGATGCCCACGTACAGCGTGCCGAGGTCCACGGCCGCGCGACCGGCGACCGCGAAGTACCGGCCGGCCTTCCAGTCCTTCTTGTAGGGCGCCAGGATGCCCTGTACCAGCGCGCCGAGGAACGCCTTGTCCTCGGCGAGCGTCTGGCGCGGCCCCATGGTGACGAGGCGCCAGAGCCACATGGGCGAGAGCGGAATGTGGGTCGCGAGGGCCCAGAGGCCCTCCAGCGTCCGGAACGGGTGCCGCACCATCTGCCACATGCCCTCGGCCATCGTGCCGAAAGCCCCGAGCGCGCCGACCGCGAACTGGGCGGCCCAGCCGAGCACGGTGTTCCGCTCGGTTGCCTCGGACTCCGCGACCTGGCCGAGCTTGGCGAGGCCGCCCGCGAGCTGGTCGTGCAGGTGGTCGAGGGGCGCGAGGATCTGGTCCGCCGTCCCGGGCTTGGCGGGGGCGGGGGCTGTGAGGTCTGGGGCGGCGGACGGGCCGACGCGGAAGGGGGCGGATGATTCGATGGACATAGGCGTGGTGTGGGTTATGACAACATTCCACGCTCGTTAGCCTGTGAAACCAGGTTTTGCAAGGATTTAACGAACCCTTATTGGAACCGGCTCATTGCATCACCCGGCCGCCGTCCACCAGCAGCGTCTGCCCCGTCACGAACGACGCGTCGGCCGACGCCAGGAACGCCACCGCCGCGGCCACCTCGGCCGGCTGCCCGATCCGCGCGAGCGGCGTCGCCGCCGCGATGCCGTGGCGCTGATCGGTCGACAGCGCCGCCTGGATCCGCGTCTCGACGTAGCCGGGCGCCACCGCGTTGACCCGGATGGCCGGCGCGAGCTCGCGCGCCAGCGTCTTGGTCAACGCGATCACGCCGGCCTTGGCCGCGGCGTAATGCGCCGAGCTCGAACCGCCCTCCACGCCGCGCATGCTGGCGATGTTCACGATCGCGCCGCTGCCCTTGCCGCTCAGCCAGCGCGCGGCCGCCTGGGCGCACAAGAACGTGCCCTTGAGGTTGATGTCGACCACCTCGTCCCACATCGCCTCGGTGATGTCGTGGACGCCGCCACGCCGGACGATGCCGGCATTGTTCACGAGCACGTCGAAGTGCCGCCAGGCGCCGGTCACCAGCTCGATCATCGCCTCGACTTCGGCGGGATGCCGCACGTCGGCCTTCACCACCATCGCCCGGCGGCCGAGCGCCTCGATGTCGGCCGCGACCTCCTGGGCACCCCGCTCGTTGAGGTGGAAGTTCACGGCCACGTCCGCGCCTTCCTCGGCGAGCCGCAACGCGATCGCCCGCCCGATGCCCGAGCCCGCGCCCGTCACCAGCGCGCAGCGCCCCTCGAACCGCCGACAGGTCATGACTTCTCTCCCCCGAGGTGCTGCTCGCCCAGGCCCGCGAGGGCCACCGACGTGCGGGCCGTGTGGTCGAGCAGCGCGGCCAGCGCCACCAGCAACACCAGCCGTGGCCCGAGCCGGTGCTCCACGTCGGACGGCGGCACCAACTCGGCGTCCCGCTCACGGACCCACCGCGTAGCGGCCTCGGCCGTCGCGACGGCCTCATCATACCGGCCGTCGCCCGCCTGAGCCAGCGCACCGGCGGCGGCGGCCAGCACCCCACCGGCCTCGGCGACCAGCGCCCGATCCTGCTCCGCCGTCGCGCCGAAAAGCTCGTGGGCGGCGTCGGCGGCGTCCTGGGCATGGTGCACGACCAGCTCGAGGTCGTGGGCCGCGCGGGCCGCCCGATCGCGCCCGCGGCCGCCCGGCCGGCCCACGAGCCCGCGGGCCAGGCGCGCGTCGCGCCGCAGGTCGGCGAGCTCGGCCTGGATCTCGCCGAGCGAGACGTAGAGGTCCGTGAAGGCGCGCCGTGCCGTGACGAGCGCTTCGGCGTCGCCTGCGCGCAGGGCGTCGGCGAGAGCCTGGAGCAGGCCATGGACCCGCGCACGCGCCGTGCCCAGCCGGATCGCGAAGTTCGCGTGGCCGAGCAGCGGCGCGGTGAGGAGGTTCACGACCAGGGCAGCGCCGACGCCGAGCAGGAGCGAGCCCGCCCGCACCAACGTCCACGCGGCCCAGTCGTGCTGGGCCAGCACGCCCATGTAAACCACCGAGAACAGCGCGACGACCACGGTCGGATAGGCCCAGCGCAAGGCGCTCGCCACCGCCCAGGTCATGGCCGCGCCGAAGGCGATCGCGAAGGCGCCTGGCCCCGCCACGAGCATCACCAACACCGTCAGGCCGACGCCGAGGCCGGTGGCGACGAACTGGTCGCGCGCCTCGCGCAACGCGGAGACCACCGCGGGGCGGCAGCAGATCAGCGCCACGAAGGCCGCCGAGATGACGTCCTGCGGCACCCAGCGCGCGGCGGCGGCGGCGGCCAGGCCGCCGGCCAGGCCATATTTCAGGGGGACGAGGACGCCGTGCAGCCGGACGGCCAGGCGGGTCCCGTCGCTCACAGGCTAATCGGCGTCGCGGCCGGCCGGGAACTCGGCGCTGTGCTCGTGTTCGCCATGGTCGTGTTCGTCATGCTCGTGTTCGCCATGGTCATGGCCGCCCGGGAACATGTGCAGCGCCTGGTGGAAGGCCTGCTCCATCTCGAAGACGGCCATCACCTCGGCGGCGCCTTCCTCGGAGCCCATCGTACGGGCCAGGTCTTCCTCGTCGAACATGCGCGGCAGCTTCTGGAGGATGCCGGGGAAGCGCGCCTCGCGCAGCGCGGCGCAGGCGTCCATGAGGACCATGCATTCCTGGCTGTCGAAGGTGTACCGGACCTGGGTGTCCTCGGTACCGAAGTTCAAGACGTCCATGCGCATCGCGTTTTTCTCCTGCTTCGAACGGGCGGCGGCGGCTTGGCGACTATAGCAGATGGCCGCGACAATAAATAAGAGGCGGTCTTTCGACCGCCCCTTATGAGTGACCCCACCGGGATTCGAACCCGGGTTTGAACCGTGAGAGGGTCCCGTCCTAGGCCTCTAGACGATAGGGCCGCTAACCAACCGCTCGGTGTGTCGAGCGGAAGCCGGTGATGGGAATCGAACCCACGCCCCAAGCTTGGGAAGCTCGTTTGCTACCATTACAACACACCGGCGCTGTTTGGCGTGAGTTCATTCTAGCGAAGGACGGCGAAAACCGTCAAGGCCCGGGGAGAGTTGGGGGCTCGAGCGCTTCGCCGAGCGCCTGGTGCAGCGTCAGGTAACTGGTCGCACCCACCACCAGCGCGCGTGGGCGCCCCACGGCGTCCGCCACCAGGTACGTGGGCGTGCGATCGAACGCGATCTGGCGCGCCAGGCCGAAGGCGGCCGCATGCTCCGTCGAGCCCGGCTCCAGACGGTCGATCACGTACCGGCGCACCTCGACGCGGCCAGCGTAGGTTCGCTCGAGCTGGGAGACCACGGGACCCATGGCCACGCAGGCCGGTCAGCGCGAGCCGTCGAAGACCACCAGGACCGGTTTGCCGGCGGTCGGCACGCGCAGGTCGGCGATCGCCGCCGGCGGCTCGCCCAGCGGGATCGGCAGGACGCAGCGATAGAGCAACAGGCCGCCCAGCCCGATCCAGACCGCGCGATCGAGCCAGGCAGTGCGCCAGGCGGACTTGGTCTCGGACATGCGTGGGATCCTCGCAAAGCGACAGGGCCCGCCGAAGCGGGCCCTGTCTTGAGTTGCGGAGACAGGATTTGAACCTGTGACCTTCGGGTTATGAGCCCGACGAGCTACCGGACTGCTCTACTCCGCGAAGCTATCGTAACAGACGTGGAGACGAGTGTCAAATTGAGCTAGAATGCCGGCATGCGCTACATGATTGCTTCGTTGATCGCCGCCACCCTCGCCTTCCTGGCTGCGAGCTACTTGCTGCCTGGCTTCACGGTCAAAGACCCCGTCGCCGCGGCCGTCGGCGCGCTGGCGCTCGGCGTCGCGAACGCGCTCATCCGGCCGCTCATCATCCTCTTCACGCTGCCGGTCACGGTGTTGACGCTCGGGCTCTTCTTGATCGTCGTCAACGGCCTGATGCTCTGGCTCGTCACGCTGGTGGTGCCGGGCGTCGCCGTCGCGAACTTCGGCTGGGCGATCGCGGCCGCGGTGGTGATCGCGATCGTCAACGCCGTGCTCGGCGCGATCCTCCAGTAGACACCGGGTACAAGGCCCGCGTAGCCACCCCCTGGAGGTCGCCATGGCCGAGATCGATGCCCCCCGGTTCCTTTCCACCGTGAAGCGCGTGGCGCGCCACGTCCCGTTCGCGAGGCAAGCGCTCGCGATGTACTTCGCGACGCTCGACCGCAAGACGCCCTTCTGGGTGAAGGGCATGGTCGGCGGCGCGCTCGCGTACTTCGTGATGCCGATCGACGCGATCGCCGACATGCTGCCGCTGCTCGGCTTCACCGACGACGCCGGCGTGATGATCGCGACTTACCAGGCCGTCTCGCGTCACGTGACGGAGGATCATGAGCTCCAGGCCCAGGAGTGGCTGGAGCGCAACAGCCCGTAGCCCAGGGCGGGCACCTCCACGCCGTTGTCGAGGCGGTACGTCCGGGCGTGTAGAATGAGGCCCTGGAGGACACCATGCTGCACGAGCTCGCCCCGGGCGTGATGGCCTGGGAGGCCAAGGACGCCACCGCTTTCCGCGCCTTCGCGATTCACGCCGACGATGAGGTCGTGCTCGTCGATCCGCTGGTCACCGACGAGGCCGAGATGGGCCAGATCCGCGCGCTCGGGCGCGTCGTCGCGATCCTGTTGACCACGCCGTGGCACGATCGCGACGCGGCCAACGCCGCGAACGTCTGGGGCGCGCCGGTGTACGCCCAGCCCGAGGGGCTCGCCGAGCTGTCGTCGAAAATCGGGGCCCAGCCCTTCCCGCACCAACTGCCGCTCGGGCTCGAGGCCATCCACGTGCCCGCCGCGTTCCCGGGCATGGTCGCGATCTACGACGCGCGCGACGGCGGCACGCTGATGCCGGGCGATCTCTGGCACAACGAGGCGTTCGCCCGCTTCAACCCGCTGATGCGGTTCTTCATCAAGCATTTCATCAAGCTGCGCGACGGCCTCCATCCGTTCCCGCCGTCGAAGGCGAGGGACCCGGAGGCGGTCCGCCGCGCGCTCGATTTGATGCTCGCGGAAAGGCCCATGAAGCGTCTGCTCGTCTCCCATGGCGCCTGCCTCGTCGATGGCGCGGAGGGGCGCATGAAGGCGCGGTTGGCCAAGGGGCCCTAAGCCGGCCTGGCCTCGCCGTCCGGTCCGAGCGCGACGCGGGGCACCTCGAAAGTGACCGTGATGCCGCGATCCGGGTTCCGGCTGATGGCGATCGCCCCGTGGTGGCCGTCCTCCACGATCGCGCGCGCGATCGCGAGGCCCAGCCCGGTGCCGCCGGCCGCACGGGTCATCGACGTGTCCTCCTGGTAGAACCTCATGAACACGCGGTCGAGGTTCTCCGGCGCGATGCCGACGCCGTCGTCGTGGATCGCCACGCGGGCCGCTGTCGGGGTTCCCACGAGGGACACGCGTACGTGGCCACCGGGAGGAGTGAACTTCGCCGCGTTGGTGAGCAAGCAGGCGAGCACCTGGGCGATGCGGCGCTGATCGACCTCGGCCTCGAGCGGCTCTTCGGGCAGGTCGAGCCCGATCGCCACGTGTTTGTCGCCGAACAGGTGGTCGAGCGCCTGGACGGCGCCTGCGACCAGCTCGCGCATATCGGTGGGCACGAACGCGTAAGCCAGCATGCCCGATTCCACCTTGGTGACGTCGAGGACGTCCTCGACCAGCCCGACGAACCGCTCGACGTTCACTTCGAGCATCCCGACGATCTCGAGCTGCCTGGCCGTCAGGTTCCCGGACTCCGAGGTCGTGAGCAGCCAGGCCGCCGTCTTGATCGCGGTGAGCGGGGTGCGGAACTCGTGGCTCATGTTGCCGATGAAGTCCGCCTGGATCCGCTGCATCTCGCGCAACTCGGCGTTCTGCCCGCGCAGCCGGCCCTCGAGCTCGCTCAGGAAGTATACGATCATCGCCATGCCGAGCAGGAGGTGGAGCAGCCCTGAAACCGTGAAGCCCACCCAGGCTACGCCCGCCTGCACCAAAATGGGGTACGCCAGCACGAACAGGCCGGTCGCGATGACCAGGCCGGCCAGCCAGCGCTTCGGCGCGCCGTGGTTCGCGGGGTCGTGGATGAGGTCCAGGCCGAGCCGGATCTGCGTGCCGATGTAGTAGATCAGCGTCGGCACGACGGCGACCTCGAAAGGCTCCCCCCTCACGGTCGCGACGATGAAGAAGATCGTGGGTGCCGCGACCAGCGGCATGGAGACGTACAGCGGGATGGTGCGGCCGACGATGGCCCGGCCCGTGAGGACCGACAGCCAGCCGCTCGCCACGTAGATGACCACCTCGACCGTGGCGATCGCCGCGCGGTGCCCCGCGAACATGCCGATGACCTCGAGCACCAGGGTCAAGAACAGCAAGGCGTAGCTCGCCGTCCACAGCCGAAAGTAGCGCCGCGCGTGAACCGCGGTGATCCCGAGCGCGAAGGCCAGCGGGATGAGGACCCCGACGGGGTTGATCAGGATGGCGAATTGTTCGAGGTTCATGGCGAGGGTGCGTCCAGTCTAGGCGGTGACGTGCGGAAACCGCAACCGCCACCAAACAAGCTATCTTTTATTATGGCAGAAATGTTACAATTCGAAACATTTTACCTATGAGGACCGGAGGGTTGCCCGAGCATGCGTAAACGCAGCGAAGTCCTGGACATGATGGATCGGCTTTTCACGCCGGCAGCCCGACGAGGCCTGCTCTATTGCGAGGCCGAAGCCGTCGGCGCGGATGGGCGCACGGTGCGACTGGGCGGCCGGGACCTCGTCCAGTTCAGCTCGTGCAGCTACCTGGGGCTCGAGACGCACCCGGCCCTGAAGCAGGGCGCGATCGCCGCCATCGAGCGCTATGGCACGCAGTTCTCGGCCTCCCGCGCCGCGATTTCGTGCCCGCTGTACGCGGAACTCGAGGACCTGCTCGCCGATCTTTTCGGGACCCCGGCGCTGGTCGCCCCGACGACGACGCTGGCCCATGCCGCCGCGTTGCCGGTGATCGTCGACGAACGGGACGCCGTGATCCTGGATCAACAAGTCCATGCCAGCGTGATGGCGTCGATCGACCACGCGATCGTGCAAGGGACCCATGTCGAGGTGCTGCGCCACAACCGGCTGGACCTGCTCGAGGCGCGCATCCGCGACCTCCGCCAGCGCCACCGCAAGGTCTGGTATCTGGGCGACGGCGTTTACAGCATGCACGGCGACCTGGCGCCGATGAGCGGGCTCGCCGAGCTGCTCGATCGCTATGAATGCCTGAACCTGTACATGGACGACGCCCATGGCATGTCCTGGACCGGCCCGCACGGCCGCGGCTACGTGCTGGCGCAGCTGCCCCGCCATGAACGAATGATCGTCGCGACCTCCTTCGCGAAGGCCTTCGGGGTCGGCGGCGGCGTGCTCGTCGTGCCGGACGCCGAGACGCGGCGGCGCCTGCGGACGGTGGGCTCGTCGTTCACGTTCTCGGGCCCGCTCCAGCCGGCGAACCTGGGGGCGGCGATCGCCTCGGCCGGCCTCCACCTTTCAGGCGAGGTGGCGCGCCTGCAGGCCGAGCTGGCGGCGCGGATGGCGCGCTGGAATTCGCTTTGCGAGGCGCATGGCCTGCCGCTCGCCTCGAAGGCCGACGTGCCGATCCGCTTCATCGGCACCGGGCGCCCGCAGGTCGCCTACGCGCTGGTCGCGCGCATGATGGAAGAGGGCTTCTTCCCCACGCTTTCGGTGTTCCCGACCGTGCCGATGAAGCAGGCGGGCGTCCGCTTCGCGCTCAACCTCCACCAGACCGACGACGACCTGGAACGGGCGGTCGCGGCGATCGCCCACCACCTGCCGCGCGAGCTGGCCCGCGAGGGCAGCAGCCTCGCCGAGGTGCAGGCGGCCTTCGATCTCGCGCCGCCGCCCGGTCCGGGCCCGGCCGACGCCCCTGCCCGGCTGGTGGAGGCGGCGCCCGCCGCCGGGCTCAGCCTGGAGCACCATCCGACCGCGGCGGCGCTCGACGCGCAGGAGTGGGATCGGCTGCTCGGCAGCCAGGGCACCTACGACGTGAACGGCCTGCTCTTCCTGGAGGCGGCCTTCACGGGCAACCCGGAGCCCGAGAACAACTGGCGCTTCCACTACCTGATCGTTCGTGACGCCGATCGCCGGCCGGTGCTCGCGACCTTTTTCACGGCGGCGCGCTGGAAGGACGACCTGCTGGCCCCCGCCGACGTCTCGCGCGAGGTGGAGGCCCGCCGGGTCCAGGATCCCGGCTTCCTCACCTCCGAGGCCGTCACGATGGGCTCGCTTCTGTCCGAAGGCGCCCACCTGTGGCTCGATCGCGCGCGCGACTGGCGCGGCGCGCTCGACCTCGTGCTGCGGACCATGGAGCGCGAGCAGGCCCGGCTGGGCGCCGACCACCTCGTCGTCCGCGACGTGCAAGCCAGTGACCACGAGGTCCAGGACGTCCTCACGGAGCGCGGCTTCGCGCGCGTGCCGATGCCCGAGAGCCTGACGCTCGAGCTCGACTGGGCCGACGACGCGGCGTATATGGCGAAGCTCTCCGCGAAGGCGCGCCTGCACCAGCGCAAGAAGGTGCTGCCGTTCGACGGCTGGTACGACGAGGCGATCCGCGATCGCCGCGCCACAGCCCTCTCGCCAGCGCTGCACGCGCACCTCTACGCACTCTATGAGGCCGTGGCCGCCCGCAACCTGGACTTCAACGCCTTCCGGCTGCCGCGCAAGCTCTTCGCCACGATGCTCGGCCACCCGCGCTGGGAGATCATGGCGTTGTCCCTGCGCGCGCCTCACGACGCCGGAACCGACGGCCTCCCGGTGGCCTTCATGGCCTCCTACCGCGGAGACGACCATTACGTGCCGCTCGTGTGCGGGCTCGATTACCGCTACGTCACGTCCCACGGCGCTTACCGCCAGCTCCTGCGGCGGACGATCATGCGCGCGTGGCGCGAGGGCTTCACGCGCATCCACTTCGGCATCGGCGCGGCGCATGAGAAGACGCGGTTCGGCTGCAAGGCCCGTCAGAGCCATGTGTTCATGCAATCCAGCGATGGCTATGCGATGGAGGTGCTCGGCCAGATGATGAAGACCGTCCGACGCTGAGGCCAGATAACACTCGTTATCCGGGGCCCCTGGGCGTGTATGATGGGAGGCCGCTTGTTTGGAGGGTCCCATGTTCCTGCACGTCCGCCTCAAGGTCCGCGATATGGACCGCGCGATCGCCTTCTACACCACGCACCTCGGCTTCAGCGTGCGCACTCGCAAGACCTCGCCGCGCGGGTCGCAGCTGACGTTCCTGGCCTATCCGGGCACGCCCACCGAGATCGAGCTGGCCTACCTCCCCTGGGACCCGGATTTCCAGCTGAATGAAGACATCTTCCACCTGGCCTTCATGGTCGAAGACATGCACGCGACGCTCGACCAGATGCGCGCGGGCGGCGTGAAGGTGACCGAGGAGCCCTCCGAGCGCGGCGCGGGCGGTTTCATGGCCTTCATCGAGGACCCCGACGGCTACGAGATCGAGCTGCTGTCGGGCGCCCCGCTCTAGATCATGCGCGACGTCGAGCGGGTAGCTGCGCCGCTGACGCTGCCATGCGGGGCGGTCCTGCCGAACCGGATCGCGAAGAGCGCGATGAGCGAGCAGCTCGGCGACCCTCACCACGCGCCGGGCAATGAGCTCGTGACGCTCTACCGGACGTGGGCCGAGGGCGGTGCTGGCCTGCTCGTGACGGGCAACGTGATGATCGACAGGACCGCGCTCGGCGAGGCGCGCAACGTGGTCTTCGACGACGCGGGCGCCCTGCCTGGCATCCGTGCCTGGGCGAAGGCCGCCACCGCGGCCGGCAACCACGCCTGGGTCCAGCTCAACCACCCGGGCCGCCAGTCGCCGCGCACCCTGGTCGCCGAGCCGGTCGCGCCTTCGGCGGTGCGCCTCGAGCTGGGTGCGCGCCTCTTCGCGACGCCACGCGCGCTCACGGCGCCCGAAATCGAGGACCTGATCGCGCGCTTCGCGCGCGCGGCGAAGCTCGCCAAGGACGGGGGCTTCACGGGCGTGCAGGTGCATGGCGCGCACGGCTACCTCGTGAGTCAGTTCCTTTCGCCGCGCACGAACCTGCGCGGCGACGCCTGGGGTGGCACGCCCGAGCGCCGGCGCCGCTTCCTGCTCGAGGTCGTGGCGGCGATCCGCGCGGTGGTGGGCCGCGACTTCCCGATCGGCGTGAAGCTCAACTCGGCCGACTTCCAGCGCGGCGGCTTCGACGAGGCCGAGTCGATGGACGTGGTGGCCGCGCTCGAGGACGTGGGCCTCGACCTGCTCGAGATCTCGGGCGGGTCGTACGAGATGCCGGCGATGATGGGCGAGGGCGCGCGCAAGGCCAGCACCGTGGCGCGCGAGGCCTACTTCCTCGAGTATGCGCGCGCGGTGCGGGCTCGCACGCGGCTGCCGCTGATGCTGACCGGCGGGTTCCGGTCGCTGGCCGGGATGGCGGGGGCGATCGCCGAGGGCGCCGTCGACGTCGTCGGCCTGGCGCGGCCGCTGGCCGTGGAGCCGGACCTCCCGGCGCGCCTGCTGGCCGGGACCGCCGAGGGCGCGCGACCCACCCCCGATTTGCGGATCGGCGCGTACGACGCGTTCCTGGATTTGACCTGGCATGCGCAGCAGATCACGCGCATGGGGCATGGGCTGGCACCGGACGCGAAGCGCTCGAAGTGGCTGGCGCTGGGCGTGGGCTTGATCGACCAGGGCTTCAGCGCCCTCTTCCCCCGCCGCGGCTGACCTACCCGAGGGGGTAGATCAGCCCCAGAGAACCCTTTCCCTCTCTGGGTGGGTTCGAGGGGCGGCTGGAAAGGGGGAGAGGGAGAAGGGTGGTGGGGCGCGTAATGGGTTATGTTAGCTTGTGCGACATGCACCATTTTACATAACCTCAGCCTGTCCCCATAACCCCCAACCCACGGTCGTTTCAGGATCAACCCGGCCCCCGACCCGACCATCCCGCCAGCGGATCCAAACGCCGGCGGGATGCCGTTCATGCGACATAAATGATCCCCGATCGGATCGTCGTCAGATCCGCAAAACCCGCCCAGTGAAATGAATCGAAACAAAGGAGAGGGCTTTCTTGTGACATAACCCACAGCGGGATCTCGGCATTATGTTATGTATAATTGCGTTATGCCACCTACCGCCTTGCAAACCGCCATCGTCCCCGTCCGGGTCCCCGAAGCCACTCCGTTCGTGAAGTGGGTCGGCGGGAAGCGCTCGCTGATGCCTCAGCTGACCGCGCGGCTTCCCCAGCGCTTCAACGCGTACCATGAGCCGTTCGTCGGCGGTGGCGCCGTGTTCTTCGCGCTCCAGCCCAAGGCCGCCGTCCTCGCGGACGACAACGCCGAACTCATCAACGCCTACACCGTCGTGCGCGACGAGGCCGAGCGCCTCATCCGCCACCTGCGCACCCACCGCGCCGAGGAAGACTACTTCTACGCGTTGCGCGCCCAGGACCCGCGCCAGCTCGATCCGGTCGAGCGCGCTTCGCGCCTGATTTACCTCAACCGCACGTGCTTCAACGGGCTCTACCGCGTGAACTCGCGCGGCGGCTTCAACGTGCCGTTCGGGCGCTACAAGAACCCGCAAATCTGCAACGAGGTGGGCCTGCGCGCGGCTTCAGCCGCCCTGCGCGGCGCCGACCTCCGCCACGACACCTACGAGCACGTGCTGGACACGGCCCGGCGCAGCGACTTCGTGTATTTCGACCCGCCGTACCACCCGCTCTCGGCGACCTCGAACTTCACGAGCTACACGGCCGGCTCGTTCGGCGAGCGCGATCAGCGACGCCTCGCCGACGTCTACCGCACGCTCGCGTCGCGCGGCTGCAAGGTGATGCTGAGCAACTCCGACACGCCGCTGATCCACGAACTCTACGGCGACTTCAACATCGAGATCGTGGCCGCGCCGCGCCTGGTCAACCGGGACGCGACGAAGCGGGGCCCGGTCAACGAGGTGCTGGTCCGCAACTACCGGCGGTAGGCCCGGTCAG
Source organism: Candidatus Sericytochromatia bacterium (assembly GCA_036675505.1). GTDB lineage: Bacteria > Cyanobacteriota > Sericytochromatia > S15B-MN24 > JAQBPE01 > JAKFEW01. The sequence continues at coordinate 27,536 of JAKFEW010000053.1, forward strand.
TCCGCGTAGTACTGCGCCATCTCCGCCACCTGTTGCTTCGTGAGCTTCAGGTGGACGGCGTCCTTGTCCACGCGGTCGATCCAGCTCATCGGCGCCTTCACGTCGCGCGTGAAGATGAAGCCGCGCCGGATCACGAAGCCGGTCATCTCGTTGGAGACGTCGTCGACGATCACGCGGTCGATGCGGCCGCAATGGCCGTCCGTGCACTCGACCGCGGTGCCTGACTCGAGCGCCACGTCATCCTCCGGGATGTTCTCCTTCACGTGGGCGCCCTCGAGCATCATCGGGTTCACGCCGCCCCAACCCGGCTGCAGCGGCCAGATGATGCCGCCCATCGGGAAGGCGACAGGATACTCCCAGCCTTCGATCGGATCGGTGAACTCGGTCTCCTCGTAATCCGGGTAGCCCTTGAGCTCCTCGTTCGTCGTATCGAGCCAGACCTCGCGCTCGCCAATCTTGACCACGTGCTCGAACGGCACGACCACGTTCCGGCCGAACAACACCCCCTTGTGCACGATCAGGTGCGTGACCTTGTTCGTGCGCGGGTCCATCGCCACCTTCCAAACGCGCCCGGCCTCGCCGTCGCGGGTGTGCACCGCCGCGTCGATCAGGTTGAACTGCATGTGTTCCGCCCTCCCCAGACCATACGATCCCGCCCCATCTTAACCAGCGGGCGCGCGTGGGTCAGGCGGCAGGCGAGGGATCGCGCGTGGCGATCAGGGCATGGAGGCGAGCGGCGAGCGTGTCGAGCGACTCGGTGACGGGGAGATCGCGCACGTATTGCCCCGGCAGGCCGCGCCGGCCGAGCCAGGCGCCGGCCAGGGCGCCGGTCATCGCGCCGGTCGCGCAGGCGTCGAAGCCCGCGTTGACGGCCGTGAGCATCGCCCGTTCCGGATCTTCCGGGTGGCGCAGGAAGCAGAACAACGCCGAAGGCAGGCATTCCAACACGAAGCCGCCGGTCTTGAAGCGCGCCACCGCCTCGGCTGCCGGCGTGTCGCGCTCGAGCGCGAGCGTCACGTCGTGCAGCCGCGCCGAGGCCTCGAGGTCTATGCCGCGGATCGCCCGCTCGAGCAGGCTGAGGAACACGGCGCGATCGAGCCGGCCGCGCGGGGTGTTGGTGAGGGCGGCGAGCGCCGTCCCGAAAAGCACGGCGCCCGCCAGCGCCTTGCTGCCGGTATGGGTGATCAGGCTCTGCAGCACCGCCTCCTGGCGCAGGAGCGCGTAGTCGCTGTGGCGCAGCAGCGCGAGCGGCGCCACCCGCGTGGTGGCGCCGGCGCCGTTGGAGTCCACGCCCGTCACGCACCAGTGCCGGCCGTCGCCGAGCGCCTGGATCGCCTGGACCGTAGACTTGCCCGGCTTGAGCGCCGAGGGCAGCCAGCGCACCAGCCGCTCGGCGATGTCGTCCATATCGAGCTCGCCGCTGGCCTCGACCAGGCTCGCGCCGATCAGCAGCGTGAGCTGGGTGTCCTTCGCGATCTGGGCGACGGGCCAGGTGTGGCGCCGGCCGATGCGGGCCACGTAGCCGCGGATCGGGCCGCCGTAAATCATCTCGATGTCGGCGGGCGAACGCCCCTCGGCGGGGAAGCCGAGCGCCTCGCCCACGCCGAGCCCCACCAGGGCGCCGGCGAAGCGATCGGCCAGGTCATGCCGCGTGGCCGGCTCCACCTCCGGCAGCTCCGGCAGCAACCCGAGCTTGCCGGTGCCCGGGCGGCCGCGGCGGCGGCGGGCGACCTGCACGAGCGGCGCCGGCTCGCCCGACGCGTCGATCTCGTAGATCCAGTCGTGGCCGAGTTCGGCCAGCCCCGGGAAGCGAACGTGCATCTCGTCTTGATCCTCGTCCGGCAGGCGGAAGTGGGTGCAGACGGTGTACGCCGGGTTCTCGAGCTCGACCCTGTGGAAAGTGCAGGTGTCGCCGGCCAGGCACTGGCACAGCGTACAGTTCACGTTGATCTCATTCGCCATGGAAACGCTCAGCCCCTCCGCGATATCCCATTATAGCGGGGGTGCGCCGGCACGCCCAGCGTCGCCGCGCGTTTGCTCGCCCGCCTTCCGCAGCGCGTCGGACCCGGGCCAGAGCCAGCCGTAGCTGAACAGGGCCACCCCGTCCAGCGCGCCGTAAGCGCCCTCGACCCGCCGGCCTTTGAGGTAAGCGACCTGCGCCGTGAGCGACCAGTGGCGCCGCGGTGCGCGCTCGGCGGCCTCGGGCGGATCGGCGGCGAGCGACGCGAGCAGCGCCGGCCGGCGGCCGCCGTGGAGGGCGGCGATGCCCGCTTCCACCACCGCGAGCTCTCGATCGATCGTGGCGCGCCCGTCGCCGTCGTCCCGCGGATCGACCGCCGGGTCGTAGGCGTAACACATGGCCGCCGCCTCGTCGCACAACGGCAGCCAGGCGAGCGCGTGCTGGGCGCGCGGGTCGTGCGGCCGCAGGTAGACCCCCGGGTGGAAGGCGAGGCCGAGGCGCGCGCGCCCGGTGAGCCGTGCGCGCGCATCGACGAGCACGTCACGCAGCTCGCGCGCCAGGAAGGCGCGCCAGGCCCCGAGCCAGGCGGCATGGGTGGCGTCGTCGGGCGCCTGGCCGCTGCGCAGGAACGCGCGGAAGGCCTGGGTGTTCAGGTCCGGACGCTCGGCCGCGAGCGCGGCCAGGGTCGAGGGCGCGTAGCCCCAATAGTCGCGAGGATCACCGGCCACGGGACGCTGGCCGCGCGAGCCGACCGGGTAGCGCAGGTAGTCCAGCCAGACGCCGTCGAAGCAGCGCAAGCCCGCTATCTCCTCGAGCAACAGGCCGAGGCGCGCACGGACGGCCGGCGAGGAGGGCGAGACGAAGGCCGAGCCCGGCCCCTCGGCCGTGACGGGCGATCGCCCCCAGCCATCGACGACCGGCTCCGCCCAGCCGCCGCGCAGCTGGTCCTCGCCCCAGCGCAGGGTGTGCACCCAGGCGTAGAGCTTGATGCCGCGGTAACGTGCCTCCCTGGCGTAGACCCGCACGACGTCGAGCCCGGGCCAGCGCGCGGGGAAGGCGCGGCCACCGTCGTAGGCCGTGCGACCGTTGTAGAAGGTCTCCACGTAGATCTCGGTCGCGCCCAGCGCCTGGGCGCGGTCGAAGACCTCGAGCACCCGCCCGGCCGTGGCATCGGCGGCGTACGGCCGCACCCAGATCCCCTTGCGGCGAAAGTACGGATCGCCGGGATCCCCGGCCCAGGCCGACCGGGCGACCGATCGCACCAGGCCGTCGTACGCCGCGAGCTCGCGCGGCACCGGCGGCTGCCAGGGCCAGGCGCCCGTGCGGTAACGCGCGTCCCAGGCCCGTGCGGTGAGCGGCGGGACCTGGGTGGCGAGCCAGGCGTCGCGCGCGGCGTCCAGGCGCGAGGCGACGTCCGCGGGGGCCTGTGCGGCGGCGGCGGGCAAGGCGATCAGGAGGGCGGCGCACGCAGCCGACAGGGGACGCATGGCCCTATGGTACCCGCCGCGGCGACCGGCCGCCGTGACGGCGTCAGCGGGTAGCGCCTGCGGCTGGCCCCCAGAGGAATGCCTGACGATTTAGCGGGTAGCGCCTGCGGCTGGCCCCCAGAGGAATGCCTGACGATTTAGCGGGTAGCGCCTGCGGCTGGCCCCCAGAGGAATGCCTGACGATTTAGCGGGTTCTGAAACTGAGGGTCGATGAGCGCGCCACGCCCTGGGCCGTGCGCGTCTCGACCCGGAAGAAGTAGCGCGTGGCCGGCTTGAGGCCGGCGAGCGCGACCATGGTGGCCTCGGTCGGCACGGTCTCGGGCGCAAGGCCGAGCTCGGGCGTGGGCGCGTAGCGCACGACGCTCTCGCCCTTCCAGGGCGATCGCCACGCGATGCGCACCGAGGTCGCCTGGACCTTCTCGACGACCACCGGCCCCGGCCCTGGCCGTAGCACGCGCTCGGGATCGGCCGGGCCCTTCGCCCAGCCTTCCCATTCGGCTTGCGGCCCCTGCACGGAGAGCCATGAACAACCCACGAGCGTCAGCGCGGCGACGAACGCGCCGGCGAGCCGGTTCCAGCGCTTGGTCATCATGTTTGCCTCTTTCGTACCATCCGCCGGAGGGCGGAAACCATCATGCCGCTTGTACTTGACGCGGGCATCGCCGGGCTATTTCGGCGTCGTTGAATATATGTGTACGAAATGCCCATAGGCGCCCGGCAACGTACTGGACGAGCAGGCCTCGACCAACTTAACCGATAGTTAACGCAAACTTTAGCCCACCATGACCAAGTTCCAGGCCAGGCGGACGATAACCTCACCAGGAACACCTTGGAGGGAACACCGCATGAAGTCCGCCATCCGCCTCGCCGTCACCGCCATCGCGCTGCTCGCGCTGACTGGCTGCGGCAAGGAAGCCCCGGCCGCGAAGGTTCCCGAGATCGACTCGGTGTTCACCCGCAAGCCCGTCCAGTCGACGAAGCTCGAGCTCGGCCGTCAGGTCCAGGAGCGCGAGGACAACGACACCGATACGACGGACACGGCCCGCGTGGGTGGTCCCTCGAACGAGAAGCAAGGCTTCAAGCGCGATTAGGTTTCTTCGCTTCGGGTCGCGGCGCGCGGTGGTAAGATCCGCTTGCCTCCCCTGATCGCCCTGCTGACATGATCCGCGCCCTCGCTCTCACGTTCCTCGCCGTCTCGCTGACCACAGCCCCCGCGCTCGCCACGCCCAAGAAGCCCGGCGCTGGGGTCACCAAGGCGAGCGCCGCCGCCAAGGCAGGCGCCGTAGCCAAGTCGGCGACCACGCCGGCCCGGCCCAAGCTCGATTTCCGCCTGGTCGAGGCCGCCTACCTGGGCGACCTCCCGCGCCTCGACGCGCTGCTCGCTCAGGGCGCCGAGACCGAGGTGCTGGACGCCCACGGCTACACGCCGCTGCTCTGGGCCGCGCAGCAGGGCCATGAGGCCGTGGTAGACGCCTTGCTCGCCCAGGGCGCGAACGTCGAGGCGCGCAGCCGTGCCGGCCACAGCGCGCTGCTGATCGCCGTGGCGCAACGCCATTCGGGCATCGTGCGCAGCCTGCTGCGCGAAGGCGCGGACCCGCTCGTCCGCGGTGCGGGTCGGCTCTCGCCTTATGGCTACGCCAAGGCCCATGCCCAGGCCGAAATGGTGAAGTTGATGGACCGCGCGATGGCTGGAGAACGACTATGAACCAGGATGACCCCGTCGTCACCGACTTCAAGGACGCCTACACGGCCCTCGAAGCGGCCTTGAAGACCGCTCCGGAGACGCAGCTAGAGCTGCTCGGCGCGGTCGATGCGCTCTACGCGGCGATGGACGACGCCCTCGACTCCCTCGAGGACCAGGCGGTGCTCGACGCGCAGATCATGCTTCGCCATGCCGAGAGCTTGCTGACCCGCTACTTCGGGATGTAAAGAAGGGCGGTCCCGGCCGGGACCGCCCTCTCTGGCTACATGCCGATGTAGACCGGACCGCCGCCGCCCTCGGGCGCCACCCAGGTGATCAGCTGGTAGGGGTCCATGATGTCGCACGTCTTGCAGTGCACGCAATTGCTGGGGTTGAGCTTGAGCTCGGTCACGCCGTTGCCCTTGAGATCGACCATCTCGTACACGGCGGCCGGGCAGAAGTGCTGGCAGGGGTTGCCGTACTCCTCCTTGCAGCGCGTGTTGCAGACGTTCGTGTCCGCGAGCCGCAGGTGTGCAGGCTGGTTCTCTTCGTGCTTCGTGCCCGAGCGGTACACGTCGTCGAGCTTCGAGAAGGTGATCTTGCCGTCCGGCTTGAAGTCGCTCACGGGCTTGGCGCCGCCCGGGTAGTACTCCTTGAGCTTCTTGATCCGCCGGTGGCCAGGCACCGTGTGGTAGCGATCCTTGAGACCACGGCCGCCCGTGACCATCTGCAGCGGGATGTGCAGGAACATCGCCGAGTAGAGGCCGTTTTCGAAGGAGGCGTGGAAGTTGCGCGAGGCGAACATCTCCTTGCCGATCGGGCCGTCCTTGTCCATGATGCGCTTCTCGTACGCCGCCAGGATGTCCTCGCCCATCGGGCCCGGCGCTTGCCCCGCCTGGCGCTTGAGGCCCTCGAAGATCGTCTCGGCGGCGGCCATGCCCGACTCGATGGCCAGGTGGATGCCCTTGAGGCGCCCGGGGTTGAGCAGCGCGGCGCTGTCGCCGATCAGGAGCGCGCCGTCCGCGTAGGGCTTCGGGATCGCCCAGTAACCGCCCGTCGGGATGGTCTTCGCGCCGTAGCGGATCATCTCGCCGCCCTCGAGCATCCGGGCGATCGCCGGGTGCTGCTTGTAGCGCTGCAGCGCGAGGTGCGGGTCGAACGTGGGGTCGAGGTAGTCGAGGCCGGCCACCAGGCCGATCACGATCTGCTGGTTGTCGAGGTGGTAGATGAAGCCGCCGCCGCTCTCTTCAGCCTTGAGCGGGTAGTTCATCGTGTGGATGACGCGGCCCTTCTTCCAGTTCTCGGGCTTTACTTTCCACAGCTCCTTCACGCCGACCTCCCACACCTGCGGGTTCTTGCCGGCGTCGAGCTTCTTCTTCTGGATCAGCGCCTTGGTCAGCGTGCCGCGCGTGCCCTCGCCGAGCACCACCACGCGGGCGTGGAAGTCCATGCCGGGCTGGAAGTTCGCCTTCGGCTGGCCGTGGTGGTCGATGCCCATGTCCGTGGTGCGGACGCCGGTCACGCGGTCCTGCTCGTCGTAGAGCAGCTCGGCCGCGGGGTAGCCGGGAGCGACGGTGACGCCCTCTTCCTCGGCCTTCTGGGCCATCCAGGCCACCAGCTTCTGGAGCGACATCACGTAGTTGCCGTGGTTGTTCATCTGCGGCGGCGTGATCGGCAGCTTGAACTTGCCGCCCTGCGTGAGGAACCAGACCTCGTCGTCGGTGACCGGGCTCTCGTAGGGCACGCCCGCCGCCTCGAGGTCCGGGAACAGCTTGCGCAGGCTCTTGGGATCGAGCACGGCGCCCGAGAAGCCGTGATAGCCGACTTCCGCGCTCTTTTCGAGCACGGCGATCATGGGGTCCTCGAGCTTGGGGGTCGCGCCCGACTCGTTGTGCTTCTTCACCAGGCGCGCGAGGTGGATCGCGCCCGCCAGGCTGGCCGGGCCGGCGCCCACGAACAGGACGTCGACGGGGTTCTGTTCACGTTCGATGGTCATCCGCTTCTCCGTTGAAGAGGGGTGTTTTCGAGGGGGTCCGCTATATCGAATTGATATATAGCATACAGCGCCGCGCCATGCTATGACGACCGACTCGACCGATCACCATCGGTCGAGTCGGTCGTCAGCCGGACAGTCGGCTTCAGGGGCCCTTGTCGAGGGGCTGGCCGGCGGCGATCCAGGCATCGAGGCCGCCCTTCAGCAGCAGCAACCCGGTGAAGCCGTATTGGTCATGCAGGTCTCGCGCCGCACCGGCCGAGGAGGCTTCGTCCGCTCACGTGCAGTATAGGACGAGCGGTCGGTCCTTCGGCAACGTGATGGCGCCGGTCCGGAGGTCGCTCCAGGGCGCCGAAATCGCGCCGCGGGCATGGCCTTCATCGAACAGGTTGCGCCACCGCACGTCGACGAGCAGGAGATCCTCGCCGGCGGCCCGTCGCTTCACGAACGCCTCGACGGTGATGCGTTCCGCCTCGTAAGCAGGGGCCAGCGAGGGTGCCGGCGAGACCAGGGCCGCCGGGCCGCTTGCGGGCACGCCGGGGTTCGGCGCGCCGGCGGCGCACGCCGCCGTGGCGAGCGCCAAGGCTGCAGCGACGACCAGGGTCGCGTGGCGACGGGGCATACGGACATCTCCCAGGGTCAGGCCGAACTCGGCTCCATCCTATGACGCCCCCGGTTTGCTGCCAAGATCGGGAAACCACGGGACCTGCGCACGTATTGTCTTGGTCGCCGCGAGGTGTTAGTATATATCCAGGTTAACCAATGATTAACTTGCCTTAACCTTCGCGTCACCGCCGACGCCTCGAAAGGACGACGCCATGGCCGCCGCCGGCCGCATCTTCCGTACCCTCGTCACCGCCCTCGTTTCCGCCGCCGCGCTCGCCGCCTGCGCGAAGACCTCCCCGCCCCCGACCGCTGCGAACCGCGCCGCGGCTGGCGTTCGCGCCAAGGCCGCGATGCCCGAGGGCTTCATGTGGGGCGTCTCCACGGCCGGCTTCCAGTGGGAGGGCCAGGACACCACCTCGCAGTGGGCCGCCTGGGACAAGGCGGGCAAGACGAGCGAGCGCAACCCGCGCGGCGCCGACGGCCTGGTCCGCTACGAGGAAGACGCCGACCTCACGCGCGGCCTGGGCTGCAACGCCTTCCGGACGAGCATCGAGTGGGCACGCATCGAGCCGCAAGAAGGCGTGATCGATCAGGCCGCCGTGCAGCACTACCACAACGTGCTCGACGCGCTGCGCGCGCGGGGCATCGAGCCGCTCGTGACGCTCCACCACTTCGCCTACCCGGCCTGGATGGACAAGGACGGCGGCTGGGAGGGCAACAAGGCCCCCGAGCGCTTCGCGCGCTTCGCCGCCTTCGTCGCCAAGGAGTACGGCGCGAAGGTGAAGTGGTACATCACCTTCAACGAGCCCAACGTCTTCCTGATGGGCGGCTGGCTCTCGCCGATGATGCCGCCGGGCAAGACCGATCCGCTCGCCGGCCTGCGCGCGCTCCGCCGCATCGCCAAGGCCCATGCGCTGGCCTACGACGCGCTCCACGCGCACGACACGGACGCGCAGGTGTCTTTCAACATGTACACCGCGGAGTGGGCGCTCGGCGGCCCGACCCGCCCGGCGACGCCGATGGACGCCGCCGACCCGCGCAAGGAAGCCGAGCGCGAAATCTGCTCGGACACTTTCCTCTTCGACGAGGTCGAGAAGCACGGGCGCAAGCTGGATTACGCCGCGCTCGATTACTACTGCAAGTTCAAGCTCTACCTGCCTTTCGTGTTCCCGCGCGCCGACACCTGGGAGGTCTACCCCGAGGGCCTCTACAAGGCCGTCAAGCGCTACCACAAGCGTTACAAGCTGCCCGTGCTGATCGCCGAGAACGGCATCGCGACCTGGGACCTCGCGCCGCGGAAGGATCGCTGGACCCGTTCGGCCTCGCTGGTGGCCCATGTGCGCCAGCTGCAGCGCGCGATGGACGAGGGCGTGCCGGTGCTCGGCTACGTGCACTGGTCGATCACCGACAACTACGAGTGGGGCACGTTCTCGCCGCGCTTCGGGCTGTTCAGCGTCGACTGCCGCAACGGGAACTTCACGCGCAAAGAGGCCGACGGCGCCGAGGCCTTCCGCCGGGTGATCGCGGCGCGGGGCGCCACCGACGACCTGGTGCGCCGCTACCCGCCGCCGGCGGCGCCGGCGCTGCCGACGCCGTGGGTCAACGGTGGGACGGGGACGCCGGTCCAGGCTTACTAGCTCACATCGGCCCGAAGCCACCCATTTCCATGCCGAGCGGGCCCGAGGCCGACCGCGCCGGGCGGGCCACGGGCTGGCCGTGGGCGCGGAAGTCGCCGCCGAGTATCGCCTGCCGGTCCGGGCGCGCGAGGAACGCCGCGCGATCAGGCTCGGTGAGCCGGCCGGCCACCTCCTCGAGGATGGCCTTCGCGCGCCCGGCTCGGGCCGCGGCCTGTTCGGCGAAAGGCGCGGCAGCCGCGCGGCCGAACAACGCGGCCGCGAGGGCGAGCGGCGCGGCCGCGCCTTCGGCCCAGGCCTCCATCGCCGTGAAATGCTCCACCGCCTTGTCGGTGCCTTCGCGCAGGGCGGCCAACCCGCGCAGGCCTAGCAACTCGGCTTCGCGGCCGAGGGCGCCGAGGGCGCGCGCCAGGGCCAGGCCTTCGGCGGCGAGGCTGTTGGTCCGCTCCCACTCGCCGGCGTCGGCCGCGCCCTGGGCCTGCGCGAAGAGCGCATCGAGCTGGAGTGCGCGCTCACCGCGCAGGCGGGCCTCGCTCGCGACCCGTCGCGCCAGCTCGTCCGCCCGCGCCCGCTCGCCCGAGAGGCGCGCCAGGTGGGCGTCGAGCAGGTCGAGCCGCCCGGCCATCTCCTTGTTGCCGGTCTCCGCGATGAGGGCCCGCAGGGCATCGCACGCGAGGCGCGCCTGCGATGCCTTTCCGAACATGAGGTACACCTCGGCCTGGCGTGGCAGCAGGAGCGCCTCCAGGTACCTGTTGCCGATCGAGCGGGCGAGCGCCAGGGCTTCGTCCACGCCGGCGATCGCCCCCGCCCAGTCGCCCAGGACGGCGCAGGCCTGGCCCTCGATGGCCAACGTCATGCCTTGCGGCAGCTTGGCACCGAGTCGTTCGGCGAGCCCACGGGCGCGGGCCGCCACCGCGCGCGCCTGCGCGGGCTCGCCCGTCTCCAACGCGAGGATCGCGAGGTTCACCAGCGCGAAGGCCTCCTCGCGCGTCGAGCCGCACGCGACGCTCAGGTCCCGGCAGACCTCGAACGAGCGCGCGGCGGCGACGAAGTCGCCGCGGGCCGTGAGGGCGTTGCCGAGGTAGTTGTGCGCGATCATCAGGCCCGCGCGGTCGTCGTGCGCCTCGAAGATCGCGAGCGCCTCGCGCAGGTGGGCGAGGCCCGCCTCGCCGCCGGCCGGATCGCCGGCCGTCTGGTAGTAGCCGAGCCCGGCGGCGGCGACGGCCGCCGCGATCGGGCTGTCCGCGGCCTTCCCGTGGGCGATCGCCCGCCCGCAGTCGCGGATGGCCGCGGCCGTGTCGCCCTGGAAGAAGTGGGCCCGGGCGCGGACCTGCAGGCACCGGGCCGCGCCCGCCTCGTCGCGGGCCTCCAGGCAGCAGCTCAGCGAGCGGTCGGCGGCGGCGATCGCCTCGTCGTAGCGGCCGAGGATCTGGTAGACGTTGGCCAAGGAGGTGAACAGGCCGCCGAGCGCCTGTCGGTCACCCGCGGACTCGGCGAGGGCGATCGCCTTGCCGTAGAGTGGCTCCGCATCCGCGGCGCGGCCGGCGTGCCGCTCGACGTCCGCGAGCAAGCGCGCGCATTCGAAGCGCGCCGGCGCCGCCGCCTCGGGCGGCAAGCCCTCGAGGACGGCGGCCGCGCCCTTCAAGTAGCGGCCCGCGTCGGCGAGCGCGTAGAGCGCCAGCGCCCGGCGGCCGGCCTCCAACGCCCAGGGCAGCGCGCGCACCCCGAGTCCGGCCTCGAGGCCGTGGAACGCCAGCAGGCTGACGAGCTCGAGCGGCGCATCGGCGAGCAGCTGCCCGGCCAGGCGCCCTTCGAGCGTCGCCGCCGCGCGACCATGGGCGTGCCGGCACTCCTCCGGCGTGATGATCCCCGCCAGCGCCTCCGGGTCCTCGCGGCGCACGAAGCCGTAGGCGCCCTGACCATCGCGTTGGATCAGGCGCCGCCGCAGGAGGGCCTCCAACGCCTCGAACAGGGTTTCATCGGCGATCGACGTGACCGCCTGCAGGAACTCCAGGCCGATCGGCCGGCCGATCGCCGTGAGCGCCATCAGCACCGCGCCGGCCTCCGGGGGCAGCTCGGCCAGCAGGCGGGCCCATCGCGCCACGGACCCGCTCGGCAGGTCGTTCGCGTCGATCGGCACGTCGGTGCTCCAGCGCCGGTTCGTGCGGGTGAGGCGTCCGGCCTTCACGAGGTGGTCGAGTAGCTGCTCGACCTCGCGCGGCACCCCGCCGGTCAGCTCCGCGACGCGGGCGACGAAGCCCGGTGCGATCGTGCTTTCGCCCAGCATGCCGGCCAGCATCCGCGCGAGGTCCGCGTCGGCCAGCCCCTCGAGCGGCCGCTCGGGCATCTCGTCGGGCCCGCCATCCGCGCCCCGGCCGCGGCGGGTGCTCGCGATCAACATGAAGGGCGACTTCGCGGCGTTGCGTCGGACGTAGGCGAGGACCTCGCGCGAGGGCGCGTCGACGCCGCGCCAGTCTTCGATCACCAGCACGAACGGCTGCGCGGCCGCGTACGCCCCGAGCAGCCCCGTGACCGCGGCCTGTAGCCGCAGCGCCTCGGCGCGCGGGGTGTCGAGCGGCGGTGCCGGCACCGCGCCGAGCTCGGGCAGCAGGACGGCGAGGACCGCGGCCTGGTCCGCCAGCGCGCTGGCCGCGCCTGCCCGGAAGCCGGGCATCAGCGATCGCAGCACGGAGGTCAAGGTGGCATACGGCGCGCCCCCGACCTCGTGGCTCGCCACCCGCACGAAGGGGATGTTCTCGAGCTGCGCGTGGCAGCGAACCTCGTCGAGCAGGCGGCTCTTGCCCACGCCCGGCGGGCCCCACAACCAGACTTCCTCGTGCCCGTGGCCGTCGCGGACGCGCGCGACGCCTGTCTGCAGCCCAGCGACGACGCCGTCGCGCCCCACGATCGGCGACACGAGCAGGGTCCCGCCCAGCCCCGGCGGCGGCTCGACGCCCAGGTCGGCCAGGACGTCGTCGGCGGTCGCGGGCCGGTCGGTCGGCTCCTTGGCGAGCAGCCGCCGAACCAGCCGATCGAGCTCGGGCGGCACGGCGGGGGCGATCGCCGAAGGCACGGGCGGGGAGTCGTTCAGGTGGGCCCGCAACACCTCGCCGGCCGTCGGTCGCTCGAACGGGTAGCGGCCGGTCAGGAGCTCGAAGGCCAGCACGCCGGCGGAATAGAGGTCAGCGCGCCCGTCCAGCGGCGCCCGGCGGATCACCTCGGGCGCGATGTACGGCAACGTGCCCCGGATCGGCAGGCCGCCCTGGCCCGCGACTTCCATGAGGCCGTAGTCCATCAGCTTGACCGTGCCATCCGGCATCACGCGCACGTTGGCGCTCTTGAGGTCGAGGTGGACGAACCCCAGCCGGTGGACGTACCCGAGCGCTCGCAGGAGCTGGGCGAACACCTCGGTGAACCGCTCGGGCGGCAACGGCAGCATCTCGTCGAGCCCCTGGCCCGGCACGACCTCCATCGTGAAGTAGGGCGCGCCGCCTTCGTCGACGCCGTAGTCGTAGACCTCGCAGCAGTTGGGATGGCGCAGCCGCGTCATCAGCCGGAACTCCTGCTTGAACTGGAGCAGGGTCTTGTCGGCCTGCACGTCGACGCCCGGGCCGCCGATCAGCTTGAGCGCCACGCGCTTCCCGGTGACGGAGTCCTCGACGAGCTCCACCCGGCCCATGGCACCCTCGCCGAGCGTGGCGAGGCGGCGATAGCGTTGCGCGATCACTCGGCCTACTCCGTCTCGCGCACCATCTTCGTGGCGTACTCCTGGATCATCCGCTGCTGGCGCGCGGCGCCGCACTTCTTGATCACGTTCTCGACGGCCTCGGCCGGCGTGCGGCCACGGGCGCGCCACTGGGTGAATTCGCCGTTCAGGAACTTGCGGCCTGTGTCGCCAGCGAAAACCAGCTTGGCGTACCAGAAGCCGAGATCATGGGCGAGCTGCAGCGAGATGCCCGGCGAAACGGCTTCGAGCTGCTCGTCGCCGGGCAGGCGGCCGCTGCCGCGCACGGACTCGCCGGTGTAGGTCGCCTTGATCGTGTCGAGGAAGGCGTAGAGCTCCTTGTCCGCGACGTCGGCCTCGCCCTTGAGGCGCGCGAGGTCCTCGGGCGTGGTCTGGCCATGCAGGAAGTGCGCCATCGACTCCTGGTGCTGGCGGTGGAATTCCAGCTGGCGGGCCTGCTGCCAGTGCGCATAGCAGAAGACGGAGCCCGCGCAGAAGGTGAAGCCGGCCCACAGCGGACCACCGAGCAGGCCGGCGAACATCACAGCGCCGAACGAGCCCAAAATGGTGACGGGATCCGGGCCGGGCGGCGCGATCACGCGCGGGCGAAGCGGAACGATCCCCTTGGGCCTGGTCATGGCGAACTCCTCCGACGTTTTGTTTTATACCCCTGTGCGAGGGTGCGTCGGGTCCCATTGCGGGGCGGGGGTACAAGTAGAAAGATGTCCGAGGTCCGATGCCCATGAAGCCCACGCGCCAGTTGATCACGTCGCTGTGCGCCCTCGCGCTCGCCGCGGGGTGTCAGGGCGCGCCCACCTCGCCGCGCGACGACGAGGGGCGCTTCTCGGAGGACCGCGGCGGCAAGAGCGCCACGGTGAAGCTCAACGGCAAGGTCTTTTCCATCCGCACGCGTGACGGCAAGACGCTCGGCGACGTCGGCGTGCTGGTCCGCGGCAAGATTTACAGGGTCAAGGACGGCAAGCTGGACGTGCCGGCCGCGGTCCTCAAGGACGCCAGGGCCTCGGGCGGCTTGATCCTGCTGGTCCCGGGCTACCTGCCCACGCGCGTCGGCCTGGACCAGGGCGGCGAGGTGGTGCTCGTCCCGGTGGGCCCGGCCCAGGTGACCCAGGATCTGCTGCCGGTCGGCGGCACCGTGTCGGCCCACGGCGGCGCGGTCAGCGTGACGATCCCAACCGGCGTCCTCAAGGGCCCGTCGACGGACGTGGCCATCAGCACCTACATCCCGAGCCCGCCGGGCAGCGCGCAGGACCCCGCGATCGAACGCGACAGCTTCCTCGACGCGGTCGACCCGGCCGGCACGCGGCAGGGCTGCGATCAGCCGCTGCCCTGCCCGCCGCCCGTCGGCGGCCTCGGCATCAAGCTCACGTTCAGCGGGCCGATCCAGGCAGGCCTGCTCCGCCAGGCGATCGCGCTCGATCGCTACGTCGCGGAAGGCTCCCCGGAGGAGGCACAGGCCGCCCGCCGCATCCTCCAGACGTTCGAGGCGATCGACCGCCTGAACGATCCGGCCTGGCGGCGGGTGCTCGACGAGACCTTCGGCCTGCGGCTCGCCGCCGATCACACGCTGGAGTACCGCGTGGCGATCGGCGACGGCGAGGTCACAGACGGCCTTGCGCGCATCGAAATCGATGGGGTGAGCCTGCTCGGCACGCGGCTCGAGGTGACGGTGCAGAGCGCCGCCTCGGGCGACTTCCCCTTCGAAGAGTTCACCGGCGGACCGGGCGGCACCAACCCCGGCGGGCCCGCCGGCGACCCGGGTGGCGCCACGCCGGGCGGCACGAGCACGGGCGGCGGAACGCCATCGCTCACGCCCCCACGTGAGCTGTCGATCGGCAGCGGATGGGTGATCACGACCGGCGGCAACGGCCTCCCCGTCGGCCGGCCCGGGCTGATCTCGGACGGGGGGGGCACGCTCATCTCGGATGGCGGCGGCACGCTCATCTCGGATGGGGGTGGCACGCTGATCTCGGATGGCGGCGGCACGCTCATCAGCGACGGCGGGGGCACGCTCATCTCGGACGGCGGCGGCACGTTGATTTCCGACGGCGGCGGCACCCTCGTCAGCGACAACCGCGTGGGCGCGCTCACGGGCGAGCTCAGGGTGCCGTTCTCGCAGGGCGACGCGGCGAAGTACCGCCTCCTGGCCTACCAGGACTACCCCTGGTCCGGCGCGCAAGTGCGCGCGATCAACGGCCTGGGCCAGCCGTACACCCGGTTCGTGGCGACGGACGGCTCGAGCATGTACCAGCTGCCGTTCGCGACGACGCCCTACTCGCTCAACGGCATGTTCTTGCAGGTGGTCGCCGGCAACAACCGCCTCTACACGCTCGCGAAGGCGCCCGGCAAGTTCGAGTACACCGAGAAGATCGACGCGGCCACCACCGCCGTCGCCTGCCTCCTGCTCGACGAGATCGGCCGGAACCCGGACGGCATCCTCGCGATCCGCAAGGATCTCTTCGACGACGACGTGGCCTACTTCCGCCAGGAGATGGACCAGGCCGACGCCGGCTACGTGGTGACCCACTACGTCCCCGCGGTCGCGACCTACGTCAGGACGTGGCTCGCCGGCAAGCCCCGCAAGGTGCTGGCCTGCATTCCCTCGGTGGGCCCGGCGGCGGGCACCGGCGCGGGCACGATGACCGACGGCGCCGCCCTCGGCATGGCCTCCTTCCGGGCGCCGCAGGCCATCGTGCGCGAGGGTTCCGGCGCGATCGTCGTTTGCGACGAGGACTTCATGGGGGGCACCCTGAAGCCCACGCTCCGCCGGTACGACCCCAGCGCCGGCGTCGTCACCACGCTGGCGGGCGATCCGAACGGCGCGTCCACGGGCAACGACGGTCCGGCGGGCAGCGCGACGTTCAGCAACCTGCGGGGCGTCGTGGTCGACCCCGCCGGCGGCGTGCTGGTCCAGGACGACTGGAGCCAGGCCACGACCCGCATCCGCCGCGTCGCCGGCGGCATGGTCGCCACCCTCACCGGGCCCGGCCCGGCCCTGTCGTTCGCCGTGAACCCACCCGCGGCGAACCTCCCGATGGTCCAGGAGGGCTTCGGGTTCCAGCGCGACGCGGCGGGCAACCTCTACTTCGTCGAGCGCCTCGGCCACTGCGTGGTGAAGCTGACGCCCGACGCCGCGGGCGGCTACACCGAGACCGTCCTGGCGGGCATGCGCGGCCAGCCCGGCAACGCCAACGGCTCCCAGGCCACGGCGCGCCTGAACTCGCCGCGCGACCTCGCCGTGACGCCCGACGGCTCGGCGATCTTCGTGGCCGAGTGGGCGCAGGATCCGCCGCTCAGCGGCGGCGCCTACCTCAACCGCATCCGGCGCATCGAGCCCGCGGCGGCGGGCACCTCCCGCTTCGTGACGACCTGGGCCGGGCCGGACGTGGAAGCCAGCGGCA
The DNA here is from genome assembly GCA_036675505.1 of Candidatus Sericytochromatia bacterium. GTDB lineage: Bacteria > Cyanobacteriota > Sericytochromatia > S15B-MN24 > JAQBPE01 > JAKFEW01. Next base: position 44,040 of record JAKFEW010000053.1, read on the forward strand.
GCGCCGACGGCTGGGGCCCCGCGGCGCGGTTCAGCCTGCCGATGCGGCTCGCCCTCGGGCCGGACGGCAGCCTCTACGTCGCCGAGAACGACCGGCTCGCCATCCGCAGGATCACGCCGGGCCGCATGGTTACCACCGTGCTGGGCGGCGGCACGGCCAGCGCGCCGGAGTTCGGGCACGCCGTGAGCCTCAAGCCGGCCCTCAAGGCCGACGGCACGCCGCGGGACTACCCCATCGGCGGCATGACCATGGAGCCCGGCGCGGCCTCGGCGCCGAACCGCCTCTTCTTCACCGACCGCTACGCCGGCGCGCTCAAGGTGCTGGCGCCGCTGCCGTAGGCGCCCAAGGTCAATTCACCACGATCTTCCGGATGCGGTGGTTGCCGGTATCGGCCACGTAGAGCGTCCGCGGCGGCGCGCCGGGGTCGACCGCCAAGCCTGCCGGCGCGGCGAAGCGGGCCGGGCCGGCCAGACCGCCCCCGCCATCCGCGAACCCCGCGCCGGTCGCCGGCTGGCCGGCGAGCACCCGCGTCCAGCGAAGTGACGGGTGGAACCAGCGCACCACGTTCGCCTGGGCGTCGGCCACGAACACGCTGCCGTCGGGGCCCGCGGCCACGCCGGCCGGCCGCTCGCCGCGGCTCACCTGCGCGCGCGCCTCGGGCCAGTCCACGGGCTTCAGGGTTCCGTTCGGCAGGCGCGACGCGAGGCCGGCGAGGACGGTCACGCCGCCGGCCTTGCCGGCACCCTCCGCCCGACAATCGTCGAGACGCACGCGCCGCACGAGGCCGCCCGCGTGCTCGCTGACGATCAGCGGGCCGCCGGCGACGAAGGCGAGCCCGTACGGCTCGTTCAGCTTCGCCGCCGTGCCGAAGTCGTCCCGGTAGCCCGCCACGTCGTTCTGGCCGGCCCAGGTGGTCACCTGCGCGCGCGCCGGTTCCAGCGCGATCCGGCGAACGACCTGGTTGCCGCGATCGGCCACGTACAGAGCCCCGTCGGGGCCGAACGCGAGCCCCTCGGGGGCGTCGAAGCGCGCGGCCGCGCCGTCGGTGTCCGACGCCGGGCCGGCCTCACCCGGCGTGCCGGCGATCGTCATGATCTCGGGCGCCGCGCCACCCGGATCGCGGATCGCGAAGATCGCGTGCGCCGCGCTATCGGCGACGTACAGCTTGCCGTCCGGTCCGAGCGCCAGGCCGGCGGGCTTCCGCAGGGGGCTCGCGTCGCCGAGCGCCAACGTGGCGACGCGCCCGTCGCGGTCGACGCGGCGGATGTAGGGCTTGGCGCCTTGCTCCGAGACGTACAACATGCCGTTCTCGCCCATCACGAGCCCAACCGGCCGATCGAACGCCGCCTTCCCCGCCACGTCGTCGAGGTGGCCCGCGGCACCGGAGCCAGCGAGCGTCGCCACCGTGACCGCCGGCGCGGACGGCGGGACCAGGGGCACGCCGAGCGGGGCCGGCTCCGGGCGGGTCGCGGCGCGCTCGGCCGCCATCGCCTCTGCCAGCGCCGTCTTCGCGGCGTCCAGCCCGCCGACGCTGAAGAGCGCGTTGACCGCGGCGAAGTAGAGCGAGTAGATGGTGACCTTGATGTTGTCCTTCTCCACCGCCGGGACGCACAGGTCGACCACGGCCGACGCGCTCACGTCGATATAGTCCTCGTGCGGGACGGCCTGGAAGGCCTCGTTGAGCAAGTCCAGCAGGTCGCTGGGCTTCTGGATGGCGAGGCCCTCGCCCTTCGGGTGCACCTGGGTGGCGAGGCCGAAGAACCCGTAGCCCTCGAACCCTACGGGCCCCTTGCTGTTGAGCAGCCGGGCTGAGGCGTCCAGCACCTTGCCGAGCGACCCGAGCAGGCCCTCGATCGCCGGCTTCTCGGTCGAGACGGTCACAGGCTCGGGGAGGAACGGCAACACATGGGCGCCGAAGACGTCGGCGCGGGCGATCAGGGCGTCCGCCACGCGCTGGGCCACGCGGTGCCGCGCCGCCGGGCCGAGCGAGCCGAACGCCAGGCGTTGGCCGTCGGCGTGGATCGCGTCGGCGACCTCGAGCATGCTGGCGTAGAGCGCCTCCGGGAAGGTCTTCGGAAAGAACGCCCGGCCCTCGTCCATCAGCGTCGCCTCGAGGCGCGCCGCCAGGAGCTCGCGCAGGTAATCCACGACGCCCGACTGGAGCTCGGATAGCTCCACCGGCCCCACCTTCGCCTGGTTGCCGAAGGCGCGTGCCGTCAGGCGACCGTCGACCTTGCCGGGCACGCTTGAGGCGAGCAACACGTTGCCCTCCATCCCCGGCGGGAGGTAGACCTCGTACTCGCCGCGCGCGTTCGTGTAGGCCAGGTACACCGGCGCGCCCTTGGCGTCGCGGCCGATCGGCACCGCGGCGCCGTTCCGGAGGTCGAACGCGCCGATCAACGCGCCGGCCACCGGCTTGCCGTCGCCGGCGCCGCGTGGGCCCGTACCGCCGGTCGCCTGGGCCAGCGCGTAGCCGGCCGGGCGGCCGCCCGCGAGCGAGCCGCCGTCGGCGCCGATCAGCGTCGCGCCGTCCGCGCCGATCAGCCGGGCGTCCGCCGACGCGACGAGGTTGCCGGCACCGGTCGCGACGACCTGGTTGCGGGCGTTGGCGATCAACGTGCCGCCGCCGTCGGAAATCAGCGTTCCACCTCCGTCGCTGATGAGCGTACCCCCGCCGTCAGAAATTAGCGTGCCGCCGCCATCCGAAATCAGCGTGCCGCCGTCCACCGCGACGATCGCCGCGCCCTTCACGTTCATCGCGTTGCCGGCGCCGGCGGCGACCAGGTACGTGGCGTCGAGCGTGAGCCGGCCCTTGAAGGCGACGCCGCCGGGCGACGCCAGCAGCCTGGACGGCACGACGAAGCGCGTACCCACCGCCCGCGACGGCGACGAAACGCCGGTCGGCACCGTGGAGGCCGCCGCCGGCCCGCGCGACGTCGCCGCCGTGGGCCGCTTGCTGGCGCCGTTGGCCGGGACCTGCGCGCGGGGTGGGGTCTGACAGGCCTCGACCAGCAGGAAGGCCACCGCCAACGAGATGGGGATCAACCGTCGGCGTAATGACATGCATCCCTCGCTTCCATGGACCGTCGGTATCCTACCCAAAGGCGTGAGGGGCCGAGTTCCATATAATCACTCTTATCTGACCTGGCGGGAGCACTTTACGGCAGAATGCGGGTTTGCGGACGACACGATCCAGATAACGGGAAGGAATCGGCGGGCATCGGTGGATGGACGCCAGATAACGGGAGGGTAGGCAACCTGAGCAGGTGGCGGACTCCGGATAACGGGGTGCCTCGACGCGGGTGCCTGGAGGCCGGACCGTCCGTGGGCGAACGTTCGTCCGGCCCGCCGAGCGGTGCGTCACATAACCTCGCCAGAAGGGGCGGGGAACCGGCGAACAACTCGCCTGATTCTCCCCGCCCCTCGCGTTTCATTCCTGTCCTCGCCTCAGGGCGAGGAGGATGCTTACGGCTGGACCATCAGGCTGCTGTAGTTGCTGATCCGCCAGCCCCGATCGCCGTCCTGCTGCAGGCGCACCGGCCGCGAGCGGACCTCGGTGGGCGCGCCGGTGACCTTGATGTAGAAAGTCCACATCTTGCCGTCCTCGCTCAGGCCCTGATCAATCGCCTTGTACTCCTTGTCGATGGCCACCTTGGCCGCCATCTGGTCCCACGGCAACGCGGCCGACGCGGCCGCGTCGAGGTAGTACGAGCCGAGCTTCGTGTTCCGATCGAGCGTGCGGAAGTAGATCTCGTCCACCACCTGCGGCTCGACGCCGGTGGGCGAGGACGCGGTCTGCTGGACCAGGCCCGAACGCAGCGCGTAGCCCATCATCGCGCGGCCAAGCTTCTTGTCCAGGTCGTAGGTGACGAGGCCGGTGACGAAGAGGCGCGCGACCTTCTCGGGTTCCTGGGCGGAGGCGGCGTCGACCGCGGCCATGTAGGCCTTCACGGCCGCCGCCACTTCGGCGCTCGCGCCGGGGGCGGTCGAGGCGCCCACGCCCACGCCAGCCGACGCGGCCGCCGTCGGCGCGGTGGTGGCGCCTGTGACCGGGCTGGCACCGGGCGCCGGGGAGCCGCCCTGGCCTTCGGCCTTCGCCGCCTGAAGCGCGGCCTGGAGGACCGCTGGCGAGCAGGCTGCGAGCATGCTCGCGGCGAGGGCGCCGGCGACGAGGACGGGCGTGAGCTTCTTCAAGGTGTTCTCCTCAATGATTGGGTCCATGCGGTTGGGATTCGATGGTCGTACGCCAAGGACGACCATCCGGTCGATCAGGTTCCCCGTTTTTCGTCGCGGCGTCAAGCGAGCAGGCCTGAAGTTGAAACCGCCCGGAAGCCTCGACTTCCGGGCGGTCGTGTCTTTCCGGTATCCGCTCAGCGGCGCTGGATGTCGTTGGCCGAGAACTGGCCGGCCGTTTCGACGCGACTCACGACGGCTTCCATCGCTTCCTTCGCGCCCCGGGTGCGGGCGCAAGCGATCGACTCCTCGATCGGGCAGGTGAAGCCCACGAAGAGCCGCGTGGGGTTGCCCTTGGCGCGGGGTCGGAACGGACGGACCGTGTGCAGGCATTCGGGGTTGGCGCAGGCCACCTCCACGCGCATCAGCCGCTCGGCCTCGGCGAGCGTGGGCACGCGCGCCTCGATGCGGCGGCGGGTGCCGCCGCGAACCAGCCGATCGCCCTCGTAGGCATTGACGTAGAGATGCGGCAGGATCGCGGTCGCGAACTCCGGGTGTTCCTGCAGCGCGCGCGCGACGGGGCGATCGCCGATCAGCGAGTCGAGCCGACGCTGCTGGTGCCCCAGGAACCCGGCCAGCGCCTCCCAGCCCGAGCGGCCGAGGACCTCGCCGCCGGCCATCAGGCTGACGCCGTCCGGGCCGACCCGGAGCTCATAGCGTCGGCCGCCGGCAACGACGTTCATCGCGCCTTCGCCCAGGCGTTCGAGGTAGCAGGACTCGACCAGGGGGCGATCCAGCTTCGCTGATTCCTTGCGGTCATCCGGCGTGGCCATGACACTTCCTCCTCACGTGTTGCGGGGCACTTCGCCCCAGGCGAACGTTCGTTCGAAAATACTATACACCACACCGATCGCCTGGTCGATCCCCCCTCGAGAAATTCGCCCGGGAGACCGGGATCCGGAACGTGTCATGTCGTGTCAAACGGCCCCATTTGAGGAATAGGTGAATAAGGGGTTTCAGCCCCCGGAGGCCCTTCCTTGACGTCGGAAATCAACCCGCTCCGATCGAACAATTCGCCCATGCCAAACGCCGGCAATGCCGGCCCCGAAGGCTTGCGCAACCAGTACAACCAGCGTGGAAACCGGGGCGGCAAGGACAAGGACGAGAAGAAGAAGGAAGAGAAGGACGAGCCCGAAGCCTCGGCCGAAGAGGCCGACGAGGAACAGGGCCACCTCGACACGGACAGCTTCTCGGGCCGAAAGGCCCGCTCGGTGATCGACAACCTGTTCTCGGAGTCGCTGCCCTGGGAACGCGAGGAAGAGGATCGCATCGCCAAGCTCGAGGAGCTCAAGCGCAAGCGCGAAGAGCTCACCCGGCGGGGCGGCACGAGCCCCGGCTCCGCCGCGCGGCCGGCCACCGGGCCGCTCGGGCGCAAGCCCGGCGGCACCGGCCCGCAGCTGCCCGCCCGCGGGGGCACCGGACCGCTCGGCAACGTGAAAGTCCCGCCGCCGCCCGTGGACGCGCCGCCACCGGCTGCGGCACCCGGTGGCACGCCGATTGGTCGGCGGGTCGACGAGAACTTCGACCCCACCGCCGCGCTGAACAGCACGCTGCTCGCCCAGCAGGCGCTGCGGGACCGCCAGGCCCAGCGCGAACGAGATGAAAAGGAGCGCCTCGACCGGGAGGCCCAGGCGCTCGACGCGCCCGGTCTCGCCAAGTTCCTGCGGCCTGCAGCGGGCCCCCGCACGCCGTCGGAGCGCGTGGCGACTCCCATGGACGACGGCGGGATGTTGACGGCGCCGACCCGGCCGGACATCGAGATCGCGCCGGTCAGCGAAGCCCGGAGTGCCGCCGTCGAAGCGGCGCGCCGCGCGGTTGCGCCGCCGGCCGTACGGCCGCCCAGCGTCGATGATCTGGCGGGCAGCGCCCCGCCGAGCGGCCCGGCGACGCCCACGCCCCGCACGCCCACCGGCAAGCTGCCCTCGCGCCTGCCTGCGCCGCCCCGGCCAGGCTCGGGCAAGCTCGACGCCACCCTGGCCGCGGGTCAGGCGCGTCAGGCTCCACGATCGCCTGCCGACCAGGGCGGCCAGGTCCGCCCGCCTGCCGACCCAGGCCGCCAGCCACGGGCACGGACGGGGCCGCTGCCGATGGCCGAACCCGCCGCCCGCGCCGATCTGGCCGAGGCGCGCGGGCCCGCGGCGCCGTCCTGGACGACCGCCGGCTCAGATCCGATCCCGCCGCTCGACGCGCTCGCTTCGGTGGTGCCGGCGGCCGAGGCGGATGTCGCGCCGTTCCCGAGCGACGACGTCGCCGCAGACACGGCCGCAGGCGCAGGTGGGCCCGCGGTGTTCGGCGACGGCACACCGCCACCGCCGGTCAAGGCCGGCAAGGTGAGCGCGGCGTGCGTGTACCGCATCATCGACGTCGGCACCAACAAGCCGCTCGGGGGGGCACGGGTCGAGCTCGAGCCGACCAGCGACGACCTGTTGCCCAACATCCACGGCCAGGCCAACCAGCACGGCTGGTATGCGGCGGAAGGGCTGCCCCCCGGCGAGTACCGCGTGACCGTCCGCGCGCCGGGTTACATCCCGGCCTTCAAGGTGCGGCTGCTGGACCTCGGCGTGGTGGACGACCTCGCGATTTTCATCGGCAAGCCATAAGCCCGGGCCTACAACGACGCCGCAACCGCGTCGACGGCCGATTGCAGGGTGTCGAGCATGTTGGTGCCGACCTGGGAGAGTCCCCCGATCGCCACCACGGAAACGCATGCCAGGATCAGCGACGTCTCGACCAAGGATTGCCCCTCTTCGCGCCGCTTCAGGCGTAGATATCCCTCTCGCACGGGTCGCATCGATCTGAACCTCCAACCGGGGCGCCCGCCCTTCGATCCGCTCGGACCGATGCGAGGCGGCATTCCCACGTGACCGCCATCATCATGGCGAGCTGGGGTGGCGGATCGGTTCGCGCGCCAGGTTGAGATTCCGCAACGCACCTGCGCCCAGAGCCCGCGCCACGAGCCGAGTTAGCAGGCGTTCCCGGCGATCGCCATCCAGTAGGCCCGCGTGCGCGTCGCGGGAGACCGCCGCGAGGGCCCGATGGGTCCAGCGCTGGGGATCGAAGGCGGCGATCGCGAAGGGCAGCCGCGAGGGCCTGCCGATCTGGCTGGACATGCGCGCATAGGCGCGGCGCACGTCCGGCGCGTTGAGCAGTGCGCACAGGTAGTGGGCCTCGGCCTCTTCGGCGCACGGGACGAGGTTCACCTTCCCCTCGGGGATGACGAGCTTCGTCTCGCCCCAAGGCGTCTCGGCCATGCCGATCACGGCCGCACGCAGCTCGCCGAGCTCCGGCCAGACCACCTTCCAGGGCGCAAATGTGTAGGGCCCGACCCGCCAGAGGCCGTAGAAGGGCTGGCCGGCGCGATATTCCTTGTAGGAGCCACGCCGCTCGAGCAGGTCGCGGTAGCGCCGCAGGTAGTCGAGCGTCGCGGCCGGCATCCGCTCGGGCGGCAGGGGCTTCGCGCCCGTCTCCACGTCGTGCGGCAACACCACCAGCGCGTCGCCGGGCACCGCCCGGAACGGCGTCACATCCGCGCCGCGCAGCAACGGAAAAAGCAGTTCGGGCTCGAGCAGGGCGCGGGTCTGGACGACGCCGTCGCGGGCGCGCGGGTTGAGGCCGTTCTCCACCAGCAGCAGCCCGCCTGCAGGCCGCGCCCCGGCGACGGGGCGGACCCAGAAGACGCCGTGGGGCGAGGTCTCGGTGGCGCGCCGACCTCGGTAGGCGCTCGGGCCCAGCAACGCGAGCAGGCGCGGCAAGACCTCCGGTGCGTCGATCAGGTAAGGGCCGCCGTCGCCGTCCACCGCCCGCGCCGCCTCGTCGTGCCGCACGAGGCCGGGTGCCACGTCGCGCCATGCGGCGCCCGGCTCGCGCGCAGCCGCGCCGGGCTTCGCGCGCCAGACGGCGACGGGCACGGCCGCCGGCCCCGGCACGCCGCGCTGCACCACGTAGGTCACCGGCTTGCAGGCGGCCTCGAAGGGTCTTAGCGCCGACCAGTCGGCCAGCGCCTGCAAGCCGAGCGGCGTGCCGTCGGGCAGCCGCCAGCGCCGCAGGCCCTGGCTGGAGCGCACCTGCAGCATCTGGTGGGGCATCAGGAAGCCGAGGTGGCCGCCCGGCACCACCCAGCGCTCGAGCGCGGCGTGCGCGATCAGCGCGCAAACGTTGAGATCCGTGCCGCCCACGTAGCCGTCGTCAGAGAAGAGCCCGCGCGCACGGCACAGGTCGCGGATCGTCTCGCGATAGCCGTCGGGCAGGTCCTTCCATTCGACCCAGGGCGGGTTGCCGACGACGCGCTCGAAGGGATCGAGGGCCGCCGTGGCCAGGAAATTCTTCAAGATGCGTGCCCAGACCCGATCCCAACCGCGCGCCTCCAGCGCGACGAGCGCGTCGACGAAGTGCTGGACCGCATCGACCACGGCCGCGTTCGTGGCGTCCTCGCCGATCCCGCGCAGGAGCGCCCGGCAGGCCGCGTCGGCGTCAGCGGCCACGACCGCGCGCTCGACCTCGCGCATCACCGCGCCGAAGGCCGCTCCCGTGCGGGCCAGCGCCAGCGGCAGGGCGACGTCGAGCGACCCCATCGCGGTGGGCAGCGTGTAGGCCAGGCCCGGCACGCCGGCGAGGTCACAGGGAATGGGGGCGAAGGCCGCGTCGCCGAGATAGACCGGAATCTCGATGCGGCCAGACTCGGCGCCCAACTCGCCGAGCAAGCCGGCGATGCTGAGGAAGTAGTTCACGCGGGCCGTGAGCACGGCGAGCGGGTTCAGGTCGATGCCGCATACGCGGTCGAGCACCTGGCGCAGCCGTTCGGCGGCGGGCAGCCCGGCCGTCTCGGCCCGGACTTCGGCGATCAGCTCGACGAGGAACGTGCCGGACCCGCAGCACGGGTCGAGCCCGCGCCAACCCGCCGGCGCCGGCAGATCCGCGAGCACGGCCTGCGCCAGCCAGCGCGGCGTGTAATACTCGCCGAGGTCATGGCGCACGCTCGCCGGGATCGTGCGCTGGTAGAGCTGGCGGAACAGGTCGCCGAGGCCGCCCGCGCGCAGCAGCGGCGCGCGTCCCTCGTACTCGGCGAGCCGGGCGATCGCCGCGCGCACCGCCGTCGCCAGCCCCGGCGTCCATTGATCGGCATCGGCGTACCAGGCGAAGAAATCGCCCTCGAGCAGGTTCTCGAGCCCGGAGGCGCGCAGCAGGTGCCCATCCTCGAGCTCGGCCATGAAGCGGCGCAGCTCGCCGTCCGGCGCGGCAGCGAGCACGTCGAACCGCAGCGCTGCCCCGCCGAGGCGGAGCTCGCCGAGCACATGGGCTGCCACCAGCTTCACGACGATCGCGTAGCCGGTCTGCAGGGCGAAGAGCGCCCGGCCCGCGTCGACGAGCGCGTCGCCCGGCAACGCGAGGGCCTCACGGTAGGCGGCCAGGTGGCCGGCAGGGGCCTCATGGTGATCGACCGAGCGTGCGAAGAGCCTCCGCCATTCCGTGTGGAGCATACCGGTCTTGGGCGTCGCGACCCCCAGCGCCGCCCAGCAGGCGCCCGCGAGGCCGGCGCCCAGGCCGCCCGCGCCAGGCCGCTCGGTGGCGAAATCTTCGACCAGGTGTTCCTGGGTGAGCCCGCGCCGCCCCAGCGCCACGAGCGTTTCGACGTAACGCCTCAGCCGCGGGCCGTCGAGCGGCCCCGGGTGCTCGGCGCGGGGCTCGCCGCCCTCGAAGCCCACGAAGCGGATCTGACGCCCGTCGGTCACCACCCCCACGTGGGCGTCCCGATCCGCGACCACGGGCGCCACGTCGCGCAGGTACCCGACCAGCTGCTCGGTCGCCTCGGTCCAGGCGCCAGGGCTCGTCAGCCGCTGTTTGTATTCCGTGATCACGGCGCCGAATTGCGAGTCGATCCGCCGCCGCGTCGCCACCACCCGCGCCTCTCGGCGCGGCGCATAGTCGACGCCGTGGACGGCCAAAAGCCCGGCGACCGCCGTCTCGATGCGCGCGGCGACTTCGGTCTCGCTCGCGGCGCGATCACAGGCCCCGCCCAGGTGGGCCGCGATCCGCTCGTAATCGATCGTTCCTGGGTCTTCCGCGGTCACGGGTCGTCTTTACTGGCTCGGCAGGCGCGGATGGGATCGAAATTTCCCGGGGGTTACGGAACAATCGCTGGGGTGCAGGCGTCGGGAAAACTTGCGGGGGTCCGCATCCGTCCAGAAGCCTGGCGCCATACATCATAGCAGGTAGGCAAGCCGGACGGCGGCGGCCACGCGGGTCTCCGGAGCGAGACAGAACGCTGGCGGTACCCTTGGAGGTAACCAATTTAACGGTCCGAGATCCGAACATAAACGACGCCAGATCAGGGTTTTCCCGTACTTATGTCCTAATTCCGCTCGGCTGGTTAAGACGGCAAACGCGCATGAGCGCAAGGCGCCCCGGCCGCCGGCCTCGACGAAGCTTAATGCAACATTACACTTCGCTTTTCACCTTCACAAAAGTTGACTGGATGTGAATACGCCGATCCGATACGATTCCCTTGGTCCGAAACCGACCTCCCAGTTCACGAAGGAGACCTGAATGAACAAGGTATACGCCGGAGCGACTCCGAAGGAGAAGGAGAGACTCGTGAATGAGTATCTCCCGCTCGTTCACAAGATCGCCCGGGGCCTGGCCCGCCGGAGCACCGATCCGGTGGATGACCTGATTCAGGTCGGCTCGATCGGCCTGCTCGAGGCCATCAACCGCTACGAAACCGGCCACAATACCGAGTTCAAGACATACGCCGTTCACTTCATCACGGGGCACATCCGCCACTACCTCCGTGACCGTCAGACCCTCGTTCGCGGCCCGCGCGCCCTCCAGGAGCTTTCCTACCGGTTGCGCCAGGTCACTCAGGAACTGAGCCACCGCCTTGGCCGCGAGGCCACCAACCAGGAGCTCGCCGAAGCCCTGAACGTTTCGACCGACCTGATCGATCAGGCCCGCGTCTACGATCGCCGCGTCACCGTGATGTGGCTGGATCAAGAGACCGGCGACGGCGAAGACGACGAGCAGCGCTCGCTGCTCAACACGCTGGCCGATCCCGTGACCAGCAATGCGCACGCCAACGAGCGTGACGAGCGCCTCGTCCTGACCGAGGCCATGAAGCACCTGCCCGACCACCAGCGTGAGCTGCTTCAGATGCGGTACTTCGACGACCTGACGCAGGCCGAGCTGTCGCGCCGCCTGGGCATCAGCCAGATGGAAGTTTGCCGCCGGCTCAAGAAGGCCGAAAAACAGCTTCGTCTGATCGTCGCAAACAGCCCCGTTCGCTAGTTTCAATCTCTCTCTGATAACTTAGATGGGCCGGGAACCAAAAAGGTTCCCGGCCCATTTCTTTGGGTTGGTGATGCCGCGCCGGTGCCGACACAACTCGTTACATGCGTTATGGAATCCGTGTCTCGCCGTATGACAGATGTGACGCCGATCTCAGCAGGGCGTGGGGCGAACAGGCCAGATAACATTAGTTATCAGGCCTCCGTATTCCTGTCGGCCCTTACTCGATGATCCGCGCGTCACGGAGGTGCCCGACCACCGCCTCGCCCGCGAGGTGCTGGCCCGCGGCGCCCCAGTGCGTGTCGTTGGGAAGGTAGACGTCCTGGCGCCCGGACCGGATAGCGGCCCGCAGCGGGCCGACCAGGTCGGGGCCGTGGAGGCCCGCGCCGGCGGTGATCGCGCCGAGCTTACTGGCGCCGCGCATCGCCGGGTCCGCAAGGAAGTCGTCGTAGGCCGTGAGCTTGTCCGGCGCCACCATCAGGACGAAGGCCGTGCGGCCATCCGCCTCGAAGGCCGCCTGGACCTTCAGCGCCGCTCGCCGGATCCGGCGGGCCAGATCGGGCTGCCAGGCCCGCTTGCCGAGGTCGTGGTGGAAGACCAGCAGTTCGTCCGAACGCGCGCTCGAGAACAGGTCGCGTCTTGTGAGCCCCATCCGAACCACCTGGTTCTCGGCATCGTGGCCATGCCGGCGGCGCAGCTCCTTGTACACGAAATCGCGCGTAAGGTTGAAATCCACCTGCAGTGGCCATGACCACCCGGGCCGCGACGCGGCGGCGACCGGCAACGTGGTGGGCGTGATCCGCAACGGCTGGCGCCCGCGAGGCGGGGTGGGTCCGGCGGCATCCGCGTCGCCGGGCCTGGAAAATACGCTCGCGAGCTCCCGCTCGACGCACTCGACGATCACGACGCGCGGCGGGCTCCGACGGAATCCAGGGGCTTCGGCCATGCTGTCGAAGGAGCCGACCTTCTCGTGCGGGATCGTGAGGATCGACAGCCCGGTCAGACGATGAAGGTGATCTTGCCAATACCCGTCGCCGCCGCCGGTCGAGAACGAGTCGCCGAGCACCAGCACGTCGTAGTAGCGATCGTACGCGTCGCCGAATGCGGTGCCGTGTTGGGCGTACCGCACCTGCGGCCGGTTCCACCCGAACTCGCGCTCGGAATAGCCACCGAGACGGGTGAGGTCACCGCTGAGCGGCTCGAGGCCCAGGCCGAAGGACAAGGACACCAGGCCCACGTAGAGCACCCCGAGCGGGCGCAAGAACCATCGGTTGAAAGCGCGGTAGCGGTTCATCACGGCCTAAAACTGGAAGTACAGGAATTCGGAGACGGTGCTCATCGAGAGCAGCACCACCGCCGTCGCGAGCCCACCTACCAGGCCCATCGCTGGCCAGGGCCGGAAATCGCGCAAGACCTGTTGGGTGTTCGGCGCGAACGCCGTGAAGGCGATCAAGCTGGCGATCGCGAGGAGCGCCGGCTCGCCGCCTGCCCAATAAGGCAGGGCGCCGAAGCGGATGCTCGCAGGGGCCCAGGCGGCGACTGGCTGCCAGCCGAGAGGCAGCACGACGCCCTTCAGGCCGACCATCGCCTGAAGGAGCTGGGTCGCCTCCCAGAAGCTGTGCGCCCTGAAGAAGACCCATGCCACGACCACCGCGCCGAAGGTCAAGGGCCACGCGGCCCAGCGAGGCAGCGGCTGGCCCACCTTCCGCCAGCCGTGGTTCACCATCAGGAACGCGCCGTGGAGCGCGCCCCAGGCCACGAAGGTCCAGCCGGCCCCATGCCAGAGGCCGCCCAGCACCATCGTGGCTCCCAGGTTCACGAACCGGCGCATCTCGCCCAGGCGGTTCCCGCCCAACGCGATGTAAAGATAGTCCCGGAGGAACGCCGAGAGCGACATGTGCCAGCGCCGCCAGAAATCGATGATCGACGTCGCCTGGTAGGGCGAATCGAAGTTGAAGGGGATCCGGACGTTCAGCATCAACGCGAGGCCGATGGCCATATCGGAGTAACCGGAGAAATCGAAGTAGAGCTGCAGCGCATACGCGAGCGCGCCGGTCCAGGCTTCGAGGAAAGTGGCCGTCGCCGCGTGGTTGAAGACCGGCGCCACCCACGGCGCCAGGTGGTCGGCGACCATGACCTTCTTGAACAAGCCTATGGCGAGGAACGCGAGCCCTATGGCGAAGTTGCGGTGGGAGAAGACGAAGTGCCGCAGCCGGTGGAACTGCGGAAGGACGTCCTTGTGGTGCAGGATCGGGCCCGCGATGAGGTGCGGAAAGTACGTGACGAAGAGCGCATACGACAGGAAATCGTTGCGGACCGCCACGCCGCGGTAAGTATCGACCAGGAAGGCGATCTGCGTAAAGGTGAAGAACGAGATGCCGAGCGGCAGGACGACGCCAGGCAGGGTCAAGCCGGCATGCAGCGCCTTGTTGGCGGCCTCCACGAAGAAGTCCGCATACTTGAAGTAGCCGAGCAGGGCCAGGTTGGCCACGACGCCGGCCGCCAACAGCGCCTTGCCGGGCGGGCGGCCCGCCTGCCGCTCGATCAGGCGCCCCCAGCCGAAGTTGAAGGCGATCGAGGCCACCAACAACGGCAGGTAGGCCAGGCTCCAATAGCCGTAGAACGCCAGCGAGGCGAGCACCAGCCAGCCCATCGCCAGGCGGGTCGCGCGCAGGCGCCCCAGGCCGAAGAATACGGCCAGGGTGACGGGCAAGAAACCGAAAAGGAAGTCGTAGGAGTTGAAAAGCATTGCCGCAGGCCGGGATCCCGCGTCCCATATTCCCTGAGGCGCCGACCAGCGCACCCGGCGACCGGGGGCCACAAAACAGGGCCGGGCCCCTCGCGGGGGCCCGGCCGGAACATCGATTCGGTCGGTCTTGAGCCTAGCGGGCGGCGGTGCCGGCCGTCCACACGTCGCGGGCGGTCTGCTTGAACACCGCGTACGGCATGTAGAAGTAGCCGTGATCGCCCCAGTCGCCGCCCCACGAGTTGCGGACCTTCACGACCTGCTTCTGGTTGTCGTAGCCGACCGCGAACACCGCGTGGCCGCCGAGGCGCTTCTCGCCGGACGCGGGTACGGGCATCATGCCGTCGGCGCCGATCTTGCGGAAGCTCTCCATCACGTCGTAGGCGAACAGGACGCCCTCACCCTTCGCCAGCGCGGCCTGGACGTCATCGAACGAGCCGATGCGCACGCCGCCTTGGTAGCGGAACTCCTTGGCCTCGGTGTGGGCCGCGGCGGTCGGGGCGATCATGTACTTGGCGATGTCGTAAGGCATCGTGGCGTCCGTCGCCATGCCCTTGTCCTCGAGGACCGACATGTTGTCGGTGATGGTCGAGCCGGTGGGCTCGTTGGTGTTGCCCCACAGCGCGCGGGCTTCGTAGTAGAGGTACATCGCCGACAGCGCGACCTTGCGCTCGTCGCGCTTGTTGACCTGGAACTCGCGGAAGCCCTTGCCGACCGCGAAGGCCGTGCAGGCGCCCAGCTTGCTCTGGTTGGCGACCGGCGAGCAGGTCTCGGCGAGGTCGACCCGGGTGGGCAGCATGTTCTGGCGGGGCAGCTTGCGGACCTTCACCTTCTTCTCGACCTGCTTGTAGCGGGCGTCGTCGAAGCCGAGGGCGAACTCCTTGCCGTTGGCGGCCATGATGGTGGGCATCTTGGTCGCGGCCCTGGCCTGCGCCGAGGCGGTAGGCAGGCCGGTCTTGGCGCAACCCGTGGCGATGAGGGCGACGTTGGCGAACAGGACGAGCGCGGCGGTCTTCTTGAACAAGGTCGGACTCCTCAGCTATCGGGGCGGGCGGGTGGGCCGGCTGGATGACATTAAACTCTGGTGAAGGAGTTATGGCCGACTTAACCGAAAACACGGTTAAGGAAATCCTAAGATTCGAGTAAGTTGTCATTAACAAGGGCGTGTACCCGCGTGCATGGCGGCAGGAGGGGCGCCCCACGCTGTGGTAGAATGACCTCGAGCGACCCGAGATCGGCGGGTAAAGGAGCCCCTTTGGACACCTTCAAGCACCAGGGCCGCAAACTGGCCAGCATGTTCGCGTTCGCGGCCGCCGCCTTCGCAGGCGACCAGGCGCTGAAGCACTGGGTGGTGACGAATATGCAGCTCCACCATCCGTCGATCCCGCTGGTCCCGAATTACTTCGCGCTCACCTATACGCAGAACTTCGGCTCGGCCTGGAGCATGCTCTGGGGCCAGACCTGGCTGCTGATCGGCATCGCGACCAGCGTCGCGCTCGGCATCGTGATCTACGCGGTGCGCATGAACGAGCGCACCTGGCTGCAGATGATCGGCCTCGGTTTCCTGCTGGGCGGCGCGCTGGGCAACCTCGCGGACCGCGCGCGACTCGGCTACGTGGTCGACATGTTCGATCTTCAGAACGGCGGCCGGAACATCTTCCCGATCTTCAACGTGGCGGACATCTGCATCGATGTGGGCGTCGGCTTCTTGCTCCTGTACACCTTCCTGGCCGGCCGCGCGGAGAAGCGCCAGGCGGAGCTCGCCGAGCGCCAGCTCTTGCCACAGGGCGGCGATCGCCGCTAGAAGGGGCGCCCTTTTCATGACCCACGCGACGCTCGGCCGCCTGGCGGCCATCGGGATCCTCGTCGGCCTGACCGTCGGTTGCTCGTGGTTCCGCGGGGCGCCCGAGGCGCCCGCCCGGATCGCGGAGCGCATGCGGCGAGATCCCGTGCCGTACGAACGGCTCAAGTCCGCCAGCGACCACGCGGCCAGGCGGAACGTGCTCTGGCTGCGCGAGAACTACCTCGCCGAGCTCGCGCTGGGTGCCACCACCGAGACAGTGCGCCGCCGGTGGGGCGAGCCCACGCACGTGCGCCAGTCGGCGGCCGGCACCTGGTGGGACTACGAGGAGACCTACCCCAGGCCTGGCTTCTCGCCGGAGCCTGCCCCTTCCGACGCCCCGCCGGACGAGCGGCGCGAGCCCACCGCCGCCCGCGTCGGCATGAACCTGCGCCTGCTCTTCGTGGATCCGCCCTCGCCATCGCCCTTTCCCGTGGCGCCCGTCGCCATCCAGTCGCCCGCCGCGCCGGCGACGCCAGCACCCACCGCGGCAGCCGGCGGCACGGCGATCGAGATCGTGCCGGCCCCCGAGGCGATGGCCACGAGCGACGCCGTGCAGGCACCCACGGCCCCGCCGGCGCCCCCCCCCCCCACGCCCGTGCCGCCCAAGGTGCTGGTCCACATCCAGGCCTGGTCGCCGGCGCGCTTCCAGACCCGCTCGCTCGTGCGCGTGCTCGATCCCGCCGGCCGGGTGGAGCGCAAATACGGCAAAGCCCCGCAGGTCCTGCCCTGGGGCCGTGAGGGCGGCGAGGTGTGGCTGTACCCGGCGGCGAACGTCGGCTTCGTGATGACGCCCGCCTGGGAAGCGCAGCCGCGCCACGTGGCGGCCACGCTCGTCGGATTCTAGCGTAACGCCGGCCCGGCCGGTAACATGGGGCGGATAAGGAGAGTCGCCTCATGACCACTGCCACCGAGCCGCTGCTCGTCGCCCGCGAGGGCGCCGTCGCCATCCTCACGTTGAACCGTGCGGACCGCATGAATGCGGTCGACCTGGCGACGCTGGCCGCCCTGCGCGCGGCCGTGGACGAGCTGTGGGGCGATACCGAAGTGCGCGCCGTGATCGTCACGGGCGCGGGTGAGAAGGCCTTCTGTGCCGGCGCGGACCTCAAGGAGCGCGCCGGCATGACGCCCGCGCAGGTGCGGCGCTTCCTCAAGAACATCCGCGAGGTGATGGGCGAGATCGAGCACCTGCCCAAGCCGGTGATCGCGGCGGTGAACGGCCTCGCGCTCGGCGGCGGCACCGAGCTCGCGCTGGCCTGCGACATTCGGATCGCCGCCGACAACGCCTCGATGGGCCTCACGGAGGCCACGCTCGCGATCATCCCGGGGGCTGGCGGCACGCAGCGCCTGCCGCGCCTGGTGGGTAAGGGCCGGGCGAAGGAGCTGATCTTCACGGGCCGCAGGGTCGATGCGGCCGAGGCGCTCGCGATCGGGCTGGTCGAGGACGTCGTGCCCGCGGCCGAGTTGCTCGATCGGGCGAAGGCCCTCGCGCTGCGGATCGTCGAGAACACGGGGCCGGTGGCGATCGCCCAGGCGAAGTTCGCGATCAACCGCGGGATGGAGGTCGATCTCGAGAGCGGCCTCGCGATCGAGGCGAAGGCCTACGAGGTGACCATCCCCACCAAGGACCGAACCGAGGCGCTGCGCGCCTTCGGCGAGAAGCGCAAGCCGGTGTTCACCGGCGAATAGTGCCGTTCAGCAGCCGTACCTTAACTAAACCTTTCCAATAGCTTCATCCCATTTGAACCGGGTCGCCCCGCTAACAGCCCGATAATCCTCCCAGCTAAACCGAATTGATTCGAACTGGGAGGTTCGCCATGTTTCGTCGTATCGCCGCTGCTTCGCTCGTCTGCTCGTTCCTGGTTGCCGGTTGCGGCGCCCAGAAGGCCAGCCTGACGTCCGCCCCCGCGCCGACGAAGCGTGTCCCTGTCGCCGCCGGCATCATCGCCAACAACGCCGCCCGCCTGGCGCCCACCGTGGGCGTCATCCGCGGCCAGGCCGCGGTGGAAGGCCAGCCTGAGCTCGTTTCGACCCTCCGGATGCTCGGCCGCCACAACATGGCCGACGAGGAGCTCACCGAAGACGCCGAGTCGCAGGGCTACAGCGTGTTCTCCGCCGACTCGAAGCTCCAGAAGCCTTTCAACAAGACGGGCTTCGTCCGTCGGACCGAAACCGGCTTCATGATGGAGGGCAAGAAGGGCGGCTTCTTCTCCAAGAAGGAGAAGGACAACTACACCCTGATCGCCGGCACCACGGCCATCTCCACCCAGCTCAACGAGCGGGCCGACAAGAAGGCGTTGATCAAGGGCGTCGTCGACAAGAACAACGTCGTCACCGTCACCTCGGTGAAGGGCCTGGCCGACATGGGCTTCCTGACCAACTGGTTCTCGAAGGGCAAGATCGCAGGCACCGTGACCGATTCGGTGACCGACAAGCCGCTCGCGGGCGTGAACGTCCTGTGCAAGAGCGAAGACGGCTTCATTTTCAAGGCCACCTCGGATGAGGACGGCGAGTTCGAAGTGAAGAGCCTGACGCCGGGCAACTACTTCCTGACCCTCTCGAAGGACGGCTACCAGTCGGTGAAGTCCGCCGCGGACGACCCGGAAGCGGTCGGCAAGCGCGAGAAGGTGGAATACGCCGCCGAGCTCGCCCCCGTGCCCGCCCCCACGCCCACGCCCACGCCTGCGGCCGACTAACCTCCCCGAACCCCCAGCCCCCGTCCTCCCGGACGGGGGCTTTCCACGTCGCCCCACGGCACCCTTACCCTCTCCCCGGCGGGGGAGAGGTCCCCGCAGGGGGGTGAGGGGGCACGCCGGGTGCCTCTTTCGGGTCCCCCTTCGGATGACGGCCGGGGAGTCGGGGGCCCTGACCGCTATCGCGGTCACCCCGACTCCCAAGGCTCGCTACACGGGCCCCCTCGCCCCCGGCCTGGCGTGCCGCAAAAGCGTACCAGTGCTCAAGGGCCGCCCAAAGGCCCTCCACACTTCAGGTGTTTACATAACGCCGTCGCCCGTTACAAACCGTCGACCGGCAAGCTGATATGCAGAGGCGCGAGCGGCATCAACGTGCCTGCTGGCGCCACTTCCGTCTCCACGACGCCCATTGACCAATTGGCCAGAGAACACGCATTATCTGGCCCGGAGCATGGCCAGGGCGTGGCGATCGGCACGATGCTCCGGCCAGGATTTCGCTTTCGGGGTCAGACATCGGGTCGCCTCATCGGACGGGGAGAGGGGGCCAGGCGAGTATAGGGGGTACAGATTTCCACATGACCTTCGCGATCCACGTCCTTCCCGAGAGCCTCGCACGGACGGCTTCGGGCGCCATCACCGGGGCTTTCTGGCTCGAAGTGGAGGGGGTCGCATTCCCCGCCGCGGGCTGGAACGACTTCGTGGATCCGGCGCTGCTCGACGGCCTGCGCGAGCTCTTCGGGATCCAGTCGCGGATCGCGGGCTCGGCGCGGCTCGGCTTCATGGATGGTCCGTACGAGGCGCGCTTCCACCACGCTGGCGGCGCCGATGTGGAGGTGCGCCTGATCGAGGGCGGCGCCCCAAGCGACGTGAAGGTGATTCCGGTAGCAGAGGTCCGCTGGGCCATGCGCGAGGCGAGCGCGGCGCTGTTGGCGGGATACGCTCTTCACGCCTGGGACAAAGACGAACTCGCGCGCTACGCGACAGCTCTCGCAACGTAGCGCATGGATCGAATTCCATTTCGGGGCAAGTGGGTGGCCGTCAGGTCCTCGCGGTAGACCGACATCTCGCCGGTCTCGGTAAAAGGCCCCGCCTGGCGATCCAGGCGGGGCGTGTTGAGTCGAATCCCGGCCTAGTGGTCTTCGTCCGGCGGGAGCTTGTTCGGGTCGCAGTAGTCCAGGCCAGCCGCGGGACCGAAGGGACCGACCACGACCTCGCGGTCGAAGGGGCGGCCGAGGTTCACGCCGTCCGCCGCAATCTCGATCGTGAACTCCTGGCCGGGGACCAGGCGCTCACCGAAGACGCGAAGGGCGCGGCGCACCACGAAAATCGGCGCGTAAGGCGTGCACTGGAAGTGGCCGATGCGCTGACCGTTCGGCTTGGTGGCGTAGTCGATGTCGCCGCGCTCGAAGGCACCGTCGATCTGGCGCTGGATGTCCAGGGTGCTCTTGGGATCGGGATCGTAGCGCCACATGTCGTTGAGCGCGCGGACGGCCTCGCGGTCGTTGCGGAGCCGCTGGCGCTGCGCGGGGTCGGTCATGCACCAGGGGTCGAAGCCCTCGCCCGGCTTCGCGTTCACGCTGAGGCCGCCAGAAGGGGCGCCGCGCGAGGCGTCGCCGGCCGTGTAGCCGGCCTGCACCTGATCGATCAGCTCGGGCATCGCGAGCATCTGGCCGAGGGTGAAGAAAGAGTCGATCGCCACCTGCGCCGTGCGTTCGATGTTTTCGTGCAGCTCCTGGCTCACGCTCGGCCCCATCAGGCCCTTCGCGTAGTCGTTCTTCGACTTCGCCTCGGCCATCAGCTGACGCAGCTTGAGCAGCTGCTTCTCCTTCTCCGTGGGCGTGCCGGTTCCCTCGAAGACCGCGAGCGCGGCGCCGGCGTGGGTGTGGATCGTGTCGAGCGCCGACACCATCGCGATCAGGTGCGGGTAGGGGCAGCGGTCCTCCTCCTGCCACTCGGGAAGCTTCGCGGGCACCGGCATGTCGAGCTTGTAGTTCGGGTTCGACTCCGCCTGGCGGGCGCGGCTCAGCCAGCCTTCGACGGCGCTGTAGAACGACTGCGTCTGGCGGGCGGTGATCGGCGGGACGTAGCCGCGGGTGAGCGGATCATGGGTGTAGTCCGCGTCCAGGAAGGTGTCGCCCAGGGTCTGCAGCACGAAGGCGTTCCAGGTGCAGAGGGCCTGAATCTTGTGCCCGTGGTCGTCGTTCCAGGGGGTCTTGCCTTCGAGGCGCGCGTCGTCGCGGCGGCGCTCGCTCGAGACGATCAGGTCATAGACGGTATGGCCCGCGCGGCGGTAGGCCTCGAGCGTCTTGGTATTGACCTCGCCCTTCATGGTGGCGACGAGGCGCCCCCACATGGTCGGTTCGGTAGCTTCCACGTCAAACCTCCTGGACGGGCGACCTCGCCCGTGAGCTTCGCGTGGTCGTCATACCCCGGCGCACCAATCGTTTAGCGCGGCCGTATCACTCCTTGGTGAACATAAAACGGGAGAAGAACTGGCGGTGCCGGGCCACGACGTCGTAGCCCCACTCCACGACCAGGCTCAGGGGCCAGGTGCCGAAGACGCGCGCCAGGCGCCGGTAGCCGAGCTCACCCATCAAGAAGAGCACCGCGCGCCCGGCGCGCAGCACGCGGCCGTCCGCCGTGAGCACGTGCACGGCGTCGGGGCAGGCCCGGAAGACCTCGTCGGTCATGGGCGGGTGGGGCGCCTCCTGGTACGGAACCAGGGCGAGCCGCTCCGCGACATCCTGCCGCCTGCACCAGGCGGCGACTCGTCGTCAGAACCCTCAGTCGCCGTCCCAGAAGACCCAGTGCGGTTGTTGCATGGTGCCATGGTAGCGTAAAATCACGGTTCCAGGCGACCAGGCCGGCGATGGAGCCGCACCAGCCGCCGCCTCGACCTCGCCCAGGAGCGCCATCAAATGTCCGCGAACACCGCCCCGTCTCCCACCGACGACCTGCATGCCCGGATCGAGCAGATCCAGAAGGGCGGCGCGCCGAAGTACCACGAGAGCGCCAAGGCGACCGGCAAGCTCTTCGCCCGTGAGCGCATCGCGCTGCTGGTCGATGAGGGCTCCTTCAAAGAAGACGGCCTGTTCGCGAACTGCAACGCCAAGGACCTGCCGGCGGACGGCGTGATCTGCGGCCTGGGCACCGTCGATGGGCGCACGGTGGCCGTGATGGCGAACGACTCGACCGTGAAGGCGGGTTCATGGGGCCAGCGCACCGTCGAGAAGATCATCCGCATCCAGGAGACCGCGCAGAAGCTGCGCGTGCCGCTCTTCTACCTCGACGACTCGGCCGGCGCCCGCATCACGGACCAGGTCGAGATGTTCCCGGGCCGCCGCGGCGCCGGCCGTATCTTCTTCAACCAGGTGCGGATGTCCGGCGTCGTCCCGCAGATCTGCGTGCTCTTCGGGCCCGCCGCCGCGGGCGGCGCCTACATCCCGGCGTTTTGCGACGTGACCATCATGGTCGAAGGCAACGCCAGCATGTACCTGGGCTCGCCGCGCATGGCCGAGATGGTCATCGGCGAGAAGGTCACGCTCGAGGAGATGGGCGGCGCGCGGATGCACTGCACGACCAGCGGGTGCGGCGACTTCCTGTGCAAGACCGAGGAAGAGGCGCTCGCGCTCGCCAAGCGCTACCTCTCCTACTTCCCGATCAACTGCACGGAGCCAGCCCCGACGGCCGACGCGAAGCCCATCGTGGCCGGCGGCAAGTCGATCGAGGAGGTCGTGCCGCTCAACCAGAACCAGCCGTTCGACATGATGAACGTCATCACCCAGATCGTGGACGAGGACAGCTTCCTGCCGATCAAGCGGCTGTTCGCCCAGGAGCTCATCACCGGCCTCGGGCGCATCGATGGCCGCGTGGTCGGCATCGTCGCCAACCAGCCCAAGGTGAAGGGCGGCGTCCTGTTCGTCGACTCGGCCGACAAGGCCGCGCGCTTCATCTGGCTGTGCGACGCCTTCAACATCCCGTTGCTGTTCCTCTCGGACGTGCCGGGCTTCATGATCGGCTCGAAAGTCGAAAAGGAAGGCATCATCCGCCACGGCGCGAAGATGCTTTCGGCCATGGCCGACGCCACCGTGCCGAAGATTTGTGTGGTTGTCCGCAAGGCCTACGGCGCCGGCCTCTATGCGATGAGCGGCCCGGCCTTCGACCCCGAGTGCACGATCGCCCTGCCCACGGCCTCGATCGCCGTGATGGGGCCCGAGGCCGCGGTCAACGCCGTGTTTGCGAACAAGATCGCCGAGCTCGAGGGTGACGCCCAGAAGGCGTTCATCGAGGAAAAGCGCCGCGAGTATCAAGCGGACATCGACATCTACCGCCTGGCCGCCGAGCTCGTGATCGACGCGGTGGTCCCGGGCAACGCCCTTCGCGAGGAACTGACCCACCGGTTCGCGCTCTACGAGGGCAAAGAGGTCGAGGTGCCGCTCCGCAAGCACGGCGTCTATCCAGTCTAGAGAGATTGCAATCAGGCGAGGGTCACCTGGGGTGACCCTCGCCTTTCTTTTGTAAAGATCCGGCAACGCCTGGTTAATTGTTAAGACTTGTAAATTATTCGCTGTCTCCTGTAACATATCTTCACCCCGCACACCCCTCGCCCCCCACAGGAGGCACCCATGTCCGAGAACCTCCCGACACCCGGGTCCTCGCAACATAACCTGGCGATTTCGGCCCGCTCCCTTCAGCAGTTGCTCGAAGCCAGGGCCCGGGAAGAGGACGCGCGGATCGCGGCGGAGCTGACCGCACGGCGGGACCTGATCGAATTTCGCGAGGCCCTCGCGCGCAAGATGGGCCGGGTGACGGACCCTTACGAGCTGGGTCGCCTGATCCTCCGCGAGGCGCAGGCCGAGATGGGCTTCACGGCCGGCCTGCTGGCGATGGTGGGCGACGACCAGTTCCTCGAAATCGTGGCCTCGACGGACGTGATCCCGCCGCGTTACCGTGCCGAGCTGCTGGAAGAAGCCTTCATCGTGGGCGAGCCGCTGATCATCGCGGCCGCCGACGAGGGCCTGAGCGCGATGGGCAACACCGACGTGCCGCCCGGCGTGTCGCTGCGAGCCCTGCCCTTTGCCCGCCAGGACGGCCAGCCGCTCGGCGTGCTGTTGCTCGAAGGCGAGCCTCGGCCGGACCGGGTCACCTGGTTCGAGGAGTACCTGGCGATCATCGCGGAGGCGATCGAGGACTGCCGCAGCTACCAGCGGCTCGAGAGCTTGATCTTCGACGCGGCGATCGCGATCGCCCGCGTGAACGACACGCGCACCCCTGGCCAGGTCGGCCACACGGCGCGGGTCGAGGTGCTTTGCCGTCAGCTCGCCCAGGTGTTGGGGCTCGGCGAGACGCAGGTGAAGCGCATCCGGCTGGTCGCGCTGCTGCACGACCTCACCTCCGAGCAGGTCACGGCCGGCTTCCAGGCCATCAAGCGTGGCAAGCAAACCGGCGCGCTCTGGGCCGAGAACATCTCCACGCCCTTCGTCGGCGGCATCTACGCTTCGCCGCTCGCAGACTTCCAGAAGCTGCTCGGCGAATTGCGCTTCATCCCGTGTCGCTGGGACGGCCGCGGCAACGAGCAGCCCGCCCGCGGCGAGGAAATCCCGCTCGCGGCGCGGATCGTCGCGGTGGCCGAGTCCTTCGAAATCCTCACCGGCGGCAGGGAACAGCAGAATGCGCTCTCGATCCCCGCCGCCCTCGGCCAGATCTCCCTGCGCGCCGGCACCCTCTACGACCCGGCGGTGGTCCGGGCTCTCGCAGAGGTGTTTCACCAGACCGAGCTCGACGGCCGCGTCCAGCGCCGAGACTGAACGGCGAGTTCGGCGTTCCGGCGCAGGCCACACGGCCGACCCTCGTTTGCTGCGCGCGCCGCCTGGGCATGATGGGCGCGGAGGTCGCCCCCATGGTCGTTTCCCGCCTCGCGCGCAAGCTCGTTCCTGACATCGTCGGTGCCCGGCTGCACAAGACCGAGGGCATCGCGCTCGGCTCAGCCGGCAAGCGCCTCGCCAGGCAAATGGGCGGCCTCGAGCGCGACGCCGCGAACGAGATTGCGCGGTACAACGCGCCGTTCGCCAAGCGGGCGCCGGGGCTGGTGGCCGAGAAGTACCGGCGGATGGCGGCCACGCCCCAGGGGCTCTTCCGGGGCTCGCCGCAGCTTTTCTACAAGGACCTCGCGGCGCTCCAGCCAGACGTGCTGACGCGTGGCCCCAAGGCCCTCCTGCTCGGCGACCTGCACCTCGGCAACCTCGGGGCGATCGCGAAGGCGGACGGCAAGCTCGCCTGGGGCCTGGTCGACGTCGACGAGGCGGCGGTGGGCTCGGTTCACGCCGAGCTGCGCCGCATGGCGACCAGCATCCGGCTCGCGGCCGAGGAGGGCGGGCTCGGCAAAGGGGAAGCGGATGACCTGGTCAAGCGCTTCACCAAGGCCTACCACCATGAGCTCGAGCAGATGGCCAAGGGGCGGGGCGGCAAGGGCGTCGAGCTTCCCAAGGTGGTCACGGAGTTCCTCGACGACGCGAACCAGAAGTCTCGCAAGGCCTGGCTCGACGAGCTCGCGCCCAAAGGCCACGGCGGGCGCCGCTTCGCGCGCGGCGAGAAGGCCCTCGAGGTGCCGAAGGCCACGGTCGAAGAGGTCGTCGAGGCCTTCGCGGCCTATCGCAAGAGCTTACCGAAGGAGGAGGCTGCCGCGCTCGGCGGCTACCACGTCGCCGACGTGATTGCCCCGGTGGCGGGCGTGAGCAGCCTCGGCCGTCGCCGGTTCCGCGTGTTGGCGCTGCCGACGAAGGGCGAAGGCGACGCGCTGATCTTCGAGCTCAAGGAGCAGCTCACCCCGGCGCTCGGCCTCGTGCTGCCGCAAGAGCAGGTCGCGAGCCAGGCGGGCCGCGCCAGGCGCGCCGCCACGGCGCTGAACGGCCAACGCATGCCCTACCTCGGCGAGACGCGCCTGCCCGGCCAGACGCCGGGTGACGGCACCTTCCTGGTGCGGCGGATCGAGCCGTGGCACGGGGCGATCGAGGCCGCCAAGCTGAAAAAGGGCGAGCTGGAAGCGCTGGTCGAGGCCGCGGGGGAAGTCGTGGCGCGCGGGCACGCAGGCGGCGCCACGTTGGGGCTCGCGGACGCCGAGACGATCCTGGCGGACCTGGGCAAGCGCAAGGCGCTGGCCAGCGAGCTCGTCGCTTTCAGCCAGGACTACGGCCAGCAGGTCGGGCGGGATCACGCGGCGTTCGTGAAGGCCATCGGCCAGGACGCGCTGCTGGCGGGCCGGGTCCTCACGCGATAGCCGGCCGCGCGACGAGCCGGCCAGGCGACTATGCGGGAGTCGTGGCCAGGACGGGCCAATACGGGGCCAGGGCCGCGCGCGTCGCCGCGATCGCCCGGTCCACGTCGCCCGTCGGCTCCGGGTAGGGGCTCGGGCCGACCGGGTCGGTGACCTCCCCGCCGCGCAGCACCTGCACGGAAGCGGCGAGAGAGCGCGCGAGCGCGTCGAGATCGTAGCCGCCCTCCATCAGGAGCAACAGGCGGCCCTCGGCGTGCGCGTCGGCCCAGGCTGCGACCTCCCGGGTCAGCTCGGCGAAGCCGCCCACCGTGAGGCCCATCCGGCCGAGCGGATCGCGCCAGTGCGCGTCGTAGCCGGCCGACACGATCACGAGCTGCGGCCGGAAGGCGTCCACCAGCGGCCGGAAGAGCGTCGAGAAGACCCGCTGGTAGCCCTGGTCGCCGGTGCCGATCGGCAAGCGCACGTTGGCGGTGAAGCCCTGGCCCGCGCCTGCCCCGATGTCGCTCGCCGCACCCGTGCCCGGCCAATTCGGGTGTTGGTGGGTGGAGAAGTAAAGGACCGACGGGTCTTCCCAGAAGATCGCCTCGGTGCCGTTGCCATGGTGCAGATCCCAATCGACGATCAACACCCGCTCGAGGCCGCGCCGGGCCTGGGCCCAGCGCGCGGCGAGCGCCGCGTTGTTGAAAAAACAGAAGCCCATCGTCTCCTCGGCCAGCGCGTGGTGGCCGGGCGGGCGGCCGAGCACCACCGCGCGCCGGTCCGGGCCGTCGAGCACGCGCCGCGCGCCTTCCACCGCGCCGCCGGCCGACAACAGCGCGACGTCGTAACTCGCCGGGCAGGCGACCGTGTCCTCGTCCAGGCGGCCGCCGCCGGCCTCGCAAAAGGCCTTGATGCGCGCGGCATGCGACGAAGGGTGAACGAGCGCGAGGTCGGCGTCCGCGATGGGCGTCGGCTCGACGAATACAAGGGACTCGCCGCCCGTGCCCGCGAGCTCATGGAGCAGCCCGTCGCTGCGCCGCCAGCGGTCCGGGCATTCGGGATGTTCGCCGGTGGCATGCGCGGCGTAAGACGCGTGGGAGACGACGACGATCGACATGGCCGCATTATACGGCAATTCTATGGGCGAACTTTGGTCGGATCGGCGAAGCCGCCCCCGATCAACGAGTGTTACGGTGCGAAAAGGACGTTCGCGGCCAGGCGAGCCGCGCGGGAGGGGAACGGATGTACGCGGCGATCTTGATGTCGGCGCTGGTGCTCGCGGCCACGCAGGGCCAGCCGGCGGGCAGCGCGGGCACCGCTGGCGGCACCGCCACGCCGAGCGCGGCAGCAGCGGGCAATGGCGTGGGGGGGCGGCCGAGCGCCGACCGGCGCCTTGTCAACCTGGCGCTGGACGCAGCCGAGCGGGCCACCGATGCCGCCCGCCAGGCCGTACGCGCAGGCCAGTGGGCGGTGGCACGCGCCCACGTAGACCACCTGCACGATTGGCTGGGGCTCGCCGCGCGCATCGAGCGACCGGTCGGCGAGGCCGCCGTGCGCTGGGACTTCGCCGCGCGTGAGGCCCGCCGGCTGGACGTAGCGCTCATGAAGCGGGACGCGACCACGGCGCGCTGGGCCGACGCGGCGCTCACCCTGGCGCTCGTCGACGCGCGCGCCTCGCTGGGCGACGGCGGCGGCGGCGGCGGCGCGCAGGAGCCGGACGGTCACGCCTCGCGGCGCGTGACCGACCCCGCCAAGAAGTATGAAAACGTTCCGCTCGAACGGGATCGACCCTGGTCGCGGGGTCGGCAGTAGCAGGCCCCACGAGGGTGCGTGGGCCCGAACGAGGCCCGGGAGGTACGGCATGATGATGAAGCGCAGGCAGCGGGGGAGCCGCTCGACGATCCACCTGGTCGCCCTCCTGGCGGTCCTCGCGGTGCCAGCCGTCAGCTGGGCGCTGCCGCAGAACACGACGGCCAAGCCTCCCGGCATGGCGGGTGGCGGCGGCGGCGATCCCACGGCGGCCGAGCCCTACGGCCCGCCGGTCCCGCCAACCCGGGCGGCCGACCCCGCGGCGCCCGACACCGAGCCCGCGGCCCAGCCCAGGGCGGTCACAGCCCCGCCCGCGGCGCCGACCAGCAGGCCCGCAGCACCAGCCACCAGGCCGGTGGCGCCGGCAGCGCCGCGGGCCGCCGCGGAGCCCGCGCCCGAGCCCATGCGCGCGCCGCTGATTTCCCCGCCGCGGATCGAGGCTCCGAGGCCGGCGGCGGTGGCGCCGGCGACGCCGGCTAGCGGCGCGAACGTCGGGGCGAGTGTGCCGACCACGGCCGCCAAGGCCGAAGAGTCGGTCGAGAAGCTCATGGCCGAGGGCGCGGCCACGGCGGCCGCCCTGCATGGGGCGATCGCCGTGCGAGATTGGGAGGCCGCCCAGCGCGAGAACCTCGCGCTGCGCGACGTGCTCGCCCGCATGCGCGAGCCCGACCTGCGCGCACCGGCGCTCGCGGAGCGGGTGGCACGGCTGCAGCGGCTCACGCCGCTGGTGTCGGGGGCGATCGCCCGTCGCGACGCCTTCCGTGCCAATGACACGGCCTACCGCCTGGTCTACGGGCTGGTCGACGCGATCACCCTGCAAGCAGCGACGCGCGGCGGCGGCGGCGGGGCGCCGGCGCCGGCCGCGCCGGTCGTGGTCCCGCCGCCGGTCGACCACCTGCGCCAGGGCTACCCCGAGGTGATGAAGGCCCACGCGGCCCTGCTGCGCGGCGAGCCGACGGAGGCCAAGGCCCACCTCGACGCCGTCCGCGAGCAGCTCCAGGCGGCCCTCAAGGCCAAGCCCGGCGCCATATTCGCCCGCCGGCTCGATGGCCTCAACAAGGCGCGCTGGCGTGTCGTCGCCGCCCTCGGCGACCCGGCCAGGTCCCAGCGCCTGAGCATCGCGCTGACGCGCGCCTATGCCGAGGCGGTGCACGCGGTCGGCCAGTACGCGACGATCGGCGGTGGCGGCGGCGCAACGGCCCGGCCCCGCAGCATCACGGGCATCCCGGCCCGCACGACGCCGACGCGCTCGCTGCGCGCGATCCAGCGCCCGGCGCGGGAGCGCAACCGCGGGGCGGACGCGGTGCCATACGACAAGCGCGGCACCTGACGCCTGTCGACCGAAGGCCCCGGGCGATCGCCCGGGGCCTTCGTGGTCGCTGGCCGGGCTACTCGATGATCGAGATGCCGTCCTCCACGACGAGGATCTGGTCGGCGACGTTCGTCAATTGTTGGCCCACCGGGGCCGCGATCTGGCCCGACTGGACCATCGCGGCCACGTTGTTCTTGAAGGCCCCCACCTGGTTGGCCGCCGTGTTGGTCTTCTCCTCTTCGAGCTTCGCGATCGCGGCATGCAGCTTGACCTTGAGCGCCCCCGCTTGCTCCGTGGTCAGCGAGGCCGAGGTCGCCAGCACGTCGATGTGCTCGATGAGCGCCTTGGAGATGTCGATGGCGCTCGGGCGGACGTAGGTCAGGCCCCGAACGTGGAAGTCGGTGTCTGTCACGTGGATGCCGGAGTCGACGATGCCGAGGAAATCAATGCGCGTCAGGCCATGGTACGCCTGCACGCCGGCGTGGTCCGTGTCGCCTTCCACGCCGGGCGATAGGGTGAGGACGGCCGAGATGCCCCCGGTGTCGGTGAACTTGACGTCCCGCCGCAAGGTCGAGCTGACCGCGTAGTGGACGAGGACCGCCGGCGTCCCGACCGGCAGGATCACGGAGGTGGCCGGCGTGGTGCCGGTGCGCTGGAACAGCAGCCCGTCCGGGGCGAGCACGTGAGCCCGCCCAGGAGGATGGTGGTATTGTTGGTCGGGTTGCTCGCCAGGTACTCCTCCTGGTTGAAATGCGCCAAGAACCGGTCGGACGTCAGGCCGTAACGCGGCCCCGCGCCAGGCGCAGGCGACTCTGCGGGCGGCGCCGGGCCGACCGCCCGCCGCACGCGGACC
>JAKFEW010000030.1:0-72984 GCA_036675505.1 Candidatus Sericytochromatia bacterium
ATCACCCGTTCCGAGCCAGGCCCGTCATGTGATCGCTTTCGGTTGGAATCGCTGATCGGTTTCCGTTGGAATCAGTGATCGCTTTGCGTCGGAATCGGTGATCGCCTTGGCTCGGAATACGCAAGGTGTTCGCATCTCTGGCTCGAATCCCGTGGCTCGCGCCGCACCACCTCGCGACCATCATCGGGGCCATAGGCGACCCGTGCCGCTTCCGCAGCGTGGACGCGGTGAAGCGCTACCTGAACATCGCGCCGAGGCCGATGCCGCAGACTGGAGACCTCGACGCGAATGGCCGCCCTGTCCAGATCTGGCGATTCCCCGCCAACAGCTACGAGATGGCGAATGGGCAGAAGCGCCTCGTCTACCGCATCCCAGGGCGGCAGGAGGTACGGAAGGTCGGCTACCTGGCTTTCGAGAACCTCATGATGGGGCAGAAGCGCCACCCCGATGACCCATTCGTCCATTTCTACACTGCGCTGCGAGCGACCCATAAGGACCGCACACGCAAGCTCGGGCGGATTCGCTGGAAGGTGGTTGCCAAGCTGGTTGGCGCCGTATACCACTGCTGGAAATCGCGCACCCCCTACGACCCGGCTATCATGACCACTCGCATGCAGGTCGCGATGGCCTGAGATCAACGGGCACCAGGTGGTGAAGCGGCGCGCTAGGCATACTTCTCCACCACTTTGACCAAGAGATTACGAAAAAGGGCTTGACCTTATCCCCTCACACGAGGTGCCCGGAGGGCGGTGAGGGGGTCTCCCTCGGCATACCAAGAGACCTCCCCTCACCCACTGCGTGGGAGCTCCCCTCCTTTCCAGCCGCCCCACGAACCCACCCAGGGAGCAAAAGGGTGCCCCGGGCGAGCAGGCGTATCACCCCGGCAAGCGAGGAGACGCTCCCCTGGCCTGTAGCAGCCCGCGGTAAACGTCCGGCGGAATCCCGCGGGCGCGGTCCGCGCTCAGCCACCCCGACGCGATCCGGGCCGAGGCCGCCCGCAGCTTCGGCCACAGATGCGGCCTCGCCGCCAGGAAAGCGAGCCGGCGCGCCAGCCCTTCCACGTCCGGCTCCGCGAGCAGCGCATCCTCCTGGTCGCGGAAGCCCTCCGCCTCGCCGGCAGCGCGCCCGAGCACCAACGGCAGGCTGGCCGCGGCGGCGGCGCGCGCTGGCCAGCCGAGCCCGGCACCCGGGAAGGCACCGAGGTCGGCCGAGCCGAGCGCAGCCCGGGTGTCGCCCGCGCCCATCACCGAGGCAATCTCCACCCGCTCCGCGAGGCCGAGCTCCGCAATCAGCCGCGGGCCGGGATCCGGCAGGGCGCCGCCCGCGAGCAGGCGCAACGGCGGGGTGCCTGGCACCTCGGCGACGAAGCGCGCCCAGGCCCGCAGCAGGCGCTCGAGGCCGCCAGGATCATGCGCCTCGGCAGCCGCGATCCAACATGGCGCCCCGATCGGCCCGCTGCGCGGCGCCACTGGCAGCGTGGACAGCGGCGGCGGCGCCACGCGCAGGCGTTCGGGCGGTGCCCCCGCGGCCGCGAGCCGCGCGCCCTCGCCGGGTGACGCCACCAGGATCACGTCGGCCGCGGCGGCGGCCGGCTCCCACCGCCAGCCTGGCGGCCAGGAGATCACCAGCGGCACATCGTTGGCCCGCGCCCCGCGTACGGCGTCCGCCACGATGGCCGCGTCGTGCACGTGCACGACGTCGTAACCCGCAAGTGCCGCCTTCCAGGGCCCGGCATCGGCGGGCACCCACAGCCGCCGCCAGGTCGGCTCGCGCGAGGTGGGCGGCGGCAGGGTCGCCACCGTGAGCATCGCCCAGCGCCCGGCCGGCGCCGTCCACGCCGCGCGCGGGACGAAGCCCGGACCGACGTCGATCCATTCCTCTAGCCCCGCGCAGGTCAGCGCGGCGTCGGGGGGGATCAGGTGCAACACGAGGGGCATGGCGACAGTATCCTACGTGCCTGTACAATGCCGCCATGCGCGCGTTGCTCCAACGGGTCGTCAAAGGAAGCGTTTCCATCGGCGGCGAGGTCGTCGGCGAGATCGGCCGCGGCTGGGTCGTGCTGCTCGGCGTCGGCCAGCGCGACCTGCCCGAAGATGCCGACTGGCTCGCCCAGAAGGTCATCGAGCTGCGGGTCTTCAACGACGAGGCTGGCAAGTTCAACCTCTCGCTCGAAGACATCGACGGGGCCGTGCTCGTGGTGTCCCAGTTCACGCTCTACGCCGACGCGCGCAAGGGCCGACGGCCGAGCTTCACCGACTCCGCGCCGCCCGCACAGGCCATCCCGCTCTACGAACGCTTCGTCGAACAAATACGCGCGCGCGGACGAACGGTGGCCACAGGCCGGTTCGGTGCCGACATGCGCGTCGAGATCCACAACGACGGCCCCGTCACGATCATGCTCGAGCGTGAGGCCGGCACGTGTCCTGTGTGAACCGCGCGGAGGAGCCCCTGATGGCCACCACCACCTTCTCGATGCGGGCCGCGGAGGCCTTCGTGCTCGGCCACGGCGATCCCCGCCGTCGCGCGACCTGGAAAGCCGCGTTCGGCTGCGGCCCCGTCGAGGTCCTGGTGTTCGAGCTCGAGCCGTACCTCGACGCGCAGGGTGTCTGGAGCGCGCTGGCCGCGGACGAGCCCGCGGGCGGCCTCGCGTCCGCCGTGGTCGCGCTGCGCGTGCTCGCGGGCGTGAACCTCGGCGAAGACATCTTCGAGGTCGGCCAGCGCACATTTGACCACCTCGTCGCGATCCGCTCCCCGGACGGCAGCTGGGACGCGCCAGGGCCATGGCCGGGAGTCGGTGACGACACCGCCCGGCGCGCGTGGTACACGGCCGCCATCGGCATGCTCCTCCCCCAGCTCACCGGGTCCTCGAATCCGGACGCCGCCCGCACGCTGGGCGACGACGCCGCGCGGTGGCTGGCGGACGCCTGGCCGCAGGTGGCAGCCGCGGGGCCGGCGCTGTGGTGGGCGGCGCTCGGCTGTTGCGCCACGGCCGCGCCCACCGTCGTCCATGACGCGACCGCCCGGCTGCTGGGTTGGCTCGAGACGCCGCGCGCGCCTTCGGACCTGACCTGGATCCACGACGCCGCCCACCTGGCGGGTCTGCCATCCACCCACCCGCTACGCCAGCGGGCCTGGACGCTCCTCGCCGGGGGCCAGGCGCCCGACGGCGGCTGGGCGGCGGGCAGCGACGCGGGCTGGCCGGCCGATCGGGTCGACGCCACGATCCAGGCGATGCGGGCGGTGGTCCGGCCGTGAGCGTCAGGGCAGGCTCCGAGGGCGGCTGGCGGGTCGTCCGGCGCCCTGACCTCGACGACATCGAGGGGATCCTGGCGCTGATGAACGACCCCGACTCGGTCCACAACCGCACGGCCTGCCGCCACCAGACGGCGCCCGAGCGCGCCGGCGAGCTCTGGGACCGCCTGCGCGAGGACGACAACCTCGTGCTCGAGGAGAACGGCGCGATTGTGGCGTTCGCCTCCTGGCAGACCTTCGGCCGCCATGTTCACCTGAACGTGATGGCCGTGGCCGGCCGGCGGCAGCGCAGCGGCCTCGGCACCGCGCTGTTCGAGGCGTTTGCCGTCGCCGCGCGCGCTGATGGCGCGACCGGCTTCACGCTGCGCGCCTACGCGGATTCGCCCTGGGCGCTCGCGTTCTACGAGCGCCACGGAATGCGTCGGCTCGAAACCCACGCCGACTGGGTCGACGCAGACGAAGGTCTGCGCCGGTATGTCGCGCTCGCGATCGAGCACGGTCAATGGCCCTCACCGGAAAAAGTGCTCTTCTTTCGGCGCTTTTAGGGCAACCTCAGCTCTTCGCCGGGGCCTCGGCCAGTTTCGCCGTGACCACCCCGGTCTCACGCACGGGCTCCGGAGGGGGAATCAATCTTCCTCCGACGGGCATCGCATTGAGGCGGCGGCGAGTCATCAGCCGGGTGCGCTTTTTGCGGACGCGGCGGGCGGACATGGGGCGTCTCCTCTCCCCCGGCGACGGGGGACACCCTGCATAAGGCTGCAGGTCGAATGGTGAGGTGATCACTGGATAGCCTGATACGAACTCAGACTTAGCCCTTTCATCCGGCTGCGGGTAGCGAGCCTTGTCTCACGAAATGTAAACCATGCGCGGGCGCCGGTCAAGCGTCATTTGTGCAACGTGGGTTCACCTGCCGCCGAGACCGGCATGCTCGCGCATGAGGCGCACCAGCTCATCGGGGTTGTCCGAGTTGGCGAGCGCGTCGTCGGCCGAGATCAAGCCGTTGCAGTAGTGCTTGAACAACGCCTGGTTCTGGCTCTGCATCCCGTCGTATTCGCTCGTCTTGAGGATCTGGTACATCGCGTCCGTGTTGGCCTTCTGGATATGGACCTTGGTGTTTTCGCCGCGCGCGTTGGGCGTGACGAGGAAGATCTCGAGCGAGGCCACGCGGCCCGGCTTGTCGGCGCGTGGGATCAGGCGCTGGGCCACGCTGGCCTTGAGCGCGCTCGCGAGCTGGATGCGCACGGCTTCTTGCTCATGGGGCGGAAAGGTGTTGATCAGGCGGTTGATCGTCTGGATCGCGTCGTTGGTGTGCAGCGTGCTCATGACCAGGTGGCCCGTCTCGGCGGCCTTGAGGCCCGAGGTGATGGTCTCGGTGTCGCGCATCTCGCCGATCAGGATGATGTCCGGCTTCTGGCGCAGCGCGCCGCGCATCGCGGCGGTGAAGCTCATCGAGTCCACCTCCATCTCACGCTGGGTGAAGACGGCCTGCTTGGCCTGGTAGACGAACTCGACGGGATTCTCGAGCGTCAACACGTGGATGCGACGGTTCACGTTCGCGAACTCGATCAGCGCCGCCAGGGAGGTGGTCTTGCCCGAGCCGGTCTGCCCCGTGATCAGGATCAGCCCCTGGCGCTCGAAGACGGTCTTCTTGAGCACCGGCGGCAGGCCGAGCGCCTCGGCCGGCAGGATGTCGTTCGCGATCACGCGCAGGACCATGCCGGCCGCGCCCTGGGCCGCGTAAATGTTGCACCGGAAGCGGCCGACGCCCTTCACCGGGAACGCCAGATCCATCTCGCGGGTCTTGCGGAAGACCTCGCGCTGGGTCTCGGACATCAGGTACTCGACGTAGTATTGCGTCACCTCGGGGGTGAGCACGCCGAAGTCTCCGAACGGCGTCACCTGGCCGCGGAGCACGCCACACGGCGGATGTCCGGCCTTGATGTGGATGTCGGCGCAGCCATACTCCACGAGATGGGCGAGCACGTTGAAGAGTGGGTGGAAGTCGCGTTCCTGCTCGAATTCGGTCCGCTCGAGCGGTTCGAACTTCTGCGGCACCACCTTGGGCACCGGGTAGGCCTGTTCCCAGGCGTCGAGCTCAGCCAGCGCGTCCTCCGGCACATCGAGCTGGGTCAGCACCTTCTTGAGCGCGGCCGCGTCGAGCTGGATGTCGGCGTCGCCGAACGGGCTGTTGCCCATGTTGCGCATCGGCTCCTTGGCCCGCCCGTCGCCGTGGTGGATGATGTTGTGGGCGATGCGCATCGACAGCTTGAGGTCCGCCCGCGTCACCGGGTTCACGACCTCCATGTAAATGCCCACGATCGCCTCGCGGCAGCCCTCCACCCGGCAGGGCACCTGCTCCTCGGTGAAGTGGTTGACCTTGTAGGCCGCGCGGCCATCCTTGTGGCGCTTGACGATCGCGTCGACCGAGTCGCGCCGCAGTTGCCGGAATTCGCCGTCGGTGGTGTTACGTGCGAGCTTCGGGCTGAGCTCCTCGCGGATCAGGTCGGCGAGCACCGGGACGCTGGCGAGGTAACGCCCGAGGGCGTGCAGCGTGACGGGCGGGGCCTGGGACTCGGCGGTGGCGCTCACGGGATACCTTTCAGGAAGGGGCGACCTTCCCTTCTTACCCACCGCCGCCAGGATTATGTGTCGCCGAGGATGCCGCGCATCAGCCCGCCAGGCCGCTCGAGGACCCAGATCCAGTCGGGCCGGCCAGGCTCGTCGGCGTCGGCCGGCCAGGCCCCCTGGCCGTCGTGCGCCGCGATGGCGCGCCGCACGACGTCGGCCGCGCGGCCCCAGGCCAGCCAGGCCTCGCGGGCGATCGCGTAGAGGTTCGCGTCCGCCGCGAGGGCCGCCGCCGCGGCCTCCGTCGCGGGCCCTGCGGGCGGTGGCGCCAGGGCGTCCACCACGCCCCACATGCCGCGTCCGAGCAGGGCGTCGGCGCCACGCAACAGGGCCGCGAGCCCGGCGGCATCGGGGCGGGTGGCGCCGACCCGCTCGGCGAGGGCCCGCCAAGCCGGCTCGTCCGCGGGATCGGCGGGCACCGGCGGCGCCACGGGCCCGGCCACCACCGTGCGCGCGAGGCGCGCGAGCCGGACCGCGTCGCCTGACTGCGGCTCGGGCGAGAGACCGAGAGCGCCGCGAACCACGCCCACGAGCTTGCCCGTCGGGAACACGGGCAGCTGGCGCTGCAGCTTTTCGATCTCGGGCGGCGACAGGGGGCGGCTCGCGAGCTCGGCCAGGATCACGCGCAGCATCGCCTCCAGCATCGGCGCGATCGGCTTGAGCGGCAGGCCCTGCCGCAGGATCGTGCGAAACACCAGGCGCAGCTCGGGAACCGAGACGTAGCGCTCGAGCTCATGGTCGTAGCCGGCGCGCTCGGCTTCGCTCAGCAGCGCCTGGACCACGGCAGGGGTCACGAGCTTGTCGGCGAAGGCCGGCAGGCTGGCGGTGAGGTGGCGATCGATCGCCACCAGCCAATGCACGCGCAGGAGGTCGGCGGGCGGTTCGGATGCGGGCCCCACGGGCATCCAGGCGACCCAGCCGGGGCCTGTGGGGTCGGACGACCATGGGTACGGCAGCGGCGGCGGTGCGCCTTCGCCCGGCCCGATCACCAGGTCGAGCCCAGGGTGAACCTCGCCTTCGAGCACCGCCTCGCGCCAGATCAACAAGCGATAGCCGGTCACCGGGAGGCCCGGGTCGAGCTCCAGCGAAAGCGGCTGCGGCACGAAACCGAGCGTGTGGGTCAGCGCCGAGCGCGAGGGCTCGAACCAGGCGCCTGGCGCCACGCCGCCCATGGCGGCCCAGCCGGCGATCGCATGGAACAGATCGACGCCGCATGAGAGACGCAGCGGATCGCCGGCGAGGTCCGTCGCCACCGCCGCGAGGGGGTCCGGCCCGTTCATCCCGCCTGGCGCCTCCTCGTGGCCCTCGGCCGGCGCGGCCTGGTCCAGCGACAGCCCCTCCGGCCACAGCGCGAGCGGGCCGAGCTGCGCGGCCAGGCTCGCGAGTTGCTCCGGCGTGTGACGGGCACGGAAGGCATCGAACCCCAGCGTCTGGAGCAGGCACCATTCGCCGTAGAGGTAAAGGCCGTGATCCGGGCCGTAGCGCGCCACCAGGCGCGTGAATGGATGGCTCAAGGTGTCGTTTCTCCAGAGAGGCGGCCGGGTATGAAACTTGGAGGGAGTAGGGCATTGGATTCCTACAAGAAGGACAACCCGGAAACCTCGAAGGCCAAACCGGCGACGCCTGCCGGTCCGGCGAGCCCGGCGGCTGGTAAGGCCGCCACGGGCAAGTTGGGCGATGCCTATATGGCTTCAGGCACCGGACCCTTGAGCCGCACCGGCCCGATGAACTCGACGCGCCGCCTCGGCAGCTCGCCGCTCGACGCCGAAAAGACGCTCGAGGCGCTCAAAACCGAGGTCGACAACGGCTCGCTGATCGTCTCGAAGCTCGAAGGCCGCATCACCGTCCTGATCCGCGCGATGCGCATCGTCGAGAAGCCGATCGACGTCAACCAGATCTGCCAGGGCGTCAGTGCGGGCGAGGCCAACTTCACGAAGCAGGTCGCCAAGATGCTGCAGGGCGACCCGCACACCACGCGCCGCGTGCAGGTGGCGCTCTACCAGTGGGACCAGGCCAAGAAGGGCCTGCAGCAGGCCGACGAATGCCACGAGCGAGCGCTGCAATATGAAGGCCTCGCGCGGGCCCAATTCGTCGACTCGCATTGCCAGGTGGAGAAGCTACGCGGCCAGCTCTACCCGCTGATCAACTTGCACGTCGTCTTCCGCGACAATGCGCTGCTCGCCCAGCTGATTCCCACGCCCAAGATCAACACCGCCGATCTGCCGCCGCCGCCGCCCATTCCGATGCCGCCCACGGCGTCGGGCGCGCTGGGTGGCCTCGGTGCGGCGGAACAGACCGTGCCGAAGGCCAAGTCGCCGACAGGCTCGCTCACCCAGGAGCTCCTGGGAGCTGATGAGACCGTGCAGCAGATGGTCAGCTCGATCAAGCAGGCGACCGGCACCCTGCGCAACAAGCTGATCGGGATGCTGGGCGGCGTGCCCAAGGACGAGCAGAAATAGCGCAAGCCCCGCTCGAGAGCGGGGCTGCTGGCGGTTGGTGCCTGTTTAGTTGGTGGGCTTCGGCTCGCGGCGATCGTTCGCCTGCGAGAGGCTCGTCGGCAGGAAGACCGCGGCCGCGCGCTGGATGTCGACCTCGGCGCCGCCGTTGAGCGGGTCCTTGGGGTTCACCTGCGGCGTGGGCGCCAGGATTTCCTTGGTGATCGCGTCGATCGCGTACTTCTTCTCGCTGGCGTAGAAGCGCCATTGCGGGTTGGCCGACCCGGCGTGGACGAGGATCGCGCGGCTCGAAAGGAAGACCGAGCCCTCGGCGCGGTTCGCGGGCTGACCGGCGGCCGGTGCCGGCGGGGCGAAGCCGCGCGCCAGGTCGAAGGCGAGCTTGGCGTTCACTGCGTAGCCGGCGGCCGGCAGGGGCTTGAGGTTGTAGGCCAGCCGGTTGTAGTCCGGGATCTCCTGGTACTGCGCGACGGACGCGAAGCCGTAGTGGCGCGCCACGAAGACACAGGGCTTGGAGTCGTGGAAGCGGCTAGGCGAGAGGTAGACGTTGGCGGCGGCCGAGATCGACGTCGTGTTGAGCGCGGTCGTGTGGACGGCCATCACGCGCACGGCGTCGCCGCCGGACCAGTAGTTGGCGCGGCGATCGTCCTCGGTGAGGACCTTGGTGTCGTCCGGCGCGACGGCCCGGGTGCCGACGGCGGAGGCCGGCGCGGCCTTGGCGCCACCGATGGGGCGCGCGACCTGGTTCATGGTCCGGCCGCAACCGACGAGAGCGACGGACACGAGGACCAGGGGAACGAGGCGGCTGGCGATGCGCATTGAGAACCTCCACGATTAACAGCTTCGTGATGGTTATCGGGCAGGCCCCGAGTGAGGTGACGTAAAGAAACAGTTAAGCTTTGCGGGTAGGGTCGTTAAGATCGCCGCTTGCCCGGCGCCGAGCGGCATGGCAGAATGCGCGCGGAGGCCGAGCCCGATGTCCGAACGCCCAATCGCGATCCGCGGCGACCGAATCCTGACCCCCGACGGCTGGCGCGCCGGTGCCGCCGTCCTGATGCGGGGCGGCCGCATCGAGGCGGTGGTGGACGCGTCCGCCCTGCCCGCCGAGGCCGAGATCCATGACGTGGGCGCGGCCGTGGTCACGCCCGGCGTGGTCGACACCCACGTCCACCTCAACGAGCCCGGGCGCACCGCCTGGGAGGGCTTCGAGACGGGCACGCGCGCGGCTGCCGCTGGCGGGATCACGACGCTCGTGGACATGCCGCTCAACAGCGATCCGGTGACGACCACCGCGAAGGCGCTCCAGATCAAGCAGGCGGCCGCGCTGGGCCGCTGCTGGGTCGACGTCGGGTTCTGGGGCGGCATCGTGCCGGGCAACGCGGGCGAGCTCGCCCAGATGATTCACCTGGGCGCGCTGGGCTTCAAGGCGTTCATGTGCCACTCGGGCATCGACGACTTCCCTGCCGCCCGCGAGACCGACTTGAGGTTGGCCATGGCCATCTTGAGCGCGCTCGGTTCGCCGCTGCTCGTGCATGCGGAGCTCGAGTCGCATGCCCCCGGTGAGGACAAGGCCGCCGATCCGCGGCGCTACGCCACCTTCCTGGCTTCCCGGCCGCCCGAGATGGAGATCGCCGCGATCGAGCTGATGATCAAGCTCTGCCGCGAGACGCGCTGCCCCGTGCATGTCGTCCACCTTTCGGCGGCCGGCGCGCTCGACGCGATCGCCCGCGCGAAGGCCGAAGGCCTGCCCTTCACGGTCGAGACCTGCCCGCACTACCTGGTGTTCGCCGCCGAGGAGATCCCCGACGGCGCGACGGCCTTCAAGTGCGCGCCACCGATTCGCGAGGCCGCGAACCGGGAGCGGCTCTGGAAGGGCCTGGCCGACGGCACGATCGACTTCGTCGCCTGCGACCACTCGCCGTGCACGCCTGAGCTCAAGAAGCCGGAAGAGGGCGACTTCATGGCGGCCTGGGGCGGCATCGCCTCGGTGCAGTTCAGCCTGCCCGCCGTCTGGACCCACGCCCGCGAGCGCGGCCACGCGCTCGAGGAAGTGCTGGGCTGGCTGACCGGCCGCACGGCGGCGTTCGCGGGGCAGGCGAAGCGGAAGGGGGCGATCGCCCCCGGCCTCGACGCCGACCTCGCCGTCTGGCACCCCGACGCCACG
Source organism: Candidatus Sericytochromatia bacterium (assembly GCA_036675505.1). Classification (GTDB taxonomy): domain Bacteria; phylum Cyanobacteriota; class Sericytochromatia; order S15B-MN24; family JAQBPE01; genus JAKFEW01. The sequence goes on from JAKFEW010000030.1 coordinate 10,495, forward strand.
CTCGAGGTGCAGGCGGAGCGCATCTTCCACCGCCACCCCGTCACCCCCTACCTGGGCCGCACGCTGCAGGGCGTGGTCGAATCGACCTGGCTGCGCGGCGAGCGGATCTACCACCAGGGCGTCCACCGCGACGAACCGACCGGCTGTTTCCTTTTCAACCGCCCCACCCACCCACCCCACTAAGGGAATTCAGATCCCGCTCCGCTTGGGGCCTTCGGCCCAACGCCCCACCCACCCGAGACCTTCTGGAGATCGCTGAATCATGAGCTTTGATGAGCATATCGACCTCGCGTCCGCGAAATCCGGCGGCGTGGCGCTGTTCGCCAACGACGAGTTCTTCGCCGGCAAGGAGAACCTCCTGCAGCCCGGCCGCGGCGTCTTCATCCACGACAAGTACACCGAGAACGGGAAGTGGATGGACGGCTGGGAATCGCGCCGCAAGCGCGTGCCGGGCTATGACTGGTGCCTGATCAAGCTCGGCTTGCCGGGCCGCATCCACGGCTTCGACATCGACACCAACCACTTCACCGGCAACTACCCCGAGCACGCCGCCGTGGACGCCTGCGTGGCCGCGCCCGACGCGACGCCCGAACAGCTGAACGGCCCCGGCACCACCTGGACCGAGCTGCTGCCGATCTCGCAGCTCCAGGGCGGCAGCCGGAACCTCTTCCCGGCCTCGAACGGCGAGCGCTGGACCCATGTGCGCCTGCGCATCTACCCGGACGGCGGCGTCGCGCGCTTCCGCGTGCACGGCGAGGTCGGGCCGGACTGGGATCGCCTGCTGGCCGCCGGCGGCCCTCTCGACCTCGCAGCCGTCGAGAACGGCGGCGTGGCGGTGCTCGCGAACGACATGTATTTCAGCCACCGCAACAACCTGATCATGCCGGGCCGCTCGGCCAACATGGGCGACGGCTGGGAGACCAAGCGCAAGCGCGGCCCCGGCAACGACTGGGTGATCGTGAAGCTCGGCCGGCCTGGGCACCTGAACAAGGTGGAGGTCGACACCAACTGGTTCAAGGGCAACTTCCCGGACCGTTGCTCGCTGGAAGGCGCCTGGATCCCCGAGGGCGCACCCACCGACTACCTGATGAGCCGGGCGATCGACTGGCGGCCGGTGCTGCCGGAGGTCAAGCTCGCGGCCCACAAGCAGCATTACTTCGAGCAAGAGCTGATCCCGGGCGGCCCCTACACCCACATCCGCCTCAGCATCTACCCCGACGGCGGCATCAGCCGCCTGAGGCTCTGGGGCACGCCAGCAGGGATGCAGGCATGACCATCGACGAGCTGAACGCCTTGCCGCCCGACGCGGCGGCTGCCGAGTTCGAACGCTGCTGCGGCGCCCGGCAGTGGGTGGCGGGCATGGTGGCCGCCCGTCCGTTCGCCGCCGCCGCCGTCGTCCATGCCGCGGCCGACGACGTCTGGGCGCGCTGCGGCCCGGACGACTGGCGCGAGGCGTTCACCCACCACCCACGCATCGGCGATGTGGCCGGCCTGCGCCAGAAGTTCGCGTCGACGGCGGGCTGGGCTTCGGGCGAGCAGGCCGGCGCGGCGGTCGCGACGGACGAGACCCTGCAGGCCCTGGCCCAGGGCAACCAGGACTACGAGGCGAAGTTCGGCCACATCTTCATCGTGTGCGCCACCGGCAAGACCGCCGACGAGATGTTGGACCTCCTGCGCTCGCGCCTGCCGAACGATCCGGCCTTCGAGCTACGGGTCGCGGCCTGTGAGCAGCACAAGATCACCCACCTGAGATTGGAGAAGTTGCTGGCATGAGCGGCGCCGCGAACTCACTGTCGACGCACGTCCTGGACACCGCCACCGGCAAGCCGGCGGCCGGGATGGAGATCCGCCTCGAAGCCCTCGAGAACGACGGCTTCCGTCTCATCGGCGGCGGCACCTCCAACGACGACGGGCGCGTCAAGGACTTCCTCGCTGCTGGCGAGAGCCTGCCGGCAGGCATTTACCGCGTACGCTTCGAGACGGGGCGGTATCACGCGAAGCAAGGCGTCCAGGGCTTCTATCCGTACGTCGACGTGGTCTTCGAGCTGGGCTGTGAGGGGCAACACTACCATGTGCCACTGCTGATCAGCCCCTTCGGCTTCTCGACCTACCGCGGCAGCTGATTTGCCTTTCCCTCGCGGCTGACGGGGAGGTCTAGTCTCGGCCGAGCGCTGCCAGCGTCCGGGTGAACGCATCGAGCTCGGCGCGGTCGCGCGGATCGGTGACGTGTTCCTCGACCTCTTCGTTCCAATAATCGCGTAGCCCCTCGGCCGAGCTCTCGGCCGTCGCCGGGAACACGAGGTCGTCGGCGTCGGCCGACAGGCCGTGACGCTCGCAAATCTCCCGGATGCGGGCCATCGAGGCCTGGGCGAGGATCGCGGCACCCGGCTCACGGCGGGCTGCTTCGTGGGCGACGGCCTCGATCATGGTGCTGATCGGATCGAGGACCAGGGCGCTTGTGGGGCCGCCTGCGGGAACCAGCGCGGTGACCCGGTACATCTGGCCAGCGACGCGGAAGTGGGCCACGGCGACGGCCGGCTCGGTGGACGGGGGCATGGGCGGGAAGCCCGCCTCACCCGCGGCGTCGGAGGTGGCGACCGGTCCCACGTGGACGCCGTCCAGGGTCTCGCAGTGGCAGGTCGCGCCGTCCACGGCGGCGACGAGCGCACCGCCGTTGTGCGAGAGCACCCCGTCGGTGGAGGCGCTCAGGTTGCCGGCGCCGGCCGCGACGAGATCGTCGGCGATGACGACGCCGCTGGCCCTCACGAGGTCGGCGGGGCCCCGTACCCTCAAAGTCAAGCCGCGCAGCGCGGGCGCCGCCGGCGCGCTTTCCGCCGGTGCGGTGGCCGCGCCGGCCGGGGTGGGCGCCACGGAGCCAGGCAAGGCCTGGCAACCGACGAGAACCAGGCTCAGGCATGAAATCAAGAACGCTCGCTGCACGGGGCAACCTCCTTCGTCTGTTCCGACGAAAAATCGGTTCCCAAATGATACAGGCGCGTTAAAGCATTATGTTAGCAAGCTTGTCCGAGGGAATTTGTGCAAGTTGCTAACCCCCCGCCGCCCTCGCCCCGGCACAGGTGCTCAGGGCCGGGCTTCCTTGCGCCAGGCCTGGATGCGCTTGTTGGCATCCAGCAGTTGCTTCTGGCTCATTCGTTTGCGCAGGATCTCCATCGCGTTCTTCGCGTCCTCGTCGCCCTGCTCGGCGGCCAGGCTGTACCAGAAGTAGGCGCTGACGGGATCCTTCGGCGTGCCCTCGCCCTCCTCGTGCAACAACGCGAGGTTGTACTGCGCCGAGACGTCGCCCTGCTGGGCCGCGCGCGAGTACCAACGCAGGGCCTCGCCCTTGTTCTGGACGATGCCCTCGCCCTTGTCGAGCATCAGCCCCAGGTTGAACTGGGCCTTCGGGTTGCCCTGCTCCGCGGCGCGGCGGTACCACTTCACGGCCTCGCTGTTGTCCTCGGTGGTGCCCTCGCCCTCATCGAACATGAGGCCGAGGTTCAGCTGCGCCTTGGTGTGACCGCGCTCCGCGGCCTGCTTGTACCACTTGATGGCGGCCGCGTTGTCTTCGGGCACGCCGTCGCCTTCGTCGAAAAGCAGGCCGAGGTTGAACATCGCCGAGGTGTCGCCCGCTTCCGCGGCGCGCTGAAACCAGCGCCGTGCTTCGGCCTTGTTCGGCGCCGTGCCCTCGCCCTTGTCGTGCATCAGCGCGAGGTTGAACATCGCGGAAGGATCGCCTTGATTGGCGGCCTTGGTGTACCACTTGATCGCCTCGGCATTGTCCTCTTTGGTGCCCTCGCCCTCGTCGTACATGATCGCGAGGTTGTACTGCGCCTTCGCGAAGCCCTGCTCCGCGGACCGGCGGTACCACTTGATGGCCTCCACGTTGTTCTCCGCGACGCCCTCGCCCTCGTCGAGCAGCAGCGCGAAGTTGTACTGCGCCTCCGCGCTGCCCTTCTCGGCCGCCTTGCGCATCCACACGACGTTGGAGTCCGGCCGTTGCACGGGTCCTCCCGTCCGGCTGGTCTGGGCTGCGGCCTGCGGCGTCGTCGCGAGCGACACGACCGCCAAGGCCGCCGTGAGGGCGGCGATCGGCTTGGCGGCGAGGCGGGCGGGACGGGGCGCTGTCATGGGAACTCCCGGTTCAGTCCGAGGGGTGGGCGTCTTTCCAGGCGGCGAGGACTTTTTCGGCCTCTGCCAGCTGCTGCTCGCTGAAGCGCGATTTGACCTTGGGCAACGACTTCTTGGCCTGCGGGTTGTCGCCTTCGGCCGCCAACGAAAAGTACATGTACGCCTTCACGGGGTCCTTGGCTACCCCCTCGCCATTGTCGTACATGACCGCCAGGTTGTTCTGGGCGCCATGGTGGCCTCGCTCCGCGGCCTTGATGTACCAGTGGGCCGCCTCCGCGTTGTCTTCCTCGATCCCCTCGCCGTCGTCGTACATGATCGCGAGGTTGAACTGGGCCTTGAGGTTCCCCTTGTTGGCGGCCTTGGTATACCACTTGAGGGCCTCGTCATTGTCTTCCTTGGTGCCCTCGCCTCTGTCGTACATCATGCCGAGGTTGACCATCGCCTTGTCGTTGCCGACGGCGGCGGCCTTGCGATACCACTTGATCGCGGCCGCGTTGTCTTCCTTGGTGCCCTCACCTTCGTCGTACATGAGGCCGAGGTTGAAGGCCGCGCCGGCGTGGCCCTGGTTCGCGGCCTTGGTGTACCACTTGAGGGCTTCCTTGTCGTTCAGCGGGAGGCCGTCGCCCTCGTCGTAGGACAGCCCCAGCTCGAACTGGGCCTGCTTGTCGCCTTTGGCGGCGGCGGCCTTGAGGGTCTTCACGTTGGCATAGCCGACGCCGAAGGCCGGGGCCGCGAACGCCGCCACGATGGCGACGAACGCGGCCAGGCAGGCGATGCGGCTGGCGGGCTTGAAGATCATGAAGGCCGCCACTTTCACTTCCCCCGCCGGTTGTTCAGGATCTTCACGAACGAGCGCCCGCGCAGCTCTTCGAGCGTGATGCCGGTGCCGAGCGCCTCTTCTTCCTTGATCGCGCCGCAGTTGATGCCGCGCAGGAAGAAGTTGAGCAGGCCCTGGCCAGTCGCGGCGTCGTCGAAGACGTCGCCGACCAGCGTGGCCTGCGCGGCCTTCTCGATGAAGTTCTTGAGGCGGATGCTGGCGGGCTCGAGGCCCTCGAGAAAGAAGGCGTAGGCCGCCGCGTAACGCGTCGGGAGCTGCGCCGGGTGCAGGTCCCAGCCCTGGTAGTAGGCGTGGACCAGCGAGTGGTTGACATGGTCGACGTGCAGCTTCCAGGCGCGGTGCACGACGTCGCGGTTCTCGGCGATCTGCGCGACGGAAAGCTTCTCGCCGCGGTGCGGGCCAACGGGCATGACGTTGGTCGCGCCGTCGGAGAGGTTCACGCCGGTGCCGGCCAGCGCCACCTGCATCACGTGGCGCGCGAAATCGCAGGCGGGGTGGTCCATGCGCTGGTGCGCGGCCGTGATGTTGCAGCCGGCGGTGTAATCATAGGTGCCGAAGTGAGCGCCGATACAGCGGCCCCGGCACTCGGCGATCATCGCTGGCAGGGCCAGGCGGCCGTCCGGCCCGATGATCGTTTGCGGCATCTCCACCATCAGCTCGCACTTCACGCTGCCGAGCGGCAGCCCCACGTTCTGCTCGATCAGCTCGAGCAGCTCGACGAACGCCGTGACCTGCTCGGCGATCACCACCTTGGGGAGCGTGACGACGAAGTTCGGGGGCAGCGCGCCGCCCGCCTCACGGACCAGCGTGGTGAGGAAGATGTCGAGCGTGCGGATGCTGCGGCCGCGCAGCTCCTCGGTGAAAGGCTTGATGCGGATGCCGATGAAGGGCGGCAGGGTGCCGGCGGCCAGGCCCTTGGCTGTCTCCTGGGCCGCGATCACGGCCTGGTTGTCCTCCTCGGCGTCGGGACGGTTGCCGTAGCCGTCCTCGAAGTCGATGCGGAAATCCTCGACCGCCTCGCGCACGAGCTTCTCGCGCACGCGGGTGTAAACGGTGTGAGCCAGCCACGCCGGCCGGTTGGCGTGCTTCGCGGCGTCCGGGTTCGCGGCCACGGCGGCCTCGAGGGCGTCGATCTCATCGAGCGAGTCGGGCAGGGCCTGGGCCCCCGTCAGGCCGATCGCCTTGGCGAAGATCACGCTGTTCGGCGCGTACTCGTCCAGCGCCTTGACCGACCGCTCTCCCATCTTCGGCGCCGAGTCGGCCTTCCACAGCTGGGCGCCGCCGTAGACGGTGTGCACGGCCTGGCGCTCGAACGAGTCGCCCGGATAGGCCTTCATGAAGGCCTGGTTGGCCTGGGCGAGGCGGTCCAGGATGGCCGCGGTGCCGTCGGCCGTCAGGGACGTCGGCGGGGTCGTGGTCGTGCTCATGCAATCCTCCGTAGGGCAGGCTGGCGGGGGTTTCCGGCAAGTTTACCATGTCATGTTAAACTGACTCGTCCTCACCGCCCCAAGGAGTTCGCCGTGACGCGCCGCGCCTACTTTATCGCTCTCAAGCCGCAGGCGCTCTTCGCTTGCCTCCTCGTGCTCACCGGCTGTGCCGGCGGCGGCGGCTCGACCGCCGGGGCGACCTTTCGGGTGGGCTTGCAGGACGATCCGAAGTCGCTCGACCCGGCGATCGGCTACGACGTGCCCTCCTGGGCGATCGAGCACCTGATGTTCGAGAGCCTCGTGACCTACGGCTTCGACAGCCAGATCGTGCCGGCCCTCGCTTCGGCGTGGAAGGAGGAGGGCGGCAAGGCCTACGTCTTCACCCTGCGCACCGACCCGAAGTTCCACGACGGCCGCGCGGTCACGGCGAAAGACGTGGTGTACAGCTTCAACCGCTTGCTGGATCCGGCCACGAAGTCGCCGGGGGCCACGTTCTACACCGACATCGCGGGCGCGAAGGACCGGCTCGCGGGCAAGGCCCAGGCGGTCGCGGGGGTGACGGCGGTCGACGACCGGACCGTGCGCATCGCCCTCGAGCGGCCCAACCTGATCTTCCTGCAGCTGCTCGCGATGCCCTTCGCGTCGGTGGTGCCGGATGGCGTGAAGACCGAGGATCTCGCGCGCAAGCCGATCGGCACGGGCCCTTTCGCCTTCGACGCCTGGAGCTCAGGCCAGAAGATCACGCTCAAGCGCAACCCGCATGGGCGCCCGCCGGCGCCGCCGGCTGGCGCCAAGCCGATCGACGGCGTGGAGGTGGCGCTCGGCTTGAACGAGAGCATCGAGGTGCTCAAGTTCGAACGCGGCGAGCTCGACGTGGTCGGCGCCCTGCGCAACATCCCGGCCGCCGACTTCACGCGGCTGCAGGCCGACCCCAAGCTCAAGGACCGCATGCTGAGCGGCCCCGACGCCGCGGTCCATTACATCACGCTCAACACCACCGTGAAGCCCTTCGACAAGCTCGAGGTGCGCCAGGCGATCGCCAAGGCCGTCGACAAGAACCGCGTGATCCAGCTGGTCAACGGCCGCGGCCAGGTGGCGCACGGGATCCTGCCGCCCACCATGCCGGGCTTCAACCCCGACCTCGCGGGGATCGGGCACGACCCGGCCGGCGCCAAGGCGCTGCTCGCGAAGGCCGGCCTGCCCGACGGCTTCGCGGCGACGTATTACTGCACCTCGAGCGACACCCAGCGCAAGGTCGCCCAGAGCCTCCAGCAGGATCTCGAGAAGATCGGCATCAAGCTCACGATCAAGGCGATGGCCTTCCCCACCTACCTGCAAGCGAAGTCCACCAAGGGCCAGGTGGGCATCGGCGCGGGTAACTGGAGCCAGGACTTCCCGGACCCGAGCAACTTCCTCACCACGATGTTCCACAGCAAGAACATCAAGGAGCGGGATTCGCTGAACGACTCGTACTACAAGAACCCGCAGGTCGACGCGCTGCTCGACAAGGCCGGAGCGGCCTCCGACCCCGGCTTGCGGGCGCGGCTGTTCCGCGAGGCCGAGGCGATCATCGTCGAGGACGCCCCGGCGGTGCCGCTCTACTACCCCGTGAAGTACCAGCTGCACGCCGAGCGCGTCACCGGCTACAAGCTCCACCCGATCTGGGGGCTCGAGCTCGCCGGCGCCGGCGTGAAGTAGCCCGATGGGCGCGTTGCTCCTTCGGCGCGCGGGCTGGGCCGCCCTGGTCTGGGTGGCGGTCGCCGCGATCACTTTCGCGCTGACCTACATCGTGCCGGCCGACCCCGCCCGCGTGATCGCGGGCGCCCAGGCTGATGCCGAGACCGTGGCGCGCATCCACCAGCAGCTCGGCCTCGGCGACCCGCTGCCGCTGCGCTTCGGCCGCTACCTGCTCGCGGCCGTCCAGGGCGACTTCGGCAAGTCGTTCATCACCGACCAGCCCGTGCTGCCGGCCATCCTGGAGCGGGCGCCGGCGACGGCGATGCTCGCGGTGGGCGCCCTCCTGGTTTACGTCGTGCTCGGCGGCGCGCTCGGGCTGATCGGCGCGGTGAAGCCGGGCACCTGGGCGGACCGCGCGGCCTCGGGCTTCGCGATCGCGGGCCTTTCCGTGCCCACGTTCTGGATCGGCCTCGTGCTGCTCTTCCTGTTCGCCTACCGCTGGCCGATCTTCCCACTGGGCGGCGCTGGTACGGGAGCGGGACCGCCGCTGGTGCGGATCGGCGACACGCTGACACACCTCGTATTGCCGTCGCTCACGCTGGGCCTCGCCGGCGCCGCGTACTACACCCGCGTGCTGCGCCAGCAGCTGGGCGACGAGCTGCGCAAGGACTACATCCGCGCGGCCCGCGCCCGCGGGCTTTCCGAGGCGCGCGTGGTGTTCGGCCACGGGCTGCGCAACGCGGCGCTGCCCCTGGTCACGCTGCTCGGCCTCGACTTCGCGGGCTTGCTCGGCGGCGCCGTGCTCACCGAGAGCGTCTTCGCCTGGCCGGGCATCGGCCAGCAGGCGGTCCAGGCGATTTACACGCTCGACGTGCCCATGATTATGGGTACAGTGTTGTTCGCGGCCACCGCGATCATCGCCATCAACTGGCTGGTCGACGCGTCGTACTATTTTCTCGATCCGCGCCTCAGAAGGCCTTGAAGGGAAACTCATGATCCCGCTCAGCAAGACCGTTACGCTCCTGGCCCTCGCGGTGTCGCTCACCACGGCTTCCGCCCTGGTCGCGCCCGCCATGGCCGCGCCCGCGGCCAAGAAGCCGACAATGGCCCCGAAAGGCGCGGCGCCGGCCTTGCCCGCACCACGGGTGAAGGCGGCGGAGCCCGAGGCGCAGGGCGTCACGCCAAAACCCGTGACCTTCGAGCGGCAGGAGATCCTGCCGGCCGACGGCCCCTACCTCGTGAAGGTCTCGAACGTGCGGGGCCGCATCGTGTTCAAGCGCTGGAACAAGAACGTCGTCTGGGTCACCGCCACCGTGCGCGCCACCCGCCCGCTCGCAGGCAGCCAGCTCGATTACTTCAACGCGGCGGCGATGCAGGTCGCGCGGGCCGGCGACAAGCCCGACGAGACGGCGATCGCCACCATCTGGCGCGGCGTGCGTGAGACCTTCCCCAGCGTGGTGGCAGCCAAGGCGGCCCACGTCGAGGTGGACTACCTCGTCGCCGTGCCGCCCGAGACGGCCGTCGAGGCGCGTCAGGAGTACGGACCGATCATCTCGTCGGGGCTCGACGGCCGGCTCGACCTCTTCACGCGCGACGGCGACGTCACGGTGGCGGGCCACAAGGGCTGGGTCGACGCCGGCAACGAGCGTGGCCGCGTGAGCGTCGCGGGCGTCGAGGGTGACGCCGTGGGGCGGAGCTTCCACGGCCCCGTGACCTTCCGCGACATCAAGGGCGACGTCCGGGCCATCACGAGCACGGGCAGCGTGCGGGTCGACGTGCCGGCCCGCTGGGTCGGCGAGGTCTCGTTCCACACCGTGAGCGGCGCCTTCCGCTCGGACCTCGCGACCTTCGACACCGACCTCGAGCCCGGCGACCAGGGCTACGTCGGCGTGCTGCGCGGCCCGCTCGCCAGCACCCGGAACGCGCCCGACGTGCGCGTGCGGGTAGACACCACGAGCGGCGAAGTGGTGCTGGCGGCCGAGCGGGCAGGCGCACAGTAGCCCGAAGCGGCTAAAAGTCCGCCGCGTTCGGGTAAGATCGCACGGACGCCCGCTGCGAAATCGCCGAGGATGCCGATGCCCGACTTTTCCCTGAACGATCGATTCGAGCCCACGGCGCTCATCCTGGATGGCGAATGGAGCTTTACGACCGACCCGCATGATCGCGGCGAGCGCGAGGCCTGGTACGAGCGTGCGAGCGGCTTCGGCCGCGCCGTCATGGTGCCGAGCGCCTGGCAGCTCTACGGGCGCGACCTGCTCGATTACACCGGGGCGGCCTGGTACCACCGCGAGATCGAGTCCCCCAAGGATTGGGCCGGCAAGACGATCCGGCTCGCTTTCGGCGCGAGCGACTACCTCACGCGCGCCTGGGTCAACGGCGAGCTCGTCGGCGAGCATGAAGGCGGCTACACGCCCTTCGCCTTCGACGTCACCACGGCCTTCCGACCGGGCAAGACCAACCACCTCGTGGTGCGCGTCTACGATCCGCGGGACTATGGCGAGGTGCCGCACGGCTTGCAGGGGAGCCATTTCACGCGCGTGAGCGGCATCTGGCAGCCCGTGCGCCTCGAGGTGCGCCCGGCCGTGTTCATGGCCGACGTGGCGATGCGCGCGCACCTCCACCCCGACCGCGTCGAGGTGCGGGTGGCGCTCAGCGCGCCGAGCGATGGCCGCGAGGTGGTCGCCGTGGCGCTCGATCCGCGCGGGACCGAGGTGGTCCGTGCCACTGCCGCCGATTGCGGCCTGGAATGCGCGCTGACCCTCGCGATCCCGGACTGCCACCGCTGGCACCCCGACGATCCGTACCTGTACACGGTGCGCGTCACCCTGACGGGCTCGGACGACTACGTCGACGTCATCGAGCGCCAGGTGGGCGTGCGCGAGGTGACGGCGATCGACGGCCGGCTCTTCCTGAATGGCCAACCGTTGTTCCTGCGCGGCGTGGTGGACCACGGTTACTGGCCCGGCGCCCTGTACGCGCCGCCCGACGACGAAGAGATCCAGCGCGAGCTCCGGCTCGCCAAGGAGGCCGGCGTCAACGTCATCCGCAAGCACGGCAAGGTCGAGGATCCACGCTGGCTGGACTGGTGCGACAGGCTCGGCATGCTCATCTGGGTCGAGATCCCGGCCTGCGATCGCTGGACCCACCAGGCGCGCCGCCGCTTCCGCCAGGAGATGCTCGCCGTCGTGCGCCGCGACCTGCACCGGCCATGCGTGGTCGCCTGGACGCTCTACCACGCCGGCCGCGGCCTGGAGGACGCCGGCGAGAACCTCCAGCCCTGGCTGCGCCAGCTGTACGACGACGTTTACACCGTCGACCCGACCCGGCCGATCTGCACCAACGCGGGCGGCTCGTCGATGCGCACCGACCTGATCGACGAGCACCACCGTTACGTCTTGCCCGAAGAGGCGCGCCAGTGGTCAACCGCCGTCATGGGCGACGTGCCGGCCTACGGCGCGCCGCGCCTGGTCTCGGAATTCGGCCTGTGGGGCCTGCCCGCGCTCGGCGCCGATGCACCCGACGAGGGCGCGCTCGACGAGCGCTGGTGGATCGCCGCCACCGGCCCGGCCCACGGCGAAGAATCGAAGTGGCCGCGCACGGCCGAGATGAACTTCGAGCGCTACAAGCTCGCGGCCGTCTTCGAGGATCTCGACAACCTCGCCAAGCTGACCCAGCGCCGGCTCACCCGCGGCGTGAAGGGCCTGGTCGAGGCGCTGCGCCGCACGGCCTTCGCGGGCTACGTCGGGCGATCGTTCACCGACACCGAGTGGGAGGCCAGCGGCTGGCTCGACTACCAGCGCCGACCGAAGCTCGGCTTCGAGGAATGGGCGTCGTTCAACGGCCCGATCGCGGTGCTGGCGGAGCTGCCGCGCCGCAACTTCTGGGCCGGCGAAGAGATCGAGGTCACCTTCTTCGTCAGCAACCACTCCAAGAACGCGATGAGCGGCACGCTGGTCTGGGGCATCGACGGCGCCGACTGCGACGGCGAGCTCGAGGTGCAAGTGCCGCCCCACGCCACGGTCCCGGTGGGCAAGGCCACTTTCCCGGCCCCGACCTTCGGGCGCGCCCAGGCCACACGGCTCACGGCCCGCCTCGTTTCCGGCGGCTGGGAGATCGTGGGGAACGCCTTCGAGCTCACCATTTCGCCGCCCGACGCCGGCCGTGCGGACGGCAAGACCATCGCCGTCTCCCAGCTGGCCGATGACCTGCTCGAGCGCCTGCGCGCCCAGGGCTACACGCTGGTCGACGCGTGGGAGCCGGGCCAGATCCTCCTGACGGGCTCGCTCGGGCCCGAGGTGTGGGTCGCGCTCGAGCATGGCGCCAACGTGGTCTTCCTGGCCGAGCACGGAGCGCGAACGCCGGACACCGGCTACCTCTCGTTCCGCGAGCTGCCGCACACGGCCACCTGGGAGCGCAGCGCCTCGATCCACTACATCCAATGGGATCTCTTCCCGAACCTCCCGCTCAACACGATCATGGGGTGGGAGATGGAGGACCTCTATCCGAATCACGTCATGCCGATGGGCGCGTACGGAAGCGGCCTGCGCCGTTTCGTGAGCAACCAGGCCGAAGAAGATCCGGCGAACATCCTGGCCGGCTACTTCGAGGGCTGGCTCGGCGCGTTTGCTTCGAGCATGCTGCTGCAACCGCTGCGCCACGGGCACCTCATCACCACCACCCTCCGCCTGGGCACCCAGTACGGCCGTCACCCCATCGCGACCCAGCTGCTGAACCGGCTGCTCACGGAGGTCCACCTCTTCGAGCCACGCACGGTTTACCAGCTCGAGACCTGAGCCCGAGGCGCCTCATGAGCGAACACCACCCGATCCTGCCATACGCCGAAACGCCCCCGCCGCCGCCGCCGCCGCCCCAGCCGACCTCGGGTGCCGTGCCTGCGCCGGTCGGCTCGGATGATCCGAACTACCACTGCTCGAATTGCCTGTTCATCCCGCTGCCGTCGGACCCCTCGGGCGGCTTCTGGGCCTGCCAGAACCTCTGCGAGCGCGATTAGGCTCGCCGCCCTCGCCTGTTGGCCTCGCCCGCCGCGCGGCTTAAGCTGGCGCAGGAGGTAGCGAGATGAGCGTGATCTTTTCGCACGTGCACCGGCTCGTGCTGCCCGACGGCACGGTGCAGGAGCTCGAGTGGCCGCCCGAGGTGGGTGAGGGCGACCTCATCGCGAGCACGGGGGCCGGCATCACGAATGAACCGACCGGGAAGTTCGTGGTGAAGTGGATCGAGGACCGCCGGCCGGACGCCGGGCCGGTCGAGCGGTACTACCACCTGGAGTGGTTCTGAAATGAGGCCGGGACGTCGTCCCGGCCTCATTTCCGGGACGCGGGCCGACATTCAACGGCCCTCGAGCGTCCGGCGTTTCAGCTCTTCAGGGGTCGGACCGCCCTGCGCGAGCGGGATGTAACGGTCCGGGCCGACGCGGATGTAAAGCGGGCCGACTTCCGCGATCGCCTGCCCACCCGCGCCGCCGCCACCGCCCTTCGGGGCGTAGTAGGTGACGCCGTTGAACACGCCGGCCGGCGCCATGTTCGTGTCTTCCACCACCACCGAGGGTTGGCGGGTGTCGAGCACCCAGCGCGACCCGCCATGGGCGATTTGCATGCCTGCCGTCTGGTCCGGCCAGTACCAGCTGGCATAGGGTGCGCCCGTGCGCATCCAGCCCCGATCGGCGATGAAGCCGGCCGCCGCGAGCGCGATGCCGCCGACCACCGCCCAGGTGACCCAGCGCGGCGCGGCGTAGCCATAGCCGGCCCGCCGGCGCGCATCGCCCACCTTGGCTTCCTCGAACGCGCGCCCGGCGACGTCGAAGTCGGCCGTCGGGGTCTCGTCCCGGTCGTCGTCTGGCCCGAACGTCGCCATGGGCACCTCCTCCGGAGGCCCCCCGGCCCCCACCCCACGGTACGCGGCGGGCGGCCGAGCGCCAACAACCGAGCGAGGGTCGGGGTGAAGAGCGGCGCTCAGGGGGGGAGCTGGCTCTTGGGCACGACTTTGATCTGGCCATGCCGGAAGTCGGCGATGTAGAGATCGCCGTTCTTGTCGAAGGCGAGTCCCGCGGGACCGGCCAGGCCGGTATCGATGGTCTTGCCGGCAAAGAGCGATGTTCGCTCACCGACCACGCGCTCGATGATCCCCGTGTCCTTGCGGAGGCGCCGGACGCACGCCTGATCGGGCTCCGAGAAGTACATGTGGCCGGCCGCGTCCCAGGCGAAGCCACCGATGAATGTCAGCTTCGCCTCCTTGGCCGGGCCGCCGTCGCCGCCCGTGCCGTAAGCGGCCCCGGCGACCCAGGTCACAGCGGCGGTGACCGGATCGATGCGGTAAATCCACCCCGCATCGGCCACGTAGAGCTGGCCGTCAGGCCCCGGCGCCATTGCGTAGGTATACTTGAAATCGAAGTCCTTGGCGGGCGTGCCGTCGTCCAGGCCCGTGCCGTAGCCGCCCCAGCCTTCGACGTTGCCGCCGGGCTGGAACCGCCGGATGCGGCCGAGCGACAGGACGTTGTAGTAGTACCAGCCGCCGAGCGGGATCACGTCGATGTCGGCGGCCACGATCGTCGCGCCGATCGCCGGGCCGTCCTTGTCCAGCTGACCGGCGGCGAATACGCCGCCCGCGAGGGTCGTCAGCGCACCGCCGGCGACGCGCAAGACTCGCCCCGCGAGGGTGTTGGGGTCCGAGGCGAACATGGTCCACGTGTCGGGACCCTCGAGCCGCACCGCACGGGGCAGGTAGAGGTTCGTCGCCGAAGCCGCCTGGCCTTCCGAGAAATCCGCGCCGGCTGGACCGCGGCCGAACACAGATACCATGCGGTCGTCCGCCAGCGTCCAGCGCCAGACATGGCGGCTGTCGGTCACCCACAAGGCGTGCGTGGCGGCATCGTAGGTCAGGCCGGCCGGCGCGTTGAGCTGCACCTCGCGCGACGGCCGGGGTACGTCGAACCCGCGCGTGCCGCCGATGATGGTGCCGACCGTGCCGTTCGAGAAGCGCCGCACGAAGCCCTGATCGCAGAAGTACAGCGTGCCGTCCGCCGCCAGGAAGGGCGAGCGGGGCTCCACGATGCCCGCGGCCTGGGCGGGGCCACCGTCGCCGGCGTGCGTCGGGAGGCCGGTGCCGGCGACGGCGTTGATCGTGCCGTTCACCACCTCGCGCAGGCGGTGGCTCGCCGCATCGGCGATCACGACGGCGCCGTCCGGGCGCACCGCGACGCCGCCCAGCCGGCCGAGCACGGCCGACGCCGCCGGGCCACCGTCGCCGGTGGCGGCAGCCGCCGAAAGCGCCGCGGTGTCCGAGCCCGCGACGCGGGCGACCACATCCGCGCCGAGCCGTCGCACCTGGCCACAGGCGTCGTGCACCAGCAGGTCGCCGTTGCGCGGATCACGCGCGAGGTCCTGGATGTTGACGAAGCGGGCGTCCGCGGGCCGGCCGCCGTCACCCGCGGGCTTGAGCTTGATCCAGTTCAGGGAGTCGAAGGCGCGGACGTCGCCTGCGACAAGCGCGGGCTGGCCGCCCGGGGGGACGCGCCAGATGCCTGAGTGGGTCGCCACCACGAGGCCGCCGTCGGGCTCGACGAGCAGGTCACGGAGTTCCGCCCAGTCCGCGTGGGCGGCGCGCGTGGTGATGACGCCGGCCGGGCTCACGGCGCGGATGCGCTTGAAATCCTTGTCAGCGATGAGCAGGTCGCCGGCCGTGGTGTAGGCGATCGCGACCGGGCTGACGTAGGATTCGAGCGCGGATCCCCCGTCGCCTGGCGCTGGATCTGTCGCCGTCGGCATCGTGACGATCGGGTTGAGGCCGGAGCCGGCGATCGGCGTGAGCCGACCGGCCTGGTCCTTCTTCCAGACCCGGCGGGACTGGCTCCCGGCGAAGACGATCTCGCCGCCCGGCGCGACCACCACGCCCGCAGCGTCGGTCTCGATCGTGTCGGCGGGCTCGCCGGCGCCGAGGTTCGAGAGGCCCGCCAGCAGTGCCGTCCGCACCACCTCGAGCTGTGCGTCGACGGCCGGGTCCGCGTCACGGATGCGCTCGACGGTCGCCAGGACCTCGGACGCGGTGAGCGTAAGCGGGGCAGTGGTCTCCTTCGCGACGGCCGTCGCGACGATCGTCCGCGTTTCGGCCTCGAGGGCGGGGGGCAGCCGCTCGAGGACCGCCACCGGGTCCGCCTGGTCCTTCACGTACTTCTCGAGGATGTAGCCCATCGTGAGCGTCGAAGTGAGATCGACGTCGACCTGGGTGGGCTTGGCGATCGCGCCGCGCGCCACGAAGGCGAGCAGCTTGCCGCGGTCGGCCGGGAGCTTGACCGCGACGAGGGCGTGGCGATCGCCGCCCGCGAAGGGCAGGCGGTAGGAGCCGTCCGCCTTCGTCACGTCCGTGATGCGCTGGCCCGCGGCGTCGCGCAGCGGCGTGCCGTCTGCGCGCTGCAATTCGACCTCGAGGCCCACGCCAGGCACCTCCTCGACGGCCGTGAGGCGGTACGAGCCGCCATTGTTGCTGACGACGTTGCCGCCGTTGTTCGAGACCACGCCGCCGCCATTGTTCGAGACCACCCCGCCGCCGTTGTTGGCGATGATGCCCCCGCCGTTGTTCGCGACGATCCCGGCCGGGCCTTTGACCTTGCCGACGATCGAGGCGCCTTTGTCCGAGATCAGCCCACCGCCCGGCTCGAGCGGTGAAACCGAGGCCAGGATCACAGGCGGCTTGATCGTTGCAGGCTTTACGGACTGCCCGCCCGGCGTCCCGGACGCGCGCACGCGCGGTTTGCCGCTGCCGGCCGGCCCCACGGGCGGGGCGGCGGGCGACGCGCAGGCGGCGATCATCGCCAACGTCAGCACCCCCGACGCCATTCGGAACCGAGCAGCCATAGCGACTATATACCCGCGCCCGGACCGCGTTGCTTCCCGACGCCGAAGGCGAGCATGTACCCGGCTGGGTGGCGCAGCAGCCAGGCCGGGTTCGCGGGATCCGGCTCGAGCTTCTTCCGCAAGTTCCGGATGTGGGTGTGGATCAGCTGCGGGTTGCCGAGCCCCGCGGGCCGACGGAGGGCGTCGTTCAGCAGCCGCTCGACGCTCACGGGCTTGCCCGCGCTGGTGGCGAGCAGCCGCAGGACCGCGAACTCCGACGGCGTCAGCACCACGCGCCGGCCTGCGAGCTCGGCCGTGCGCGTCGCCGGCTCGAGCCGGAGCGGCCCCACGACCAGCTCGTCGTGGGCATCGCGCTCGCGCAGCAGCGCCCGCAGCTGGATCCGGATGCGGAACGCGAGCTCCACGCCATCGAAGGGCACCTCCACGTATTCCGTGGCGCCGACGTAGAAGGCCTGGTACTTGCGCCGCTGGTCACCACGCGGACCGAGCACCATCACCGGCACATCGGCGAGGGCCGGCACGCCGCGGATGCGGTGGCACACCGAGAGGCCGTCGAGCCCGGGCAGGTCCGCGGCCAGGATCACGAGGTCGGGCAGCTCGCGGATCGCCGACTCGTAGGCGTCGGGACCCGTCGGCGCCTCGACCACGGTCGCCGCCGCGGCCTCCTCGATGCGCCGCCGGACCTGATCGCGCACCGACCGCTCCGGCAGGCACACGAGCACCCGCGCGCGCCGCACCGCTAGCCGTCCGTGGCCGGTCCAGCGGTCGGCACGCCCACCGCCGCGCGGAGGCTCGCCGGAATCGCGACCGGCCGACCGTTCTCGCGGTTCAGGCAGACGTGCACCGAGCGGCCTTCGGCGATCACGGCGTCGTCCTTGCGCAGCTCGTACTGGAACACCAGGCTCGCCCAGCCCAGCTCGGCGATCCAGGTGCGCACGACGAGGAGGTCGTCGTAGCGCGCCGGTGCCTTGTATTTCACCGTGAGCTCGGCCACGACCATGATGTGGCCGCCCGCCTCGAGCTCGTTGTAGTCGAAGCCCTGGGCCCGCAAGAAGGCGCCGCGGCCGACTTCGAAGTAGATGACGTGGTTCGCGTGGTAGACGATGCCCTGAGCATCGGTCTCGGCGTAGCGGACGCGGATCGGCTCGTCGACGGGCGGGGGCAGGGGCATGCGGGTCAGTCTATCATGGCTCGACGCCGGTCATCATTCATCCCCTTGCGGCAGCGCGGCGGGTTGGCGGATCGCGAGCACGACGGCGACGACGATCAGGGCGCCGCCAGCGGCGATCGGCGTCGTGAAAGGCTCCGCCAGCCACCAGGTGCCGAGCAGCACCGCGACCAGCGGGTTCACGTAGGCGTAGGTCGCCACCAGGCTCGGTCGCACATGGCGCACCAGCCAGGCGAAGGCGGACCAGGCGACGCACGAGCCGAACAGCACCAGGTACGCGAAGGCCGACCAGGTCCGGGCGTCCGCCGTGCCGAAGTCGAGCACGGCCCATTCGCCGCCCGCGGCCGCCGCGAGCGCGAACACGATCGAAGCGGCCGCCAGCGAACATGCGGCGTTCCAGACCCAGGACGAGGGCGCCGGCACGCGCCGACCCACCAGCTGGCCGGCCGCCCAGATCGCCGTGGCCGCGAGCACCACGGCGGCCGCGCCGAGGCCGCGCTGCCCCAGCGCCGCATCGCCCACGGCGAGCAAATCCGGCGCGAGCAGCGTGGCCACGCCGGCCAGGCCCAGGGCGCCTGCGAACGCCGCTCGCGCGGTCGGGCGCGTGCGCTCGGCCAGCGCCTCGAAAGCCAGGATCCAGATCGGCAAGGAGGCCACCAACAGCGCCGCGACGCCCGATGGCATGCGGCCGGCGGCGAACACGACGCCGCCGTTGCCGAGGCCGAGCAGCATCGTGCCCGTGAGCGCGGAGCCGGCCACCTCGATCGGCCGCGGCAGCGCATGGCGGGCCACCAGCGCCGCTATCGCCAGGATCGCGGCCGCCGTCGAGAACCGCAGCGCGCCCATCACGAAGGGCGGCATGCCCGCGACCGCGACCCAGATCGCGAGGTAGGTCGAGCCCCAGACCAGATAGACCGTGCCCAGCGCCAGCGCCATCTGCCAGCGGGACGGGGTAAGCGCCGCCATGCGCCCGATGGTCCGCCACCGCCGTCCCGATGTCAACCACCAGGCATGCTGGGGTATAGGCGTTCCGTGACCGAACCTATCCTCCAAGTCCGCGGGGTCAAGAAAGGCTTCCCCGGCGTCCAGGCCCTCGACGGCGTCGACCTCGACATCCACCCGGGCGAGGTCCACGTCCTGCTCGGCGAGAACGGCGCCGGCAAGTCGACGCTCATGAAGATCCTGGCCGGCGTGCACCGGCCGGACGCGGGCACCATCACGCTGCGTGGCCAACCCGTCACGATCGGCTCGCCGCGCGAGGCGCAGGCGCTGGGCATCAGCACGATCTACCAGGAGTTCAACCTGGTCCCGGACTTGACCCTCGCCGAAAACCTCTTCTTCGGCCACGAGCCGCTACTCGCCCCGGGCGTGGTGGACTTCAAGACACTCAACGCGAACGCGCGCCAGTACCTTGACGAGCTGGACCTGCGCGTGGCCCCGGACAGCCTGGTGCGGGAGCTCGGCGTGGCCCAGATGCAGCTGGTGGAGATCGCCAAGGCGTTGACCACCCACGCCGCGATCCTGACCATGGACGAGCCGACCGCCGCGCTCTCGGATCGCGAGGCGGAGCGGCTCTTCAAGACCATCCGGTCGCTCGAGGCGAAGGGCGTCGCGATCATCTACATCTCGCACCGCATGCCGGAGCTCTTCGCGCTCGGCAAGCGCGTCACGGTCATGCGCGACGGCAAGACCGTGGGCTCGCGCGTGATGCGCGAGACCACGCCCGACGAGCTGATCCGCCTGATGGTCGGCCGCGACCTCGCCGACGTCTATCCGCCCCCATCCGGCCAGCCGCCCGGCGACGAGCTGCTCGCGGCCGAGGACATGCGCATCCCCGGCGTGCTCAAGGGCTGCAACGTGAACGTTCGCGCGGGCGAGATCGTCGGCATCGCCGGCCTGGTCGGTTCGGGTCGGACGGAGCTGCTGCGCGCGATCTTCGGCGCGGACCGGGCCGACGGCACGGTCAAGGTGCGCGGCGTGACCCGGCGCATCCGCTCGCCGCGCGACGGCGTCCGCGCCGGCCTCGGCTTCCTGACCGAAGACCGCAAAGGCCAGGGCCTCGCGCTCGGCATGGCCGTGCGCGAAAACACCACGATGGCGAGCCTGCGCCGCTTCGGCCGCTTCGGCTTGATCGATCATGCGGCCGAGAAAGCCGAGACCCAGTCCTTCATCAGCAAGCTGGGCATCCGGACGCCGTCCGGCGAGCAAATCGCCCGCCTGCTCTCGGGCGGCAATCAGCAGAAAGTCGTGCTCGCGAAGTGGCTCGCCACTGACGCCGACGTCCTGTTCTTCGACGAGCCGACGCGCGGCATCGACGTGGGCGCGCGCGCCGAGATCTACGCCCTGATGCGGCAGCTCGCCGCCCAGGGCAAGGGCATCTTGATGGTGTCTTCGGACCTGCCCGAGGTGCTCGGCATGAGCGATCGCATCTACGTCATGAGCCATGGCCGGATCGCCGGCGAGCTGCCGCGCGCCGAAGCCACCCAGGAGCGCATCCTGGCGCTCGCGACCCAAGACTGACCGGCACCTGAACCGTACGCACCGAGCCCGACCACGGAGAAGCCTGTGAGCACCGCGCCGCTGACCGCCCCTCAACCGACCTTGCCCGCCTGGAAGCTCGTCCTGGACAAGTTCCTGGCGCTGGCCGGCCTCGTCGTGCTCTGCGTCGTGCTGACGATCCTCACGCCCAACTTCCTGACCTTCGACAACCTCTTCAACGTGGCCCGCCAGATCTCCATCACGGGCATCGTGGCGGTCGGCATGACGATCGTGATCGTCACGTCGGGCATCGATCTCTCGGTGGGCTCGGTGCTGGCGCTCGCCGCTTGCGCGGCGGGGCTGTTGATGTCGCGCGGCCTGCCCGTGCCGATCGCGCTCGCCGCCGGCTGCGGCGTGGGCGCGGCCTGCGGCCTGGTGAACGGCCTGCTGATCACCAAGCTGCGCATCACGCCCTTCATCGCGACGCTCGGCATGATGAGCGTCGCGCGCGGCGCGGCGCTGGTCATCACGGGCGGCATCCCGGTCGACACGCTGCCCGACAGCGTGCCCAAGATCGCCGGCAACCTCGGCCCGGTGCCGATCCCCGTGCTCGTGATGCTCGTCGTGGCGCTGATCGGCGCCGCGATCCTCGGCTGGACGCGGCTCGGGCGCTACGCCTACGCGCTCGGCAGCAACGAGGAAGCCGTGCGGCTCTCCGGCATCGCCGTCGATTGGTACAAGATCGCGATCTACGTGATTTCGGGCCTGCTCGCCGCCATCGCCGGCATGGTCATGATGGCGCGCCTCAGCTCGGCCCAGCCGACGGGCGGCAACATGATGGAGCTCGACGCGATCGCCGCCGTCGTGATCGGCGGCGCCAGCCTGATGGGCGGGCGCGGCACGATCTTCGGCACGATCGTCGGCGTCGCGATCATCGGCGTGCTGCGCAACGGCCTGGTCCTGCTCGACGTCTCGGCCTTCTGGCAACAGCTGGTCATCGGCGTCGTGATCGTGCTGGCCGTGGCGCTGGACCAGGTGCGCCACAAGGCGTAAGCTGACGTTCCCTCGTTTCAAAGGAGAAACCGCCGCATGAACCGTCTCGCCGCCACCGCCTGCCGCCTCCTGGCCGCCACCGCCCTCGTCGTGAGCGCGTACGGCTGCGCCCCGGAGGAGAAGCGCACCACGATCGCCGTCGTCGGCAAGGCCGCGGGCGGTGAATACTGGCTCGCCGTGAAGCGCGGCGCCCAGCGCAAGGCCGACGCGATGAGCGTGAAGCTGCTCTACCTCGGCACGCCGACCGAGGTCGACATCTCGGGCCAGATCGACCTCGTCGAGGGCCTGATCCAGCGCAAGGTCGAGGGCATCGCGATCTCGCCGACCGACTCGAAGGCCCTGAGCCCGGTCGTGAAGCGCGCCATCGACGCGGGCATCAAGGTCATCACGATCGACTCGGATACGACCGAGAAGGACCGGCTGTGCTACATCGGCACGAACAACACGGCCGCGGGCGAGGTGGCCGGCCGGGAGATGCTGAAGCTGGTAGGCGACAAGAAGGCCAAGATCGCGACCATCACGGGCGTGATCGGCGCGCAGAACCTCGAAGAGCGCGTCAGCGGCTTCAAGAGCGCCGTGGGAGACAAGGTGACGCTGCTGAACGTGCAGCCGGACAACGGCAACAAGGACAAGTCGATGGCGATCGCCGAGAACACCCTCACCGCCAACCCGGACGTGGCGGCGTTCTTCACCACCACGGCGATCGGCGGTCCGGCCACGGCCCAGGCCCTGCAGACGGCCGGCAAGGCCGGTCAGGTGAAGGTCATCTCCTTCGACACGACCCCCACGCTCATCAAGCACCTCAAGGCCGGCACCGTGCAGGTGCTGATCGCCCAGCAGCCCGAGAAGATGGGCGAGCTGGCCGTCGAGAAGCTCGTGGGCGCGATCAAGGGCGAGAAGCTGCCCGCGGTCATCGACACCGGCGTCGTGGCGGTGACCAAGGAGAACGTGGCCCAGTTCGAGACGTCGAACTGAACCACGCGCCACCCCGGCTAATTCGGGAAAAATCCGGTCACTAGGTGTCCGGGAAGGAGTACGGGGTCGGCAGGTCGCACGAGCCCGGGATCGCCTCGCGGAAGCCGGGCTCCGCGGTGCCCGAGCCTTCCGAGGCGCCGTCGACCGTCAAGCTCCAGGCGCCCGTGCTGGTGTTGAAGGTGATGACGACGTTGATGATGGGGTCCGTCCCGGTCCCCGCGATCAACGGGATCGACGCGGCGGTGATGGTGACGTCGGCGCCCGAGATGACGACCGCAACGTCGTTGGGTTCCAGGATCTCGTAGGTGCTCGTGCCCAGGAACACCTGGACCTGCGCATCGTCGGTGGCGCCCTCGTCCGTCACCGCGAAGCTGATGGCGCGGAAGCGGTCGCCGCGCTCGCCGGACGTGGCGAGGCCGCGGGCCGCGTTGCACGAGCACTCGGGGATCACGCGCAGCACGTTGTA
The DNA here is from genome assembly GCA_036675505.1 of Candidatus Sericytochromatia bacterium. GTDB lineage: Bacteria > Cyanobacteriota > Sericytochromatia > S15B-MN24 > JAQBPE01 > JAKFEW01. The sequence continues at coordinate 33,572 of JAKFEW010000030.1, forward strand.
CCGCGCGGCCTTGCGGTCCTCGGCGGTGGCGCCGGCATCGCCCGCGCCACCTCGTGCGCCGGCGTCGAGGCGGGCCTGGGGATTCGCGCCGCAGGACGCGAGCAGGGCCGTGGCAGCCAGGGCGGCCAGCGTGGTCGGAATCAAACGCATACAGGGGTCCTCCTTCTAGGGACTCGCTGAAAGACATGTCTTCCCGGGCAGCGCGCTGGCCGGGGATCATACCGAAGGGCGGGGAATCCTTCCTGGGGGTCACCGAGGGCTGAGCGTAGTCGACCGAATCCGACCGCGCATCGGGCGTCTTTAATACAAAAACGTCAAAGTTTCTCCACATCACACTTCAGCGACCGATCGAGGGGCTGATGTTGGCCGACTGCCTCGTTTACACAAGCTTTAACCGGACTTCAATCACCCTTAAGAATCTTCCTTTCGCCCCGCGCGATAAGGACCCCAGGAGTTTCTGGGAGTTTGCTCGGTCGCATCCGGGCTTAGCGAGGAAATTGGAAGATGTCCATCGGCGTCGTCGGTTCGTACCCCACCGCCCCCGCGGCACCCGCGGCGCGCCCCGTCTCGGGCGGCGCCACGCCGGTTCCCGGGAACTACGGCTATGCGCCGGACGCCTACAATGGCCTGGCCGCCACGCCCGGCTCCGCCGCTGCCGCGTACCCGGGCTACCCACAGCCCATCCCTCCGCAGGCGCTCGCCCAGCAACCCGGCGCCACGGCCGCGGGCTTCAACATCGGCCGGGTCGCCTCCTGGGGCCTCGGCGCCCTCGGCGCGGCGAAGTTCATCCTGCCTCACCTGTCGGGCGGGTGGCTCAAGATCGCGTTCGTCGGGGTCGGCGCGCTGGTCGGCAACTTCGTCTGGAACAAGTTCGAAAAGGACGTCCCCGCGGACAAGGCGGGCGGCATCGGCCACATGGGCACGATCGCTGGCGGCGGCGTGGGCGCGCTCATGCTCGGCCGCGCGGTGCTCGGTGCCAACCCGGCCGGCTGGCTGATCGGCGGCATCGTCGCCGGTGGTGCGTTCCTCGGCCACAAGCTCTACGCGATGATGCAGAAGCCCTAGCGCCGGGCGGCGCCAGATCTAATCGCGGCCTCGCCCGGTTTCCGGGCGGGGCCGCTCGCTCGGTTGGGTAAGTAAACCCAGTCGCTTCATCGCAGCCGGAGGTATCCTCAGCTTTGGCCATCACCGCCCCCGCGCCCGCCGCAGGCCGTTCCTGGCTCAAGCGGCATGCGTTCGATCTCGCCCTGGTCGCCCCGCTGGTCCTCTACATCGTCGGGTTCACGCTCGTGCCGGTGCTCACGAGCATCGGCTACAGCTTCGTGGACCCGGCCACCGGCGCCTTCCCGAGCCTCGCGAACTACGCCGCGATGTTCCGCCAGAGCGACTTCCACGAGGCGCTACGCAACACGCTGCTGATCACGGCGATCGGCCTGACGCTCGAGATGGGCGCCGCGCTGATCCTGGCGCTGATGCTCACCAAGGAGTTCCGCGGCCAGGGCGTCGTGCGGTCGCTCCTGCTGCTGCCGATGGGCGTGCCCACGCTCGTCTCGGCGGTGGTGATGAGCTACATCTTCTCGCTCTCCGGCTACGCCAACGAGCTGCTCTTCCGGCTCGGCGCGACGGCGCCGGTGGTCTGGACCGGCGGGGGGCTCACCACGCTGCTCACAGTCGTCTTCGCGGACATGTGGAAGGTCACGCCGATGGTGATGCTGATGCTGCTCGCCGGCCTCAACGCCATCCCCGAGGAGGTCTACGAGGCCTCGGACCTCGACGGCGCGACGGCCTGGCAGCGCTTCACGCTGATCACGCTGCCGATGCTGCGGCCCGCGATCACGATGGCGCTCGTGCTGCGCGCGATCGACGCCTTCCGCATCTTCGACCTCACCCTGGTGCTCGGCGGCAAGACGACGCCGGTCATCGCGACCTACGCCTACTACGAGTGGTCGGCCTACAACAACCCCTACACCAGCGGCGCCGGCGCGACCGTGCTGCTCGTGATGATTCTCGTGTTCGTGCTGGGCTACTTGCGCATCGCCGAGCGCGGCCAGGAGGACGTCGGATGAGCGCCACCCCCCAGGCCCCCGCGGGGTCGCGAGCCCCCGCCACGCGCGACTCGGACTGGCTCGCCACGGCCAGCCGGATCCTGTTCTGGCCGGTGATGGTGCTGACGCTGCTGCTCGTCACCATTCCCACCTACATCCTCGTCAAGGTCTCGATCTCCAGGCCCGCGGAGCTGTTGACCCAGCACCCGACCTTCTGGATCTGGCAGCCCACCTTCAAGCACTGGGAGGGCGTGCTCGGCAGCCCCGAGCTGTGGGCGCCGCTGTGGAAGAGCCTGGCGGTCGCGACGCTGACGACGGTCGTGGCGGTGGCGATCGCCGCCCCCGCCGCCTACGTGATCGCGCGCATGCCCAAGTCCCTGCGTTACACCACGATCCTCGGCCTGCTGGTCACCCGCATGTTCCCGGACGTGCTGATTGCCCTGCCCGTCGCCGTCACCTTCATCAAGATGGGGTTGCTCGACACGGTGCCGGGCCTCGTCCTGGCCCACCTGATCGCCAACCTGCCCTTCCTCGCCTGGATCCTCGTCGGCACCTTCGAGATGATCCCGCAGGCGCTCGAAGAGGCCGCCACGGTCGATGGCTGCTCGCGCTTCGAGGCGCTCATGCGCGTCGTCTTCCCGGCCGCGCTGCCGGGCATCATGGTGGGCGCGATGTTCGTGTGGCTGAACTCCTGGAACGAGTTCACCTACGCGATGTACCTGTCGACGGCCACCAAGACGCTGCCGCTGCAGACCTACTTCTACCAGGCCAAGGGCAGCTGGTTCGACTCCGCGGCCTACGCCACGGTGCTCACGATCCCGGTCGTGATCATCACGTTCGCGCTCCAGCGTTACCTCGTTTCGGGGTCGCTGTCCGGCGCCGTGAAGGGATAGTTCGATGCGGCGCTGCTTGCGATCCCTGCTCTGTCTCGCCGTGCTGGCCGGCTGCGCCCGCGCCGGGGAGCAATCCCCGGATCAGGCCATGCCCGGCGACGCCGGCGGCAAGACCGTGCTGACCTTCTATACGGCGCTCGGCCAGGCCGAGTGGAAAGTGCTGCGCGAGGAGGTCATCCCTCCCTTTGAGCAGGCCCAGAACTGCGTCGTGCGCTCGATCAACGTCGAGAGCGGCGAGATGGGCCGCAAGCTCCATGCCCTGAAGCAGGGCGGCGCAATGGACGTGGACGTGATCGGCCAGGACAACATGGCGCTCTGGCTGCTGGTCCAGCAGGACCTCATGGAAGACCTGTCGGCTTACGAGCACACCATCCCGCCCGAGACCATCGATGCACTGGTCAACGTGGGGCGCTTCAACGGCAAGCTCTACTTCATGCCGTACCGGCCGAACGTGGAGATCACCTACTACAACGAGACCTACTTGAACAAGCACGGGCTCAAGCCGCCCGAGGACTGGGACCAGCTGTTCGACACGGCGCGGACGCTCCACCAGCGCGAGGGCGTGGGCCGGGTGGCGGTGAAGGCCGACGGCACGGCAGGCGCGACCGTCCATTACTTCGACTTCGTGAACGCCGCGGGCGGCGATCCGCTCACGCTCAACGACACAGGCTGCAAACGGGCCTTCTCGTTCCTCAAGGAGCTCTGGCCCTACCTGAGCCCCGAGTCGCGCCGCGCGGACTTCAACACGATGAACCAGTTCCTCGCGATGGAATCGGTCTACCTCGGGCAGAACTGGCCCTTCGGCATCGAGGTGATCGTGAACCAGGGCGAGAAGAAGGACATCAAGGCTTACCACGGCTGGCGCGGGCCGGTGCGCGAGGCCCACACGCTCGGCGGCGAGGTGCTCGGCATCCCGAAGGGCGCGCCCCACAAGGATCTCGCACTGAAGTTCGTCTCCCACATGCAGAGCAAGGCGACCCAGACGATGCTGGTGCAGCGCCTGGCCTGGCCGCCGATGCGCGAGGACGCCTACGCCGAGGTGCCGGCCTGGCAGAAGCCCTACTTCAAGGCGGTCAAGGAAGCCCTCGCGCACGCGATCGCCCGGCCGAACGTGCCGTACTGGGAGGACTTCGACAAGGCCATCAACCTGGCCGCGCGCGAGATTTTCCTGGACCGCGCCGACGTGACGGCGACGCTGGACAAGTACGCGGCGCAGCTGGAGGCGGCCAAGCAGCGCAAGTCCGCCCCCTAGCCCGCGGGAAAGGGCCAACGGGTATAATGGGCCCATCCCCCCTTGTAAGGTCCACCCCATGCCCCGCCGGTCACTCTCCTTGCTCGCCCTCACGCTGCTGGCGTTGGCGCCCGCCCCCGCGCTCGCCATCCCGCGGCCCCTGCCGCCCGACGAGGCCCGCTTCGCGGACTTCGCCGCCACGATTCCCCGCGAGGGCGAGATGAACGCGCTCGTTTCGCGCGTGGCCCGGACGTTCCTGGGCCGACCGTACGTCGCGAACACGCTGAACGACCCGAAGGCGGGTGGTTCCGCGCCGGCCGAGGACGCCGAGCCGCTCGTCTGTCGTCTCGACGCCTTCGATTGCGTGACCCTCGTCGAGTCCTCGGTCGCCATCGCGCGGGCGATCGCGACCGACAAGCCCGACTGGGCCGGCTACCAGCGGGAGCTCGAGCGCCTGCGGTACCGCGACGGCCGGCGGGAGGGTTACGCGAGCCGCTTACATTACTTCTCCGAGTGGATCGCGGACAACGGGCGCCGTGGCATCTTGCTCGACCTCACGCCCAGCCTCGGCGGGACGCCCGATCCGCGCCCGATCAAGTTCATGACGGCGCACCGCAACGCCTACAAGAAGCTCGCCAACGAGCAGGTCTATACGCGCATCCAGGCCAGCGAGCAGGCCCTCAGCAAGCTCCCGCGCCACGTGTTGCCCAAGGACCGCGTGGCGGGCGTGCTGCCGTTGTTGCAGAGCGGCGACATCGTGGCCTTCGCGACCGACATCGAAGGCCTGGACGTGGTCCACACCGGCCTGGCGGAGCGGTTGCCGGACGGCAGCGTGCACCTGCTCCACGCGCCGGAGCCCGGGCAACCGGTGACCGTGAGCCGCAAGCCCCTCGCGGAGTACATCCAGGGCTTCAAGCACCACGTCGGCGTGATGATCGCGCGACCGCTCCCGCCCCGGCCCTAAAGGTCAGAACCGAATCTGGCGAATCCGGTTGTTGCCGCGGTCGGCCACGATCAGGTTGCCGTCGAGGTCGAAGGCGATGAAGCTCGGGTCGTTGAACATCGCGTCGTACTCGTAGCCGTCGCGGATGCCCTTGCCGCCGCTGCCTGCGACGGTCACGACCTCGCCGGTGCCGGCCACGATCTTGCGGATGCGCTGGTTGTTGCTGTCCGAGACGTAGACGTCGCCAGCCTTCGAGACCGCAATGCCGACCGGGTAATCGAACTGCGCGACCTCGCCCGGCCCATCCTTGAAGCCCGCCACCCCGGTGCCGGCGAGCGTCACGACCTCTTCCGTCGCCGGGTCGATCTGCTTGACCTTGTGGTTCTTCGAGTCGCAGACATACACCGCCCCGGCCGCGTCTACGGCGATGCCGGTCGGCTCGCTGAAGCGCGCGGCGCTGCGGTGGCCCGGCACGTCGCCCTCGGCGCCGTCGCCCGCATAGCGCTGGGCGATGCCTGAGGGCGAGATCTTGCGCACGAGGTGGTTGTACATCTCCGTGACGTAGAAGTTGCCCTGGGCGTCGATCGCGATGCCCTTCGGGTTCTTGAGCTGGGCGTTCGCGCCCTGGCCTTCCTGGTTGCCGGCCGAGCCCGTGCCCACGAAGGTCGAGACGACGAAGCCGGGCGTCGTGATCTTGCGGACCTTGTGGTTGCTCCACTCGGTCACGAACATCTGGCCGCTCTTGTCGATGGCCACGCCACTCGGGTTCGCGAACCTGGCCTCGGCACCCGGGCCGTCCGGGAAGGTGCCGTCGACGGCGGAACCGCCGGCGACGGTGGCCACCAGGTTCGTGTCCTTGCTGAGCTTGCGGATCGACTGGGTCGCGTTGTCGCAGACGTAAATGTTGCCCCTGTCGTCGACCGCGACGGCGATCGGCTCGTCGAAGCGGGCCTCGGCGCCGGGGCCGTCCGCGAAGCCGCGCTCGCCGCCCGCGAGGGTCGCCACGGTCGGCCAGTTCACGGCCACTTCGACCGGCAACAGCGCCGCCACGCCGCCGGAAGCCGCTTTCAGGGTCGCCCGGCCGGCGGCCGCGGCGGTCAGCACGCCATCGTCGTAGGTGAGCGCGGCGCCGTCGACGCTCCACGTGACGGCAGGCTTCGCCACGCGCTTGCCGGCTGTGTCGGTGGCCGTCACCACCAGCTTCTGGGCTTCACCAACGCGCATCTTGAAGGGCCGCGGCGTGATCGCGATTTCCTTGATGACCTGGAAAGGCAGCGCGTTGCTGGTCACGCCGCCGACGGTCGCGACGATGTCGCCCGAGGTCGCGCCGGCGGGCACGTCGACCTCGATCGTGAAGTCGTCGAGGCGGTTGGCGCCCGTCATCACCGCGCCGTTGAGCTGAAGCTGGACGGCCTCGCCGCTCGAGGCGCCCAGCGCCTCACCCGTCAACCGCAGCTTGGCGCCGGGCGCGCCATTCGCGGGATCGGTCGCGGTGATCTTCGGAGGCGTCTGCTTCAGCTCGAGCCTGGGGGCCTCGGCCGTCTTGCCGGGCTCCACCACCACGCGCGGCACCTTGGCCTTGCCCACGCCGGCCTTGGCCGCGACCAACACGTAGCGGCCGGCCGGCACGCCAGCGATCGCGAAGCGGCCGGTGGCGTCGGCCTTCGCCACGTACGACGTGCCCGGGATGAAGACGTCCACGCCCTCGAAGTTCGTGACGCCGCTCGCCGCGACCTGGCCCGCCACCGTGCCGGTGGGCGCCAGCTGGATGATCATCCCGGTGGTGCCGCCCGGCACCGCGAGCTTCAGCGCCTTTTGCTCGCCCGCGGCCACCTCGATGTTGAGCGGGCGGTTGTCGGCCACGCTGAGGTCGAAGTAGCCGTCGGCGTCGGTCGTGGCGTCGAGCTTGTCGCCCGTGAGCAGGCGGGCCGGCAGGTCCTCGAGCACGCGGAAGCCGCCCGCGGGGGCGGGCACGGCGATCGCCGTCGCACGCACGGTGGCGCCTGCCAACGGCAGGCCCGCGGCATCGACGACGCGGCCGAAGCGGCTGGTCGCGACAGGCGCCGTGGACGCGCTCGCCGTGGGCGCAGGCGTCGGCGCCTCGCTGCTCGGCAGCGGGCTGGTCGCGACCTGGACGTCGTTCTTCTTCTTCGGCTTCTCGGGCTCGGTGGGCGCAGGTCCGCTGCACGCGGCGGCGAGCAGGGCTGCCAACACCACAGGATAGGCTGAACGGGGGTTACGCACGGCGGGACCTCGGACCTTCGCGTTCAGGGGGTGATGGTGCGCAGGCGGTGGTTGCCGCCGTCGACCACGATGATCTGGTTGTCCTTCGTCACCGCCAGGCCCTGCGGGCCGCGGAAGCGGGCGGTGGCACCGAAGCCGTCGGCATCGCCCGGCGCGCCCTCGCCGCTCGCGCCCGCCACCTCGGCGCGCGCGCCGCTCGGCGAGAACCGCACCACGCGGTGGTCGCCCGTCGGCTGGTTGTAGGCGCCGGCGCCGTCGTGCGGCTCGGTGACGTAAACGTTGCCGGCGGCGTCGACCGCGATGCCGGCCGGCTTGTTCGCGAGGCCCAGGGTCACGGGCGAGATCGGGAACGCGGCGTTCGCGACCTCGACCTTCCAGATGCTGCTGTTCCAGAGGTCCGCGACGTAAAGGAAGCCGTCGGGCCCCATCGCGAGGCCGACCGGGCCGCAGAGCTTGCCGCCGTCGTCGGCCGGCTCGCCGAGTGAGGTGGTGCAGGCCCGCCCCACGATCGTCGTGACGGGGTGGGTCGGGTCATCCTGGCGGATGCGCCGGATGCGGGAGTTCTCGGCGTCCGCGACGTACACGTTGAGGTCCTTGTCCACGGCGATGCCCTTCGGGCCGCGGAACCGCGCCGAGGCGCCCGGCCCGTTCGCGTCGCCTGACTCGCCCGCCGGGGAGCCCGCGAGCGTCTCGACCTTGGCCTGCGGCGTGCCGAGGCCGCTGATCTTGCGCACGCGGTTGCCCGCGTATTCGGTGACGTAGAGGTCGCCGTCGGCGTCCGCGGCGATGTACTGGAGGTCCGTGAAGAGCGCCTCGAAGGGCGAGCCGTCCTGGTAGCCCGGCACCGAGCCCGCGGCCGTCGAGACCGTGCCGTCCGGCGCGATCTTGCGGATGCGCAGGTTGCCGTTCTCGGTGACGAAGAGCGTGCCGTCGTCCATCGCGACGACGCCGAGCGGCGCGCGGAACAGCGCCTTGTCGCGTGCGCCGTCGCGGTAGCCGGGCTCGGCGCCCGCGAAGGCGGTGACCTCGGCCTGGCCCTCGACCACCGCGAAGGTGGTGGAATCCGTGAGCGAGCCGCTGGCGACCGAAACCGTGAACGCGGGCCCCGCGGCGGAGGCCGTGACCTGGCCCGTCGCCGTGACCGCGACCGAGGCCGCCGAGGCGGTCCAGGCCACGGAGGGCGTCAGCACGGGCTGGCCGGCCGTGTCCGTCGCAAGCAGGGTCAGCTGCTTCGCCCGGCCCTTGGCGATCGCCACCGGCTTCGACGTGATCTCGAGCTTCTGCAACACCTGAAACGGCGTGCCATTGCTGATGATGCCCGCGACCTCCACGATCACGTCGCCGCTGCCCGCGCCGGTGGGCACGGTGGCCGTGAGGGTGGTTGCGTCGACGCGCTTCGCGTCCGTGGCGGGCGCCCCCTTGAACGTGACCTTGAGGGCGTCGCCCGTGTCCGACGCGAAGTTCGCGCCCGTGATGGTGACGAGCGCGCCGGGCGCGGCGTTCGGCGGGTCGACTTTGGTGATCTGCGGCGCCTTGAGCGCCAGCGCGAGCGGCGGCGCGGTGGTCGTTTTCTGGCTCTCGACCTTCACGTCGTGGATGTTGGCACGCCCGAGCCCGGCCTTGCTCGCGACGATCGAGAAGCTGCCCGCGGGCACCCTGTCCAACGTGTAAGCGCCCGACGCGTCGGCCTTGGCGACGTAGCTCGTGCCCGGAATGAACACGTCGATGCCCTCGAAGTTCGTCACGGTTGGCGCATCCGGCGCCGTCACCTTGCCCGTGAGCACGCCCGTCGGCGCGAGCTGCAGCTCGAGGCCGGTCGCGCCGCCCGCCACCTGGAGCTTGATCGCCTTCACGTCGGGCTTCGCGACGGCCTCGACGTTGAGCGTGCTGCCCGTCGGCGCATCGAGCTTGAAGCGGCCCTCGGCGTCGGTGGTGACGACCAGCTTGGGCGTGGGGTCGCCCTCGATTTCGAGCACGCGGAAGGGCACGCGGGTCTGGCCGACCAGCGAGCCGCCGCCCGTGGTGACCAGGCCGCCCCCGTTGTTCGACACGAGGCTGCCGCCATTGTTCGAGATGACGCCGCCGCCATTGTTCGAAATCAGGAAGCCGCGCACCTCGACGCCCACCGCCGGCTTCCCGTCGATGCCGAGCACGCGGCCCGTGAAGCCGGCCACGACGGGTCCCGGGCTCGCGAGGCCCGCGCTCGCCTTGCCCGTAGGCTGCGGCGCAACGGCCCGCGACGGCTCGGTCGAGGGCCGGCCAGGGCCCTTGCCGGCATCACCCCTGGTGCCCTTGCCGGTCGGCGTGACTTCGGTCGGCGTGTTGCAGCCGGCCGCGACCACCATCGCGAGCAGCGCACCGAGCGCGAGCCGTCTCGCGTGCATGTGCTTCCCTCCCATCGGGCCGAGCCCGTCAGGGGCAGCATACCCGGCTGAAATGGCCCGGAAACGGGCAATCAGCGGGGACGCTACGGGTAAAGGCCCCGCATGGACGCGGCCTCGTAGAGGTGCCCCACGGCCTCGAGGTGCGCGGCTTCGCGCAACGAAAGCTTGTCCCGCTCGGCGCGCGAGGAAACCTTGCGCCAGGCGCGCATCAGCAGCGCCTTGAGGCGAGAGATGACCTCCTCTTCGGTCCAGAAGAGGTGGCTGTTGTCCTGCACCCATTCAAAGTAGCCGACGATCGCGCCGCCCGCGTTCGCGAGCAGGTCCGGCACCACGTCGATGCCACGCTCGGCGAGGATGCGGTCCGCTTCAGGGGTCACGGGCATATTGGCGCCCTCGACGATCACGCCGGCCTGGATTTGGCCCGCGTTGCTGCGCGTAATCTGGCACGAGAGCGACGCCGGGATCAGCACGTCGACCGGCTGGATGAGCAGCGCCTGCTCGTCGATGGGCTGGCCGCCCTGGAAGCCGGCGATCAGCCGGTGCTCCTGCACATGCTTGAGCAGCGCCACGATGTCGAGGCCGTTGGGGTCGTAGAGGCCGCCCGAGCGATCGCTCACGCCGACGACGATTGCGCCGTCGCGGTGAAGCAGCTGGGCCGCCACGCGGCCGAGCTTGCCGAAGCCTTCGATCGTGACCTTCACGCCATGCACCTCGCGGTTCTTCGCGCGAAGGTATTCGTGGACCAAAATATAGACGCCGCGGCCTGCCGCGTCGCCGGCGCCCTGCGTCCCGCCGACGACCAGCGGCTTGCCCGTCACCGCACCTGGCACGGCGTAGCCACGGTTCACGCTGATGGTGTCCATCATCCAGGCCATTTCACGCTCGCTGGTGCTGACGTCGGGGCGCGGGATGTCGCGGTGGGGATCGAAGACCGTGATCATGTCCGAGGTGTAGCGGCGCGTCATGCGCTCGAGCTCACCTTCGGAGAGCGTATACGGATCGACGGTGATGCCGCCCTTGGCACCGCCGAACGGGATGCCGAGCAGCGCGCACTGCCAGGTCATCAACATGGAAAGGGCCGTGATGATGTCGAGATCGACCTCGGGGTGATAGCGCACGCCACCGTAGTAGGGGCCGAGGATGTTCGAGTGCTCGACGCGGTAGCCCGGGAACACCTCGATTTCGCCCGTGTCCATGCGCACGGGCGAGAAGGTCTGGACGACCTTGTTGGGCGCGAAGATCCAGTCTCGCGCATGCGCCGGCATGCCGATTTGCTCGCCGCTCAGGTCCAGGCGCAGGCGGGCCTGGCCCAGCAGGTCCTTGCGGCCCTTGTATTGAATGGGCAAGCGGCTCGCGGCGCGCGGGGTTTCGAGGGTGTCGCTCATCGTCGGGCTCCTGGCTGCCAATATAGCATATGGCCGGCATGTTAGAATGGCGCCGCACCCCGCCTTGCCCCCTATCAAGGACACCGCCATGGCCGAAGCCCACGCCGACCACCTGACCGAGCTGAACATCCGCCTGCAAGACGGCACGCTCCTCACCCTGCGCCGCGATGAGCACGACCGCTTGATCGCGACGGCGTTCGCGCCCGAGGGCAACAAGTATCACGCCACCTACGTCGCTTCGGGCGGCACGCTGCGGGGCTTCGGCCCCTGGCCGAGCTGGGACGCGAGCCGCCGCACCACCACGCTGACCCTGCCCGACGATGAGTCCGGCCTGTTCGAGCCCGAGCGCCTGTTCGTGCTGCGCGAGCAGTACGCCTATCTCGCCGGCGAGGGCGTGACGGAGACGGCGAAGTACGCCTCGCTCGGCCCGATCGACAGGGCCTGGTGGTCAGGCACCGAACACATCGTCCAGGCCCGCCAGCACACCTCCAAGCACTAACGCCAGGTACTGTCCTGTCGAGTGAGGCCCCAGGCGAAGCGGGATCTGGATTCCCTGGGTGGGGTGGGTGGGCGGGGCGGCTGGAAGCGGCCGAAGGCCCTGAAGGGCGACGCCCCACTTCTTGGCAAGTGGGGCGTCACCGGGGGATTGGGTACCTGTGTGTGGTGGTTTCCGGCGTCCGCCGGCAAGGCCATCGTAGGCCATGTGGAGCCTGGGAAAATAGGATCTGTGTCACATCCGGAGGATGGCGTGTCGAGCGGATTCCCAGCACAAACCCTGGTAGATCGGCTGGCGGCCTGGCTGGCCGCCCGGCCTCGCCGGGAAATGCCGCCCGATGGTCGTCCAGCGGCCGTCTTGGTGCCGATCTTCGAGCGGGACGAGGCCTGGTGGGTGCTGCTCACCCAGCGCACCGAGACCGTCGGCACGCACCAGGGCCAGATTTGCTTCCCCGGCGGGCGCCACGAGCCCGGCGACGAGACCCTGGCGGCCACGGCGCTGCGCGAGAGCCAGGAGGAAATCGGGCTCGACCCGAACGCGGTCTGCCTGCTCGGTCCGCTCGACGACCATGCCACGGTCTTCGGCGTTCGCATCAGCCCCTACCTCGGCTTGATTCCGGCCGGCTACCCGTTTCGCCCGGCGCCCGACGAGGTGGCGGCGCTGATCGAGCTGCCGCTCGCGTTCTTCGCGGACCCCGCCAACCGCCGCATCGAGCTGTTCCCGATGGCGGGCGGCGGCTACCGCGAGGTGCATTTCTTCGACCGTGACCCGGACCCGCCGGTGTGGGGCGCGACGGCCCGCATCCTGGCCCTCTGGTTCGACGCGCTCGCGGCCGACCCGGGCGAGGGGCGGGCATTGCTCGAAACGCTGACAGGTGGCGCGGGCACGCCGCTTGACGGGGATCGGGGCGAGGCGTAAGCTGATTCCCTGACCGTAGCACCGCCCAGCCCCCCTCGGGTCTCGTGGATGCGGCTCTCACCAGGAAGTCCGGCCATGACCATGTATCCCTCGTCCCCCAAGCCCGAGTGGCTGAAGGTCCGTCTGCCCGCAGGCGAGCGCTACAACGCCATCAAGGGCCGCATGCGCGAGCTCGGCCTCGCGACCGTGTGCGAAGAGGCGCGCTGCCCGAACATCGCGGAATGCTGGGGCGGCGGCACGGCCACGATCATGGTCATGGGCGACACCTGCACACGCGGCTGCCGCTTCTGCGCCGTGAAGACCAACCGGAATGGGCAGCCGCTCGACCCGGAGGAGCCCGCCAAGGTCGCCGGCATGCTCGCCGACCTCGACCTCGAGTACATCGTGATCACCTCCGTCGACCGCGACGACCTCGCAGACCAGGGCGCGGGCCACTTCGCCGCCGTCATCCGCGCGGTGAAGGCGCGGCGCCCCGATATGCTCGTCGAGGTGCTGATCCCGGACTTCCGCGGCGACCTGGATTTGGTGGCGACGGTCGTCGCCGCGAAGCCCGACGTCATCGCGCACAACGTCGAGACCATCGAGCGCCTCACGCCGCGCGTGCGCGACCCGCGCGCCGGCTACCGCCAATCGCTCGAGGTGCTGCGGCATATGAAGGCGATCGATCCGGCCATCGCGACCAAGACGTCCCTGATGGTGGGCCTCGGCGAGACCTACGAGGAAATCACGCAGGCGCTGCACGACCTGCGCGCCGTCGACTGCGAGATCGTGACCTTCGGCCAGTACCTGCAGCCCACCCAGAAGCACCTCAAGGTCGAAGAGTACGTGCACCCGGACACCTTCAAGGCCTACGAGCACCTGGGCAAGGCCCTCGGCTTCCGCTACGTGGCCTCGGGCCCGCTGGTGCGCAGCTCGTACAAGGCCGGCGAGCTGTTCATCAAGGGCATGATCGCCGAACGCCGCCTGACGGCTTCGTAGGGGAGACGCGATGCCCACGATGAACATCATCCAGGCCGTCAACGACGCGCTGCGGCTGGAAATGCGCCGCGACGATCGCGTGATCGTGCTCGGCGAGGACGTGGGCCGGTTCGGCGGCGTCTTCCGTGCAACCACCGGGCTCCAGGAGGAGTTCGGCGTGGGCCGCGTGGTCGACACGCCGCTCGCGGAGAACGGCATCATCGGCGCGGCGATCGGCATGGCCCTCTACGGCTTGAAGCCGGTGCCAGAGATGCAGTTCTCGGACTTCGCCTACCCGGCCTTCGACCAGCTCACCAACGAGCTCGCGAAGTTCCGCTATCGCTCCGGCGGCCAGTACACATGCCCGATGGTGGTGCGCATGCCGGTGGGCGGGGGCATCAAGGGCGGACACTACCACTCCCAACACCCCGAAGCCTACTACACCCACACGGCCGGCCTCTCGGTGGTCTGCCCCTCGAACCCGCATGACGCCAAGGGCCTGCTCACGAGCGCGATCCGCGGCGACGACCCGGTCATCTTCATGGAGCCGAAACGGGTCTACCGCGCCGCCAGGGGCGAGGTGCCCGAAGGCAGCTACACGCTGCCGATCGGCCAGGCGAAGGTCCTGCGCGAGGGTCGTGGCGTCACGGTGCTCACCTGGGGGGCCGTCACCCACACCGTGATCGAGGCGGTCACGGCCGCGGAGCAGCAAGGCGTCGACGCCGAGGTGATCGACCTGCGCACGCTGATCCCGCTCGACATCGACACGGTGGTGCGCTCGGTCGAGAAGACCGGCCGCTGCGTGATCGTCCATGAGGCGCCGCGCACCAGCGGCTTCGGCGCCGAGCTCGCGGCGCTCGTCGCCGAACACGCATTCCTCCACCTGGAGGCGCCCATCCTCCGCGTGACGGGCTACGATACGCCTTTCCCATACACACTCGAGCACGAGTACATGCCCGACGTCCCGCGCATCCTCGATGCGTTGGTCCGAACGACGACGTTCTAACTTCGAAGGAGCCTTTCATGAGCCATGTGACCCTGGTCGAGACCAAGCCCGGCGAGTTCGAGTTTCGCCTGCCGGACATCGGCGAAGGCGTCGTCGAGGGCGAGATCGTGAAGTGGCTCGTCAAGGAAGGCGACACCGTCAAGGAAGACCAGCCGGTCGTCGAAATCATGACGGACAAGGCCACCGTCGAGATCCCGAGCCCCAAGTCCGGCACGATCGTGAAGCGTTACTGGGAAGAGGGGCAGATTTGCCCCGTCGGCCAGGCGCTCGTGTTGATCGCGGCCGCCGGCAGCCCCCCGGCCCAGCTCGCGCCCGCGGCGCCGGCCACCGATGCCAAGCCGGGCGCCAAGACCGAGCCCTCGCCCACCTTGACGAGCAAAGCCGCGGATGCGGGTGCCGGCGCGGCACCGCAAGCCCCCGCTACCAACGGCAATGGCCACGCGGTCGCGCGGCCCGACGGCCAGAAGGCGCTCGCGGCCCCCGCCACCCGCAAGCTCGCGCGCGACCTGGGCGTCGACATCCACGCGGTGGCCGGCAGCGGCCCGCATGGCCGCGTCACCCAGGACGACGTGCGTGGCTTCCAGCCCGGTGGCCAGGCGCAGGCCGCACCGGCGACGGCGGCGGCACCCCGCGTGGGCGGCGCCGAGCAAGAGGAGCGCCGGCCGCTGCGCGGCCTGCGCCGCAAGATCGCCGAGAAGATGGTGCAGTCTGCCTTCACGGCGCCACACGTCACCACGTTCGATGAGGTCGACTTGACCGCGCTCGTCGCGATGCGCGCCCGCATGAAGCCCAAGGCCGAGGCGCTGGGGGTGAAGCTCAGCTACATGCCCTTCTTCATGAAGGCCGTGATCGCGGCGCTGCGCCAGTTCCCGCTCTTCAACGCGAGCCTCGACGACGCGACCAAGGAGGTCGTGGTCAAGCACTACGTCCACCTCGGCTTCGCGGCCGCGACCGACAACGGTCTGCTGGTGCCGGTCGTAAAGCACGCGGACCAGAAGAGCATCCTCACGATCGCCCGCGAGATGGGCGAGATCGCCGCGCGCACCCGCGCAGGCAAGGCCACCGCCGACGAGCTCAGCGGGAGCACCTTCACGATCTCGAACGTGGGCGCGATCGGCGGCCTCTTCGCCACGCCGATCATCAACCACCCCGAGGTCGCGATCCTGGGCGTGAACGCGCTCAAGAAGCGCGCGGTGGTGATGCCGGACGGCACGATCCAGGCGCGCGACATGATGTACCTCGGCCTCTCGTTCGACCACCGCGTGAACGACGGCGCCGAGGCCGTGCAGTTCCTCAACACGGTGATCGCCTATCTCCAGGATCCGGAGCTGCTGCTCCTGGAGATGTAGGATGCGGGCCGGGGTCCTCCGGGCCGCCGCCGCGCTCGCGATCGCGAGCGCCCCGGCCGGCTGCTGGAACGACCCCGACCCGTTCCCCTATGCGATCGAGAGCCTGGCCGTGCTGCCCGCCGAGATCCGCCCGTACGATCGCCTCGGCGCGCAGATCGCGGGCGATCAGCTGACGGCGGCGTTGCAGGCCCGAACCTCGTTCCGGGTGGTGCCGGCGCAGAGCGTCGCGCGCATCCTCTCGGAGCCGGGAGGGCGGGCGCTGTTCGACCGCTTCCGCACCCAGGCGCTGGCGGTCGGCGCGATCACCCCGGATCTGTCGCTCGTGCTCGCCCAGCGCGTGGCCGCAGGCGGCCTGGTCTTCACCGCGATCTCGGCTGGCCTGCGTGGCGGCGCCGGCGGCGACGCGGCCGTGGTGATATCGGTCTTCGAAGCCGCCACCGGCTACAAGGTCTGGACCAACAGCCGGCGCCGGGCCTTCCAGGGCGCGCCCGGCGAGCCCGCGTTCTCCCGCACGGTCGGCGCGATGATCGACGAGATCGTCGACGACATGCCGCGCCCGCGGGGAGACGAGCCATGACGAGAGGAGCTGCGCCATGAAAACCGCCATCCGGGTCGCCATGGCGCTCGCCATCGCCGCCACCGCCGCGTCGGGCTGTTGGTCGCGCCACCGCGGCGCCTCGTACGTGATGCCCGGCTACGACGAGCAGGGCCTCGTGCGCGTGGCCGTGCTGCCGGTGATCAACCAGAGCGAATGGGCCGTGGCCGCAGACGCGGTGCAGACCGCGCTCACGAACGTGCTCTCGCGCGAGAAGAAGTACGACGTCGCGCCGCGCTCGCTGGTGACCGGGGCGCTGGGCCGCGGCGGCGGCGGCTCTACCTGGACGCGCCTGATCGAGGCGATGAACCAGGGCGAGGAGCCGGGCGACCAGCCGCTCGGCCGCATCGCCAAGGACCTCGAGGCCGACGGCCTGGTGGCCACCACCGTCGTCGCTTTCCACCAGACGGTGGAGGAGAAGCCGGCCACCTCGCCCCAAGGCCAGATCTACTACCGGCACTACCCGGTCACGGTGATCCGCCTCAAGGCCTTCTTGTGGGGCGCGCGGGCGGGCGCCGTCGTGTGGCGCGACGAACACACCGAGCGCTACTACCACGAGCCGGGCGCCGAGGGCCGCGGGCAGCCGGCCCGCATCGCCGAAATCGCCGCGCGCGAGCTGCTCGCGCGCCTTCCTGAGAACCGCTGGCGCCCGGTCGCGCCAACCTCCCCCTCGCCCGTGCCGAGCCCCGTGCTCAGCTTCCGTCCGTTCCCGATGCCGGCCGATCCGGAATCGCGCTGATACCGATAGATACAGGAGTAATGACATGGAAACCAAGCAGTACGACGCGCTCGTGATCGGCGCCGGCCCCGGCGGCTATGCCTGCGCCATCCGCCTCGCCCAGCTCGGCCTGAAGACCGCCGTGGTGGAGAAGGGGAGCGTCGGCGGCGTCTGCCTGAACGTGGGCTGCATCCCCTCGAAGGCGCTGATCAACGCGGCCAAGACCTTCGAAAAGACCAAGAGCGCGGAGGTCATGGGCATCATCGTCGAGAGCGCCCACCTCGACTTCGCGAAGACGATCGCCTGGAAGGACGGCATCGTGAAGAAGCTGACCGGCGGCGTGGCGCAACTGCTCAAGGCCAATGGCGCCGACAGCATCCAGGGCACGGCCACCTTCAAGGCACCGGGGGAGGTCGAGGTGCAGACGGCGTCCGGTCCCGTGCTAGTGAAGGCCAGACACATCGTCGTCGCCACGGGCTCCCGCCCGATCGAGATTCCCGGCTTCGCCTTCGGCGGCCCGATCATGAGCTCCACCGAGGCGCTCGCGCTCCAGGAAGTGCCAGCCCGCCTGCTCGTCATCGGCGGCGGCTACATCGGCCTCGAGCTGGGCCAGGCGTATGCCAAGCTCGGCGCGGCGGTGACCGTCGTGGAAGGCACGGACCAGTTGCTGCCCGGCCAGGACCCCGAGCTCGTGGCCATCGTGGCGCGCAAGCTCAAGGCCAAGGGCGTGACGGTGCACCTGAACGCCAAGGCCGTCGGCTGGGAGAAGGCCGGTGAGGGCGCGAAGGTGACGGTCGAGATCAACGGCCAGAAGGAAGTCTTCGAGACGGACAAGGTGCTCGTGACCGTGGGTCGCAAGCCCAATGGCGAGGGGCTCGGTCTCGAGAAGCTCGGCGTGAAGGTCGAGCGCGGCTTCGTGCCGGTCGACAAGCAGCTCAAGACCAACGTCCCGGGCATCTACGCGATCGGCGACGTGGCCGGCCAGCCGATGCTCGCCCACAAGGCCTCGATGGAGGCGGAGGTCGTGGCGGAGGTGATCGCAGGCAAGCAGGCGGTATGGGACGTGAAGGCCATCCCCGCCGTCATCTTCACGGATCCGGAGATCGCGACGGCGGGCATGACGCCAGCCGAGGCGGTCGCACAGGGCCGCAAGGTGCTGGTCGGCAAGTTCCAGTTCGGCGCGTCGGGCCGGGCGATGACCACCGGCGAGACGGACGGCTTCGTGAAGGTGCTCGTCGACGCCGACACGCACCAGGTGCTGGGCGTGGGCATCGTCGGGCCGCAGGCCTCGGACCTGATCGCCGAGGCGACGTTGGCGCTGGAGATGGGCGCGTTCACGGACGACATCGGGCTGACGGTGCACGCGCACCCGACGCTGCCGGAAGCGTTCATGGAGGCGGTGAAGCATGCGGTGGGCGAGGCGGTGCACGCGATCAACACGCCGGCGGTCGCCAGGCGCTGAGCCGTTTACCCTGCCCCGACTACGGGGCGGGGAACCCTAAATACCCAGCTCCTGGACCCAGCGGCGGACCTGGTTGCGGCCGCCCTGCTTGGCGGCGTACAGCGCCTTGTCGGCCCGTGCGAGCACCGTGTCGACGGTTGCGTCTTCCGGCGTCCAGCCGCAGATGCCGAACGACGCGGTGAGCTGGCGCAGGGGGGTGCCGTCGGCGTCGGTAAGCGAGACGCCCATCAGGGTCTCGCGCAGGCGCTCGCCGAAGATCACGGCCGCCTCGGGCGAGGTCTCCGGGCACAGCACCACGAACTCCTCGCCGCCGAGCCGGGCCACCAGGTCCGTCTCGCGGGCGCAATCGCTCAGCACGCGGCCCACGGCGCGCAGCACCTCGTCGCCGATCGCGTGGCCGTAGGTGTCGTTGAACTGCTTGAAGTGGTCCACGTCGAGCAGCACGAGCGAGAGCGCGCGCTTGTAGCGCCGCGCCACGCCGAGCTCCCGGTCCGCGGTCGCCATGAAAGCGCGGCGGTTGCGCAGGCCGGTGAGCACGTCGGTGCCGGCCGAGGCCTCGGCGGCGCGGAACTTGCCGAGCGTGGACTCGAGCTCTTCGGTGCGGCGCGCGAGCATGTCGAAGAGCATCGCGTTGTCGATCGCCGTCGAGGCGTGGGCGGCGACCGCCATCAGCTGGTCGAGGTCGGCCAGCGTATAGGTGCGCAGCGCGGCCTGGCTGTCGACGTAGATGACGCCCAGCCGCCGCCCCTTGCAGGCGAGCGGCACGCACATGACGGTCTTGAGGTTCAGCGCCACCACGGACCGCGCCGTCGCGAGCGCCTCGGGGCCCATGCCGTCGAGGATCGCCACCGGCTCGCCGTCGCCATACACGCGCGAGCAGATCGACATCGAGAAGCGCTGGTCCTGGATCACGCGGCCGTGGCGATCGCGCGCGCCGTGCACGAGCAGGTCGTCGTAGCGGCCGTTGGTGCGCAGCAGCACGAAGGCGCGATCCGCGCTCGTGAGCTCGAGGGTCACCTCCAGCACGGCGGCCACGACGGCGTCGAGGTCCAGCGAGCCGTTGATGTCGCGCGAGAGATCGTTGAGCTTTTGCAGCTGGGCGCTCTTCGCGATCCACTCGCGGATCAACAGGCCGTAGTGCGCCGTGATGCTCTGGAGATCCGTGCTCACGCGGCCGAGCCGCTCGACCATCGCCTGGTTGGTCTCGGCCGAGAGGCCCAGCGCCGCGCTGCCCGCGGCCTGCCGTTTCAGCACCCCTGCGAGCGCCGGCAGGCCTTCCGCCACGGCCAGGTCTTCGTCCGCCAGCTCGCGCAGCATCCCACGCACGAGCCGTTGGGCGTCGGCGATCGCCGTGACCGAGCCCGCCGCCAACGGCGCACAGCGCGCCATGCCGTCGAGGGCCTGGGCGCGCAGCAGCGGGGCGCCCACCTCGTCGGCGAGCACCTGCATGGCCTGGAAACAGGCCGCAGCCTCGGGATCGCCCTGCATGAGCCCGGCCTCGCCGAGCACCCACTGCGACAACGCCGCGAGGCGACGCGCGCCGAGGCTGCCCGCGATCGAGGCCGCCTGCTCGGCGCGGCGGCGGGCCTCATCCGGCTCCTTGGCCCGCAGCGCCGTCAGCGCCCGCACCCAGGCGGCCTTGGCCAGCGTGCCCTTGGCGCCGTGCGCCGTCGCGCCGTCGATCGCGCGCTCCGCGAAGTCGCGCGCGAGGTCGATCTGGCCCTTCTCCACGTAGATCTCGGCGAGCAGGCACTCGTTCGCCACCGCGGCGTCGCCATGGTCGTGGCCACGCATCTGGAACTGGGCTTCCTGCGCCGCGGCGAGCGCGCGGTCCGGGCGGCCGAGGCCGAGCCAGGCGCCGGCCAGGAACGGCACGGCCAGGCCGAGGATGTACGAGGGCGCCGCCATCACGGCCTCGGTGGCCGCCGGCATGCGGCCGAGCGCGGCGGCGAAGCGCCCGAGCTGGACCTCGAGCCACGCCATCACAGCCAGGCCCGCGGCGCGGGCGACGTCGTGGCCGAGCCGCTCCGCGTCCTCCACGGCGCGGCGCACGAGCTCGAGCGCGCGGTCGAGCTCGCCGAGCTCGAGCCGCGCGAGGGCGTGGTTGAGCAGGCCGATCGTGTGGTCGTCGGCGACGCCCAACTCGTTCATCAGGGCGACGTAGCGCTCCGAAACTTCGGCGGCTTCGCGCCAGCGCCCCGCCTGCAAGTAGAGGTCGGCGAGCAGGGACATCGAGTAGCCGCGGCCGTACTTGTCGCCGATGCGGCCCTGCCTGGCGATCGCCTCCGTGAGATCCTCGTAGCCCGCCTCGCGCAGCTGCGGGCGGTGCGCGGCGCGCAGGTGCCCGCGCAGGGCCAGCGCCCGCGCGTGGGCCTGCGGCGCGGCCTCCGGCGGGTGGCCGAGCGCCCGGTCCAGGATCGCGAGCGCGCGGTCGGCCGACCCCGCGAAGGCGTGCAGCCGCGCCAGGTTGCTCTGCGCCCGCACGGCCGAAGCCAGGGCGCCTGCGGCCGTCGCCACCTCGATCGCGCGATCGTGCGCCTCGACGGAGCGCTGGCGCGCCTCGCCGCCCGGCTGCAGCTGGAGGAACATCGCGCGCGAAACCAGCATCTCGGCGAGCGCGACCGGGTCGTCGGCGCCCTCGGCGAGCGAGATGGCCTGCTCGAACAGCGGCGCGGCTTCATCCAGGCGGTGGCGCCGCATGCGCGCGCGCGCGGCGCGGTGCGCCACGGCGGCGCGGATCGCGCGGGTGGCGTGATCGTCGGACAGCCGCTCGATCCGTGCGAGCGCTCCGTCGATCAGCGCGTCGCCCTCCTCGAGCGCCTGCAGGTCCTGGCAGCGGGCGCCGGCCTCAAGGCCCCAACGCAACGCCGCGAGGTCGTCGCCGCCGGCGAACCGGTGCCTGGCCACGCGCATGGCGAGCTCGAGCGGAGCCGGCTCGCCAACCGGAACGCCGGCCTCGAGCCAGGTGGCGATCGCCGCGTGCCAGCTCGCCGACGTCGCCGGGTCGAGGGCGTCGATGATCAGCTCGGCGAGCAGCGCCGAGGCGAGGCGGGCGCCAGCCGGCGCGAGCTCGATGATGCCGAGGCGCAGCAGCGTCTCGACGGCGGCGTAGAAGGCCTCATCGTCGATGCCGAGCACGGCGGCGGCCAGGCCGGCCTCGACCGGCCCGTCGACCACCGCCGCGAGGGCCGCGAGGTGACCGGCTTCGGCGGACAGACCCGTCATGCGGGACGCGAGCAGGCCGCGCGCCCGGTCGGGCAGGGCCGCCGGCGACAACGCGTGGGGCAGCGTCCAGCCGGCGGCGGCCGGTCGGATCGTGCCAGCCGCGACGAGATGCCGCAGCGCCTCGCGCGCGACGCCCGGGCAGCCCGCGGCGTACCCATGCAGCTGCTCGGCGAGCCCGGCCGGCGGTTCGCCGAGGCCGAAGAGCTCTTGCAGCCACGCGCCGAACCCCTCGGCGTTCAGGCCTTCGAGCGGCAGGGTGGTCCAGCCGGCCTCTTCCGGCAAGGCCTCGGGCCGCATCGCGGCCAGCACCGCCACCGCGGCCCCGCCCTGGCGTTGGGTGGCGCGCACGAGGTAAGCGAGCGCAGCCTTGCTCGGCTCGTCCGCATGCTGCCAGTCATCGAGCAACAACGCCAGGCCGTGTGGGCCGGCGGCGCGGCCCAGCAGCGTGGCGATCGCCTCCTGGATCAGCGCCTGCTCACGTTCGGGCTCGCGGGGCCCTTCGGCGGGCCCCACCCCGCCGATCAGCGCGCCGAGCGCCGGGTCGATCAGCCAGAGCGCCTCGCCCAGCGGCGCGAGGTCCGTCGCGCCGGCCTGGCGGGCGAGCGGAACGGCGGCGCGGAGGATCGCGCGGAAAGGCCCGTAGGGGGCCGGACGCGCCGGGCAGACGGCGCTCAGCACGGGCACCTCGGCGAGCTGGGCCTGGTGGCGGAAGGCGGCCAGCAGCCGGCTCTTGCCCATCCCGGGCTCGCCGGTCACGGCATGGGCGGTGGCCTCGCCCGCGGTGAGCGCGGCGAGCGCGATCTCGAGGCGCTCGAGCACCGCCTTGCGGCCCGCGAGCGGTCCCTCGGGCAGGTAGGGCTCGGCCGCGGCCGCGACCTCCTCGCCGAGCGCGGCCAGCACCTCGCCCATGCCGGCCGGACGGTCCGCCGGCGACTTGGCCAGCATGCGCATGACCAGGGCTTCGAGGCTCGCCGGCACGTCGGGCGAGCGATCGCCGACGCGCGGCGGGGCCTGGTGGGCGATCGCCCGCATCAACATCGCCGGCGCCGGGGCCGCGAAGGGCGGCGCGCCGGTGAGCAAGGCGTAGGCCAGGGCGCCGAGCGCGTACACGTCGGCCCGGCGGTCGACCCGCTCGCCGCCGATCGTCTCGGGCGCCCGGAAGGGCGTGCCGCCGGCGCCGCCCGCGCCCGCCGCCTGGCCTTCGGGCACCATGCGGCTCCAGCTCGTGATCACCGGTTGGTTCGCCGCGTCGATGCGCACCCCCTCGGGGCGCAGGTCGCCGTGGACCCAACCGCGGCGGTGGATGGCGTCGAGGGCGCCCGCGAGCGCCCGCATGATCGTCGCCACCCGGTTGGCCGGCAGGCGCGGCGAGGCCCCCAGCGTCGGCCCGGCGACCCAGGCCGAGGTGACGTAGGGCCGGCCGTCCTCGAGGCGGCCGTAGTCGCAGACCGCCGCCACGCCGGCGTGGCCCAGCCCGGCGAGCGCGCGGAAAGCGCCGCCGAAGCGCACGCGGTCCGCGTCGGCCTCGGGCACGACGCGCAGCACGGCCTCGCCCCCCTCCGCCCCATCCGTGACACGGTAGGCGGGCGCCATACCTTCACGCAAGACGGCTCGCACGGTATAGCGCTGGGAGGGCAGAGCGACGATCTCGGTCACGGACCACCTCGGAAGGAGCGACGCTGCCCTATATACCCGCTTACCCGCCTATCACCGCCTGTCGCCCGTCCGGGCGGCCGAGGGCCGGCCCGGGTGCTATCATGGAAAGGCCATGGAAACCGCACGACCGCTCGAAATCCGCTGGCTGGGTCGCCAGCCCTACCAGGAATCCTGGGATCTCCAGCATGAGCTGGTGGCCGCGATCGCCGCGGGCGATGCGCCGGACACGCTCCTGCTGGTCGAGCACGATCCGGTCATCACGCTGGGCCGGCGCCGCGGGGCGGCCGAAAACGTCTTCGATGCCGGCGGCCTGCCGGTGGTCGAGACCGAGCGCGGCGGCGACGTGACCTACCACGGCCCCGGCCAGCTGGTCGGTTACCCGCTGCTCGCCCTGGGCGAGGGCGAGCGCGACCTCCATGCGTACCTGCGGAAGCTCGAGGGCGTGCTGATCGCGGTATTGGTCGCCCGCGGCCTGGCTGCGGGCAGGCTCGCGGGGCAGACCGGCGTGTGGGTACAAGACCGGAAGCTGGCGTCCGTCGGCGTGGCGGTACGTCGCTGGGTGACGTATCACGGCTTCGCCCTCAACGTTTCGACGGACCTGGCGCCGTTCCGCCGCATGAACCCGTGTGGGCTGCCCGCTTCGGTGATGGCGTCGATGAACGATCTGATGCCGGGCGGCGCGCCCGCGGTAGAAGCGATCGCCCGCGACGTGGCGAGCCGGTTCTCGGCCGAATTCGGCCGGAAGGAACTTCCGAACGCCGCATCGCTCGGCATTCCTCAAGGGTGAATGATGGTCTATCAACCCGGCTCCGAGCCTGAACTGACTCCCGTCCCGGCCGGCGCCTCCGCATCCCGGGCGGAGGCGGTTGTGCCGGCGGTCCAGCAGCACCCCTGGGCCGACGCGCTCAATGCCGCCGCCGAGGCGCGCGACGAGGACCGCTTCCTCTCGGTGGTCCAGATCATCCTGCAGGAACCTGACGACGCGGTGGTCCGCTTGCTCGCCCCCTACCTCCCGCGGCCCGGCGGCATCGGGCGCGTGGCGGCCCACGGCCTGCTCATGCTCGGCATGCCCGCGCTCGAGGCCCTGATCAGCGCGCTCGATCGCGGTGAGGCGCGTGCGCGCGTGCACGCGGCCTGGGCGCTCGGCTCGCTGAGGCACCCCGAGGCCAGCGAGGCGCTGATGCGCGTGCTCGAGGACCCCGCCACCGAGCCCGCCCTGGCCGACGCCTGCCTCGACTCGCTCGCCGAGATCGCCGACCGCGGCTCCATGAAGCGCCTGGTGGCCTTGTTGCAGGATCCGAGCCACGCCGCGCGACGCCCCCGCGTCTGCCGGGCGCTGGGCTTCATCGGCGACCAGGGCGCGATCCCGAAGATCGCGCCGCTGCTCGCGAACCCCAAGGCCGAGGTGCGGCTACGGGCGGCCGAAGCGCTGGTGCGCCTGCTCGATCGCCGCGGCTGGCCCGTGCTCTTCGAAGTCTTGCGCGGCGACGCCGCCCCCGGCGACGACGCGGCCGCCGCGCTGCGCGCCCTCGGCGACCTCTCGAGCGCCGCCCCGCTGCTGCTCGGCGAGGGCGACAACGGTTACGAGCTGCGCCGCGACGCCGCCGAAGTGCTCGGCACCCTCGGCGACCCGCGCGCGGTGGGCCCGCTCGCCTCGGCCCTGGCCGATCCCAACCCCTGGGTCCGCGGTGCGGCCGTGTATGCGCTCGGGCGGCTCGGCGATCGGCGCATGCTGACGCGCATGGCGCGGATGCTCGACGACGCGTCCGACTGGGTGAAGATCTCGGCTGCGCGCGCGCTCGGGCTGCTCGGCGACCCCGGCGCGAAGAAGCCGCTCGACAAGGCGCTCATCAACCCCAACCGCGAAGTCGCGGCCGCCGTGCAAGACGCGCTCGACGCGCTGGCGGAGTAGGGAAGTTGATCACCGACCGTGGCGCGCCGCCGGTTATACTGGCCCCATGACCGATTATACTGGCCCCATGACCATGAAGTGGTGGGGTTGGGGCGCCCCCGACAAGACCTACGCCCTCGACGCGCGGCCGAAAGCCTGGCCGTGGCTCAAGGCGAAGCTCGGCGTCACCGAAGAGGTCCACCGGCCCCCCGTCGACAGCGGCGCCATCCAGCTGCCGCCCGCTCGCCTGGCCGTGCCCGCGCTCGAGGCACTGGCAGGCGCCGTGGGCGAGGTCAACGTCACGACCCAGGCCGGCGCCAGGCTGACCCATGCCTACGGCAAGAGCTACCGCGACCTCGTGCGCATCCGCGCCGGCGAGGTCGGCAATCCGCCCGATGCCGTGGTCTACCCGACCCAGGAGGGTCACGTGGAGGCGGTCCTCGCGCTGGCCGCGACCCACGGCTTCGCGGTGATCCCGTTCGGCGGAGGCTCGTCGGTGGTGGGCGGCCTCGAGATGCCCGCGGATCAGGCCGAGCGCCCCTTCGTGAGCCTCGATCTCTCTCGGCTGGCCGAGGTCCTCGTGGTGGACAAGGACGCGATGACCGCCACCATTCAGGCCGGCATGATGGGCCCCAAGCTCGAGGAGGCCTTGCAGGCCCAGGGCGTCACGCTCGGTCACTTCCCACAGAGCTTCGAGTTCTCGTCGCTGGGCGGCTGGATCGCCACCCGCTCGGCGGGCCAGCAGTCCACGCGCTACGGCAAGATCGAGGATATGGTCGTCGGCGTCCGCTGCGTCACGCCGGTCGGCACCTACGCGTCGCGACCGGTGCCCGCCGCGGCACAGGGGCCGGACCTCGACCAGGTGGTCGTGGGCTCGGAGGGCGTGCTCGGCGTGATCACCCAGGCGACCGTGCGGGTGCACGCGGCACCCGAGCGCCGCAACTACCGCGCCCTGATTTTCGCGGACTGGGCCCACGGCCTCGCCGCCGTTCGCGAGGTGATGCAGGCCGAGCGCCATCCCGCCACCATGCGCCTTTCCGACGTGGCGGAGACCGCGGCGCTTTTCAAGCTGCGCGAAGGCGGCCAGTCGTCGCCGGCCCGCGACCTCATGCAGGAGGCGTTCAAGTGGTACCTCCGGCGCCTGCGCGGCATCGACCCCGGCCGCGGCTGCCTCATGGTGTTGGGCTTCGAGGGCGGCCACGACGAGGTCGAGCACGATCTGCACGTGGTCAAGGACCGCCTGGAGGGCCACCGGGCGTTCGACATGGGCGCCGGCATCGGCGAGAAGTGGTACGAGGGTCGCTTCGAGCTGCCTTACATGCGCGACACGTTGCTCGATCGCGGCATCCTGGTCGACACGCTCGAGACGAGCGCGACCTGGGACCGTATCCCGGCCCTCTACCAGGGCGTGACGGACGCGCTCACGGGCGCGATCGCCGCCGACGGCCTGCCGCCGCTGGTCTTCTGCCATGTGTCCCATCCCTATCATGAAGGCGCGTCGCTCTACTTCACCTTCATGGCCCGACAGGCCCCCGACGACCCGCTCGGCCAGTGGATGCGCTACAAGCGCGCGGCCACCGAGGCGATCATCGCGCACGGCGGCGCGCTCAGCCACCACCACGGCGTCGGCCTGGACCACGCGCCCTGGACGGGCGCGGCGATCGGCGCCGAGGGCGTGCGCTGGCTGCGCGCGCTCAAGGCCGCGGCCGACCCGGCGGGGGTCATGAATCCCGGCAAGATCCTCGGCTGACCCCAGGTTCAGGGTATGATGGCCCCATGGACCTCGACGCCCTGGACCGCCCCGCCCGCCTCGCCCAACTCGCCGACCAGACCTTCGACCTGGTCGTGATCGGCGGCGGCATCGTCGGCGCAGGAATCGCCTGGGACGCCGCGCTGCGTGGCCTGTCCGTCGCGCTCGTCGAAAAGGGCGACTTCGCCTCGGGCACGAGCTCGAAATCCTCGAAGCTGCTCCACGGCGGCCTGCGCTACCTCGAGCAGGGCGAGATCCCGCTGGTCTTCGAGTCGCTCGCGCAGCGCAACCGGCTCTTCGGCGACGCCCCGCACCTGGCACGGCGCCTCGATTTCATGTTCCCGATCTTCCGCGGCGGCCGCGATCGCGGCTGGCTGATCAGCGCCGGCCTGTGGGTCTACGACCTGCTCTCGCATGTCACCTTCCCGCGCGGCTCCTGGCACCGGCGCCTCAGCGCCGCCGCCGCCTGCGCCGTCGAGCCCGCCATCCGAACCGAAGGGTTGCGCGGCGCCTTCCGTTACGCGGACGGCGTGACCGAGGACGCCCGGCTGGTCGTGGAGACCTTGAAATCCGCGGCGGCGGCCGGCGCCCTGGCCTTGAACTACCTGGAAGTCACCGGGCTCGAGAAAGACGCCGCGGGCAAGGTCGTTGGCGTGCGCGCCCGCGACCTCGCAGGCGAAATTGGGGCGGAGCCGTTCGTGATCCGTGGTGCGCGCGTGTTCGCGGCGGCCGGCCCGTGGGTCGACGCGGTGCTGCGCCTCGACGATCCCACCGCCCGGCGCCGGCTCAGGCCCACCAAGGGTGTCCACGTCGTGACGGAAGCGTTCGTGCGCGAGCATGCGGTGGTGATGCGCTCGGTGGACCCACGCGAGGCCAAGCCGCGCGTCATGTTCGCGATCCCCTGGGAGGGCCGGACGGTGATCGGCACGACCGACACCGACCCGGTGGGTGATCCCGACGATGCGCGCTACCTGGACCAGGACGTCGAGGCGAGCCCCGAGGAGGTGCGCTACCTGCTCGAGGCGGCCAACGCCACCTTCGCTGTGAATCTGACCGAAAAGGACGTCATCGCAGCCTTCGCCGGCTGGCGGCCGCTGATCGCGCCGGCCGAGGCCGGGGTGTCGGCCTCGGCCGTGTCGCGCGAGCATGAGGTCTTCGAGACGGCCTCCGGGCTGTTCGCGATCGCCGGCGGCAAGCTCACCTCCTTCCGCGCGATGGCGCGCCAGGCCGTGAACGAGGTGCTGCACAGCCTCGCCAGGGAAATGGGCGGCATCACGCGCATGGCGCCGAGCACGATCGAGGAGCAGCCGATTTCCGGCAGCGCGCTCGGCGAGAGCACGCTGGACGCCTACGTCGCGAGCGCGGCCGCGCAGCCGCAGGCGGGCCTCGCCACCGCCGACGTGGGCTTGTTGGCGCGCCGGTACGGCAGCAATTGGCCCCAGCTGCGTGCGCTGATCGAGGCTGCGCCGCGGCTCGCCGAGCGGTTGCCGGGCGTCGTGGGCACCGAGCCGCGCTGGCGCGTGGAGGTGGTGTACGCGATTCGCCACGAGGGCGCCCTGACGCCGGCCGATTTCCTCATGCGGCGCACGCGGCTCCAACTGCTCGACGGTGACCAGGGCCTGGGCGTGTTGGAGTCGGTGGCAGGGCTGATGGCGGACGTCTTCGCCCCGGCCAGGGGCTGGGACCTCGCGGCGCGGGAAGGCTGGATCCGGCAAACGACGGCCGCGTATCGCGAGATCGTGGCGCGCGGGCGCGCGATGCGGTCGGAACCGGCCGCCCCCCGGCTCGAAGCTGGCTGACGCGCGCCCGAGCACGCTAACGATACGTTAAAGTTCCGTCAAAATTCAGGAAAACGTGGCAACTTGGCAGGCCTTTCACGCCATAACGACCATGTCACCCGCGAGAGCATGGAGCCCCGCATGTCCCATAAGTCGCCCCAGGAGCTGTTCCCCAACCTCTTCAGCGCCAAGGCCGCGAAGCGCCCGGCGCCTGAGATGAAGCCTCAGGACATGCGGCTGCTGCAGTACTGCATGCGCCAGGCCGCCAGGCGGCCGGCAGGAGCGATTGCGCCCCCCGCGCAGCGCCTGGCCCGGCCGATGGCCGCGCGCCCGACCCGCTAACTTGCGGGCGGCCGGGCTAGATGCCCGCGCCGTCGATCAGCTCTTCCACGGCCGGGATCGGGCCGTACGCCTCGGGGTTCCGGGTCCGCCAGGGCTCGTGGGCCCCGGTTTGCCGTTGGGCTGCGAACGACACGATCTGCACCTGCTCCTCGAGCTTGTAGAGCCGCTCGGCGAGTGCCTGGATCGCGCGCGCATCGGGGTCTGGCCGGGCCTGGGGCCGCGTGAGCACCCGGCCCGGCGATCCGAGCGCGATGCCGCCGTCCGGCACGTCGCGCGTGACCACGGCGCCCGCGAGCACGCGCACGTCGTCGCCCAGGAAGACGTCGCCCACCAGCAACGCACCCGCCTCGAGCACCACGCGCCGGCCGACCGTCGGGTGGCTGCGCTGGGCGCCCAGGCCAGCCGGCAGGCCCGCAAGCACCGCCAGGTCCGCCTCGGGCATGGCCAGCCCGCCGGTGACCAGCATCACGCCAGGCTCGATCAGGCAGTCGTCGCCGATCACCACCGCCTCGCCGACCACCACGCCGCCGCCCGCGAGCAACAGGCAGCGCGCGCCGATGCGGGCGCCCGGGTGCAGGTCGAAGCCGGTCGCGCGACGCGTCCAGCCGGCCAGGAAGCGCGCGAGGTTGCGCCAGCCGGCGAGCCAGAGGGCGTTCGCGAGGCGGTAGCGGGCCAGGGCGTGCAGGCCCGGCTCGAGCATGGCGATTTCAGGGACCGGCCGGCGTTGGCGTTCGGCATGCCGCTCCGCGGTGGCGACGAGGTCGGCCCAGATCTCGCCGAAGCCAGCCTTCACTAGATGAGCGCGGCCATCGCGTCGGCGCCCGGCTCCATCCAGAGCATCGGCTCGCCCTGCATCGGCTTGCTCAGCACGGAGCCGGTCAGCGGGTCGAAGAGCTCCATCACGTCGAGCGGGCCTGCGTAGAAGTGCAGCGAGACCACGCGGCGCGGCGCATAGGCCGGGTTGCCCAGGCGGTGGATGCTGCCCACCCGGTCCATCACGATCGAGCCGGCCGCGGCGACCGCCTGGGTCGACGGCTCGAGGTCGGCGCGGCCGGGCACGGCGCCGTCGTCGAGGCGGCGGAAGCCGGTGATGGCGAGCGCACCCTCGTACACGTAGACCACGCCGAACGATCGGCCGTGGTTGTGGACCGGCGTGCCCTGGCCGGGCTTCCAGCAGAGGCAGATCGCCTCGAAGTTGTCGTCGCGGTAGAGGACGTTGCGCGCGTAGCTGTCGTCGGAGAACTGGATGTAGGGGGCGAGCAGGGCCGAGTCGACCACCAACCTCGAAACCAGGTCGAAGAGCCGGTCTTCGCTCATACCGTCCTGGCCGAGCTCTCTGGCCTCCGCGAGGAATTCTTTCCAGTCCAACGGGTGCATGGCGCCTCCTCCGGCCTCATCGCCGGACCTTGATCGTAGTGGTGCGGGCATCGGCATGTCAACGTCCGGCGCCCGATCACCGACCCGGTGCGGGCCCGCGGGTATAATGGCGGCCGGTGAACCGAACATGACCGAAGGCCCCCAACTCCCCCTCAACCCCGTGCCCCGCTCGCTGCTGGACCAGTTCCTGCAGGAGCTGGCCGACCTCGGGCTGACCGAACGCCAGGTGGAAGGGCACCTGGTCTTCCTGCGGCTCTGGCAGAAGTATTTGCAGCCGCGCCGCCTCCTCGACGGCACGCCCGACGATCTGCCCGAGTTCCAGGCGTTCTTGCGCGGGCACGGCGCGCGGCGCGCCGAGGTGCGCTTCGCCGAGGAGGCCATCGAACACTTTTATGCCTTCACGCTCGACCGCCATGCCGGCTTCGAGGAGCGCGCCGCCTGGACCCGCCGCTTCGAGGCCGCGCCGCAGGTGCGGCCGATGCCGCTCTGGGAGGCGATCGCCAGGCGCTTCCTGCCGCACCTGCGGCGCGCCGACCCGGGCTGGCTGGATTGGGCCGGCCGCCCGGCCCCCGGGCCCGAGGGCGGCGCCCCGAGAGCCGCGCCGTGAGCGCTCCCCACCAGCAGCCGACCGAATCGCGCCACCCGCTGCTCGGCCTGACGCCCGCCGCCCGGCGCGAGCTCGCCCGCACGCTGATCCGGGGGCTGCACGCCCACCGCATGATCGAGCGGACCGAGGTCCGCCAGGCCGGCCTGCGCGGCGTGGCGGTGGTGGGCGGCACAGGCGCCGCGCTCGGCGCCGCCTGGGTCGGCCTGGCCGGCGGGGCGCTCGCGCCGTTCGCCGGCGCCTACCTGGCGGCGATGGCGCTGCAGGCGCTGGCGGGACGGGCGCTGGCCGGCGACGACAACCAGGCGGATCCGGGCTGGGCCCGGGCTGCGCGCAGCTTCGCGCTGGCGCCGCTCGATGCCGTGCGGGCCGCGAAGGACGTGCTGGTGCCCGACCGCGTCTCGCCGGATCGCCTGGTGCTGGCCGCCGGCCTGCTGGTCGCCGTGCGGCATCCGCTCTCGTCGAGCCTGCTGCGCCGCCTGGTCGGGCGCGCCTACCCGCTGGCCGAGGTGGACCGGGCGATCGCCCTGCTCGTGCGTATGGGCTACGTCGCCCACGCCCCCGCGGCGGCCGGCGTGCTCGTGCTGACCGAAGCCGGCGTGGGCGTGCTGCGCGCGCTGGGGGTGCCGCCGCCGGAGGCCCGTCGGCGCGGGGACCCGGAGATCCAGGCGCACCTGCTGCCGATTTTCGCGGCGCTGGATGCGCGGGGCAAATCGGCAGGGCGGCCGGCGCCCGACGTGATCGTGAAGCCCGTGGCGCCGCCCGCTCCCGTCGAAGAACCGGCGACGGTGGTCACCTTGCCGCGCCCCGGCAAGCCCACCGCCCCCTTCGCGCCGGTCGTGGCCCCCGCCGAGGTGCCGGCCCCCACCCGGCCCGCCCGCCGGCTGCCGGTCCCCTTGCTCGCGGCGGCCGCGATGATCGCCATCCTCGGCTTCCTCGTCGCAACCTTCCCGCCCCGCCTGCCGACCGGCATGGGCGGAGCCGCCCACTACCGCATGGTCGTCACGGCCGAAAACATGCCGCACAGCACCGGCACCGCCCTGCAGTTCAACGGGCGCGGCTTCCTGCTCTCGAGCTTCGGCGGCGACCTCTTCCTCAGCATCCCCGAGCGCCTCGACTACAAGCGCCCGCTCTCCTTCCAGGGCTTCGACATGGCCGCCGACTGTGGCCTGGTGGACCGCGACGTCCGCGCGGCCCGCATGGCGCCGCTCGGCCGCTTCCTCTGGACCGAGATGGGTGGCGAGGGCAGCGCGGATGGGCGGGAGAGATGCCTGGTCGACCTCGATACCAGGACCGTCACCCACGACCTGCCGAGCCGGCAGCCGGCCTACGGGTTGGCCCATGTCGTCGGCTGGGCCGGGCCGCAGACCTTGCTGATGGCGGCGCAGGCGCCGCCGGCGCGCGCCGGCCGCTGGTGGGCCGTCGACGTCGTGACGCATGCGGCCGCGCCGGTCGACTTGCCCTCGCACGCCCGCTTGCTGCCGCTCGCGACCGAGGGCGGGCCGGCGCTGCTCGCCGGCTTCGACGCCCGCACCGACGGCACCTGGGACCTCACCACCTACTGGCTGGGGGAGGGCCGCCATTACCAGAAGGTGCGCGCGATCCGCGCGACGCTGCCCGAGCCGCTGCGCGACGCGAATCCGCACCACGCCGCGCTGTCACCCGATAAGCGTTACCTGTTGCTCGCGCTGCGCACGGACGACGAGGGCGTGGCGGCCAGCGGCTCGCTGGTCGTGCTTTCGCTCGAGGACGGCACCGCCACGCAGCTCGATACGACACCCGCACCGCTCGTCGACGCCCCCATGTTCTGGGGACCCGACGTGCGCGACGGGCGTTACCGCTTCTACTTCAATGGACCTGGGCCCGACGGCGTGGTGCCGTGGGCCGGTGAAATGGCCGTGATGCCGACCAAATGACCGATCAGGACGCCTCGCTGAAAGGCGCCAGTTTATACGTCCACACGCCGTTGGCGCGGTGAGCTTCGAGCAGCCCCAGGCTGGTCATGTAGCTCAGGACGTGGAGCACCTGATCGACAGGCCTCGCGAGGCAGTCCGCCACCTCTTCGGCGCGGACACGCCAGCCGCGACGCGCGGTCAGGAGCTCGAACACCTCGCCCGGTTGAAGCAGCCCAGGACGCTTGGTCACAGGGTGCAGGGCGCGCTCGAGGGTTAGCAGCATGCCGGTACCTCCGCTCGCTTGACGCTCGTAAGATCCTTCATACCCTGGTCGAACGAATTTTTAAGCAAATATTGCACGCCGATTGTGCAATTGTCACCGAACAGCCGATGACGCCCGTCTCAAGCCGCCCCATGGGTGCGCGCGGCGTCAGGCTTGGACACGACGCCGGACTCGTCCGCGCCGCAGCCGATCAGCGCAGGATCCGCGGCCTGAAGCGTGAAACGAAAGCACGAGCCCTTGCCCAGGCCTTCGCTGCTGGCCTCGATCGAGCCGCCATGCGCCTCCACCAGGGCCTTCGAGATGCTGAGGCCGAGGCCCGTGCCGCCGGCCGTGCGCGTGCGACTCATGTCGAGCTGGCGGAAGCGCGTGAAGAGCTTGACCATGTCTTCCGTGGCGATCCCGATTCCCGTGTCTTCGATTTCCGTCATGACCAAGCCGTCTCGCTCGCAAGCGCTCACGGTCACCACACCGCCCTCCGGCGTGAACTTGATGGCGTTGCCCACGAGGTTCGTGAGCACCTGGATGACGCGCTCCGGGTCGCACAGGGCGGCGAGCGCCGGCGGAATGATCGGCTCGAGCGTGATTTGCTTCTGGTCGGCCAGCGGCTTGAGCGTCGCGACGACATCGTCGACGAGCGGTGCGTAGAGTGCCGGCTTGGCGATCAGCTCGAACTCGCCGGCCTGGATCTTGGCGAAATCCAGCAAATCGTTGACGAGCAGCAGCATGCGATCCGTGCCTTTGAGGATTTTCTCGAGGAACGCGTGCTGCTCGGCCGTGAGGGGTCCCGCGACCTCATCGTCGAGGATCGAGGCGAAACCCATGATGAAGTTGAGCGGCGTGCGTAGTTCGTGGGAGATGACGCTGAGAAACTGGTCTTTGAGGTTGTCGACCTGTTTCAGGTGGTCGATCTGCTCGCGCTGGAGCCGCTCGTTCTCGACCCTGTCGGTGACGTCCAACGCGAAGACCAATACGCCCGACGGGCCTTCCTCGGCCTGCACGGGGAAGACCATCACGTCCCAGACGCCGCGCCGCCGCATGTTCTCGCCATCGTTCTTCGTGGCCTCCCCGGCATCGCGGCCGAAGGGGAAGCCGATCATGCGGTGTGGCTCGCCCGACTCGCGGACCGCCTCGAAGATCGGCAAGAACATCTCGGCGCTCGCAGCCAGCGCCTCGGCGACCGGGCGGTCGAGCACGGCGCTGAGGGCGGCCCCCGTGAAGCGGCCGAACTCCGGGTTGGCCGAGCGCAACACGAGGTCGCCGTCGACGTAAGCGATGCCTGCCGGGGCGTTGTCGATCAGTCGCTCCATGAGACGCTTCTGGGCGCCGAGCTCGCGGGTGCGTTGGGCCACCTCGGCCTCGATCACCCGGTTGTGTTGCTCGAGCGCCTGCTGGTGACGGATGCGGTCGTCGATGTCGGTGAAGGTGCTGATCCAGCCCACCAGCCGGCCGGCTCCGTCGAACTCGGGGCAGGTCTGGACGAGGTGCCACCTGTAGGTTGAATCCTCCGCGTGGAGGAGGCGGTACTCGGCCGACGAGCCCTCGTTGGAAGCCAGGAGCTCCGCGCGTCGCCTGAAAAACCGCTCGGCGTCGTCCGGGTGGAGCACACGCCGGGCGACCTCGGGCGTGAACACCGTATCCGGCGGCAAACCGGTGTAGTCCCACCACCGCTGGTTGAAGAACGTAATCTGGCCATCTCTCGTCGCCGTGCTCACCATGTTGGGCATGGCGTCGGCCAGGTTACGGAGGCGCTGCTGGCTGGCGGCCGTGAGGGCGGCGAGCTCGAGCGCGCGCTCGCGGGCATCGGCCTGCCGGAGCAGCTCCGTCTGGTGGCGGAGCTGCTCGTTTTTGCGATGGAGCTCCACGAAGACCGCGATCTTGGAGCGCAGGATGTCGGGCTCGAAGGGCTTGAAGATGTAGTCTACGGCGCCGACGGCGTAGCCCTCGAAGACGTAGCGCTCCTCCTTGTTGATCGCGGTGAGGAAGATGATCGGGATGAAGCGGCTCTTCTCGCGCTCCTTGATCAACATGGCGGTCTCGAAGCCGTTCATCCCCGGCATCTGGACATCCATCAAGATGACGGCGAAATCCTGCCGCAGCACCGCCTTCAGCGCCTCTTCGCCGGAGCACGCACGCACGAGGTCGAGCCCCATGCCCTCCAGGATGGCCTCGAGCGCCAGGAGATTCTCCTGGCGATCGTCGACCATCAAGACGCTGACCCGATCCTCGTTCATACGCGCGGTGCACCCAACCAATGGCGCATCAGCCCGACCAGCTGCTCGATGTTGACCGGCTTGGGGATGTAGTCCGACGCGCCGGCCTCGAGGCATTTCTCGCGGTCGCCCGGCATGGCCTTGGCCGTGAGCGAGATGATCGGCAGGGATTCGAACTCGGGCATCTGCCGGATCTCGCGCATGGTCTCGTAGCCGTCCATTTCGGGCATCATGATGTCCATCAAGACGATGTCGACGTCGGGGTGCTTGCGCAGGATCCCGACGCCGTCTCGCCCGTTCTCGGCGTAGAGCACCTCGAGCCCGTAGCTCTCGAGCACGCTCGCGAGCGCGAAGATGTTGCGCACGTCGTCGTCGACCACGAGCACCTTCTTCCCGGCGAGCACGCCGCCTACCCGATCGCCCGCCCCATCGCCCTCCACCTGGCGCGTCGAGATGCGCGACATGTAACGCTCGGTCTCGCTCATCAGGCGGTCGGTCGCGGTCGGGTCCTTGACGATGATCGACTCGGAGAACGCCCGCAGGCGGGCCTCGTCGTCGGGCGACAGGTCACGGCTGGTGTAGATGATCACCGGCATCCGCTGCAGCCGATCCTCCTCCTGGAGCCGCTCGAGCAGCTCGACGCCGTCCATGTCCGGCAGGCCGAGATCGAGGATCATGCAGTCGAAGTGCTGCGCGCTGAGCGCCTGGATCGCCGCCTCACCCGTGCTGACCGCCGTCGTGTGGAGCGAGTCGCCGTCCAACAGCTCCACGATCGAGCTGCGCTGCGCGTCGTCGTCTTCGACGATCAGGAGCTTGCGCACCGCCCCCTCGCCGAAGGTGGTGATCGAGCTGAACGTGCGCTCGAGCGCCTCGCGGGAGACCGGCTTCTGGAGGTAGGTCAGCGCGCCGAGCTTGGCCTCCTGCGTGGCCTTGTCCACCACCGAGATGACGTGGACCGGGATGTGGCGCGTGAGCGGGTTGCGTTGCAGGCGCTCGAGCACGGTCCAGCCGTCCATGCCGGGCAGCTTGAGATCGAGCGTGATGGCGTCGGGCAAATAGCGCGACGTCAAGGCCAGCGCGGCCTCGCCGTCGGTCGCCACCACGCCCTTGAGCCCCTTCTCGCGCCCGAGGCCGAGCAAGACGCGGGCGAAGCCCGTGTCGTTCTCGACGATCAGCAGCACGCGGTCGCCCGGGTTGATGTGGTGCCGATCGTCGGGGAACTCGACGGTGCCCGGGATCGGCTCCGGCCGCAGCACCGGCGGCTCGAGGAGCGACGGCGCTCCGTACCCCGCCCCCGCCTCCGCGAGCGCGGCGCCGGCGGCCGGGGTGGTGGCCGCCAGCGAAGCAGGCGCGGGCGTCGGGGCGATCGCCAGCGGCTCGCCGTCCTGGTCGTCCGTGCTCAGGTTCTCAGGCCCCGCATACCGCGCCGGCAAGTAGAGCGTGAAGGTGGAGCCCCGCCCGGGCTGCGACTCGACGCGGATCTCGCCGCCCAGCAGGCGCGCGATCTCGCGGCTGATCGTGAGGCCGAGGCCCGTGCCGCCGTACTTGCGGCTGGTGGTGCCGTCAGCCTGCTGGAACGCCTCGAAGATCATGCGCTGCTTGTCCTTCGGGATGCCGATGCCGGTATCCACGACCGAGAAGGCGAGCACCTGGTCCGCCTCGCGCAGCGTGTCGCTGTCGTAGGCGAGGTTGCGATCCGCCTGCGTGATCCGCAGCTGGACCCGGCCGTGGTCGGTGAACTTGAAGGCATTCGAAAGCAGGTTGCGCAGCACCTGCTGGAGCCGCTGGCCGTCCGTGTAAACCGTGCGGGGCAGCGCCTGGTCCAGCGAGATGCTGAACGTGAGGTTCTTCTGCTGCGCGACCTGGCGGAAGGTACGATCGACGTACTCCGAGATCTCCGAAAGCGGGATCCGGCGGGCATCGACGGCCATCTTGCCGCTCTCGACCTTCGACAGGTCGAGGATCTCGTTGATCAGCGCGAGCAGGTCGTTGCCCGAGGCGTAGATGGTGTTCGCGAACTCGACCTGCTTCGCCGTGAGGTTGGTCTCCTTGTTCTCCGCGAGCAGCCGCGCCAGGATCATCAGGCTGTTGAGCGGCGTGCGCAGCTCGTGCGACATGTTCGCGAGGAATTCGGACTTGTACTTCGAGATGAGCGCCAGCTGCTCGGCCTTCTCTTCCAGCGAGACCGACGCCAGCTCGACTTCCTTGTTCTTCACCTCGAGCAGGGTCGCTTTCTCTTCCAGCTCCTTCGCCTGGGCTTCCAGCTCGGCGTTGGACCGCTTGAGCTCCTGGAGCAGCTCTTCGGTGCGCATGTTCGCGGTGATCATGTTGAGCACGACGCCCAGGCTCTCCATCAGCTGCTCGAGGAAGATCACGTGGATTGGGCTGAAGGCCTGGAACGAGGCCAGCTCGATCACCGCCTTGACGTCGCCCTCGAAGAGCACCGGGAGGACGAGGATGTTGAGCGGGGGCGCCTCACCGAGGCCCGAGGTGATCTGGATGTAGTCGCCCGGCACCCGCTGGAGCAAGATGGGCTTCTTCTCGAGCGCGCACTGGCCGACGAGGCCCTCGCCGAGCCGGAACCGGTTGCCCACGTGCTTGCGTTCCTTGTATGCGTACGAGGAGATCAGCTTGAGGATCGGCATCTCGTTCTCCTGGTCCATCAGGAAGAACACGCCGTGGTGCGCGGAAACCAGCGGGGTCAGCTCGCTCATGAGCAGCCGCGAGACCGCCGAGAGGTTCTTCTGGCCCTGCATCATGCCCGAGAACTTGGCGAGGTTGGTCTTGAGCCAGTCCTGCTCCATGTTCTTCTGGGTGGTTTCCTTGAGGTTGGCGATCATCTGGTTGATGTTGTCCTTGAGGTCGGACAGCTCGCCCTGCGTGTCGACGGTGATCGACCGCGTGAGGTCGCCCTTCGTCACGGCGGTCGCCACGTCCGCGATCGCGCGCACCTGCGTGGTGAGGTTCGCGGCGAGCTGGTTGACGTTGTCGGTGAGGTCCTTCCAGGTGCCGGCGGCACCCGGCACCCGCGCCTGGCCACCCAGCTTGCCCTCGACGCCCACCTCGCGGGCCACCGTGGTGACCTGGTCGGCGAAGATGCCGAGCGTCTCGGTCATGCTGTTGATGGTGTCCGCGAGGGCGGCGATCTCGCCCTTGGCCTCCACGCGTAGCTTCTGCTTGAGGTCGCCGTTCGCGACCGCCGTCACGACCTTCACGATGCCACGCACCTGGGTGGTGAGGTTGGCGGCCATGAAGTTCACGTTGTCGGTGAGGTCCTTCCAGGTGCCGGCGGCGCCGGGCACCTTGGCCTGGCCGCCCAGCTTGCCTTCGACGCCCACCTCGCGGGCCACCGTGGTCACCTGGTCGGCGAAGATCGAGAGGGTCTCGGTCATCGAGTTGATGGTGTCCGCGAGGGCGGCGATCTCGCCCTTGGCTTCCACGCGGAGCTTCTGGGACAGGTCGCCGTTCGCGACAGCGGTCACGACCTTGACGATGCCGCGCACCTGGGTCGTCAGGTTCGAGGCCATCAGGTTCACGTTGTCGGTCAGGTCCTTCCAGGTGCCCGACACGCCTTTCACTTCGGCCTGGCCGCCCAGGCGGCCTTCCACGCCCACCTCGCGGGCCACGCGGGTGACCTCCGCCGCGAACGTGCTCAGCTGGTCCACCATCGTGTTGACCGTGTTCTTGAGCTCGAGGATCTCGCCCATCGCCTCGACGGTGATCTTCTGCGAGAGGTCGCCATTCGCGACCGCGGTCGTCACCAGCGCGATGTTGCG
>JAKFEW010000128.1:0-18436 GCA_036675505.1 Candidatus Sericytochromatia bacterium
TTGGGCGCGGGGGGCACTTGATCCAAGGCGACTTGGAGGTAGTAGTCACCGTTCTTACGCTTGACCAGCTTGGCACTCGTAGGAGTCTTCCCCGCCAAAAGGCCCCGCTGGTAGTTTCCGGCCAAGAGCTTGAACCGTTGGGCACCGCCCAGCAAGGTCAAGCTCACGGTCCAATCCTTCTCGCGGAAACGGAAGATGCGTTGGTCGTAATCGACGCTGGTCGGGTGGAAGATCGAGGCCTTGTGCTTGGCTTTCATGACCGCCGCCACGCGGGCGATTGCCCGAATGGCGAGGTTGGCCGAGAGCCCGAAGCGCTCGCGCAGCTCGTAGTAAACGAAGGATTGGAGCTTGAGCTTGTTGGTGGTGCCACGTTCCTCGGCTACCGCCCGCACGACGTTACAGGCGTCCGCAAAGGCCCGCATGGTCGCGTCCATGACGGCGAGCATTTCATGCGGAATTTCGATCTTGCAGCTTAGCGTCAACACCTGCTTCACGGTTGGTATTCTATCGTGTGAAAGGCCCACTGTGCAAACATATGTTCTATCAGTAGAACGCATTGCGGCTCACGCCGCCTCTCTTACCTCCCAAGGCGTAAACGCCGGGACTTCACGGGAGATTTGGTGAGACATGCAACGACGAGCAAGCGGTGCGGACCTCGCCGAGGCCGTGCCCGACACGCTTCCCGCGTGGCCGGGGCTCGGGGGGCGTGATATCATCGCGACTATGAGCCCCATGCGCGAAGATTTCGCCGGCCAGCGACAGCTCCGCTTCCGGATCGGCGGCAAGACGCTCCACCTTTTCAAGCAAAAGGGCGAGAGCACGCACCATGTCTCCTTGAAGGTCCTGGCCCACGCGTTCTACCGTGATCGCGCCGAGCTCTCCTTCGAGCCGAAGACCGATTACAAGGTCCAGCCGACGCTCGCCGAGGTCGACATGACCGGCGAGGTCCGCACCTGGGTCCAGGTCGGCATGTTGCCGCTCGACAAGCTCGAGTACGTGCTGCGGCACGGCCACGCCCAGGAAGTCTGCATCGTGCTCGAGGCCACCGCCGACGAGGACGACGACGCCGATCCGGAAGAACGGCCCACCTTACAGGTGCAGGAGCTGGTCGCCCGGATCAAGCGCCAGATTCATTTCAAGTACACCAACCGCAAGCTGAAAATCCTCATGTTCCGCCCGTTGGACGAGTGGTTCGATCCCGACGACGTGGACCCGCATCCGGCTTTCCACGTCTTTTACTCGTTCTGATTACGAGAACGGGGCCCCGATCGAGACCCCCGATCGGTGCGATGCCGCCACCTTCGGGGAATAATCTTCAGGTCCGACCCCAGATCGGCGCCGTGGTATGACTCAGGAGACCAGGATGCAGCTTGAACAGATCCGCCAGATGGCCGAGGAGCGCAACCAAGCGATCGGGCGCGAGTACTATCCCCATGGGGCTGGCCTCAAGGACTCGCTGGATCTGGCATCGGTGCTGAACAAATACGGCGCGCTGAACTCGCGCGAGGTGATCGGCACCGTCATGGACGCGCTGCACGCGACCCAGGACCCGACCGAGAAGCGCCAGCTGGCCTACCTGCTCGGCGATTGCCTCGAGGGCTACATCAACACCGCCGTCTCCGAGACCGACGACGCCGTCGCCACGGCCGAGTCGCGCAGCACCGTCGTGATCGACGGCAAGGAAGTGGCGTTCCGCCAGTCCTCGAGCCTGCTCGCCAACGAGCGCGATCGCCTCAAGCGCCTCGAAGTGCACCAGGCGCGCCTGGGCGTCGTGCGGGAGGTCAACGCCCAGCGGCTCGACTCGCTCACCTGCGTCCGCCGGCTCATCACCGAGGACCTCGGCTACACCAACTACGAGTCCTTCTACTCGGAGCTCAAGCAGGTCGATTTCCCGGGCTTCTGCGACCTCATGAAGCAGTTCGGCCGCGAGACCCACGAGCTCTACAAGCAGCGCCTGCACGACTGGACCATGGAAGAGATGGGCGTGCCGCCGAGCGAGTGTTACCGCCACGACATCAGCTTCATCATGCGCGCCGTGAAGTACGACGAGTACTTCCCCGAAGAGAAGCTCAAGAGCACGCTGATCAACACGATGGCCAACCTCGGCATCGACCTGCGCTCGCAGCAGAACATCATCCTCGACATCGAGAAGCGCCCCACGAAGTCGCCCCGCGCGTTCGTGGTCGCAGCCCAGGTCCCGGAAGAGATCTACCTGGTGGTCCAGCCGCGCGGCGGCCGCGACGACTACGGCGCGATCCTCCACGAGAGCGGCCATGCCGAGCACTTCGGCAACACCCGCACGGACCTGCCCTACGAGTTCCGCTGGCTGGGCGACTACTCCGTCACCGAGTGCTTCGCCTTCACGATGGAGCTGCTCACGCTCGACGCCGGCTGGCTCAAGCAGCACCTCCACATGGCGGACGACGTGATCAAGGACTACCAGAAGTACGCCTACACGGTGCTCTTCTACCTGATCCGCCGCTACTCGTCGAAGCTCGAGTACGAGCTCGCGCTGCACGACTCGAAGTCGCTCGAGGGCAAGTCCTCGCTGTACTCCGAGATCATGGAGCGCAACCTGCTGGTCAAGCATGACGCCGATCTCTACCTGAATGACGTCGACCCCGGCTTCTACTGCGCCAACTACCTGCGCGCGTGGATCATGTGGGCGCAGCTCCGCAAGTACATGAAGAACGAGTTCGGCCCGGAATGGTACAACTCGCACGAGGCCGGCGCCTTCCTCAAGGGCATCTGGAGCCTCGGCCAGAGCCTGCCGGCCGAGCTGCTGGTCAAGCAATTCGGCTACGACGGGCTCGACATCGGGCCGCTCAAGGAAGAGATCTTCGCGGTCCTCGGGCAGCCGGTGGCTGTGGCCAAAGAAGCTTAGAGGAACTCCCGTTCCGTCTCCCGGTGGCCCGGTCCCGCGTCTGGGCCCGGGCCCTTTTCGTGGGCCTCATGCCCGCCGGTCGGGTCCAGCCGGCTCGGCATGGGCCGCCCGCGCTCGGGTTCCTTCGGGAGGTCGGTAGGTCGTGGGGTCGTCATAGCCATCCGCGCTCTATTGCCGCGGCTCCGCGCCGACGCCGCCGGCGTTGTTGGCCCGCGGCATCCCGCCCGCCGGGGCCTTGCCGATCGGCTGGAGCGGCAGGTACGTATCCTTGCCCGTCTTCATGTAAACCGGGTTGGTGATCGACGTGAGGGGACCCCCACCCCCGCCTGCGGCGGGGCCCTTCCCGTAAGGACTGCCGCCGCCCGCCCAGGGCTGGCTGCGATGGCGGAAGAGTATGATCCCGTTGTCCGTGGTCCCGATCTGGACCATCTGATCCGCCGCGTACGCCACCTCGGACGCGCCGACGTTCGAGAACGTGCGGCCCTGGAAGTAGATGCGGGTGCTTTCCGGCCGGGTCTGGAAGACCGTCTCGTCACGCTGGTCGCCGAGCTGGGTGACGGCCACCAGGCCGAAGATCCCGAGCGGGACCAGCAGCCACAGCGGCCAGTTGGTGCGGCGCCGATCGCGGCGCTCATCTTCTTCGGTGCGATCCACGTTGAACTCCGGCATCTCGGTCCTCCTATCTCCGCGGCGGGCGCGCAAGCTCCACCCGCGTATAC
This sequence comes from Candidatus Sericytochromatia bacterium, assembly GCA_036675505.1. Taxonomy (GTDB): domain Bacteria; phylum Cyanobacteriota; class Sericytochromatia; order S15B-MN24; family JAQBPE01; genus JAKFEW01. The sequence goes on from JAKFEW010000128.1 coordinate 3,604, forward strand.
GCGTTCTGGCCCGTCCTCACCCACAGCTCGTCATACACCGACAGGTCGGAGGTGCTCTCAGGCGCCCCGCCGCCGCCGCCGCCATAGCTCTTGTGCGAGTCCACGTACACCAGGTAGCCCTCGTCGGTGCGGCCGACGGCCACCATCCGCGAGTCGGGCAGGAAAGCCCGGGTGCTGGTCGCGACCCGCTCGCCGCGCACGCTCACGTGGTCGCCGATCCGGTTCGCGTCGTAAAGGCCGACCTCGTAGCTCGGGCGGCCCATGAGCGGCATCAGCACGAGCATGCCGACCAGCAGCGAGCCCAGCGCCACCGCCGAGATCGCGAGCGGCCAGCGCCGCCCCTCGCCCTCGTGGGTCACCGTCTCTTCGATTTCGAGCTCCGGCTGCTCTTGCATGACCACCTCCCGATATTTACAATTCGTTACCTTCCATACTAGGCGCGGCCCACCACGCGGGCCAACGGGCGGGCAAGGGCACGCTGAGGTACAATGTCGCACTCAAGCCCCCTCACCCCAGCCCTCTCCCCCGCCAGGGAGAGGGGGAGATTTTCAAAGAATGCGGATCATACTGATGTGCGGCAAGGGCGGGGTGGGCAAAAGCACGCTCGCGGCCGCGCTCGCGGTTCGTGCGGCCCAGCAGGGCGCGCGCACGCTGCTCTTCTCGGTCGACCCGGCCCACAGCCTGGGCCCCGTGCTGGGCGTGCCGGTCGGCGCGGAGATGACCGCCTTGACGCCCCTGCTCTGGGCCACCGAGCTCGAGGCGGTCGCGGGCCTCACCGACCAGTGGAATGACGCCAAGGCCTACGCCGAGACGCTGATGCGCAGCCAGGGCCTCGAGCACCCGCTCGGCGCGGAGCTCGCCATGTTGCCGGGCGTCGAGGAGGCGGCCGCGTTGACCAAGCTCAAGGCCTACGCCGACAGCGGGCAGTTCGACGCGATCATCCTCGACAACGCCCCCACCGGCTTCGCCCTCCGCCTGCTGGCCCTGCCCGAAATCGCGAGCTGGTACGCCAAGCACGCCTCGCGGCTTTACGAGCGCTACGGCGCGCAGCTCCTGATGGCGCTGCCGATGCTCGGCGCCACGTTCCCGCTGCCGCCGCACGGCATGATCGGGCGCTCGCTGGGCTCGGTCGGCTCGCTGCGCGAGCTGCCCAGGCTGCTCACCGACCCGGCCGTCACCTCCGCCAAGCTGGTGATGACCGCGGACCAGCTCGGCCTCGCCGAGGCGAAGAACCTCTACAAGTGGCTGAGCGTCTACGGGCTCACGGTCGACGAGGTGATCGTGAACCAGGTGTTGCCGAGCGCCGTGCAAGATCCCTTCTTCGTCGGCCAGAAAAACCGCGAGGCGGCGATCATCGCCGAGTCGCGCCAGGCCTTCGCGCCGCTGCCGCTGCGCGAGGTGCACCGGCACCCCGAAGAGTTGGTCGGGCTCGAGGCGCTGGGCGCGCTCGGCGCCTCGCTCTGGCCCGCGGGCGACGCGCTCGCGCCCCAGTCGAGCGATTCCGCGCTCAAGATCGAGTCGGTCGCGGGCGAGGTCCGCGTCGCGATCAAGTTGCCGTTCGTCGAGCCAAAAGCCGTCGACCTGGCCAAATTCGAGAACGAGCTATACATTACAATAGGCCAGCATCGCCGAAACCTGTTGCTTCCGGCGGAAACCGCCGATATGCAGCCGGTGAAGGCCAGGTTCTCGGAAGGGAAGCTCCTGGTCACGCTCGCGAGAACCTAGAGCCCGTCATGGTCAGCGTCATTACCGTAGGTCCTTTCCAGGAGAATTGCTACCTGCTCGTCCGCGACGGGGAGCTGGCGATTTTCGATCCCGGCGACGAAGCCGATCGCCTGATCGCGGCGATCGACGCCACCGGCGCCCGGCCGCGCTACATCGTGCTGACGCACGCGCACCTCGACCACGTCGGCGCCTGCGAGGCATTGCGCACGCGCTACGGCGTGCCGCTTTACTGCCCACGCGGTGAGACCGAGCTGCTCGAGGCCCTGCCGGTGCAGTGCGCCATGTTCGGCCTGCCGCCCCAGCCTGCGCCCGCCCCCGACCACCTGCTGGACGAGGGCGCGAGCTTGCCGCTCGGCGCGGGCGCGATCACGGCCATCGCGACCCCCGGCCACTCGCCGGGCGGCATGTCCTACCGCCTCGACGACCACCTGTTCGTCGGCGACACGATCTTCCAGGGCTCGGTCGGCCGCACGGACCTCTGGGGAGGCTCCTGGCCGACGCTCCAGGCGTCGATCGAGAATAGAATCTTTACGCTGGAAGACGCCGTGACCCTGTATCCTGGACACGGTCCCGTCACGACCGTGGGCGACGAACGCCGAACCAACCCGTTTTTCAACTGAAGCCGCCCCGACCAGGCACCCATAGATCCACTCCGAGATTCACTTCCATCGCCGAAAGAGGACCCGCCATGAACGTTCACGTCAAAACAGGCAAGCTCGCTGACCTCGCTGCCGAGGGCCTGGTGGTGGGCGTCTACGAGGGTGAGCAGGCGCCCGTGGGCCTGGCGGCGGAGGTCGACGGCGCGATCGGCGGCGTGATCGCGGCCGTGCTCAAGGCAGGCGATTTCAAGGGCAAGGCCAACTCGACGATCGTGTTGCATGCGCCCGCCAACCAGCTGAAGCGCGTCGCGCTGGTCGGCCTGGGCAAGCCCGGCGAGGCCACGCTCGAGACGCTGCGCCAGGCGGCCGGAAAGGGCACCACGGCCCTGCGCGACCTCAACGTGAAGGCCGTGACGGTCGGCCTCTTGGCCGAGGCCCAGCGCGGCTGGAAGGCCGGCGGCGAGGCGTACGACGCCCGTCAGGCGGCCCAGGCGGTCGCCGAGGGCTCGCTGCTCTCGCTCTTCCAGATGAACGATTACCGCACGCGCGACCGCGACGAGCTCAAGAGCGTCGACCAGGTCACCTTCTGGGCCGCGGACGGCGAAGACGCCCTCAAGGCCGGCGTCGAGGCGGCGCAGGTGATCACGGACGCGATCACGCTCGCGCGCGAGCTGATCGTGCACCCGAGCAACTTCGCCACCGCCACCCACATGGCGGAAGTGGCCGTGAAGGCCGGCAAGGCGGCCGGCTTCGACGTCACGGTCTTCGAGAAGGCCGACCTCGAGCGGATGAAGATGGGCGGGATCCTGGCCGTGAACCAGGGCAGCGTCGAGCCGCCCAAGTTCATCGTGATGGAGTACCACGGCGGCGCCAAGGGCGAGGCGCCCATCGCGATCGTCGGCAAGGGCATCACCTTCGACACCGGCGGCATCTCGATCAAGCCCGGCGAGGGCATGGACAAGATGAAGTACGACATGGCCGGCGGCGCCGCGGCGATCGCGATCATGATCGCGGCGGCCCGCCTGGGCGTGAAGAAGAACCTGGTCGGCCTGGTGCCGGCCACCGACAACATGCCCAGCGGCTCGGCCTTCAAGCCGGGCGACATCTTCACGTCCTACAACGGGATGACGGTCGAGGTGCTGAACACGGACGCCGAAGGCCGCATGGTCCTCTGCGACGCGATCGCCTACGCGATCAAGGACAAGAAGGCCGCGGCGGTCATCGACATGGCGACGCTGACCGGCGCCTGCGTGATCGCGCTGGGCACCGAGGCGGTGGGCGTGCTGGGCAACAACCAGGGCCTCGTCGACCAGCTCCTCAAGTCCGGCGACAAGACCGGCGACCGCGGCTGGCAGATGCCGCTCTGGAAGGAATACAACGAGCTCCTGCGCTCGGACATCGCGGACATGAAGAACATCGGCGGCCGCGAGGCCGGCACGATCACCGCGGCCTGCTTCCTGCAGCGCTTCGCGGGCGACACCCCCTGGTGCCACCTCGACATCGCGGGCACCGCCTGGACCGAGAAGGAAAAGCCCTACCGCCCCAAGGGCCCCACCGGCGTCCCGGTCCGCATGGTCCTCGACACCATTCAGAACTGGCCGCTTTAACCTCGCGCCGCCCAGCGCGGGTATATTGCGCGGGATGACCGAGCAACTGCAAGACCTGGGCGGCCGCTACCGCATCGTCGAGACCCTCGGCGAGGGCGGGATGGGCGTGGTGTACCTCGCGGAGGACACCACGGCCGGGCGGCGCGTGGCGCTCAAGGTGATGGGGAAAGCCCTCACCGACGGGGCGGCGGGCGAGGACAACCTGCTGCGGTTCAAGCAGGAGTTCCGGATCATGGCGCGCCTGCGCCACCCGAACACCTGTGAGGTGTACGACTTCGGCGTGCTGCCCGACGGGCGGCCCTACCTCACGATGGAGGTGGTACCCGGCCGCGGGCTCGACGAGCTGATTCCGTTGCCGCCCGACCAGCTGATGGACGTGCTCCGCCAGGTCGGCCTCGCGCTCGGCTACATCCACCAGCAGGGCTTCGTCCACCTCGACCTCAAGCCCGACAACATCCGGGTGCGGGAGGACGGGGTCGTCAAGCTGATGGACTTCGGCCTGATGGAGGTCGCGGGCCAGGCGCTCGACGCCGTGCGCGGCACGCTCATGTACCTCGCCCCCGAGGTCGCGAAGCAGGACCGCGTCGACCAGCGCTCGGACATCTACTCGCTGGGTGCGGTCACCTATCACCTGGTGACGGGGCGCCCCCCGTTCGAGGGTGCCACCCCGCTGCAATACCTGCGCGCGCACCTGATGGACACGCCGCGCGCCCCGCGCGAGCTGACCGCCGGCATCCCGCTGGCGCTCGAGTCCGCGATCCTGAAGATGCTGGCCAAGGAGCCCGTCGCGCGCTTCCAGTCCACCGCCGACGTGCTCATGGCGCTCGGCATCGAGGTGGACGAGGGCCTGGGGGCGGCCCTGCTCGAGAGCGCCTTCGTCGGCCGTCAGGGCGAGCTCGCGCGCCTGACCGACGGGCTCATGGAGGTGAAAGGCAAGCGGCCCGGCCGCGTGCTCTGGCTCACAGGCGACGCCGGCATCGGCAAGAGCCGGCTCGTTTCGGAGTTCCGCGTCCAGGTGCTGCTCGAAGAGGTGCCCTTTCTCACCGGCCGCTGCAGCGAGCAGGCCTCGCCGTACGGCCCCTTCATCGACGTGCTGAAGGGCGCCCTGCCGCTGGCCCGCGAGCGGGCGGCGGCGGCGCTCTACGAGCACGCGCCGCTGCTGTCGAAGCTCCTGCCGGAGCTGGCCGACGGTCGGCCGGTGCCGGCGCTCGAGCCGGATCAGGAGAAGATCCTGCTCCAGACCGCCTTCACCGCCTTGATCCTCGGCATCGCCGAAGGCGGCGCCGTGCTCGTGCTGGACGACTGGCACCTGGCCGACCCGCTCTCGCTCGACGCCCTCACCTACCTCCTGCGCCAGGCCGAGGGCGCCCCGCTGCTCGTGCTCGCGACCGGCCGGTCGGGCGGCGAGACCCGCGGCACCGTGCTGGCGCTCGCGCCCCTCACCGCCGCCGAGGCCGCCGCGATGGCGGCCAGCATGCTGGGCGTCGAAGCCCTTCCGGGCCAGCTCGCTGCCCAGCTCCACGAGGTGTCCGACGGCGTGCCGCAGGTGCTCGCGGCCTTGCTCGACCACCTGCTGCGGATCGGCACGCTCGGCAAGTCGCGCGGGCGCTGGCAGCTGCCGGAGCGCATCGCCGCCGACGACCTGCCGGCCGGCGTGGGCGACATGCTGCTTTCGCGCCTCGCCGCGCTCTCGCCGGCGGCCCGCCAGGTCGCCGAGTTCGCCGCGATCTTCGAGGGCGCCTTCACGCTGCACGACGCCAAGGTCCTGCTCGGCGTCGCGGACGAGGCGCTCTTCGACGCCCTCGACGAGCTGCTGCAGGCGCGCGTGCTCGACGTGTCCGGACACCTCTACAGCGTGGCGCAGGCGGCGCTGCGCCAGGCGCTGTACGCCCGTGTGCCCGCCGAGCAGCTGCTCGAGAGCCATACGGCGATCGCCGGCTACCTCGAAGGCCGCCTGCCGGCCGGCGACGCCACGCTCGCCGAGGTCACGGCGGTCGCGCAGCACCACCTGCGCGGCACCGAGGCCCGCCGGGCCGTGCGCTGGGCCCTGGTCGCGGCGCAGCGCAACCTCGAGGTGATCGCCTCGGGCACCGCCCGCGCGCTGCTCGAGGCCGGCCTCGCGCGCCAGGACGACCTCGAGCCCCACGAGCGCACGCCCGCGGTGCGGCTGGATTACTTCAACGCCCTCGCCACCGCCTGCCACTGGCAGCACGACATCGAGCGCGCCAAGACGCTGGTCGACGAGGCCCTGCCGCTCGCCGAGCCGCTCAACGACAAGCCGCGCCTGCTCGAGCTGCTGGTCACCGCCGGCAAGAACGCCTCGCTGCGCGCGCGCAACAAGGAGTCCGCCGAGTGGCTCGAACGCGCCGTCGCGCTGGCCGACGAGCTCGGCGTCGAGCGGACCGGCGCCCGCGCGCGCGTGAACCTCGGCCGCAATTACTTCTTCCTCGGCGCCCACGGCCGCGCCCGCGAGGTCTTCGAGCAGGCGGTCGCCCAGGCGCGCACAGCGGACCTGCCGGGTTGGCACGCCTCGGCGCTGGCCTTCCTCGGCTACCTGCGCGTGCTCGCGGGCCCCTCGCAGCGCGACCGCGGCTTCGCCGACCTCGCCGAGGCCGTCGCGATCCAGGAACGCGTGGGCGACAAGGGCGGCGTCGGCTACAGCTGCAACCTGATGTTCGAGGTGCAGCTCACCGCCGGCAAGCTGCGCGAGGCCGAGGCCTCGGCGCTGCGCAACGCGGAGATCGCCCACGAGCTCGGCATCGCCGACGACCACACGATCGCCCTGCTGAACCACGCGATCGTCTGCCTCGAGCTCGGCGACCTGGCGCGGGCCACGGCGAGCGGCGAGCGCTGCGAGCGGCTCGCGGAGCAGCGCAAGCACGCCGTGGCGCTGCCGATCGTGCGCGCGGTGCTCGGGCTGGTGCGCGTGCTGGCCGGCGAGCTGCGCGAGGGCCTGGCCCAGCTGACGGCGGCCGAGGCGCTCGCCCGCGAGACCAGCCAGTACGTCTTCTCGATCGTCGAGCCGATCGCGATCGACGCCTACCTGCACGCCGGCCGGCTGCCTGCCGCGCTCAACGCCGCGCAGGAGCTGCAGTTCCTGCTGCGCTCGCAGGAGAGCCAGGAAGGCCAGATCCGCCTCTGGGCGCAGCTCGCCGAGATTCACGGCCGCATGGGCCAGACCGAGATGGCCGAGGAGTTCGCGGACCGCGCGGTCGAAGGCGGCCTCGAGCTCGACGCCAAGGGCCTGGTGGTGCGGGCGCTCGCCGCGCGCGCCTGGCTCGCGCGGCAGGCCGGCCACCTCGATCACGCGCGCAAGCTCGGCGAGCGCGCGGCGAGCATGGCCCAGCTGGTCGGCGGACGGTTGCTCGCGGCGATCGCCACCGCCGAGCTCGCCGAGGCCTGCCTCGCCAAGGGCGACCCCACGGCCACCCAGCACTTCCAGGCCCTGCAGACGGTCGCCGACCAGATGGGCACGCCGCTCTGGCGCGCGCACGCGCTGTACGGCCAATCCGCGGTCGCGGGCGTGGGCGAGGGGGCGATCGCGATGCTGATCGAAGCGCAGAAGATCCTGCGCGGCCTGGCCTGCGATCTCGAGGACGCCGACGCGCGCGCCTTCCTCGAGCAGCCCGGCCACCGCCGCATCCTCGAGAAGATCCCGGGCATGCGCGAGGGCGCGGCCACCTCGCCCGAGGCCAGCGAGCTGACCTTCGAGCGGTTGCAGCGCGTGAACGTGGAGCTGCAGAGCGTGGCCGGCCAGTACGGCCTGCTGTTCAAGGAATGGACGACCAAGAGCGACCAGCTCGAGAAGATCAACGACCTCGTGCGGAAGATCAACGAAACGCTGGTGATCGAGGCGGTGCTCGACCAGGTCGTGCTGCTGACCCTCGACATCACCAAGGCCGAGCGCGGCGTCGTCTTCCTGATCGACAACGCCTGCGGCCCCGACGACACGCCCTACGGCGCCCAGGATCAGCCGGATGGCGGCGTGCTGGTGCCCAAGGCCTCCTTCAACCAGTTCGGCCGGCCGATCCCGCACGAGCGCTGCTCGATGTCGGTCTGCCAGCGCGTGATCGCGACCGGCCAGGCGCTCGCCGTGATGGACGCCTCGACGGACGAGGTGTTGCAGGCCAGCAAGTCGATCGCGGCGCTGAACCTGCGCACGGTCATGTGCGTGCCGCTCCAGGCCAAGGGCAAGACGCTCGGCGTGATGTACGTCGACAGCCAGGCCGTGGTCACGACCTTCACGGAGAAGGACCTCGAGCTGCTCCGCGTGATCGCGGGCCATGCGGCCGTCGCGATCGAGAACGCCATGCTGTATGCGGCGCTCAACAAGCGCGCCGCGGAGGTGGAGCGCGCGCTCGAGCAATACCGCAAGGCGGACTACGAGGCGGCCACCGACGTGCTGACCGGCCTGCGCAACCGGCGCTTCTTCCAGGAGCAGGCGGCCCGCGAGCTCGACATCTGCCGGCGCTACAACCGCCAGATGGCCGTGCTCATGATCGACGTGGATCACTTCAAGGCCTTCAACGACACCCACGGCCACGCGGTGGGCGACGACGTGCTGCGCGCGATGGGCCGCGTGCTGGCCGCCAGCGTGCGGGCGGTCGACCTGCCGGCGCGCTACGGCGGCGAGGAGTTCGTCGTGCTATGCCCGGACACCGACGCCGCCGGCGCTTCGCTGGTGGCCGAGCGCATCCGCAAGGCGATCGCCGCTGTGAAGTTGGGCGAGTCGGAGGGCCGCGCGATCCGCCCGGTGACCTGCTCGATCGGCGTGTCGGCCTTCCAGAGCGGCGATCTCGACCTCAGCGAGCTGATCGACAGGGCCGACGCGGCGCTCTACGCCGCCAAGGCCGCCGGGCGCGACCAGTGGCAGGTGTGGACCGCCGAACCCAGCGAGGCCCCGCTCGCTTGAGCAAGCTCGACCGGCTCCAGCGGCTCGACCTGCTGGGCGCCGTGCCGCCGCCGCCCCAGGCGCCGGCGGTGGCCGTGAGGCTCGACGAGCCCGAGAGCCCGCTCGACTGGCCGGCCGACCTCAAGGCCGACTGGCTCCAGGCGTTCGGCGGCCTGGCCTGGCACCGCCGCCCGCCCGGCCACCTGGATTTGCGCAGGGCGATCGCCGCCGAGGTGGGCCTCGGCCCCGACAACGTGGCGCTCGGCCCCGGCGCCGAGGCCGTGCTGGCCGCCGTGCTCACCGCCTGGGGCCTGCGCGGCACGGTGGTCTACCCGGTGCCCACCACGCCGACTTACGCCCGCGTGGCCCAGGCGCTCGGCATCACGCCCGTCGCCGTCATGCTGCGCGCCGACTTCTCGCTGCCGGTCGAGCAGGTGGTCGCTGTGGCGCGCCAGCAGAACGCCGCCGTCGTGCTGATCGGCAGCCCGAACGACCCGACCGGCACGCTCGTGGCGCGCGACGAGATCCTGACGATCGCCCGCGCGACCGACGCGCTGGTGGTGGTTGACGAGTCCTACATCGAGTATTCGGGCCTCTCGATCGCCGATGCCCTGCCGGACCACGACAACCTGGCGGTGCTGCGCGGCCTGGGTCACGCCTGGCGCTCGGCGGCGTTCCGCCTGGCCTGGCTGCTCGGGCACCCGCGCGTGATCGGCGAGATCGCCAAGGTGCCGCTCGCCGACGCCGTCGGCGCGCCGGCGCTGCTCGCCGGCCAGTTCTGCCTGGCCTGGCGCGATCGCCTGGGGCCGGCGCTCGACGAGGTGGCCCACGCCCGCGAGGCCCTGCGCGCCGCGCTCGCCGCGGTACGCGGCGTGGTGACCTGGCCGAGCGTCGCCAACTTCGTGCTGGTCGGCACGACGCTTGACGGCGAGGACCTCGCGCGGCGGCTGCTCGACCGCGGCATCGCCGTGCGGCCGTTCGACCGGTCGCCGATCAAGAACTGCGTGCGGGTGACGGTGGGGACGGCGGAGGAGAATGCGGCGCTGGTGGCGGCGATGCGCGAGATCTTCGGCGACGTGACCTGAGCCAAACCCTTCTCCCTCTCCGGACGGGTGCGCGGGTTTTGAAACCCTGACCCGACCTCCGCTCCCCGGGTATGTTCTCCTCGTGACGCACCCGCCGGAGCCCATCCCCAGCGAGCCCGGAGCCGCCGAGGAGGTCAAGACCCCGACGGCGCCGCTGCCGGAAATCTCCGACGCCTTCCCGGAGGCGCGCGAAGCCGCGCGCCAGCTCGCCGATGAGCAACCCGAGGAGGCGGCCGAAGGCACGGAGCCGGCCGAGCCCGAGGCCCCGGCCCCGACGGCCGCCCCGCCCCGTCCGCGGCGCACCGGCGAGGGGCTGCGCGGCTCCGACGAGTTCGTCCGCGCCCGCGCCACCGCCCGGTTGCCCTTCCTCGCCAGTGACCTCCCGACCACCGCGGAGGGCGATCCCGAGGCTGAAGAACGGGCCGCGGCGGCGCTGGAACGCCGTTGGGAGGCCCTCATCGCCCAGGTCGAGGACGCCGCGCGGATCGCGGGCACCGTGCTCGACCCGCTGGAGTCCCGGATCGGCGCCGTGCGCATTGGCCTCGATCTCGCCGCGCGGTCGCCGGCCGATCGCGAGCAACGCATCGCCCAGCTGCCCCCGGAAATCCACAACCTCCTCCGCGGCCTGGTCGGCCGGGTCCACGACGACGCGTACGTCGCGCGCCGGCTGCAGATCGCGCTCTTCCAGTTCGGCGACGCGCGGCGGGCCGTCGGCGCGCTGCAGGAGCGGCTCGCGCGCGCCGCCGAGCTGCCGCGCGCCGACGGCATCGCGTTCCTCTCGAAGCTCGAGGTGCCGAAGGTGAAGGGCAAGCTCTACGTCGTCGCGAACTTCCCGAATGTCTTCCGCGGCGACCCGGTGCTCGGCCGGCTGTTCCCGCCGCGCGGGGCCACGGCCCCCACGCCGCCGCCACAGGTCGAGCCGGCGCCCGCCCCGCCGCGGGCCGAGACCGGCCCAAAGGCGGGCACCGCCAACCTCCGTGAGGCCTGGGAGGCCGTCCGGACCGCGCTGGGCAAGCGGAAGCCCGGCTGATATCATGACCGCCCGCCCGGCGCACGTGAGGAGCCAAGCATGAACAATGTCCAGCCGGACCCCGCGGCGCTCGCCGAACAGGCCGCGTCCTGGCGGGATCGCATCGTGGGCTTCACGCAAGCCCTCGTGGCGACGCCCAGCCTCTGCGGCGAGGAGGATGCGCTCGCCCGCCGGCTGCTGGCCGAGCTGCAAGATCTCGGCTACGACGAGGTCTTCACCGACGAGCTGGGCAACGTGATCGGCCGCATGCGCGGCGCGGGCACCGGCCCGAGCGTGCTGTTCACCGTCCACCTCGACCACGAGGATCCCGGCGAGCGCGACGCCTGGCGCTACGACCCTTACTCCGGCCAGATCACGGACGGCTGCTTGCATGGCCGCGGCGCGAGCAACCACAAGGGCGCGCTCGCCGCGATGGCATACGGCGGCGCCATCCTCCGCCAGCTCGGCGTGGCGCTGCGCGGCGACTTCATCTTCGCCGGCGTCGTCCAGGCCCATGCGCGCGGCAACGTCGGCATCCGCTACCTGGTCGACAAGACCCTGCCCGAACGCGGCATCCAGTACGACCTCGTCGTGCTCGGCAACCCCACCGACCTGAACATCCACCTCGGCCACCGCGGCCGGCTCGAGCTCGAGCTCACGACCGTCGGCCGCGTCAGCCATGCCGGCGCCCCGTGGCTCGGCGTCAACGCGATCTACCAGATGATGCCCGCGCTCGAAGCCGTGCAGGAGCTCTCCACCAGCTTGCCTTCGCACCCGTTCCTCGAGAAATCCACGCTGGGCGTGACCGCGATCGAGAGCGCCCCGAAGGGCCACAGCCTGATCCCGGACCGCTGCACGATCACGCTCGACCGCCGCTTCCTGCCGAGCGAGTCACCCGATGCCGTGGTATGGCAGGTGCAGTCGATCGTCAACCGCCTGGCGGGCGACGATCCGGCCTTCAAGGGCGAGGTCCGCGTGCGCTCGGTAAAGGCCACGGCCTACACGGGCGTCACCCAGGACGCGGCGCGGCTGATGCACCCCTTCGTCACGGAGTCGGACCACGCGCTGGTCCTCGCGGCGGTCGGCGCGCTCGAAGGCATCGGCCAGGCGCCGCGCTTCGGCCGCTGGAGCTTCGCCACCGACGGCGGCTACACCGCCGCGCTCAAGAAGATCACCACGATCGGTTACGCCCCCGGCGACGAGAAGTTCGCCCAGACGCCGTTCGACCAGGTGAAGGTCGACAACGTCGTCGCCGCCGCAGCGGGGTATGCGGCGATCAGCCACCGGATCTCGGGATAGGAGTCTCAGGAGCCTCGATGTCGCAAAAGAACGAATTCTCGCTCAAGCCCAAGCTATACGACGGCCTGCTCGTGCTCGACGCCGACGGCAACGTCGTGCGCCAGAACCGGAGCCTGGTCCAGGCGCTCTCGGACATGCCGCGTGAGAACGGCCAGGAGCGTGTCACCGCCCTGCTGGCGGAGCCCGAAGTGCAGGCGACGATCGCGGCCGCCCGGTCCCAGGGCGAAAGCCAGACGATCGAGCTGATCGACCCGGACTGGTGGCAGAACCGCACGATCGCGGTGACCGCCATGAAGCATGGCGACGAGGTGCTGCTCGGCGTCCACGACTGGTCGGCGGTCTACAAGCTCGGCAGGATGCAGCAAGACTTCGTCGCGAACGTCAGCCATGAGCTGCGCACGCCCCTCACCGCCATCCGGATGGCCGCGGAGTCCCTGCACATGGGCGCGATGCGCGACGAGCGCATGCGCGCCAAGTTCCTCAACAACATCCAGGGCGAGGCCGACCGCCTGACCCGCCTCGTGAACGAGCTGCTGACGGTCGCGAACCTGATGGGCCGCCCGGTGCTCCACATGTCCAACTTCGAGCTCCAGACCCTCGCCGAGCAGGTCGAGTCGACGCTCGAGCACCATGCCAAGCTGGCGAACGTCCAGCTGATCATCCGGTGCCCGGACGACGTGCCCGCGATCGAGGCAGATCGGGATCGGCTGCAGCAGGTGCTAATCAATCTTGTGGACAACGCCATTAAATTTACACCGGCCAGCGGCAGCGTCACGCTCGACATCGCCAGCCAGAACAACGGACAGGAAGTGCGTTGCAAGGTAGTCGACAGCGGCATCGGCATCCCACCCATCGATTTGCCGCGGATCTTCGAGCGCTTCTACCGGGTAGACAAGGCGCGTTCCCGCGTGACCGGCGGCGTCGGGCTCGGGCTCTCGATCGTGAAGGACATCATCGAAGCCCACCACGGCAAGATCACCGTCACGAGCGAGGTCAACAAGGGCACGACCTTCACGATCGAGCTGCCGGTGAAGCAACCACTGGCCGAAGTGACACCCGTGTGATCCGCGGGTATAGACGATACGGGCAGGAGCCAAGCACCGGAAAAGTGGTAGGATCTCCTGGATTCGCGTACCCGCCATTCGACGGCGCGCAATGACGGCCTGACGGCCTTCCCTTCACGTATGCTAATCGGCACCAGGCGAGCGGTCCGCATCGCCGCCGGAACAGTCACCCACTCCGCGGCCGTAACAGGAGATCTCCCCCACATGACCCCGAAGCGTAATCGCTCCCTCCACGTGAGCGCCGGGCTGATGACGGCGCTCTCACTGGGCGTCGCGTCGCTCGCTGGCTGTGCGTCTTTCGATCCAGTCGGCCCCGGCCAGCCCACGGCTGTCACGCAAGTCCCCCCGACGACCGGCCTGCCGGCTGCGACGGGCACTGGCACGACGACCACCACCACGCCCACCACGGCGCCGACCACGGCCGCCAAGGCCTACACCAGCATGACCGGCACCGTCGAAGTCGGCGGCAAGCCGCTCGCGAACGCGCAGATCCAGGTGCTCAACGCCTTCACCAACAAGGCCGTCAGCGGCCTCGTCGCGGCGGGCGCAGGTAACCTCGTCGCGGCCGGCGCGGGCAACCTCGTCGCCGCGGGCGCCGGCAACTACGGCGTCAGCCAGGTGACCACCCTCACCACCGACGCGAACGGCAACTACGCGTTCGACATGCCGGAGCTCGCCAACTCGGACATGGTGCGCATCGTCGCCAAAACGAGCGACGGCACGTCCCTGACCGCGCTCGCCGGCGGCTCGGCGTCGGCTTCCGCGTACAGCGTCACCCAAACCGCGACGAGCCCGGCCAAGAAGAAGAAGAGCTTCAAGGTCAAGATCGACATCTCCTCCACGCTCGCCACGAATGCCATGAAGGGCCTCCTGGACTTGTTGGGCTCCATGAGCGCCAAGGACCGGGAGACCGCTATTGACGGCTTTGTCGACGGTGTCGCGGAACATGAGAAGCATTTCGATGAGTTAGTTGCCAGTGCGCCGGCCGGTACGGAGGGGCGAATCATCGATGCTCTCCAAGATCTCTCCCGAGATAACGCCGGGGGGGGCATAGATATCACTGCGGATGCGCTGTTGGGCTTCAAGCAGATCGAAGCGGCGCTCGTGGCCGCAGGCATCGAGGCCGGCACGGGCGATGACTTCAACGCCCTGGTCGCCGATGTGATGAAAGACATCCTCGACGCCGCCGCGTCCGGCGATGGCCTGAACAGCGATGGCTTGCTCGAGATCAGCACTGAGGATTTCCCGCCCGAGCTCGACATCAACCTCGACAACATCAAGGAAGGCGAGATCACCTACACCGATCCCGTCACCGACGAAGTGGTCGAAGTGGTGGTCGACGTCATCGAGGAAGAGCCGGACACGAACATCGACGACACGTTCACCGACTCGGCGAAGCTCGCACCCACCGTCGACATCGTCTACGACAAGGGCGACGCGAACTCGAAGCTCAAGATGACCGTCACCCAGACCTCCAGCGAGTTCGACGTCAAGACGATCACCGCCAAGATCCCGAAGTCGTTCGTCAAAACGATCAACCTGGATGACGCCACC
>JAKFEW010000113.1:0-3544 GCA_036675505.1 Candidatus Sericytochromatia bacterium
CGGGGGCTGCCGCCGCGCTCGCCGTGAGGCGCGCCGCCGTCGCGAGCACGCCCGCGAGCTCGGCCGCGCCGAGCGCGAGCGGGCGCGGTGGCTGGACCTGGCGTTGGTCGTCGGCCGCCGGCGCGGACTCATCGCGCATGGGCCGGCTCCTAGACCGTCTTGCCCTGCTTGATGTCCTCGCGCATCTTCTCGAAGATGAACTTGATCAGCATCTCGCGGTCGGCCTCCGAGAGCTTCGTGAAGGCGAAGCCGCTCGTGTAGGTGCGCTTGGAGGTGCCCTGCGGGAAGGGGTTGGCGCGCACGACCTTGCCATGCACCTCGATCACCTTCTGGGGCAGCGGGATCTTGAAGCGCATCATGGTGTTCGGGATGAACGGGCGATCGCCGAGCACCTGGCAGCCGCCGCCGCTCATGTCGAGGATCTCGAGCGTGTATTCGTTGAAGTAGCGGTTCGCCATGAAGACGGCGGCCTGGACCTTCATGTTCACCGAAGCGCGCACGTGCGAGCGGCGCTGCTCCTTGATGATGTCGGCCGGGTCGGCGGGCAGGTTCAGGACGAACGTGTCGCCCATGACGCTGGTGATCTCGGTGTTGAACGACCAGACGAAGGCGTCCTTCGGCAGCCGGATCGTGACCGGGAACGGCAGCGCCTCGTAGGTGATCGGCTCGCCGTCCTTGGTCGGCTGCGTGATCAGCACGACGCCGTCCTTGGCGCTCTTCACCTTGCTCTGGAAGACGAATTCCTTCTCCGCGTCTTCCGGATCCGGAAGGACGACGTCGACGAACTGACCAGGATCAAGAGGCGGGTTGTTCGATTCGCTCACTGTCGCTCATCCCTGGGGCCCGATGACGGTCTTGGCGGGCCTGGCGGGCGGTTGCTGCCTTCTTGATACCCGCCTGTGCGCTGAGTTTAGCTTCGCGGGTGTCCGAAGGCACGGGAGATCCAGCCCCAGCGTGGCAGGCCGCAGGCAGGTGCGCAGCGACGGCGATCACCGGGTGGCTCCATGATAGCGCGAATGGCCAAAAGAAGGCCCCCGGGCCAGGGCCCAGGGGCGGATCGCGGCCAGGCTAGGCCACGCGCGCCGCGTTGTAGGCCAGCAGGTCCGTGACGCAGCGCCTGAGCCGGCCCGCGGTCTCGATCGGGTCCGCGCCCGCGACCTGCACGTGCGGGTTCGCGGACCAGCTCGCCACGTAGCGGCGACGCCCGTTCACGGTCTCGAGGCAGACGTCGTACAGGACGAAGGTGCTGCCCACGTAGAAGTGGCTGAACGCGATCATGGAAGGCTCCTCTGGTGCTGGGCGTGATCCGGCTAGATCCCGTGCCACTCGGCGTAGCGCTGGCGGGTGCGCATGAAGCGCGCCAGATCGCCGAGCGCCTCGGCCACGTCGGCGGCCGTGAAGGCGACGGCCGGGCTCTCGACGAGGCTCACGGTCCAGCGGGACTGGGCGAGCTTACGCTCGACGCGGATCGGCACGTCGCGGCCGTCGCATAGCAGGTGGGCTGTGTGGGTCACGGGCGCGCTCCTCTGTCAGATCCAGTATCGACATGGAGACGTGACGATTCCATCGTGATTGCCAGAACGCCCGGTCAACTTCCGCTGAACTTAGTCTGAACCGACCCTCGCTCGCGCTAGCCGCGCGCGTCGATCAGCAGGTCGCGGTAGCTGCGCGTGAGCCGCGGCAGGCCGCTCAGGCCGAGCTCGGCGATCGCGCTTTCGAGCTTCGCGAGCGCCTGCTCGCGATCGTCGGCGACCGCCTCGACCTCGCAGAAGCTGCCCAGGCCGTCGATCTCGTCGATCAACACGTGCACGCCGTGCGGGCGCTCGTACACGGCGCGGGTCTTCTCGACAGCCTCGCCGGCCGGGAAGCCGAGGCGCTCGAAGATCGTGAGCCAGGTCGCGATCTGCTCGGGCGCGATCGTGGGCTCGAACTCCTCGCGCACGCGGATGCCCTGCACCTTCTCGAAGCCGCTCTTGAGCGTCACGCAGGCGCGGTCGCCGTCGCGCCGCACGCGCAGCGCCACCGGCAGGCCGGCGGTCTGGAGGTAGACGTCGCGCTGGCGCACGGTCTCGCTGGCGGGCCCGAGCTGCGCGAGCAAGGCCTGGCGCTGGGCGGGGTCGAGCGCGAACTTGGCTTCGATCTCCATCAGCCCGCCCTCAGCTGGCCTGGGCGTTCGAGCCGGCGGGCTGGAACGACGCGGCGGCTTCGATCGCGGCGTCGGCGATCGCGTCGGCCTCGAGGTCCTGCAGCATCTCGTGGCCGCTCCGCTCGAACCAGATCTCGCGGTAGGGCCCGCCCAGCCGGTCGGCCAGCAGCTTGGGCACGATCTGGTGGATCGTCTTGTCCTTGCGGGCGTAGAGGGCGACCACCGGCACGCGCACCTGGGGCAGCTTGCGCTCGATCTCGTTGCTGAAATCGAGCAGGCGCGAGAAGGTCGCGGTCGGGAACTTCGTGTAGTTGGTGCAGGCCTGCTCGCAGGCCTTGTCCTCGAAGCTCGAGGGTGCGTCCCAGACCGGGAAGATCAGCTTGATGATCGGCGTGAGCGGGGTCAACGGATCGGCGAAGCGCACGGCCGGCGCGAACAAGACCAGGCCCGCGAGCGACGTGGCGCGCTTGATGCCGAGCTGGAGCGCCACCAGGCCGCCCATCGAGAGGCCCGCGATCACCACGCGGTCGCATTCGGTGAGCAGCTCGTCGAGGGCGGCCTCGGCGTCGGTGACCCAGTCCTCCCAGCGCACGCCGACCAGATCCTCGTACTTGGTGCCATGGCCGCGCAGCACCGGCATGCGCCAGGGCCAGCCCTGCGCCTCGGCCCGCGGGACCAGCGCCTTCACCGTGTCCAGGCTGCCGGTGAAGCCATGCAGGATCAGCAAGCCCAGGGGTTTCTTCTCGGCCATGGCGGACTCCTCCCTTTGCGCACGACGACGCGCGATTGTAACAGAAAGTGTCGCTAGGCTGGCAAACCCGCGGCCCGCGGCCCTGGCGGTCCCCTTCAACTGGTGTTAAGATATGTGAAGTTCGTCCAACTTATGTAAAAAAACTATCGAGAGTTTGGCACAACTGTCGCTTACCGCTGAGGGCCGAGCAGGCTACACTGAACACAGCTTCACAAAAGTTTACGAGGAGGAGTGCGGAGATGATTGAGGCCGAGGTCCACCGGAACGACCAGCTCCTGATGCAGCGGACCTATTACGAACCTTCGCTCTCGCTCGAGATGGTGCTGAAGCAGCTCGAGATGTACATCGTCAACGAGCAGCTCAACACCGCCGGTGAGTGCCTCCTCCGCGTTCGGTTCTCGAACCTGTCCAAGGCGTCTTAGCGGGAAGTCGAGGGGAAGTTTCCGGTCGCTCGCGTCTCGGGGGGCAATCTAGGCGCGGGCCGCACCGCTGGGGGGTGGTGCGATCACCGGAGGGGGAAGCTGGCTTGGGCGAAGTGGGCATAGCCTGCTTCGCCCACCAGCACGTCTGGGGGTCCCGCGGCGCGGCGCAGCAGCGCGCGGCCACAGGCCGCCTCGCCGCGCGCGGCGACCGTGCCGACCGCCCGG
>JAKFEW010000103.1:0-70788 GCA_036675505.1 Candidatus Sericytochromatia bacterium
GGCGTCCAGGCCGCGAGCGCGTCGCGGCCCGGCGCGAGCGGCTCGTCGAAGGGGACGTTCAGGTGCACCGGCCCCGCGGGCGCGGCCAGGGCCTCGGCCGCCGCCAGCGCGACCCGCGTCGCCATCGCCCGCCGCACGGCCGGCTCGGCCGCCGGCATAGGCAGCTCGGCGAAGGCCGTCGTCGGCCCGTAGAGCCGCACCTGATCGATCGTCTGCGGCGCGCCCAGGCCGCGCAGGCGCGGCGGCCGGTCCGCCGTCAACGCGATCAGCGGCACGCCCGCGGCGGCGGCCTCGGCGAGCGCCGGGTGGTAGTTCACGCCGGCGGTGCCCGAGGTGCACACGAGCGCGACCGGCGCATGGCCGCCCTTGGCGAGCCCGAGCGCATGGAAGGCCGCCGCGCGCTCATCGAGCACGATCGTGACCGTGAGGCCCGGGTGGCGGTTCGCGGCGAGCGCGAGCGGCGTCGAGCGCGAGCCGGGCGAGACCACCGCGTGGCGCACGCCGGCCGCGACCAGCGCGTCGAGCGCGGCCCAGGCCCAGTCGAGGTTCATGAGGGCGACGTCGCGCATGTCAGATCCCCCCGGCCACGCCGCCCGACAGCGCGGCGAGCATCGGCGCGAGCTTGCGCTCGGTCTCGGCCCACTCGGCCGCGGGCTCGGAGCCGGCCACGATGCCGCCGCCGGCCATCGCCGCCGCGCGGTTGCCGCGCAAGTGGGCCGAGCGGATGCCCACGGCGAGGTGCGCGGCCTCGGCCGAGACCCAGCCGACCGGGCCCGCGTAACGGCCCCGGCCGGTGGGCTCGAGCTGGCGGATCAGCTCGAGCGCGGCCTCGCGCGGCGCGCCGCCCACGGCGGGCGTGGGGTGCAGCGCGCGCACCAGGTCGCCGAGGCCGGCCCCGGGCGCGAGGCGTCCGGTGACGGGCGTGTGCAGGTGCCAGACGGTCGGCAGCGCGAGCAGCTCTGGCTGCTCGGGCGCCACCAGGTCCGTGGCGAGCGGCGCCAGGGCCGCGAGCACGGCCTCGCGCACCACCGCATGTTCATGGGCGTCCTTCCCGCTGGCGCGCAGCGCGTCGGCCCGCGCCTCGTCCACCGCGATGCCCACGCCGCGCGCGGCCGTGCCGGCCAGGACGTCGACCGCGAGGCGATCGCCCGTCAGCGCGAAGAGCCGCTCCGGCGAGGCGCCGAAGAAGGCCGAGCCGTCGGCGTCGAGCAGGGCGAAGCGGGCGGTGCCGGGCGCGCGCTCGGCGAGCGAGGCGAACAGCGTCCAGGCCGGGAAGTGGGCCGCGGCCTCGAGGTAACGCGGGCGCGCGAGCACGACCTTCTCGACGGCGCCCACGTGGATCGCCGCGAGGCCGGCCACCACCGCCGCCTCGTGGTCCGCCGCGGCGTCGCCGTCCGGCGCGCTGAGCGCCGGCGGCACCGGCAGGGGCTCGGTCTCCTCCGCCGCCCAGGCCCGCAGCGCCGCGACCTCAGCCGCAAGCCGCGCCTGCGCCTCGACCGGATCCACCGCGACGGTCGGCAGGGCGATCCAGGCCTCGGCCCGGCCGCCGCGCGCCACCGCATCCGGCGGGATGCGCAGCAGCCAACGCGGCAAGGCGAAGCGCGCGACCGGGACGTTGGCTCCCAGCGGATCCACGGCGCGCCCGGGGTCGAAGGCCAGGGCGCCGAACGCGCGTGCGCCGGCGGCCGCGGGGCCGGCGGCGGCGAGGGCCTCGCGCACGCGGTCGAGCACCGCGGGGCCGTCCGCCTCGTCGGTCGCCGACCAGGCCGCCGCCTCGCCACGGCCGACCCACCAGGTGCCGTCGGCGTCGACCCAGCCGGCCTGTGGCACGCCTGTCGGCGGCGGCGCGAGGCGTGCGGGCGCCGCCACGTCGACGGTCAGGCGCAGGACCAGCGGCGGCCGCGCGGCGGGCCGGGGCGAGAGCGAGGTGAGGGGCAGGTGGGCGAGCGGTGCGAGCATGGGGCACCTCCGGATCGGGCGGCCAGGGAGCGTTCCTGGTTATGTATTCGAAGTTTCAAAAAATCTTGAAACTTCTAAATCTGTGTGCTACGTTAACACGTGACCCGACTCCGTGCAATACCCCGATGCGTGGCGAGCGAATTGGTGCTCTCCGCGGCGGTCGGCGGGATGACCGGAGCGGATGGCGGGCTCGTCCGAGCCCCGAGGTGGTGACATGCTGATCACGCTCGCCGACGCCGCGGAAGCGCCGCGGCTGAAGGCCTGGCTGGCCCGCAAGGGCCTCGAGGCCAAACCCCTCCAGCGCGGTGGCGCGCTGCTGCTCTCCGATCCCTGGGTGCCCTGGGAGGTTCGCGACGCCCTGGCGTCGGATGCCGCCGTGGCCTGCCTGGAGGACCTGACCGACCCGCCGCGCCGGGTGTTGCGCCAGGGCCCGGCCACCGCGCTCGATCCTGTCTGGGCGCTCGGCCCGACGGCGATGATCGCGGGCCCCTGCGCGGTGGAAGACGAGGAGATGATCCACGTCACCGCAGCCCGCGTGGCCGCGCTCGGCATCCGCTGGCTGCGCGGCGGCACGGACAAGACCCGCACGCGCTCGGACGCGTTCCAGGGCCTCGGCGTCCGCGCGGCGGGCTGGCTGCGCGCGGCCGCGGATGCCCATGGGCTGCACGCCGTCTCGGAGGTGACCGACAGCCCGCAGGCCGAGGCGATCGCCGAGCTGCTCGACGTGGTGATGGTCGGCGCGCGCCACATGCACGCCACGCGTCACCTCCAGCGCATCGGGCGGCTCGGCAAGCCCGTGATCCTCAAGCGCGGGCTCGCGGCGAGCCCCGAGGAGTGGCTGCGCGCTGCGGAGTACCTGCTCGAGGCCGGCGCGCCCACCATCGCCTTCTGCGAGCGCGGCGCACGCGCGGCGCATCCGCTCAAGCGCTTCACGCTGGACCTCGCCGCGGTGCCCTTCATGCGTGAGCTTGCGGCCTATCCCGTCTTCGTCGACCCCAGCCACGCCGCGGGCTATGCCCCCTACGTCGCGCCGCTGGCGCGGGCGGCGATCGCGGCCGGGGCACACGGCGTGATCGTGGAATGCCACCCGGACCCCGCGCGCTCCCGCTCGGACGCGCTCCAGGCCCTCGACTTCGACGCGCTGGCGGCGCTCGCCACGGACCTCCGCCAGCTCGTGCCCTTCGCGGGCCATCAGGGCGCCTGCGGCTCGAGCCCCGCCGGCCCCCAGTTGGACCCTTTGAACAGCAAAGGTGGTGCGCTATGACGACCGATATCGCCCTCCCGCCCTCTGACGAGGGCCTGCCCCCGATCAGCTTCCGCGCGGCGATCGCCGAGCGCCTGCACGCCACGAGCCCGACGCTGGAAGGCGCCTCGCGCCACCTGCTGGGCGCCGGCGGCAAGGGCGTGCGGCCCCGCGTGCTGCGCCTGGTGGCGCGGATGTTGCATCCCGCCGGCCGCGTGCTGCCGGCGCATGAGGCGCTCGGCGAGGGCATCGAGCTCGTGCACGTCGGCTCGTTGATCCACGACGACATCCTCGACGAGGCCGCCACCCGCCGCGGGGTCGCGGCCGTCCACGTCGCTTACGATCAAAAGGTCGCCGTATTGGCCGGAGACTGGCTGCTCGCGCAGGCCAGCCGCCGCGTCGCCGCGCTCGGCGATCCCGTGATCACCGACCGGCTCGCCGAGATGATCGCCGACCTGTGCGAGGGTGAGCTGCTGCAAGACGAGCAGCGGCACCGCCTCGACGTCGGCGTGGAAGCTTACCTCGAGCGCGTCGCGAAGAAGACCGCCTCGCCCTTCGAGCTCGCCTGCGAAGGCGGCGCGCGCATCTCCGGCGCGAACCCGCGCACCGTCGCGGTCGCAAGGCGCTTCGGCTTCCACCTCGGGCGGCTGTTCCAGCTCGTCGACGACCTCCTGGATTGGTCCGGCACGGCCGCCGCGCTCGGCAAGCCGGTCGGCCGCGACCTGCTCGACGGCACGCTCACGCTCCCCGTGCTGGTGGCGCTCGACGACCCCCAGGCTGGCCCGCGGCTGCGCGAGAAGCTGACGCCATGGCCAAGCATGGTCGACGATGAGCTGCGCGCCCTCGTGACCGGCCCCGCGCCGGCCGCCGAGACCGCCCGGTTGGTCGCCCGCGAGGCCGAGCGCGCGCGCGGCTGGCTGCTCGAGCTCCCGCCCGGCGAGCCGCGCGACGAGCTGATCGCCATGGTCGACGGCCTGGTCGCGGCGGCCGGCGCGAAGGAGGCCTGAGCATGTCCCATTCGGTGTTGCCCGCGCCCGCCGAGAAGGCGGCCTACGTCCGGGGCATGTTCGACCGCATCGCGTTCGGCTACGATCGGGTCAACGACCTGATGACGGGCGGTCTGCACAGGCTGTGGAAGCGACAGCTGCTCGCGCGGGTCGCACCTGGCCCCGGCGAGGTCGCGCTCGACCTCGCGACCGGCACGGGTGACCTGGCGATCGGCCTCGCGCGCCGCGTCGGTCCGGCCGGCCGGGTCGTGGGGCTCGACTTCTCGGCCGGGATGCTCGCGATCGCCCGCGAGCGGCCGGAGGGCGCGGGCGTCGACTGGCGCGAGGGCGACATGCTCGCCCTGCCCTTCCCGGACGCCTCGTTCGACGTCGTGACCGTGGGCTTCGGCCTCAGGAACGTCACGGACCTCGACCTCGCCCTGCGGGAGATCGCCCGCGTGCTCAAGCCCGGCGGCCGCTTCGGTTCGCTGGAGATGGCGCGCCCCCGCACCGGCGTGATGCGTGCGGCCGTGGCCGCCCACAGCGCCGTGCTTCCGGTGATCGGCCGGATGTTCGCGGGCAGCGGCGACCCGTACCGATACCTCCACGCCTCGGCGCGCGCCTTCACCGACCAGGACGCCCTGGCCGAGCGGTGCCGCGCCGCCGGCCTGCTGGAGGTGGCGGTACGCGACGTGTCGGGCGGGGCGCTGGCGATCGTCACGGGCCGGAAGGCCTGAGCCCGCGCCGGCGCCTGGCGGCCTATTCCATGGCGTCGACGCGGTACCGCCCGACGACGCGGATGTCCCCTTCCGCTTGGTTGCCGTCACCGACGAAGGGATCCGTGCTCTTCTCGCAGGTGGCATCGATCTCGAAGTACCACGCGCCGTCCGCCTGCGTGGCCTTGAAGGTTCCGGACCGGGACCACCAGGTGCCGGCCTTCTTGCCGCACATCTCGGTTTCATCGTAGATCACGGCTGCTCGCCCCGATTCGTGCGCTTCGGCTCCCTTGCCGCACGCGTACACCTTGCCCGGGACCACGTCGCCCTTGAGCGTCACGTTGATGAACTTCAAGACCATTTTTGAGGGGTGGTTGACGTCTTGCGTCAGCGTCGTCGAGAAGTAGCCGGAGACCCGCGAGTTCTCGGCCTTCGCTCGCGTCACCTCCCCGAAGGGGCCCACGCACGCGTTGGTCTTCCCCAGCGCGACGATTTTGACGGGGGAGAGCGCGGCGACCGCGTCGTCCGAGGGGGGCGTTCCCAAGGCGAGTTGGGTTCCAGCGAGGCCAAGCGCGGCGAGGACTGAGATAAGAACGTGCGTGGCCATGTGGCGCTCCTTCAAGCAAGCCCGGGGACGTCGGCTTGATACCCGGACGATTCGCCATCGACACCAACAGAAGGGAGCTGCACCGGCCGCGGATTTCTGGTAAACTTCAGATGAAGTTGGAGTTAAGAACACGGGAGTCAACGATGCCTCATCTGCGTCCGATCGCCGTCCTCGCGGCCATGATCGCCAGCTCGACCCTCGTCGCCCTCGTGGGCTGCAACGCCTCCCGCCCGGCCTCGCCCGGCGCCAGGCCGGCCGCTCCCCGGGTCGCCGCCGCGCGGCCGGCGCTGCCCGCGTCGCGGTCGCGCGTGGCCGAGGGCACCGCCACCTTCCTGCCCGTGGGCACGCAAGTCCCCGCGCTCCCGCTCACCTCGCTCGACGACCGGGCCGACGCCCTTGTGAACTACCGGGGCCTGCCGGTCCTGCTGGCCTTCTTCGCGACCTGGTGTCCCGACTGCCGCGAGGAGATGCCGGTGCTCGAGGACGTCCACCTCACCTTCGTGAACGACGGCCTCAAGCTGCTCGCCGTGAACGCCAGCAAGGAGCCGCTGCTCGCCATGCGCGAGTTCGCCGCGGTGAACGGCTACACCCTCCCGATGTTCGGCCAGTTCACCGGCGCCCCGGCCCGCGACTGGAAGTGCAACTCCATCCCCACCCTCTACTGGATCGGCCGCGACGGCGTGATCCAGGACGTGGCGGTCGACGTCCTGCCGCCCGCGGAGGTCCACCGCCGGACGAAGGCGCTGATCCTCTCCCAGCAATGATCGCGCGCCCTTACCTCGCGGCCGCCGTCCAGCTCACGAGCACACCAGACCTCGAAGGCAACCTCGCGGCCGCCGAGGCGCTCGTGGCCCGGGCCGTGCAGCGCGGCGCGGAGCTGATCGGCCTGCCTGAGAACCTGCCGCAGATCTGCGAGACCCAGGAGGAAGCGGCGGCCGCCGTGCCTGCCACCTACCCGCGCGCCGAGGCCTGGCTGCGCGAGCAGGCCCGTCGGCACGGCGTCACGGTCTTCGCGGGGCTCGTCGCGCCCGGGGCGGGCCGCGTGCGCAACCTGCTGGTGGTGGCCGGGCCGGATGGCGAGATCGTGGCGCGCTACCAGAAGCGCCACCTCTTCGACGTCGATTTCGGCGGCCGCGACGTCCACCGCGAGTCCGCATCCGTCGAGCCCGGTGACGAGGTGGTCGTGGCCGATCTCGGGCCGCTCGGCGGGCTCGGGCTCTCGATCTGCTACGACGTGCGCTTCCCGGAGCATTACCGGGCGCTCGTCGACGCGGGCGCCGACCTGCTGGCGGTGCCGGCGGCCTTCATCCCGCATACCGGCAAGGATCACTGGCATGTCTTGCTGCGCGCGCGGGCGATCGAGAACACCTGCTACGTGATCGCGCCCGCCCAGGTCGGCGCGCACAACGCCCGGCGGGCCTCGTATGGCCACGCCGTGATCGTCGATCCGTGGGGCGTGACGCTCGCCGACGCCGGCGATCGCCCCGGCCTCGCGCTGGCCGAGATCGACCCGGAGCGCCTGGCCCAGGTGCGGCGGCAGCTGCCGAGCTTGGCCCATCGCCGCTGAAGGGCTGCTTGCGATCGCGAAACATTTGCGGTCCTATATCAAGTCCGACACCTTGCAACATAATCCCCTTCTCCGTTACAATCGCACACAATCTTTTGTGAAGTGCGACAACGCGGAGGGAGCGAAACAATGGCCTGTGCCCGTATTCTGGTCATCACACGCGCTGACGGCTCTGCGCTCGTCCCGGAGCTACCCGGCGTGCTCGCCGACCAGGGGCATGTGGTCGAGACGATCCCCCATGGCGTCGAGGCGCTCATGCGCCTCGCCATCACGCCGCCGGATCTGGTGGTCACCGAGGTGATGGACCTGGCGCGGGACGGCGCCGCCTTCGCCCGCATCGTGCGCGAGCGCCCGTCCTTCCAGGACCTGCCGCTGATCGCGGTGGTCGACGAGGTGACGCTGCGCGACCACGCCGCGCTGCTGGTCGCCGGCTTCGATCGGGTCGCCACGGCCCGCACGGCCGACCACGTGGTGCCGAAGGCCGCGGCCGACCTCTTCGGCTCGCCGTTCCGTGTGCCGAGCCTGCTCGAAGCATATGCGCGGGCGGCGGCGATCGCCTTCCAGCATTCGGCGCCGAGCCGGCCACGGGTCGTGGCCTTCTACCAGAACTGAGCCCGGGGTCGGCCTGACGGGCCGGCCGCAATGGCCGGCGTCACGTGACGCCGCACGAAAACTTTGGTCGCCGGCTCCGATGCCGGCGCCTTCCTGGTCGGGTAAGCTCGGCAGCCAGCCCCCCCAGGAGGCGTCCGCATGCCCGGTATCGTCATCACCCATGACCCGCTCGGCCGGCTTGGGCTCGCCGAGCGGTTCCGCCGCCAGCTCGCCACCGCCCGGCTGCACCCATGGTACCGGGTCGATCGCTGGGAGGATCCGGCTGGCCGGGTGGCGCTCGGCCGGGCCGATCTCGGCGCCTTCAACCCTGACGATCAGCCGCTCATGAGCGAAGACGGTCGCTTCCGGCTGGTCTTCCAGGGCGACCTGCGCGACCGGGCCGCGCGCCTCGCCGCGCTGGCGGCCCGCGGCGTGCCGCTCACCGGCGGCGGCGATCCCGATCTGCTGCTCGCGGCCTACCGCGCGGACGGCCTGGACGGCATCGCCCGCCTCAACGGCTCGTACTTCTTCGCGCTCTGGGACGAACGCGAAGCGGTCTTGCGGGTGGGTGGCGACCGCTACGCCAGCCGGCCGCACCTGTTCGCCTTCGCCGGTGGCCGGTTCCTGCTCGCGCCGGAAGTGGCCGGCGTGATCGCGGGCCTGGGGCACACCCCGCCGCCCGACTGGCAGGGGCTCGGCACCTTCATGGCCCTCGAGTACCCGCTCGGCGATCGCTCCCTGATCGAGGGCGTGCGCGTCTTCCCCGGTGGCACGTTCCTGACGCTCGGCGTCGAGGGACCCAGCTGGACCGAGTACTGGCGGCCCCGCTACGTCGCCGCGGCGGCGCGTCCGCTCGACGCGTGGGTCGAGGAGGCGACGCCATTGTACAAGCAGGCGGTGCGCCGCGCGGCCCAGGGGAACTTCTGCGTCGCGATCAGCGGCGGGACCGACTCGCGCACGGTGATCGCCTGTGCCGAATTCGCGGATTTCCCGACCTTCACCTTCGGCCGCCCGGACTCCGAGGACGTGCTGCTCGCGCAACGGGTGGCGCGCGCGCGCGGCCTGGCGCCGGCGGTTCTGCGGCTGCGTGACGACTACCTCGATCACCATGCAGAGACGATGCTGCGCCTCGGCGAGGGCATGACGAGCCTCTTCCACGCCCACGACGCGGACGGCATCGAGGACGTCGCCGCTCTCGCGCCCGTGACGATCTACGGCATGACCTCCGAGTTCGCGCGCACCGATTTCGCGGAGAACGTCCTGGCCGCGAGCGCGGCCACGCCGCCGGCGCGGATCGCGCTGTTCGCGCGGCATGTGCGCGAGGGACGCCGGCCGCTCGATCCGCTCACCGGCGATGCCGCGCTCGTCGCGCGCCTGGTCGCGCGCACCTGGACGGCGGTCGATGCGGCGACGGCGCAGGCGGTGCTCACGCCGGCCGCGGCCTGGGCGATGCGGGAGGCGGTGCTCGGCGGGCTCGCCGAGGGGCTCGCGCGGGCCGAAGGGCCGACCGGCGTGGACCGCCTGATGGCGTTCAACGTGACGCAGCGGCAGCGGCGCTTCACGGGCTGGGGCATCAAGATCGCGGGGTCGGCCCACGAGTTCCGCAAGCCATTCGACGACTACGACCTCGTCGATTTCTTGCTGCGCGTGCCGCCCGAGGTCAGGCGTGGCTTGCAGGCGCAGGTGATCGCGCGCCTCGCGCCGGACCTCGCCGCGATCCCGCGCACGGGAACCGGGGCGCCGCTCGACGCGGCGCTGCCGACGCGGGCGATCGCCTTCGGGCGCAAGCGCCTCGCCCAGGTGCTCCGCCCCGGGCGTCGCCAGAGCTTCGCCGACCCGCAGACGCTGCTGCGGACGACGTCGCGGGCATACTTCGAGGCGCTGCTGCTCGACCCGGCGACGTTGCACAACGGCCTGTTCCAGCCGGAGGGGCTGCGACGGCTGGTCGAGGCCCACATGATCGGCCGCGTGGACGCCGCCTCGGCGCTCTGTGCGCTCGCGACCGTGGAGCTGTGGCGCCGGCGCGTGCTGGGCGGCGGCCGCCTGGAGGCCCCGGAGCCGCGCCAGGCCGCAGCGTAGCGTTTGCTCCTCGCTGAGCCCGGCGAAGGGGTATCATGCGTCAATGATCCCCACCCGCGTCGTCGCCGCGGACGCCCTGGCTTTCCGGCGCGCCGTCCGCGCCGGAAAGCCTTACCGGCCGCTCGACGTGAAGATCAAGCTCGTCTGGACCTGCAACCTGCGCTGCGGGATGTGCCCCCACTGGCGCGAGCCCGGCGAGAAGCCGCTGGCCATCGACGCTTTCATGGCCCTGGTCGACGACCTGGCCGAGCTCGGCTGCCGCCGCATCCACCTGAGCGGCGGCGAGCCGACCCTCCGTCCCGACCTCGAGGCCCTCGTGGCCCACGCCGCCGGGCGCGGCTTGCGCGTGGCGATGACCACCAACGCGACCCGGCTCGACGCGGCGCGCGCGCAGGCGCTGGTGGCCGCCGGGCTGCGCCAGGCGAACGTCTCGATCGACGCGCCGGACGCGGCGGTCCACGACCTCATCCGCGGCGTGCCGGGCGCTTTCGACCGCGCCGTGGCCGGCTTCGGGCACCTGCGCGATGTGCTGCCCGCGGGGCGCTTGCGCGTGAATACGGTGGTCTCGGCCGCGAACTGGGAAGCGATGCCGGCGATGGCCCGCTACGTGCGCGCGCTCGGCGCGGACCGCTGGAACCTGATGCCGATGGACGAGGCCTTTCCGGAGCTGAGGCGCCTGGATGCGGAAGAGGTGAGGGCCTGGAACGCGCGCATCGGGCCCGCGGTGTGGGCGGCCGTGCAGGGCACCGCGTTGCTGGACGGCGAGGCCGCGGCATACCCGTTCGGCCGGACGGCGCGCGAGGTGCGGGCGGCCTCGACTGGTGGATATGCCGGCGGCTTTTACGCCGGACGTGGGTGCCTGGCGCCGTTCACGCACGCTTACGTGGACCACCTCGGGCGGGTGAGCGTGTGCTGCATGCTGCCGAACGCGCCGGTGTTGGGGGATCTGCGGGAGCGGTCGTTCCGGGAGATCTGGGAAGGAGCGGCCTACGCCGCGCTGCGGCGCCTGGACCGGCCGCCGGCCGCGGCTTGTGAAAAGTGCGACCACTTCCTGGCCGCCAACCGGGAGTTGCTGCCATTGACGGCCGCTGGCCCCCTCGGGGCTTGCCGGGCGGCGTGGGCGGCTCACCAGCGAAGCGACGCGTGAGGCGCTACATGCGCTTCCAGAGGTCCTCGGCGAGCGGCGGCAGCGGCGCGGTCTTGCCAGCCGAACCGTGAGATCGGCGAGGCAGGCTTTGGCCGACGTAGTTGCCTTCCATGACCAGGCGGCGCTCCGCGTAGGCCAGGAATGCCCGCCGGTCTGCGTCGGACAGCGTGGCCGCCTCGGCCTCGAGCGCCTCGCGGGCCGCCTTTGCGCGCGCCGGCGCCGCCGGGTCGTAAGGCCGCGCGGCCGCCTGGCCGAAGAGCGCCAGCGCGCGCGGGAGCGGCGTGCCCATCTGCTCGGCTGCCCGTTCGGCGGCCTCGAAGTGCGCCGCTGCCTGATCGGGGTGGCCCATCGCGATTTCGTGATCGCCCGCCACCAGATCGAGCTCAACGCGCAGCGGGAGGAGCCCGAGCGCGTCGATCAGCAACCGCGCGTTCGCCATCGCACGGGCCGCGTCATCCCATAGGCCGGCCTCGAGCGCCAGGCGCGCCTGGAGCACCAGGGCCCGCGCTTCCTTGCCACGGGCGCCGAGGCGCCGTGCCGACTCTACGGCGCTCTTGGCCTCCACGACCGCCTCCGCGCCGCGGCCTTCGCGCGCGGTGAGCTCCGCCCGGATGACCGCGAGCGCGGGCACCGCCTCGTTGTGGCCCGTCTCGGCGATCAGCGCCTCGAGCGCCGTGGCTTCCTCACGCGCCTCGTCGAGGCGGCCGAGGTGGAGCAACACGTCGAGATACGGCGGCAACACCACCGACTCCAGGTATCTATGCTTGCGGCCCCGCGCGATCGCGAGGCCTTCGCGGGCCTGCGCGAGCGCAGCCGGCAGCGCGCCAACCGCGGCGCTGGCGAGCCCCCCGTACGACTTCGCGCAGGCGAGCGGCATGAAAGAGCCGCGCTCCGCCGCGGCCTCCGCCTCCGCGCCGGCCGCACCGAAGTCGCCCAGGCGAAGCGCGGCATGGGCGAGGTTCACGCGCGCCACGGCCTCCTCGTCGCGGTAGCCGATTTCCCGGCAGATGGCGAGCTTACGCGCGAAGGTCGCGCGGGCCGCCCGGGCGTCCCCGCTCGCGATCTGGGCGTTGCCGAGGAAGTCGAGGGAGTTGTTGAGGCCGACCTTGTCGCCCACGACGTCCAGGTAGGCGACCGCGTCGGCCATGAGCCGCAGGCCCTCCTCCGCGCGCTCCGGCACCGCGGAGACCAGCAAGTAGCCCAGAAAGGCCGCGGCCAGGTGGGCCTTCGCGGGGTCGCCGCCGGACTCGGCGATCTCGCGGGCCCGCTCGTGGTCCGCGATCGCCCCCGCCACGTCGCCCGCGAAGTAGCGCACGCGCCCGCTGGTCATCAGGCCGCGCGCGGCCTCGCCCTCATCGCCGATCGCCGTCGCGATCGCCACGCCGCGCTCGGCCGCCGCCAACGCCTCGGGGAAGCGCTGGGTGGCCTGGTGGATCTTCGCGAGCGAGATCCACATCCGGCATTCGCGGTAGCGGTCCTCGAGCAGCTGGGCGAGCGGCACGGCGCCTTCGTAGTGGGCGCGACCAGCGTCGTATTCGCCGAGCAGGCGGCGCACGTCGCCCAGGTGCGCGAGGTAGTCGAGCTTGGCGCGCCGCCAGCGCACCTCGCTCTGCACCTGGAGCTGGGCCAGGCCGGCTTCCAGGTAGCGCGCCGCGTCGTCCGTGGCGAAGAGCCGCGCATGGCGGACGCCCGCGAGCAGGCAGTAGGCGATGGTCTTCTCGGGCAGCGTGCCGCGCATGTACTGGTCGGCGATCATCGTGAGCATGTCGAGCGGCACGTCGGACTCGGGCTGGGCCTGGGCCGTCACTTCCATCGCCCTGGCGATCGCCGTGTGCATCCCGGCGCGCTCGACCGGGTCGAGCGAGATGTAGAGCACGTCTTGCAGCTGGTCGCGCGCGAACCGGTAGACCCCCTCGTCGGTCTCGACGAACACGTGGTGCGCCACGAGCGCGTCGACGGCCGCGAAGAGGGTTTCCTCGTCGAGGGCCGTGACCCGCTTGAGCAGCGCGAGGTCGAAGGCATAGCCGACCGCGGCCGCCGTGCGCGCCAGCTGCCGGGCCGGCGCGTCGAGGCGCTCGAGCTTCAGGGCCTGCAACGCGCGCAAATCCTGGGGCAGCGCATCGGCGTCGGGCGGCTCCGTGTAGGTCCACTTCCCGCGCTCACGCGTCAGGGCGCCGATCTCCACCGCATGCTCGAGGATCATCTCGACCATGTACGGGTTGCCCTCGCTGAGCGCCGCCATGCGCGCGACCAGCGTGGGGTCCACCTCGACCATGCCGAGCATCGAGGCCATGACCCGGCCCACCGCCTCGGTCGCGAGGCCGGCCAGGCCCAACGCCGTGGCGCGCTCGCGCCAGCCGCCGGGCGTCGCCTGGGTGGTCGGGTCGCGGTGGCTCGTCACGATCACCAGGAGCGGCGCCTCGCCCATGTTGCGGGCCAGGTGATCGAGGAACTGTTCCGAGAGCGGATCAGCCCAGTGCCAGTCTTCGAGCACCAGCACCAGGCCGGCCGCGCGCGCGAGCGCGAGCAGCATCTCGGCCATGACCGACTGCAGGCGCATCTTCTCGGTGGACGGCGGATCGAGCTCCGGTGCGGGCGTCACGCCGAGCTCGGGGAGCACCTTCGCGAGCACGGGCGCGAGCCTGTCGAGGTCCTCGCGCACATGGGCCTTGAAGGCCGGCATCAGGGCGCGCAGCAAGCGCACCACCGGCCCGTAGGGGGACTGCGCGAACTCGTGGTTCGGCGAGGCCGCCACCGGCAGCTCGGCGAGCTGCACCTCGAAGCGGAACTCCTCCACCAGGCGGCTCTTGCCGACGCCCGGCGGCCCCCACAGCGCCACCAACGCGCCGGGCCGGCCCTCGCCGATCGCCTCGCGGTACTTGCCGAGCGAGGCGAGCTCGGCCTCGCGGCCGACCATGGCCGAGGTGAGCAGGCGCGTCGCGTCCGCCTCCGCACCCTCGAAGCCGAGCTCGGCGAGTACGTCGTAGGCCGACTGTGGCCGCTCGAGCGGGTCCTTGGCGAGCAGGCGCATGACCAGACGCTCGATGTCCGCGTCGAGGCCTGCCTTGAGGCGCGACAGCGCCATCGGGCGCTCCTCGACCTGGGCGCGCAGGACGTCCAGCGGCTTGGCCTTCGGGAACGGCGGCCGCCCGCACCAGAGCTCGTAGGCCAGCGCGCCGACGGCGTACAGATCCGCGCGTTGATCCACGGTGCCGCGGCGGACCACCTCCGGCGCCAGGTAGGCCAGCGTGCCGCGGATCGCGGCCCCGGTCCGGCCCGCGTGCTCCATCAGGCCGTAGTCCATCAGCTTGACGACGCCCTCGGGCGTGACGCGCACGTTTTGCGGCTTCACGTCGCCATGCACGAGGCCGAGGTCGTGGACGTGGCCGAGCGCGCGCAGGAGCTGGGCCAGCACGTCGCGCAGCGTGGCGGCGTCGAGCGGCAGCATCTCGTCGAGGCCCAGGCCTGGCACGACTTCCATCGTGAAGAAGGGCGCGCCGTCTTCCATGACGCCGTAGTCGTAGACGCTGCAGCAGTTCGGATGCCGCAGGCGCGTCATCAGCCGGAATTCCTGCTTGAAAGCCAGGGCGGTGCGCGCCCGGTCCTCGCCGGTGCGGCTGCGAACCACGGCCTTGAGCGCCACCTGGCGGCGATCGACCAGATCGTCCACCAACATCACGACGCCCATCGCGCCCTCGCCGAGCGGCCGGACGGGGTTGTAGCGCTTGGCTAGCTTTCCGGTAGACATGAAGGCGAGGCGTCCGA
Organism: Candidatus Sericytochromatia bacterium; assembly: GCA_036675505.1. GTDB lineage: Bacteria > Cyanobacteriota > Sericytochromatia > S15B-MN24 > JAQBPE01 > JAKFEW01. Next base: position 14,661 of record JAKFEW010000103.1, read on the forward strand.
TCGGGAGGGGCCACAGGCCGTGGTTCGAGCGAGCGAGGGCTGGGAATAAGGGGGATGTTCTGTCGCGCGGACGGGCGCTGCCGCCCTGTCCCCCTGCTTCATGCCCCACCGTCCCGACCAGGTAACCGCATGGCTCCGCTGTCCGCCGTCCGTTCTGCGTTCCCTGTACTCGCCCTGGCGCTCGCCACGGGCCTGACGCTGGCGGCCTGCCAGGTCGACGCCGGGAACTTGCTCACCATCACCAAGGGCACAGGCGGCGCCAAGGCCGGTGGCAGCGCCACGAAGCCCGGCACGGGCGGCAAACCCGCTGCGAAAGTTGGCGCCACCACGGCTGCGGTGGAAGGCGCCGTGCTCGCGGGCGTCGTGAAGGCGCCGCGCACGCTCATCGGCAACGACGCGGGCTCATTGCTCGGCAACGACGCCGGTTCGCTGATCGGGAACGATGCGGGGTCGTTGATCGGCAACGATGCCGGCTCGTACCGGCTGTCCGCGCTCGATCAGGCCCCCTTCGCGGGCGTGAAGGTCGCGCTGGCCGACGCGACGGGCACGCCGCTGCCCGGCGTGCCCGAGGTCGAGACCGACGTGCTCGGTCGCTTCACCTTCCCCGCCAAGGTGCCGGGCGGCGTGGTCTACCAGGTCGTCGCCACCTTCACCACGGCGAAGGGCGGCACCGGAAAGTTCAGGACGCTGGCGCAGGCCGGGTCCCAGCCGGCCGAGATTGGCGTGGGGAGCACGCTCGTCGCCGTCGCGACGCTCGACGGCGCGAAGGGCGCCATCGGCAACATCAGCCTGCCGGCCTTCGGTCGCGCGGCGACGGCGGCCGATGCCGATCTCAGCGTCGCCGGGCTGCCCGATTTCGGCGACGCCGCCGCCGTGACGGCCTTCGCCCAGGGCCTCGTCAAGCGGGTCGCGGCCGTCGAGGCCGAAGTCATCCGCCTGCGCGGCGAGCTCACCACCTTCAAGGGCGACCTCGAGGCTCTCAAGGCCAGCGTCGCGGCGCTCGCGCAGAAGGTCGCGGACAAGCCCGCACCACCTTCGGCCGAGATCGCCCAGGAATTCGCGGTCGGCGCCGCGCCGCGCACGCTGCTCTTCGATCTGGCGGGCACGCTCTGGGTGGCGAACTACAAAGATGCGTCGGTCACGCGCATCGGCGCGGACGGCGCGAAGACGACCGTCGACGTCGGCGAGTCGCCGCTCGGCATGGCGCTGGGGCCGGACGGCGACGTCTGGGTCGCGTCATACAGCGCGCACAAGGTCTACCGCATCAACGCCGACGGCACGCTCGAGAAGGCCTACGCGATCGGCGAGAACCCGTTCGGCGTGGCCGTCGCGAAAGATGGCAGCATCTGGGCGACGAACTACAAGGTCAAGACCGTCACGCGGCTCGACCCCGCCAGCGAGGGCTTGCAGACCTTCCCGACCGGCTCGCGCCCGTTCGGCATCGCGCTGGACGCCAAGGGCCAAGCCTGGACCACCAACAACGCCGGCCACAGCGTGACCCGCCTGGGCGACTCGCCCGGCCAGGATGGCAGCATCTTCCCCACCGACCGCACCCCCCACCACATCGCCTTCGACGCCACGGGCACGGCCTGGGTCACGGCGACGGGCAGCGATCGCCTGACGCGCCTCGACGCCGCGGGCAAGGCGATCGGCTCCTTCGAGACCGGTGGCGATGCCCCCTGGGGCCTCGCGATTGGCGCCAACGGCGACGTCTGGGTCACCAACACCGCCGAGCCCGAGCCCGGCATGCCGAAGCGAGACGAGGCCCAGGGCCTCGCGCGCTTCTCGGCGGCAGGCTCGCGGCTGGGGGTCTGGCAATTGAAGGACACCCCGCAGGGCGTGGCGATCGACGCGCAGGGGCGGCCGTGGGTGGCGTTGAAGGACGCGAACAAGGTCGTACGCCTGACGCCGTAGGCGTCAGGGCGGGGCCTGCTTCCAGCGCCGTTTCCAGGTCGTATTCCCCAGCGAGTCCAGGTACGCCTGGAACTTGCGGTCGTCCTGCAGCCCGTACCGCTCGCGGAACTCGCGCAGCGCCGTCGCCGCGTCCCAGGTCGGCAGCCACATGCTCGCCACGTACCGGTCCACCGAAATCGGCCGAGCGGTCAGCAGCGGGTGGAACCAGAACAGGCACGCCGCGGCCGCCGCGGCGTAGCAGGCCGCGACGGGGCGCCAGGCGCGAGCAGGCAGCGCGGCCTGCAGCGTCCAGGCGATCGCCAGCGCCGCGAACGGCAGCGCCTCCAGCAGGTACGTCATGAACGTCGTCGCGCGCGCCGTGGCCGCCCAGGCCAGCCAGAGCGCGAAGCCCAGCCAGGCGACGAAGCCGGGCGCCGCGTCGCGCTCGCGCACCGCCCGCCAGGCGCAGGCCGCCAGGGCCGGCACCGCCGCCCACCAGAGCAGCGGGTTCCCGATCGTGCCCAGGCCGGTCACGGTCTGCGCCTGGCGGTCGAAGCCGAACTCGTACCACTGCGGCCGCAGCATGAGCGGCCAACTCCACCATGGCGAGTGGTAGGGGTGTACGTCCACCCGGGTCTGGTGGTAGGCGTACATGTCCTGGTTGAGCAGCAGCACCGCGTGCCAGTTCGCGGGGTCCGTAAGGCGCGTCCAGACGGGCTCCGGGCCGATGGCGACGAAGGGCGCGAAGCTCGCCAGGTAGAGGATCGGCGCGAGCACGCCGAAGCCGCCCAGCGCCGCTGGCGCCCAGCGCCGGAGCGTCGCCGGCCAGCCGCTCGTGCGGGCGCGCATGGCGCAGGCGAGGGCGACCGCCGGGGCCAGCGCGGCCATCGCGATCGCCCCGGTCCAGCGCGTGGCGATCGCGAGCCCGAGCGCGCCGCCGGCCACCCAGAGCCAGGCGGGCGCGTCGCGCCGGATGGCGAGCCAGGTGGCGAGCGCCGCGGCGAGCGTGAAGGCCACCGCGAAGGCGTTGGTCATGCCGAGGCGCGCGTGGACGTAGAAGACGCCATCCAGCGCGAGCAGCAGGGCCGCGAGCGCCGCCACCGCACGCGGGGCCGCGAGCGCGCGGCCGAGCGCGTACACCAGCGCCACGGCGGTCGCGCCGGCCAGGACCGCCGGCAGGCGCCAGGCGAAGGCCCGGGCGGCGTTCCAGTCCTGGGCCGCGGGATCGAAGGGGCCGGGGCCCAGGCTCATGCCGAGGGCGGCGAACAGGCGGGCCATCGGCGGGTGGGCGAAGTCGGTGGGCGGCAGGCCGCGCAGCAGCTCGGCCGCCACGATCACATGCAGCGCTTCATCGTAAATCGGCCGCGCCACGTCCGCCAGGCCAGGCAGCGCGATCGCCAGGAAGCCCAGGGCCAGGCCGGCGGCGACCAACCAGTCGGTGCCGGCGCTGGTCGCGCGATCGTCCAGGACTTCGGCCAAGTGTGCGCCTAACGGCCCGACTGGGCCTCGTTCGACCACTGCACCACCGTGTCGAGCGCGACGCCGCCGATGCGCACGAGGTTGTCCACGTTGAAGCGGTCCTCAGGCTTCTTCGGCACCACGTCGCGCGCCGGGATGGTGTCCTCGGGTGCGTGCAGGTACTTGCTGAACACGGGCTCGGCGTAATAGCACACCGAACGCACGCCCGCGCGGCGGAACGATGCGTGGTCGCTCGACGCGCCCGGCGGCAGCGGGCGGCCTCCGCTGGCATGGGCGTGGCCGTCGGCCTCCTGGTGGCCGTGGGGCACGAGGAACGGCTTGAAGACGTTTTTCATGCCATGGCGGGCGGCGAGGCGCGTGAGCTCGGCGCGGGCGCGCGCGTCGCCCTCGACGGCGTCGGTGCCGAGCGAGTCGGTGAGGCCGACCGCGATGCAGTCGAGGTTGACCATGCCGGTGATCTGCTTGAGGTCGATCTTCTTCACGCCGCCGTCCTTCGTCGGTACGATCGGGTTCTGGGTGTAGTAGCGCGAGCCGATCAGGCCGAGCTCCTCGCCCGAGAAGGTCATGAAGAGGATGTTAGAGCGCGGGCGATCGCCGCCGCTCTGGGTGCGGTCCGCCAGGATGCGCGCGATCTCGAGCACCGCGGCGGTGCCGCCCGCGTTGTCGTTCGCGCCCGGGTAGACCTTGCCCCAGCGCTTGCCGAGATGGTCCTTGTGGGCGCCGACCACGATGTAGCGGTCCGAGCGCTCGGAGGCGGGCAGCAGCGCGATGACGTTGTTCGCGGTGCCGCGGAAGGCGCCGTTCGTGAAGGACTGCTTGGTGGTGAGCAAGTTGTGCTTCTTGAACTCGGTCTCGATGTACTCGTCGGCCAGGTAGTCACCCTGGCTGGCCGTGCCGCGGCCCTCGAGCGCGGGCTCGGTCAGGTAGGCCACGTGGGCGAGCGCGAGCGCCGGATCGAGCGGGCTCGGCTTCGCCGGGGCGGCCATCGCGCGCGGGCCGGCGGCCTTCGGCGCGGCGGCGGGCGTGAGCTTCAGCGTGCCACAAGCGGCGACGGCGAGGCCGAGCACTGCGAGGACGGCGAGCTGGGGGGCGCGAGACTGGCGGGCCATAGGAGATCCTCCGACCGGTGGGACCCCTCTATCTTAATTGATTACCTGGTCTTAATCAAGCCTTAACGCCCTAAACGCTGATCGCCACGACGCGCGCCAGGCACACCAGGCCCCAGCCCCCGGCCAACGCGCCGACGCCCGCCAGGCCCACGCCCACCAGCCGGCCCAACACCCAGGCAGCCGCACCGGCTCGACCGGGCGGCGCCTGCGACGCCGGCCCCAACGCCGCGCGCAGCTCACGCAGCCAGCCCGCCGCACGCAGGCCGCCACCGACCACCCCGGCCAGGCAGCAAAGGAGGCCGAAGAGCATCACCGGCCAGTCGCCGGCGCTTTCGAGCGCTGGCCAGGCCCAACTGGCCCAGGCCAGCTCGGCCAGGAATTCGAGGACTTGGCGTGGCACATTTTCCTTTACCCGGCCTGGGCCGGAATTGGGTACGATGACCGGCGGAGGACCAAGATGGATCGCCGTTTAGCCTGGGCGCTCATGCCGCTGCCCGGCATCTTGCTGGTCGCCGCGCTGCACGCGGGCTTCAGCCACGTGGAGGCCGCAGCGAAGGCTCGCGTCGACGACCTGTTCGGCATCGGCGAGATCGTCTTCGGCGCGCCGCCGCCGCCTGGCTTCAAGGTGGTGCGGAAGCGCAGCGTGATGGTCGTGCTCGCGGGCAAAGCGCGCTGGGACCACCCGCCGCGCCCGCTGCTCGATGCGACGATCTCCACCTACGAGGGCAATGTCGGCCGTATCACGGTGATGACCAGCGATCCGGCTATCGCGCGGCAGCTGCGCGCCGACCTGGTGGCGCGGCTCGGGCGGCCGATGAAGCAGCGTGAGAAGGCCGGCGGCGAGGGCGATCGGTGGATCGGCAAGACGCTCTTCGTGGCGTACGACGAGCGCACCGGCGTGCCGGGCGGGCGCGTGCGCATGACTGATACGGTCGTGGCGCGGCTGTTGAAGAGCGACCCGGCCCTGGACGCGGAGATTCTCCCGCGGGACTGACGTCCCATCCCCTCGAAAGCCTCCTGCCGCTCCGTCTCTTTCGCCCGCTCCCGACAGGGAGCGGGCGTTCATGTCATTAACAATTGGGATTCAACGATGACATGCGGCGGCAACAAAATTGATAAACGAGCGAACCAGGGTTGGTTAAAAAAGAATTTATAGAATCAGTAGCATTGATCAATTTGCACGAATCTTTCCGGTAATTAGGCCAAGGTACATTGGTTACATCAAGTCGCCCAGCGTTCCATCCACCGAACCACCGGATGTGGAAGCGCCCCTACCGAAAGGAAGTATCCCGATGCAGAAGCTCACCACCATCGCGTTCTCGTTGATCGGCCCCGGCGGCAAGCTGCGCCGCCGTGAAGAAGGCCAGGGCATGGTCGAGTACTCGCTGATCCTCGCGCTCGTCTCCGTCGCCGCCATCGGCACCCTCACCGCGCTCGGCACCGACGTCAAGGGCATCTTCACCACCGCGTCGGGCGCCCTCAAGACCACCCCGTAAACCAACCCCCTTCAACCGACAAACTCACTCCCCCTCTCCCCCCTCTCTCTCTCTCTCGGAATTGCAAGGAGGCAACCCCATGTTCTCGTTCTTCAACAAGCTGCGTAAGCGCGAAAATGGCCAGGGTATGGTCGAGTACTCGCTGATCCTCGCGCTCGTTTCGGTCGCCGCGATCGGCACGTTGACCGCGCTCGGCACCGACGTCAAGGGCATCTTCACGACCTCCTCGTCGGCCCTCAAGTCGACCGCCCCCTAACAGGAGGCTCGCCATGACGTCCGCGCCCGTTCCGTTACCGGCACGCCTGCGCCGCCTCCGCGGCGAAGAGGGCCAGGGTCTCACCGAATACGCGTTGATCCTCGCACTGGCTTCCGTGGTCTGCGCGAGTTCCCTCGCCACCCTCGGCGGCAGCTTCGAACCCGGTTTCCGCAAGGCTGCGGACACGCTCCGGGTGGCCTCGGTCGCCCGTTAGTTTTCCCCACTCCCCCCAGTTCTCCCCGCATGACCTCGGCGTCCGCCGGACTTCGGTCCGGCGGCGCCGGGGGGAGGGAGGTCCTGAGGTAAGAACTTTGAAACTCCCGCATGTCCGCCCCCGTCGGGGCCAGGCCCTGGTCGAGTTCGCGATGGTGTTGCCGTTGCTGCTCGCGCTGGTCACCGGCATCGTCGACGTCGGGTTCCTTTACCACCACCAGCTCCTGCTGACCGACGCGGCCCGTGAAGGCGCGCGCCTGGGCAGCCTGGGGCAGGCCGCGGACGAGGTGCGCACGACCGTGCGCAACCGCCTCGCCGCGCAGGGCTACAGCCCCCTGCCCACCGACGCCGAGGTCGCCGTCAACCTGACCCTCGCGACGTCCCAGGTGGTCATCCGCTCCCAGGTCCCCGTGCTTTTCGCTTTTTCCGGTCCGCCGGTCCCGCTGAGGGCCGCGACCGAGATGCGGCGCGAGTAAACGCCGTCCCGAGGTATGCCAACTATGCGCTCATTCCCCTCCCCCGGTCGCTCCGCGCCGCTCGCGCTCGCGTTGGTGTCCGGCCTCGCCACGAGCTTCCTGCTGTATGGCTTCCTCACCGGCGGCCCCAAGGCCACGGCGGCCGTGATGGGCCACGTGGTGGTCGCCCGCATCGCGGTCGACGACAAGCGCCCGCTCCAGGCGGCCGACCTGTCGGTCGTCGAGACCATGTGGACTCCGCCGGGCGCCTACGCCAAGCCCGAAGACCTCCAAGGCCGCATGCCGCTGGTCACCGTGCCCATGGGCCAACCGATCCTCTCGAGCCACCTGGCACCGGCGGGCGCCGGCCCCGGCCTGTGGCACCGTGTTCCCCAGGGTATGCGCGCCGTGGCGGTCGCGACCAACGAGGTCGTGGGCGTCGGCGGCTTCGTGAAGCCGGGCCTGCACCTCGACGTGATCGGCGTGTCGCAGTCGGGCCTCCACTGGGAGTCCGAGACGATCGCCCAGAACGTGCCGGTGCTCGCCATCTCGCAGGACGACGCGAACCGCAAGGACGACAACGCCGCCCGGGTCGCGAGCTCCGTCACGTTGCTCGTTACGCCGCAACAGGCCGAGGCGATCAGCCTCGCCTCCGAGCGGGGCCGCATCCGCCTGGTGCTGCGCGCGATGAACGACAACGCCATCCGCAAGCTCACGCCCAAAGCCAAGCCCAAGCCGCAGGCGGCTGCGCCGGCCCCCCGTTACGTCGAGCGCCAGGTTTACGTGCCCGCGCCCGCGCCGCGGCAGGTCGCCAAGGCCCCCCGTCCCGTCCCCGCTCCCGTCGGCATCCAGGTGATCCGCGGCAAAACCATCGAGGTCGTCAATCCATGAGCATCGTCCGCCTTCCCGCCCGGGTCGCCCTCCCGCTGACCCGCGCCGTCCTCGTCGCCGCCAGCGCGGCTGCGATGATCGCGGCCCCCCTGGCCGCCCCGGCGATGGCTGCCGAGCCGAACGCCATGTTCCTGTTCTCGGGCCGGTCGAAGCTCATCAACACGTCGTCCAGCTTCGAGCGGGTGGCGGTGAGCGACCCCTTGATCGCCGACGTCCAGGTGGTCTCCAGCCGCCAGGTGATGGTGCGCGCGCTCAAGCCAGGCACCACCTCGCTGATCGTCTGGACCAAGGGCTCGGGCGCCGTGCCCTATGAAATCGAGGTGGGCGTGGACGCCCGCGGCATCGAGCGTCAGATCCGCACCACGAGCGGCAACGACCATTTTCGCGTCGCCTTCAACGGCCATGCCGTCGTCGTGTCCGGCGCCGCCACCACCCTCCATGAGCGCGAAGCCGCCGAAAAGGTCGCCGCCTCTTACGGCTTCCCGGTGGTGAACCTCATCCAGCCGCCCAACCGCCGCGAACAGATCCAGATCGACGTGATGGTGCTCGAGCTCGCCAAGTCGTCGGGCCTGAACCTGGGTGCCGTCATCGGCGGCGGCGAGGTCCAGGACGTCAGCAACGGCGTCAGGAAGATCCTCTTCAAGCCCGGCGAGGTGATGGCCGGCCTGAGCGCCGGCGTCGATCCGTCGACGCTCTCGCCCTTCGACCTGCTCACGATGCGCGTGGAGGCGCTCGCCCGCCGCGGCGAGGCCAAGCTGCTCGCCCGTCCCACGCTCGTCACGAGCGACGGCGGCACCGCCAAGTTCCTCGCCGGCGGCGAGATCCCGATCCCGATCGCCCAGGGCCTCGGCCAGACCAGCATCCAGTGGAAAGAGTTCGGCGTGCGCCTCGAGGCCCAGCCGACGATCACCGCCGACGGCCGCATCGCCCTCACGGTCAAGCCCGAGGTCAGCTCGCTGGACTTCGCCAACGGCCTCAAGCAGCAGAGCTTCAACGTGCCCGCGTTGCGCACCAGGCGCGCCGAGACCCAGGTGGTGCTCGCCCCCCGCGAGACGCTCATGCTCGGCGGCCTGATGAACAACGAGCACGCCCGCGGCTGGGAGCAACTGCCCGGCCTGGGCGACATCCCGATCCTCGGCGAGTTGTTCAAGTCGCGCCGCTTCCAGGACCAGCAGACCGAGCTCGCGATTCTCGTGACGCCCCGCCTGATCTCGCCGGAGGCGTCGGACAAGCCCTCGGGCCGCCTCCCGGCGGTGAAGAAGGAGCTCGAGCAGGAGATGGTGCCGTGAAACGGGGCCGCAAGGGCGGCGTGACGGTGCTCGTCGCCGCCACGCTCACCGCCTTGCTCGGCGCGGCGGCCTGGGTCGTCGACCTGTCCGCCGGCATGCACGTGCGCACGCGGCAGCAGATGGCGGCTGACGCCGGGGCGCTGGCGGCGGCTTTCCACCTCCTGCCCCCCACCGGCGCGCCGGTGCCGGACGAGACGCTCGTCCGGTCGGCGGCCCGCACCTGGGTCCAGCGCAACGGCTTCACCATCGACGACGCTGCGGTGAGCATCTGGCGCAACCCGGCGCTCGGCAACCCGGCGCCCTCGGGTGGCGTGCCGAAGTTCGTGCGCGACACCGTGATCGTGGGCTGGGACCAGCCGGTGGCGACGTCGTTCGCGAGCATCTTCGGCATCGACTCATTCGAGGTGGGCGCGAAGGCCGCGGCCACCCTGGGCGGACCCACCGAACTCCCGATGGGCTTCTTGCCCTTCGGGGTGCCGGCTTATCAGGACGAAAACAAGCAGTGGTGGGCGCTCGGCTCGCCGGTCGACGGCGACTACCGGATGCTCACGCCCAACCCGCCCACCCAGCTGGTGCTCAAGGTCAAGAGCCAGAGCCAGCAAATCGGCAACTTCCTCGCCCTCTCGCTCAACGGCGTGACCGGCGCCGACAACTACCGCCAAAACATCCTCTTCGGCGCGAACCGTTCTTATCAGTATGGCGATGTCGTCTGGACCGAGACCGGCAACATGGCCGGCCCCACGCGCCAGGGCATCCTGGACCGGCTCGCGCTCGAGCGCGGCGCCAGGGTCCTGCTCCCGCTGATCAAGCGCGAGGAGTGGGAGACCAACAACGGCCACAGCCAGGTCACGCTGATCGGCTTCGTCGCCGCCCAGATCAGCTCCGTCTCGGGCGGCGGCGAAATCTACGCCACCTTCGAGACCCGCGTCATCCCCGTCAAAGGCAGCACCGCTGTCAACAACAGCCCGGGGGTGTTCGCCCCCATCCTGGTCATGGTCCCGGCCTGAATCGGACCCAGCGCCGCCCGTCATAGCGGCCCGTCATGTGTGGAGAACCTCATGTCCTACCATCGTTTTGCGCTCGCGTACTGCGACCCGATCCCCAGCCGCCGCCAGCAGGTCCTCGTCGACCTGATCGAGGATCGGGGCCAGGTGCAGGTCGCGGAAAGCCTGACATCCATCCCCAACAACGTCGACGTCGCCCTGATCGGCGTCGACGACCTCCGCGGCGCGCTGCCCCAGCTGCGCTGGCTCGCGGAGGAGAACCCGAACAGGCAGCTGATCCTGCTCTGGGAGGGCGCCGACCAGAGCTTGCTCATCGAGGCGATGCGCGCCGGCGTGCGTGACATCGTCACCGACCCGCGCGGCGTCAGCGAGGCCGTGCAGCGCCTCTGGGTCCGCATGGCCCAGGCGCAGGGCAACGGCGTCGATCGCCCCGGCCGCATCGTGTCGATCTTCTCGCTCAAGGGCGGCATCGGCAAGAGCACGCTGGCGGCGAACCTGCCGATCGTGCTGCACCGCATGACCGGCCTGCCGACGACGGTCATCGACATGTCGCTGCCCTGCGGCAACCTCGAGATGTACCTCGACCTGAAGCCCACCCGCTGCATCAGCGACCTGCTTTCGGCCGGCAAGGACATCGACAAGAAGCTCGTCCAGCAGGCCATGATCCGCCATTCGAGCGGCATTTCGCTGATCGCGGGCCCGCGCCACGATTCCATGCTCGCGCTCGGCGAGCACTCCGCCTGGCCGGTGCTCAACGCGCTGACCCAGACGCCCGGCCTGGTGGTGATCGACCTCGGCTCGTTCGTCGAGGAGGCCCACGCGAGCGTGCTCGACGCCTCGGACCTGATCATCATCCCGCTCGTCCCGCTGATCTCGAGCGTCGGCACGATGCCCCAGGCCCGCAAGTTCCTGCGCGAAATCGGCGTGCCCGACACGCGCGTGCTCCCCGTGATCAACCACGCCGCGCCGGATGGCGAGGTGGTGCCCGGCGACGTGATCGCGCAGCTGGTCGGCTGCCGGCCGCGCCACGAGCTGCCCTGGGGCGGCGCGGACATCGCGGCCTCGCTCAACGCGGGCCTGCCGGTCTGCCAATACAAGCCCCGCAGCCCCCTTTCGCAGGCGATCGAGGCGTTGGCGCGCGAGGTGACGGTGCGCGTGGGCCTCACCCACGCCGAGCCCCAGCCCGAGCAGGTCGAGGACGCGAGGGCGGGCGCCGTCGCGTGGATCAAATCGCTTTTCGGCCAGAAAGGAATCGTGAACTATGTTCGGTCTTAGGCGTCACCAACAGGTCCCGACGCCCGGCACCAGCGGCTCGAAGGCGAATGAAATCGAGATCCGCGTGTCGGAAGCCCCCGTCAGCCAGCCCGGCCTCTACCAGGTCCGTGGCTCGGGCTACGACGAGCTGAAGAACGCGATCCACGCGCGCATCGTCGACGAGGCGAGCGGCCTGCTCAGCGGGGAAGGCCCGGAAGCGATGGCGGCGATGCGCCGGCTCGTGTCCGAGACGGCCATGCAAAAAGAAGAGCTGGTCACGCCTGTCAGGCTCGATCAGCTCGCCAGCGAGCTGCTCGACGAGATCAAAGGCCTCGGCCCGCTCGAGCCGCTGCTGCGCGACCCGTCGATCTCCGAAATCATGGTCAACAGCCCGCATGCGATCTTCGTGGAACAGAACGGCAAGATCCTGCTCACGCCCGTGAAGTTCCAGGACGATCGGCACCTGCTGCGCATCATCGACCGCATCGTGCAGCGCGTCGGCCGCCACGTCGACGAGGCCAGCCCGATGGTGGACGCCCGCCTGCCGGACGGCTCGCGCGTCAACGCGATCATCCCGCCGCTCGCCCTGAACGGCGCGTGCCTCACGATCCGCCGCTTCAGCAAGGAGCCGCTCAAGGTCGAGGATCTGGTCGACAAGGGGAGCATGACGCCCGGCATGGCCGAGTTCCTGCGCCTGTGCGTGGTCGGCAAGCTCAACACGCTGGTCTCGGGCGGCACCGGCTCCGGTAAGACGACCGTGCTGAACGTGCTCTCCTCCTTCATCCCGGCCGACGAGCGCCTGATCACGATCGAGGACGCGGCCGAACTGCAGCTCCAGCAGCCCCATGTCGTGAAGCTGGAGACGCGCCAGGCCAACACCGAAGGCACAGGCGCCATCACCCAATCCGATCTGCTGCGCAACACGCTGCGTATGCGCCCCGACCGCATCATCATCGGTGAGGTCCGCGGCGGCGAGGCGTTGACGATGCTCCAGGCGATGAACACCGGCCACGAGGGCTCGATGACCACGGTCCACGCCAACACCTGCCGCGACGCGCTCTCGCGCCTCGAGACGATGGTGCTGATGGCCGGCATGGATCTGCCCCACCGCGCGATCCGCGAGCAGGTGGCGAGCGCCCTCGACCTGATCGTCCAGATCGAGCGCTCGCCGGACGGCAAGCGCCGTGTCACGGCCATCTCCGAGCTGGTCGGCATGGAAGGCGACGTCTATTTGCTGCAAGACATTTTCCGCTTCGTCGTGACGGGCCGCGGGCCCGAGGGCGAGATCCTCGGCCACCACCGGCCCACGGGCATCGTGCCCCGCGCCCAGGCGCGGCTCGAGGCGCGCGGCCTGCATGTGCCGCTCTGGTGCTTCCAGCCGACTTCAGCGGCGATCGCCCACGCGAACGCCCAGGGAGGGCAGAACGCATGAGCCCCCTTCTGATCAGCCTCTTCGCGTTCGCGACGGCGGCGGCGCTCGGCTGGGCGGTGGCCGCCTGGGCCGGCGTCGGCGGCGGCGTCTCGCGCCAGCGCTTCCTGCGCTATGCCGGCGATCCGGTCTCGGTCGTGGACATGTCCAGCGTGGGCGGCCCGCAGATCCGGCTGCCCAAGCCCTGGGAGGCCTTCCTCGAGCGCGCCGGCATCGACTGGTCCGCCTCGCGGGCGGCCCAGATGGCCGGCCTGCACATGGTGGCGGGCCTCGCGATCGCCTGGCCGCTCGGCCTCGCGCCCCTGGGCGCCGTGGGCGGCCTCGTCGCGATGTGGGTGCGCCTGCGCATGGCGCAGCAGCGCCGCTCCCAGCGCATGGCCGCCCAGCTGCCGGACGCCCTCATGCTGATGGCGACCGCGCTGCGCTCCGGCATGGGCTTCCAACAGGCGCTCCAGATGGTGGCCGAAGAAGGCGCAGCACCGCTCGCGCCCGAGCTCGGCCGGCTCTCGCGCGACCTCGCGCTGGGCCTCTCGATGGACGAGGCGCTGGTGCGCCTGCAGACGCGCCTCGGCAGCACGGACGGCGAGATGCTCTCGGCCGCGCTGCTGGTGCAGCGCCAGACCGGCGGCAACCTGGTCGAGATCCTGACCAACCTGCACGACACGATCCGCGATCGCCAGAACGTGCAGGGCCAGGTGCGCACATTGACCGCGCAGGGCCGCCTCTCGGGCATGGTCCTGACGGCGATCCCGATCTTCCTGGCGCTCGCATTCTGGGTGCTCAACCGCGACTACCTGCTGGTGTTGGTCAACGATCCGCGCGGCCGCATGCTCAGCTGCATCGCGATCAGCTTGATGCTGATCGGCGTGTACTTCATCCGCCGCATCGTCCGCATCACGCTCTGACGAGGAAACATCAACCATGACACTCTGGCTCGTGCTCGCCGTCGGCCTGACGGCCACCCTTTTGACCTTCTTCGCCTTCGAGCGGCCGGCCGCCGGCGTCGCCACCCGCTTCACGCGCTACGCGAATGACGCGGCGGTGCCCGAAGAGCTGACCGCACCCGGCTGGTGGGAAGACTGGCGCGGTCGCGCCGTGCGCTCCTTCGCGCCGATCATCTCGAAGGCGCTGCCTTCCCACTACGTGGAGTCCGCCAAGCACCGGCTGCGCCAGGCGGGCATGTACCGCGCGGCCCACCTGCAGGCTTACCTCGTGTCGCAGGCCGGCCTGGGCGGCAGCTTCGCGCTGACCGGCCTGGTGCTGGGCGGCCGGGCCGGCGTGCTCTGGGCGACCGCCGGCTTCGCGGTCGGCTTCCTGGTGCCGCATGTCGTGCTCACGGTGCTCGTGAAGCGCCGGCAGGACCAGATCAACAGCGCGCTGCCGGACAGCATCGACCTGCTCACGGCTTGCGTCGAGGCCGGGCTCGGCCTGGATGCGGCGATCGCCCAGCTCACGCGCCGCCGCTCGCCCCAGAGCAAGTCGCTGAACCAGGAGTTCACGCGGTACCTGTCCGAGCTGCAGGTCGGCGTGGGGCGTGGCGCCGCGCTGCGCGCCCTCGGCGGCCGCTCCGGCGTGGAGGACTTCCGCCACGTCGTCACCGCGCTCGTCCACGGCGACGCGCTCGGCGTGGGCGTCGCCCAGATCCTGCGGGCCCAGGCCCAGCACCTGCGGCTGCGCCGCAAGCAGCGCGCCGAGGAGAAGGCCATGAAGGCGCCGATCAAGATCCTCTTCCCGCTGCTGTTCGGGATCTTCCCCTCGATCTTCGTGATCATCCTTGGGCCGGCCGCGCTCAGGCTGATGGACAACTTCATCGGCAAGTTTAGTTAAGCAACGGCAAGATCGGGCCCGCACCCGGGCATGTGGATCTCCGACGGGGTAGCTCCGGTTCCCCGTCAGGAGGGAAGATGACCACCGGGTCTCGATCAGGGCGGCACCCCCGCATCACGCTCACCGGCGCCCCATGCGTCGGCAAGACCACGCTCGCTCGGGCGCTGGCGGATCGTCTCGACCTGCCGCTGCTGCCCGAGCGCTCGCGCGAGGTGGCCCGGGAATGGGGGCTGACGCCCGCGACGGTGCCCGAAGAGCGCCGACTCGAGTTCCAGTGGGCGATCCTCGATCGCCAGATCGAGATGGAAGAGGCCCAGGGCGAGTCCGGCTTCGTCTCGGACCGCTGCCCGGTCGACTCGCTCTGCCACTTCGAGTGGTTCGGGCCGATGCACGGCTGGCCCGATCATGAGGCCGCGCGCTACCGCCACGTGGTCGAGCAGCGGGTGCAGCGTTACGACTTGCTGATCGTGATCCCGCCCATGTTCCCGATCGTCGACGACGGCGAGCGCATCGCCGATCCCGCGTTCCAGACCGGCATGCACGCCGTGGTGGATCGGCTGGTCGTCGGCTGGCAGGGGTTGCTCGGGCCGCGCCTGCACGTGGTCGACGAGCTCGATTTCGAGGCCCGGCTGCGCAAGGTGATGGACGCGCTCGGCGCCCGCGTATAGCTCGCTTGGGGTAGGATGGGGACATGATTCGCCGCATCGCCCGCCTGCTGCCCCTGGCCCTCCCGCTGGCCCTGCCCCTCGCCGCCTGCGCCCCCGCGCCCGGGCCCGTGGCCGCGCCTACGCCCGGCTTCGTGGTGGCGCCGCCGGCCTCGCCGGCGGCCGCGACGCCGACGCCGCTCCCCGTCGCGACACCGACGCCGGCCGTCGCCACGATCGCGGGGGCGGAGGACGAAGGCTACCTGGACGGCCCCGGCAGCCTTGCCCGGTTCAACACGCCGCTCGGCCTCGCGCTGGGCGCCGATGGCGACCTCTACGTCGCGGACTCCCAGAACCACCGCATCCGCCGCATCGACCTCGACGATCCGGCCTACCCGGTGACCACCGTGGCCGGCGGCGGACTCGTCGCCAAGCCCGGCGAGTTCGTGGACGGCGAGTTCAAGGATGGTGCGGGCGGCCAGGCGCGCTTCTTCGAGCCCAGCCAGCTGGTCACGGCGCCCGACGGCGCTTTCTACGTCACGGACGCCTTCAACCACCGCATCCGCCGCATCGTGCTCGGCGCCGGCGGCGCCCAGGTCACCACGATCGCGGGCAACGGCAAGGAGACCAGCGAGGACGGCCTGGGCACCGCGGCGAGCTTCCGCGTGCCGTTCGGCCTCGCGATCGACGCGCGCGGCGACCTTTACGTGTCAGACCACTGGGGTCACGTGGTGCGCCGCATCGTGGACCCCGCGAGCCAGGCCGCCGTCAATACGATCGCCGGCCGCTTCGACGCGCCGGCCTACCTCGACAAGCGGGGGGCGGCCGCCCGCTTCGCCTTCCCCGCCGGCCTGGCCGTGGACCCGGCCGGCAACGTCTACGTGCTCGAGGCGAAGGGCTGCCACCTGCGGCGCATCGAGCCCGACCTCGACGTGCTCACGCTCAACGACACGGCGCCCGACGCCTGCGGCAACCAGGACGGCAACCTCGAGGGCGGTCGCCTGAACCAGGCCCGCATGATCGCGAGCGTGCCGGGCGGGACCGGCTTCGTGCTGGTCGCGGGCGACGAGGGCAACCAGGCGGTCCGCCGGATCGACGTGGTGAACGAGGCCGGCGACGGGACGATCCGGACGATCGCGGACGGCGGCACCGGGCTCGAGAAGCCGCGGGGCCTCGCGGTCACGAAGGACGGGTTCGTCTACGTGGCCGACGGCCACCGCATCCGCCGCCTCAAGCTCTAGTAGGGCCCCTGGCGCGGGTATGGTATCCCCGTAACCGCCATGAATACGCGCCTGCCCCTCCTCTTCTTCCTGCTAGCCTCGCTGGCCGTGCCGGCGCACGCCGCCCAGGAGGTGCCCGTCGACCTGCGCCCGGACGCCGGGGCGCAGCTGGCCGCCGAGCGGACCATGAAGTCGCTGCTCGACGAATGGACCGCTACTGCCTTCGACGTGCAGTTCCAGGCCCGCTCGGAGGTCGACCTCGCGGCGCCCGGCCGGGTGAAGGTTCGGCTCGATGGGTTCGCGATCGGCTTCAACGCCGACTGGTACCGGCGCTACAAGGCCTTCCACGACGGGCTGGTGAAGCAGCCCTTCGGCCAGGAGACCCTGGACCACGCGCTCGCCTACTGCCGCCAGGGCGACGGCCGCCTCCGCGCCACCATGCTCGACGGCGCGGGCAAGGTGCTCTGGGCCGCGCCAGTCACGCACACCCGCGCGCCGAGCCACTACGCGCCGGTCGAGGCACACCTGTTCGCGCCACCGGTGCGGCGCGCGCTGCCTGCCGGCCCGCCGGATCTGCGCCAGCTCTGGCCGCCGCCGCCGGGCGAGGTGCCTTACCTGCTCGCGCCGCCTGACGCCGCGCGCACAGCGAAGCGCATCCGGCTCGGTGACATGGTCGGCCGGCGCTGGCCGGTCGACCTGCGCGACCCGCTGGCACCACCACCACCACCACCACCTGCGTCCCCCCCGGTCGCTCCCGGCGGGGCCCCCGTCCCGCCCGGTGGCGTTCCGGCCCCGGCCGGCGGGGCCCCGCTTCCACCCGGTGGTACCGCCGTCCCGGCCGGGGCCGCGCCGCGTCTGGCGCCGCCGGCGCTCGTCCCGGCCTCCGCAGCGACCACGACCCCGCGGCCCGCGCCGACCGCCCGCGTCGCGCCGCCCCGCCGCCAACAGCGCGAGGGTGGCCCCTGATGCTTCACCCCGAGCAGGTTTCCGCCGAGGACGTCTTCGACGAGGGCGTCATCGAGGAGGCCGGCGCGCGCGTGGCCGACATCGCGAGCCGGGCGGCGGTCCACGACCGGTTCCAGTTCGAGGCCGGCATCGATTACGATCTGCTCGCCGGCGACCCGGGCGCGCGCAAGCGCTACGAGGTCGAAATGTACCTGTACGTGCCGACGGCGATGGGCATCCGCTCGGACACCTATGCGCGCGACCGCTTCTGGGCCGACCTCACGAACCACCTGCGCCTGCGCACGCCGGACGTCGGCCGATGGGACGCGATCACGCCCGATGCCTGGTCCTTGCCGTCGCTGGAGCGCTACTTCGAGCACCACCTGCACCACGACGAGCGCCAGCGCCTGATCCCGCTCGTGGTGCAGGAAGCGAAGCTCTTCGGCTGTTTGCTGTACACCCAACTCAAGGCCCTGTCGGGCGATCACTCGCCGGGCGTGCCGCGCGAAGGCCTCCGCACGGACCAGCGCCTGGCCAAGGTGGTCGCGCTGCTCAAGGCTTATCGTCGGCTCTACATCGCGATCTTGACCGAGCAGCCGGTGATCGTCGATGACGAGGTGCGCCGCGCGCTCGGGCTGGTCGACGAATACCTTTCCTACCGCCTCGAGGCCAGCCTGATCACCTTCGTCGGTCGCGCCGAGCAGGGCACGGAGCCGGCCCGGCTCGCCGACGTGGCCCGCCAGGCGCTGAGCGACGAGATCAGCTACCGCCGCCTCGCGGGCTTCGTCTACATCGGCGGCGAGGCGTCGGAAGGCGCCAGCGCCGAGGCCTTCGCCTATCGCCTGGGCTTGCTCAAGAAGTTCGTGACGAGCGTGCTCTACCTCGACGTCGAGAGCGTCAAGAAAGAGGGCCTCTACAAGAACGCCGTGGCCGGCGCCGGCGCCGCGGTCGCGGCCGTCATCACGGCGATGGTCGATTTCCAGCGCTTCAAGGCCGTGGCTGCCAACGATTGGGGTTGGCGCGTGTTCGCCGTGGTGGGCATCGGCGTCTTCGCCTACGTGTTCCAGGACCGCATCAAGGACATCGCCCGCGAATGGTTCAACGATCGCCTCAAGCGCTACCTGCCGGATCACGAGCAACGCCTCCTGCACGCCCACTACGAAGAGGATGGCCGCGCTCATCGCGTGCTGATCGCGACCTGCCGGCAGTTCATGCGCTGGCTCAAGCCCCACGGCGTGCCACCCGAGATCCGCTACATCCGCGAGACCGGCTCGCGCGGCACGCTCGATCCGGACCGCAGCGAGGTGGTGATCCATTACTTCAAGCGGCTGGCGATCCAGCCGAACGCGCTCGCGGCGGAACTCGCCCATGTGCGACTGATCCGCGACGTGGTGCGCTTCGACCTCTCCGAATTCCTCGTGAAGCTCGCGGACCCCAGCAAACAACTGGCCTACTTCCACGAAGAAGCCGGGGTCGTGACGGTGGAGGCGCCGAAGGTCTACCACCTCAACGCGGTCTTCCGGTATGCGGTGGTCGAGGAGCGCCCCGGCGCCCCGGCGCGGCACCGGGTAGCGTTCGAGCGCGCCCGGATCGTCGTCAATAAGCGCGGCATCTTGCGCATGGAGCAGGTCGTGCCGCGCGGGGATCTGGGCTACCACGAGGAGGACGGCTAGTTGCAGGCGCTCGATCTCGCCACGGCCGCGGGCGGCCTCGGCCTCTACCTGCTCTCGCTGCGCGTGATGGCCTCGGCCTTCGATCGCTCGCTGGGGCGCTGGCTGCGGCCGCGCTTGCAGAGCGCGCTCGCGAGCCCGGCTCGCGCGCTCGGGCTGGGCGTCGTGATCGGCGCGCCGTCGGCGCCCGCGGCGATGGCGCTCTTGATAGCCGCGCTCGCGGCCGACCTGCTGGCGCTGGAACAGGCCGTGTTGGTGATGATCGGCACGACGGTCGGCTCGGTGGCGCGGGTCTGGACCGGCGCGCTCGCCCCTGTATGGCTCGGCCCGGTGCTCGTCGGCGCGGCGAGCGTGGGGCTGATCATCGCCCGCCATCCGCGCGCGCGGCACGGGCTGCAGGCCTTGCTGGGGCTCGGGCTGGCCTTCACCGGCCTCGAGCTCGTGAGCGCGGCGCTCGCCCCGATCGTGACCGACGAGATGGTCCGCGCGGGCCTTGCGGGTTGGGCTGGCATGGCCCTGGGCGAGCAGGTCCTCGACGTCGGGCTCGGCGTCCTGCTCGGCGTGTGCCTTCCGGCCGGCGGCGCGGTGATCGTGGCGCTCGACCTGGCCGCCCGGGGATCCCTGCCCGTGCCGGCAGCGTGCGCGCTGCTGCTGGGGGCGTCAATCGCCACCGCCACCTGGCCGGCCCTCGCCGCGCTGGAACACGGCCGCACGGCCCGCGCCCTCGCGGCGGCCCACGTCGGCGTGCGGCTCGTCGGCGCGCTCGCCGCCTTGCTGGCATTCCCCTTGCTGCTCGCGACGGCGAGCGGGGCCGCGGGCGGGTTGGGGCTGCGCGGGCCGGTCGCCGAGATCGGCGTGGCGGCCACGATCTTCGCGCTCGCGAACGCGGCTGCCTGGCTGTGCTTCTTCACCTTCCTCTACGAGCCGCTGCGCCGCCTGCTGCCGGGCACCGGGGCCGCCGAGGGGCCGCTCGCGGCCGGCGTGCGCCGCATGCTCGTCAACGCGCCCGATCGGGCG
Source organism: Candidatus Sericytochromatia bacterium (assembly GCA_036675505.1). Lineage (GTDB taxonomy): Bacteria > Cyanobacteriota > Sericytochromatia > S15B-MN24 > JAQBPE01 > JAKFEW01. The sequence goes on from JAKFEW010000103.1 coordinate 34,752, forward strand.
CTCGCGGAGGTCTACAAGCTCGCGGGCTCGCTGCAGACCACGGCGAAGCGCCAGATCGACCGCGACCTCGGGATGATGGCCCAGGCCACGCCGGTGACGCCGGATCACAAGGCGATCGAGGACACCCGGCGCGAGATCGGGCAGGTGCGCGAGGCGGCCTACGGCCTGCTCCTGCCGCTGGCGCGCGGCACGCTTTCCCCCTCCCAGGCGGCGTCCGCGCAGCACTGGCTGCTCTTCATCAGCCTGGCGGACAAGCTCGTCCAGCAGGCGCTCGATCTGCGCGATCACCTCGAGCATGGGCTCGCCGTGGACGGCTACGTGCTGCCCCCGGCGATCGCCCGCTGCCTGCCGGACCTGCGCGACGTCTCCGACCAGCTCTGGCTCGCGATCTTGTTCCCGGAGCGGCAGGCGACGGGCGCCGCGATGGAGTTCCAGCAGGCGATGGCCACGGAGATCATCCAGCTGCTCGACGACGCCTACTTCGAGTACCTCAAGACCTCGGACTACCGCAAGACCGACCAGAACGTCTGGATCCTCGACACGATCGCCCAGCTGCGCCACCTCAGCGAGTCGCTGTTCATGCTCTACAAGGCCGCGTTGGCCGGCGTCGAGGTCACGCGGGTGGTGCCCGGGCGATCGGCTGTTGGGCCCTCGTACGGCGCGTTGTAGGGTGGTTCCGGAACGCTTTCGCGACGAGGAGGTGCGGGATGGACGAGCGCGACGACCTGGAACTGGCGCGCGAGCTGCGTGAGGAGCCCGTGGAGTTCACATCGGAGCTGGGGTTGGCGCCTGCCCCGCCGCTCGAGATGGAAGAGGCGAACGATCCCGAGGGCTACGTGGGGCCCGACGGCCTGGCGGCGCCGCACGAGCAGCCCGCGGAGGTCCGTGAGCACTACGACGACGTCCTCGATCGCCTGCCGCGCGTCTCGCTCGACGACGTCGAGGAGCCAGGCGCCTAGCGGCGGCGCCAGCCTTCCCAGAGGGGCCGGCCGTGCTCGTCGCGCAGGGCGATCGCCTCGTCCCCGCCGCGCACGATCATGCCGGCCACCAACGTTGCCGCCTTCGTCCCGCGCGAGCCGGTCACGGCGATCTTGTCGCCGCGCCGGAACTGGAACGGCTGGCGGTCCGACCACCAGGTCGGGCCGACGTGGACGGGCACCGTGCCCGCCGCGGTGCGCACGCGCAGCTGCACGCCGGCCACGCGCCCGCCGCCCGCGCGCGTGCGTACGACCGCCTCGACGGTGCCGACGACGGTCTCGGTGCGCCGAGGGTCGTAGCCGTGGTCGGCGGTCCTGGCTGCGGCGGCGCCGGCGGGTGCCGCCACGATCAGGCCGGTCGCCACGGCGAGGACGGCGAGCAGCCGCCCGATCAATCGAACGCGCACGGGAATCTCCTCCATCGGCCGGAATGATCGGCTGTCTGCCAGTATAGGAATGAGCCCTCGGTCGATGAACGGTCGATCTGGACGAAATCGCTCGGCCGTACTTACGCGGTCGAAGATCTCCCGCTTGGGAGGAAACCGGTCTCGCGGGGAACAATGTGGGGAGGGCCCGAATCGCTCGTGAGGCCCATCCGACGCGCATGACCCTCTCTTTCGAACTCGACCAAGACCATTCCGACCTCGAGCAGCGCTGGGATCTGGCGCGGCTTTACCTCTCGCCGTCCGATCCCCGCATCGACGCCGATCTGAAGGCGTCGCGGCGCAAGGCGCAGAAGCTGCGCTCCAAGTACCTCGGCAAGGTGGCGGAGCTGTCGCCGGCCGAGGCGCGCAAGCTGATCGACGGCCTCGACGAGATCGCGGGCCTGCTGAACAAGCTCTTCGGCTACGCTTACCTGCTCTTCTCGGCCGACACGCAGACCGAGGACAACAAGAAGCTCTACGCCCGCATCCAGGGCGAGGTCCCGGACATCAAGAACGAGACGGTGTTCTTCGACCTCGAGCTGCAGCGCATGCCGGAGAACGCCTACCAGAAGCTGTTGCGGGCGCCCGAGATCGCCGAGTACCAGGACCACCTTGGTAGGATCCGCCGCGTCGCAGCGCACTCGCTCGACGAGCTGGCCGAGAAGATCATCACGCTCAAGGACGCGACGGGCGCGCAGGCCTGGACGCAGCTTTACTTCGAGACCACGGCGGACTTTCGCGTGAAGCTCGACTTGCCGGGTCAGGCCGAGGAGATGACGCTGTCGCAGGCGTACGCCGTTCGCGAGACCGGCGCCCGCCACGAGCGCAAGGCGGCCTTCGACGAGACGCTCAAGCTCCACGCCGAGCACGCGCGCAGCCTCACCTTCGTCTTCAACGCGCTCTTCGAGAACTGGCGCCACATGATGGGCCTGCGCAACTACGACCACCCGCTCGCGCCGCTTTTGATCGAGGAGAACCTCGGCCCGCAAGTGATCGAGACGCTGCTGCAAACGGTCGAGGGCAATTACGACCTCGTCCACCGCTACTACCGGGCCAAGGCGCAGGTGCTCGAAATCCATGACTTCGCGGGCCACGACATCCGCGCGGGCTACGGCGGGGCGGGCTCGTTCATCTCGTTCGAGGAAGGCCGCGACATCGTCCTCGACACCTGGGACAGCTTCGACCCCGATCTCGGCGCGATCGCGCACGGCTTCTTCGAGGACCGATACATCGACGCCCTCTCGCGTTCCGGCAAGCGTGCCGGCGCTTACTGCCTGAGCTCGGGCCCGATCTTCCATCCCTTCCTGTTCCTGAATTACAACTACACGCTGAAAGACGTCATCGTGATGGCCCATGAGATGGGCCACGGCGTGCACAACGTGGTCGTCGCCGACCACCAGACGCTCACGAACTGCGACCGGGTCACCATGTTCATGGAGACGCCCTCCACCTTCGCCGAGACGCTCACGTTCCAGCGGTTGCTGGCGCGCGAGGTGAACCCCGAGGTGCGCCGCCAGCTGCTCGGCAGCCAGATCGAGGCCGCGATCCTCAAGATCTACAAGTCGGTGGCGGTGACGCGCTTCCAGCTCAACGCGTACGAGCGCCGCAAGAACTCGGTGGTGCCGTCCTCCGAGTATTGCAGGCTCTGGGGCGAACAGCTCGACGCGATGTACGGCGACGCGGTGGGCCGTGGCGAGTGGGACGACTGGGAGTGGGTCACCTTCCACCACACCCTGAACTACCCCTTTTACGACTACGCCTACTCCTTCGGCCAGCTGCTGGTTTACGCGCTCATGCGCAAGTACCAGGAAGAGGGCCAGGCCTTCGTGCCGCAATACATCAAGCTGCTCGAAGCGGGCACGTCGATCACCATCGGTCCGTTGCTCGAGATGGTGGGCGTCGACCTCAACGACCCGGCCTTCTGGCAGGCCGGCATCAACTACCTCGGCGAGATGGTGGCGGAGTTCGAGGACTCCGTCATGTATTAGCGTTTGCCAAGCCCGGTGCCGACTTCCCTGCTCCTCGTCGCCTCCCTTACGCTCAATGCGGTGCTCGTGGGGGCCGCGGCCGCCTTCGTGGCCTCGCGCGGCGGCGTCGGCTACCTGCGGGCGCGCCTCTCGCCGAAGGTCCCCGCGGCGATCACCGATACCCAGATGTCCGCCCACTGGAGGAGCCGCGTCAGCATGCACGCCCTCACGCCGATCGCCCCCGGCGACGTCGTCCTGCTCGGCGACAGCCTGACGGAGTGGGCCGACTGGGTCGCCCTGCTCGGCGACGCCAGCCTCCGCAACCGCGGCATCGCCGGCGACACCGTGGAAGGCGTCCAACGCCGCCTCGACCCGATCATCGCCGCCCGGCCGCGCATGATCGTCTTGATGATCGGCATCAACGATTTGCTGAACAGCGCGACCCCTCAGGCCGTCCTCGCGGGCCTACGCGTCCTGATCGCGCGCATCCGCGCCGAGGCGCCCGCGACACGCCTGCTGGTGCTCAGCCTGTTGCCCGTCGAGCCGCACGCGATCGGCGTCCGCCACAACCCGCGGGTCGCCGCCGTGAACTCAGGGTTGGCCCCGATCGCCCGCGAGGCCGGCGCCGAGTGGCTCGACCTGTGGCCGCTCCTGGGCGGCGACGCCGGGCTCGATCGCCGCTACACGTATGACGGCCTGCACCTGAATGGGGAGGGCTACGGCGTCTGGGCGGAGGCCCTGCGGCCCCACCTGCCGTGAGCGGCCGTCAGGGGCCGCCGATCAGGATCGTCGGGGGCTGAGCCGGCGACGCGTACCCGCCCGGCGTAAGGTCGAGGGTGCCCACCGGCTCGATCTCCTCTTCGTCGTCCTCGGCGCCGTCACTGCCGCCGCTGCCGCCGGATGTGACCGACTCGCCGGTCGCCTCCGGCGCCGGCGTGGCTTGCGGCGTGGCTGCGGGCGTCTGGCCCGCCGGGGCGGGGGTCGCCTCGGGCGTGGCGTTCGCCTCCGGCGTGGCGTCCGGAGCGGGGGTGGCGAAGAGGATCTGCTCGATGACGAGCAACGACTCGACCAGCTCGGGCCGCAGCACCGTCCAGCCCTGGAGGATCTCGCGCGCCCTGGCGGGCTCGTCGATCGCGTCGACGATCGGGGCATCGAGGAGCTCCTTCGGCAGCGACCGCGGGTTGATCTCGCGGATCAGCGGCGTGAGCCTCGCGACGGCTTCGCGCCACTGCTCGGGCCGGACGTCGTCACGGCGGGTGCCGTTCGCGAGCACCAGCGCCTCGAGGATGACGGTCGTGGCGAGCGTCACGTCGGCCTCGACCACCTGGCGATCGGCCGACGCGAAGGTCTTGAGGAACAGGTCGTCGCGGTCCTCGGCCGAGACGTTCGCGAGGGGGGCCGGGTCGTCGGTGCCCGCCGGTGCGGGCGTGGCTGCCGCGTTTTCCTCGCCAGGCAGTGCGATGCCGATGACCAGCGGGTTCGCCAGGTCATTGAAGGACTCGCCCTGCCTGGGCGAGGGCGTCCCGCCTCCGGTCTGGGTGAGGCCATAGGTTCTGGCGGACAGGGCGGCGGACTCGTCGCCCACGACCACTGTCACGATGTAGCGCGCGCCGCCCGGCACCGCCGGAATGGTGTAGTGGCCGTCGGCGTCGGTGAAGGTCGCCGGGATGTCGATGGCCTGGCCCCCCGCGTCGGTCAGCAGCACGCGGGCGCCCACGACCGGCGTCTGCGCGATCGGGCTCATCTCGATGGCATTCAGCTTGCGGCGCGGCGCGGCATCGAGGCGGTAATTGCCGCCGCCAGCCGCCACCATGTTGCCGCCACCCGCGGCCACCATATTGCCGCCGTTGTTCACGATGACGTTGCCCCCACCGGCCGCCACCATGTTGCCGCCGCCCGCGGCCACCATCCGGGCGCCGAACTGGACGAGGTTGCCGCCGCCCGCGGCCACCATGTTGCCGCCACCGGCCGCCACCATGTTGCCGCCGTTGTTCACGATGACGTTGCCCCCACCGGCCGCCACCATATTGCCGCCCGCATTGCCGACGATGTTGCCGCCCGCGTTTCCAACGATGTTGCCGCCCGCGTTGCCGACGATGTTGCCGCCACCCGCGGCGACCATGTTGCCGCCGGCGGCGGCGATGATGTTGCCCGAGCCGGCGGCTACGATATTGCCGCCGCCTGCCGCCACGAGCCGCGAGGGCGCGGAGACGAGGCCGGTGAGGGTGACGAAGGCGGGCGCGGGTGGCAGGGTCGGGGCGCCGGCCGGCGCGCCGGCGGGCTGCGTGACCCTGCCAGGCACCGGCTTGGACGGGTTGCAAGCGGAGGCCGCGACCAGGGCGAGCGTCAGGGCGACGGTGGGGAGGTAGCGGCGCATGGCGGCGGGGTTCCTAATTCAACAGGCGGACGGAGCCTGCGCCCTCGTCGCCGAAGTAGATGCGGCCGACCGGGTCGGCGATGACGGGCACGAAGCGCTCGCTGGTGCCGTCCTTGAACCGCGCGTCCGGGGCGGCGCCGTCGCGGAAATCGACCGCCATCCCCGACACCCAGGCGCGCGTGGCGAGGTCGGGGCCGTTCGGGCGGGGGTTTCCGTCCGTCTGAAACAGCACAGCGCGATCGATCATCCGCACGCTCGCGGTGGTGAAGTCGCTGTCCGAAACGCCGACCCAGACGCGCCCGCGCGCGTCGTTGGCGATGCCCGAGGGCTGGAGCAATTCGTCGCTCGGGTCGCCGTCGGCGTCGCTCGCGTACCAGGTGTTGACCGACCATCCCCCGGCCCCGTCCGGAACCAACTGCCGAATGGCCTCGTTGAAATGGTCGGTGATCAGGAAGGCCCAGTTGCCGTCCGCCACGATCTGGCCGCCGTCGTTCACGATGTCGATCGGGTTCGAGAATGAGGCAGCGAGGCCATCGGCGTCATCGATGAAGCTCGGTCCGTTGCCGCCCGCGATCGTCGTGACGTTCGCGCCGTCATGGCGCCGAATCGCGTGGTTGAAACGGTCTACGATGATCAGCGCGCCGTCGCCGGCCATCGCGAGGCCGCTCGGCATGAAGAACCGCGCGGTGGCGGCCGGGCCGTCGCTGAAGCCCGTCGCCTGGTCGAAAGGCGCTGCATCGACCGCGCCGTCGTCAGGCCCTGCGTACATCTCGAGGTAGTCGGCGTCGTTGTCCGCGGCCGCGCCGAGCTGGCCGAAATCGGGGCTGGTCAGGTCGACGCGCACGACCCGGTGGTTGCCGCCGTCCGCGATGTAGAGGGTGTTCTCGTCGGGCGAGAGGGCGAGGCCGGTGGGGTTCTGCAACCGCGAGTCGAACTTCGAGCACCCCTGCGCGCCGAGCGTGCTCGAAACGAAACCGGCCAGGCCGAACGAGCCCGCCACCTGGAACACCTGGCGCGCGGGCGTGATGCGCACGACCACATGCCGGTTCCACAACGCGGCGAACACCGTGCCGTCCGAGCGTCGCACGAGGTCCGAGACGGCGCCGAGCACAGCGGCCGTGCCCACCGCACCCTCCACGAAGCCGGTGGTGGCCGAGCCCGCGACGGTCGTGACCGCGCCGTTCAGCTCGGCCTTGCAGCCGCCCTCCCAATTGTTGTAGACGCCCGGCGGCTGGCTGACGCCGTCGAAGTGGACGGCCTTGAGCTTCAGCCGCAGCCTGCCGGCGTCGATCGCGAGCGCGTCGTAATCACCCACGGTGATGGTCGATTTCCATTCGGCGACGTCCAGGCCGTCCTTGGAAATCTGAGCCGGGATCGCGGGGCCTGCGCCATCGGCGTCGTTGTAGGCGCGCGCCTCGACCACGTAGGTCGTGCCGCGCCGCAGGTGGTTGAAGTGGACCTTGAAGTCGGGATCGCCCAGCAGGTCGGCGCCCGTGACGTCGATCGGCCCTGCGATCGGGGTGGGCGTGCCGGTGCGGAACAAGCTGAACCGCACGAAGGTGACGTCTTCCGGCCGCCAGTTCTCATCGACGCCGGCCGTCAGGAGGTTGCGACAACCGGCCGCCTCGAAGCGCGCGCCCACCGCGACGGTCACCGCGTCGGCCGCGCCCGCGTCCGCCGCGCCGGCCTCCACGATCGCGCGCGGCGCGACGGGCAACGCCCCGGGCCCCGCGACCGGCGGAGCCTGGCAGGCGGCGAGCGTCAGCGCGGCGATCGACGCGACGATCCAGCAGCGCTGGTTCCTTGCGGTCATCGGGCGGGGGCTGTCGGGCGCGGGCATCGGCGGAACTCCGGGTCGGTGGGGTGGAGCGGGCGGCTCAGAAACCGCCGAAGGCGGCGGAGGTGGATGTGCTGATCGTCTCGACCACGCTGGCATCCGGATCGGTGTAACCGCCCTCGGTGATCACCGGCGCGCTCGTCGTGGCGGCGCCGTCGAACTGCACGTCGACCAGCTTGAGCGGCAGCACGACGCTCGCGGACCCGTCGCTGTCGACCGTGAAGCTGGTCTCCGACGTCCCGTCCTGGGTCGAAATCAGCTCGGGCACTTCGAACGCGGCCAGGACCTGATAGGCCAGGGCGCGCAGGTAATAGGTGCTCCTGGGCGCGAGGCTGCCCAAGACGATCGGCTGACCGAGCTGCTCTCGCGAGATCGGACCGATCTCGGCCAGTGCTTGCGGCGTTTCATCGGGACACTTGCCGTCGCAGAGCGCGTTGAGGACGTTGAGGGACGCGAGCACCAGCGGAGGCGTGGGATCGCTCACGAAGAGCTGTACCGTCACGTATGCGATGTCGTCGAGGGTCAAGGAGGCCACCGGCGCCTGCAGGCGCCGCGCGGCGCCGACCGGGCGCAGCGTGACGACCACCTGGCGACCGGCGGCGGCCTGGATGGCGAACTTGGGGGTCCTGGCGGTCGGCGGGGCGCTGCCCGCGCAGCCTGCAGACCCCAGCGCCAGGAGACAAAGGACGGCGATGACGCGCGACATCGGCATGCTCCTACTGCAGCTTCCGGACGGAGTTGGCCGAGGGATCGGAGAAGAAGACCGTGCCCGAAGGATCGACGCACACGCCGATCGGGTGGAAATCGGTGGGGAGCCCCCAGAAGCTGAAGCTCGCGTCGTCGATATGGCCATCTTTGTAGGGCACGCCATCCGCCTCGGCCTTGCCGAGCCAGGTCCGCAACCGGGCGTCGCCCGTTTTCGACGGGTCCAGGCAGCGGAGGTAAGGGCGAACAGGGGCGGCGGCCTTGTCGCGGTCTCCGAACCAGATGCGGTCCGCGTGGTCGACCGCGAGCTGGAACGGCTCGATGATCGTGTCGCCCGACGCATCGGCCGCGAAGGCGCTCTTGGTCGCAAAGGTGGTGAGCCCCCACCCGCCGGTCGCCAGCGGCGTCAGCTTGCGGAGCGCGGGCGCCAGCGCATCCTGATCGACGATCAAGAAGCCGTCCTGGAAGCGCTCGATGTCGTAGGGCGCCCGGAAACGCGCGTTGAGCGCGTTGAGCGCATCGTCGCTCGCGCCGCTGGCGTTCTTCAGGCCGGCGATCGTCGTCACGTAGGCGGAATCTGCGGCCGGATCGGCCGAGTTCAGGTCGATCCGCCGGATCACGCGGCCGTCCCGCTCGGTGACGAGCAGCGAGCCGTCCACGGCCAGCGCGAGGCCGGTGGGAAGGTTGAACGTCGCGAGGTTGATCGTGCCGTCCTGGCTGGCTGGCTGGAATTCGATGCCGCCGGCCACGACCCTGGAGTAGACAGGGTCACTGAAGCCTGCCGTTGCGGCCGTTTCCGGCATCACCTCGAACAGGTCGTTGCTCTCGAGGTCGATCGCGACGATCCGGCCGTTGTAGAAGTCGGCGACATACAACTCGGACTCGTCAGCCGACAAAGCGAGGCCGTGGGGGGTGTCGAAGCCCGTCTCACCCTTGTAGCCGACGCCGTTCGCGGGGATGCCGTACCCGCCGAGCAGGAACGTATCGCGGTCGCGGGTCACCATCCAGACCTGGTGCCCGCCTGCGACGTATAGGGTGCCATCCGAGGCCCGGACCATGTGGCCGGCGTCGAAGACGGCGGTATCCAGCCCGTAGGCGTCGCCATGCTGGAAGACGCCCCCCCCGCCCACGACGGTCGACACCACGCCCTGCTGGTCGAATGTGCAGTCGCCGCCCTTGAGCAGGACCTCGGGGCCCGGCAGGGTCGCGGTGCCGTCGAAGACGCGGTCGATCAGCTGGAGCGCGATCGGCGTGGCGAGCGTCGGCTCGTTGTCGCCACCCACCGCGACGGTCGAGCTCCAGGTGGTCTCCGGGGCCTGGGCGATCGAGAGCAACGTGGCGGCAGCGAATCCGTCCGGCGTGCCGTTGAAGTCCTCGTCCTGCATGCCGAGCGCGTCGTCATACGCCCGGGCTTCGATGCGATAGGTGGTGTTGGCGGCGAGGCTGGTGAGCGTCAGGGTCACGCCGGCGGTGCGGATGTCAGCGCCTGTGACGAACTGGGTGAGGTACGGCGTGGCCGCGCCGCCGACCACGTAGACGTCGAAGCGCACGTACTCGACATCCTCCGGCGTCCATTTGGGCGCCGGGACCCCGGTCACGCGGCGGGCGGCGGGCGCCGCGAAGCCGGCATGCACCTTCACCGTCGCGGTGCCTGCGCGGGCGGGCGCGAGCGGTGCCTGCGGCGCCAGGCACCCGGCGGAGCAGATCGCGGCGAGCAAGGCAGGAACGGCGAATCTGGCGCGGCGGTGGGACACGGGTCGGCTCCTGAAGGGACGGCGTTCATACGTAGTTCCCCACATAACCATACCCAGCGACCGAGCGGTCTTCGTCCGCGCCGCCTAGAAGTGGTCGAGCGACCAGAGGTGGCTCTGCGCCGGCGGTCGTTCGCCCGCGAGCGGCGCCACCATCGGCAGCGGCTTCGTGAGCGGCGCCAGCGAGAAGCCCGCGCTCGCGGCCGGCTCGGGCAGCCAGCCGGCGGCCTGCCCGACGCCGCGCGACGCGGCCAGGCGCCGCAGGTCCGACCAGAACCTCGTTGGATCGACATCCGGCGCACAGCCAGCTTCCTCGATCCAGAGCTCGCCGTCCTCGACGTCGACGACGGCGAAGCCGCGAGGAGGGGCCTCCGGGCCGTCCGGCAGCCAGGCCAGCGGCGCGATTTCCGCCCGCGTCAATACGTAGGCCCAGTAATCCTCCGGCCGCGTCACCCGGAACGGCGAGGCGGCCCGCCACGCCATGGGGATCGGCTGGTCGGCCGGCCACGGCGCGAACGGGGCGGTGCCTGCCAAAGCCGGTGCCTGGCCCTGGGTCGTGGCGAGCGCCGTGAAGCCGAGATCGGCGTAGAGCGATGGCCCGATGTCCGAGAACAGCAGGGCGATCGCCGTCCCGCCCGCGCGGGCCTCGTCCATCAGCGTCCGCAGCATCCGACCGGCGTGGCCCTGCCCGCGGTGCTCCTCGCGCGTGAACACGGCGCCGAAGCCTAGGGCCTCCACCGCCGTGCCGTCGAGCGCGGCCGCAAGGCGGTAGGCCTTGCAGCCCGCCACCGGCGTGCCCGCCGCGTCATGCGCGATCATGAACCGGTAGCGCTCGCGGCCCCAGGGCGTCGCCATGTAGCCACGCGTGCGCGCGACGTAGGCCGGCAGCGGTGACCGTACGCCCCAGATGGCGTGCGTCCAGCCGAGGATCGTCTCGATCTCGGCGTCGCTCGCCAGGCGGACGGTCGTGGCGCTCATTCGGCCGCGCGTCCCGGCCAGACGGCGATCTTCACGGCGCGGGTCGTCGTCGCGCCTTGCGCGTCCTTCACCTCGACGGTGGCGCGGAAATCGCCCCAGGCCTCGGCCACGAAGCGTACGGTCTTGCCGTTCGTCGGGCCCGTGAAAGCGCCGTCGGTGGTCCACTGGTAGCGCAGCGCGCGGCCCTTCGGCGAGGAGGCCTGCACCGCGAGCGTCAGCGTGCGGCCCAGCCACGTCGCGAACGTCGGCGCGGCCTGCCCGTCGCCGAGCACGGCAGTGATCACCGGCGCGTCGGCGTCGTGCGCACGCAGGCCCCCCATCACGGCCGTCGGCGCGGTTGACGGCAGCCGGGAGCAGCCGGCGAGCAGGGCCAGGGCGAGCAGGGAGATGGCGAGGCGGGGCATCGGGGTGGTCCTCCGGAACGGGCGCATGGTTAAATCCAGGTTATCAGACGGTCAAGCTCTTCCGCAAGCCCTAATTAGGAGTCCGCCCATGTCCACCCCTGACGACCTCGCGACCTGCCTCGCCCTGACGCCGCACCCCGAGGGCGGGGCCTACCGCGAGACGTGGCGGGCGCGCCGGGCGGCCGGCGAAGATCGGTCGCTCGCGACGGCGATCGCCTTCATGCTGCGGCGCGGAGAGGTCTCGAAGTGGCACCGCGTCGCCTCCGACGAGCTCTGGCTCCACCAGGGCGGCGACGCGCTGCTGCTGCGGCGCATCGACGCGGACGGCCGGCTGCACGACGCCTGGCTCGGGCTCGACGTGACGGCCGGCCAGGCGCCGCAGCTGTTGGTGCGGGCAGGCGAGTGGCAGGCCGCGGTGCCGGCACCGGACGGCTCCGCGGGCTGGACCCTGACGGCCTGCGTGGTCGCGCCGGGCTTCGAGTTCGCCGACTTCGAGATGGTGGACGAGCCGGCGCTGGCCGCGCGCTGGCCCGCGCTCGCCGGTCGGCTGGCGCTCGCGTTATAATGAGGGCGAGCCGCCCGCGGAAAGCCGCGGCGGTGTGCCTGAAAGGGGGCCCACGATGGGCGACGCGCTGCTATTCTTCAAGAACTTCCTCACGAACCCGACGGCGATCGGCTCGGTCATCCCGAGCTCGCCGCACCTCGTCAACGACCTGCTCGCAGGCGTCGACTTCGATAAGGCCCGCGTGATCGTCGAATACGGCCCCGGCACAGGCGTCTTCACCGATGAGATCGTGCGTCGGCTGCACCCGGATGCGAAGCTCCTGAGCATCGAGCTGATGGAAGAGTTCTACTCGACGCTCAAGGCCCGCTACGATGACCCGCGCGTCATCCTGGTCCACGGCAGCGCCGCCGACGTGCGCAAGCACCTCGCAGCCCATGGACTAGGCCCCGCGCAGGCGGTCGTTTCCGGCCTGCCGTTCACTTCGCTGCCGGACGACCTGCGCCACCAGATCATCAGCGAGACCTGCAAGGCGCTCGCGCCGGGCGGCCGCTTCCTGCTCTACCAGTACTCCAAGTTCCTGCTCGGCCACTTGCAGAAGTACTTCGACGGCATCCAGATCCACTGGACCTTCCTGAACTTCCCGCCGGCGTTCTCGTACTACTGCGAGCGCCCGCGCCTCGGCGCCGACGCGCCACAGGCCCCGTCGTCCCTCGCCGGCGCCTGAGCCGCGGCGCCGCCTGGTCGGGCGTCAGGCCGGTCCGCGCTCGGCGAGCAAGGCCGTGACCGATGAGAGCAGGCGCCACGCGTCCAGCGGCCCCGGGCGGCCCATGTTCACGTGGTTGAGGCCGCGCACGAGATAGAGGCGCGAGAGCCCGGGGCGCGCCGCCCGGTGCAGCGCCTGGCTCTCGGTGTAAGGGATCAGGTCGTCGTCCACGCCATGGACCAGGATCAGCCTGGCGCGCAGGCCCGACAGGTCCTGGCGGGCCACGTCCATCGACGCGATGTCGATCCGCATCGGCTCGGACAGGGCGGCGTAGAGGGCGTCGAAGCGCGCCGGGTCGCAGTTGGACACGAAGGCCAGCAGCGCGCGGCCGGTGGGATCCGTCAGCTGGGCCACCAGGTCCGCGATATCGGCCTCGCCGTCCGGGATGCGGCGCTCGACGATCGCGCGTAACACCGCGCGGGACGCTTCGTCAGGCACCGCATCGGCCAGGCTCGCGCAAAGCACCCAGCGCCCGTAGGAGTCGGGTGCCATATGCAGCCAGGGCCCATCGCCGTTCGGGCCGCCGCGCTCGCGAAAGGCCCCGGTGGTGACGAAGCGCATCTCGGCGACCAGATCGAAGTAGCCCCCGATGCAGAACAGGAAACGCACGCGCTCGCGGATCGCGGGCTCGAGCGCCGCGATCACGCCGGGGCCCATCGCGAAGCTCAGGCCGCCGATCCCCGCGCGGCCGCCAGGCGCCCAGGTGGGGTTGGCCACCATGTGGGCGAAGGCCGCCTTCACCACGTCGCGGTACCAGGGCCGCACGTTGAGCTCACGCAGCATGGCGAGCTCCGGCACCAGCACCGCGAAGCCCAGCCTGGCGATCGCGCTGGCGAACGCGATCAGGCGCTCGTCGTCCTTGCCGCCTTTCGCCACGCCGGGCACGAGCAGCAAGCCCGCGCGCGGCGCCGTCGCCGGCAAGTAAAGATCGGCCTCGCCCTCACCGTCGCCCAGCGGGAAGGTCGTCGCCGTGCGCGTCGGCGGCGCCGTACGCCGCTTGAGCCGGCTGGGCGCCTCGCGAGCGGCCAAGTCCGCCATGAAATCGAAGGCGTCGATGGTCGGAACGAGGAGGTGGTCGAGAGCGCCCATGGCGGCCCATGGTATCCTGGCGGCATGCCGCCGTCCAGCAACCCGCCCGCCGCGGCGCCCGTCAGGCACCGCGATCGTCGGACCGGCGAGGTCGTCGAAGAGCCGATTTTCGCCGAGTCGACGCTGCGCTGGTTCTATGAGCACCCCATCGGCCGCGTCGTCTTCGACCGCCTGATCAACCGCAAGTGGTTCTGCGACCTTTACGGCCGCCGCATGGACCACGCGGGCAGCCGCGGGCGCATCGCGCCCTTCGTCGCCGGCTTCGGCATCGACATGAGCGAGGCCGAGCGGCCGCTCGAGGCCTTTGCGAGCTTCAACGACTTCTTCTTCCGCACGCTCAAGCCGGGCGCCCGCCCCTACCCGACCGATCCGCACGTCCTCGGCTCGCCGGGCGATGGCAAGCTGCTGGTGTACCCGCGGCTCGAGCTGGACGCGCGCCTGCCGATCAAGGGCACGGCGTGCTCGCCGGCGGCCTTGCTGTGCGCCGAGGCCGAGGCGGCGAGGTACGCGGGTGGCGCGGCCTTCGTGCTGCGGCTCGCCCCGCCGGACTATCACCGCTTCCACTTCATCGACGACGGCACGGCCGAGGCCACCCGCGAGGTGCCGGGGCGCTACGACTCCGTGAACCCGATCGCGCTCGCCCGCGTGCCGGACGTGTTTTGCCGCAACAAGCGGGCGGTCACGGCGATCGAGACCGCCCACTTCGGCCGCATGGCTTACGTCGAGGTCGGGGCGATCACGATCGGCACGATCGTCCAGACCTTCCAGGCCGGCAAGGTGTCGCGTGGCCAGGAGAAAGGCTACTTCCGCTATGGCGGCTCGACGATCGTGGCGCTCTTCGAGCCAGGCGCGGTCACCTTCGACGAGGACCTGGTTGCTGACTCCGCAACGGGTCTCGAGGTGCGGATCCGCGCCGGCGAGCCGATCGGCCGGGCGGCTGTTCGGGATTAGCGGCCAAGCACGGCGGGTATAGTGCGAGCGGGGATGAGACGCCGCGCCGCTGCGGCAGGTGGTGACAATGGAAGCCGATCGGGAGCGCGTCAGCGCCGAGCGGGATCGTCTGCGTGCCGAGACCGAGGCGCTGCAGACCGAGATCGCGAAGCGCATCGCGGCGCGGCAAGAGGCCGAGCGCCGCTACCGCGACGACATTGGGCGCACGGACGTTGGCCACGCCGCGATCGCGCTCAATGGCCTGGTGGTCGAGTGCAACGCCGCCTTCGCGATCGCGATGGGCGTCGAAAGCGTCGAAGCCCTGCACGGCCGGCGCATCACGGCATTCACCCACCTGGATGATCGGGCGCACGACGCCGACGTCCTCACCACCCTCTCGCTGGGCGCCCGCCAGCGCGCGTGGATCATGAAGCGACGCCTCGATGGCACCTCCCAGCTGCTGCATTACAGCATCGCCTGCGACGAGGATGACGAGCCGACCCGCATCTTCGTGCGCGACGCCTCGGACCTCCTCGACGCCGTGCGGCGTGGGGAGAGCGCACTCGCGTCGCACGGCGCGGGCCTGGACGCGGATCCCACATGGCGGGCCGAGCTCGCGGCGGTGCTCCGCACGAGCTTTCCGCTCGGCTGAGCCGCCCGCCGCGGCGTCCCGCGGCCGGTAGGCTCAAGGCATCACGGCACGAACAGCGGGATCTGCAGCGCCAGCAACGCGGCCCAGTAGACCGGCGCCGCGAACAGGTAGCCGTCGAAGCGATCCAACACGCCACCGTGGCCCGGCAGCGCCTTGCCGAAGTCCTTTAGCCCCGCGGTCCGCTTCAACCCCGATGCCAGCAGGTCGCCGACCAGGCCGGCCATGGCCAGCAGCACGGCGATCCCCATCAAGACCGGCACCTTCACGTCCGGCAACGCGAACGCGAACGCCCAGGCGGCGCCCGCGGCGACCAGGAAGCTGGTCGCCGTGCCTTCCCAGGTCTTGCCCGGGCTGAGCGACGGCGCCATCTTGTGGCGCCCGAAGAGCACGCCGCCCATCAGGCCGCCGACGTCCGCGAGCTGCACGACCATGAGGAAGAACACCAGGCCGCCGAAGCCGCCCTCGCGGCCCACCAGCACCAGGTAGGCCCCCAACATGCCCACGTAGAGCATGCCGAGGGCCGTTCCCCCCAACCGCCCGGTCAACGGCGCCGCGTGGCGCGAGAAGAGCGCGACGACCGAGATCAGCATGAAGCCCGCCATCATCGCCGGTCCGAGGCCAGCCGCGCCTGCGACCAGCGCCGAGACCGGCAGCGCCAGGCCCGCGAGCCAGCCCGCGACGCGGTGCGGCGGCGCGCCGTAGGCATCCAGCATGGTCCAGAACTCGTAAAGCCCCATCGCGACCAACACGCAAATCGCCGCGGTCCAGGTCACCGGCCCGAAGTAGGCCGGCAGGAAGGCCGCGAAGGCCAGGCCGATCAGCGTGCCCAGGCGCGCCCAGAGCGGTGCCTTGACCACCGCGGGCGCGTCGGCGGCGGCGCCCTCGCCCGGAATCGCGGCCTTACGCCGGCGCGAGACCGCGCGGGTGACCGCGATCAGCACGGCGCCGCCCGCGACGATCGCCGCGAGCGTCTCGACGAGCTGCCGCGCGATCAGGGCGTCGTCGCTCAAGCCGCGCCTCCCACGCCCTGCGCCCGGCGGCCGGCCAGCGGGCCGAGCGCCGCGTAGGCGGCGAAGTAAGCCAACAGCCCGAGCCCGGGCCCGAGCCCGATGATCGCGAGGCCGAGCAGCACCAGGTGCCAGCGCGGCGCCAGCCCCTTCAAGTAGTGCTTCGGCAGATCCGGGTAACGCAGCGTCGACACGGCGAGGACGGCCACCAGGAGGGCGATCGCCGGGATGCAGGTCGCGATCAGCCTGGCGATGAGCAGCTGGGTCACCTCGCTCGCCCAGGCGAGCGCGCCGGCGCCCGCCGCCGCCTGCCACCAGGCCAGCCCGAGCGCCGCGATCATCGCGCCCACGGCCGGTGACGGCAGTCCGCGGAACCAGAGGTGGCCTTCGGGGCCGTCGTTGGCCACGTCCTCGGCGTCGAAGCGCGCGAGCCGGATCAACACGCCCGAGAGCAGCGCCGCCCCGGCCACCCAGCCGATCCAACCCGGCAGCCCGGAGCTGGCCGCGAGCGCGCCGACCAGGAACGCCGGGGCAACGCCGAAGCCGACGACGTCGCAAAGCGAGTCGAGGGCAGCGCCGAACGCGCCGCTGGCGCCGATCTTGCGCGCGGCGATGCCATCCGCCATGTCGCAGCCCCAGGCGGCGAGGATCAGCCAGCCGGCGGTCGCGACCGCGCCCTCACCGGCGGCGGGCGTCCAGCCGGACAGCGCCACCACGGCGCCGAAGCCGCACAGCGCGTTGCCCAGGGTGATGGTCGTAGGGACGGCGACGAGCCAGCGCGGCCGCCCGTCAGGCGAGGCGGGGGGCGTCTCAGCCATCCGCGCCGCCCTCGGCGATGGGCGGCACGAGGACTTCCGTGTGGCCAGTCAGCCAATCCGCGAGCGTGTGGAACCAGGCGCCCGGCGGCAGGTCGCCAAGCGGCCCGGTGCCGCGGGTGCGGCGCACGGCGGCCAGGAGCTCGCGCGTCTCGGGCGTGGGCTCCTTCACATGCTCCAGCGTCTTGAACATGACCGCCGGGATCTCGCCCACCTTGGCGCGCGCGCGCCAGCCGGCGACCTCGGCGGCGAAGCTTTCCTGGGGCGACGCCGGCCGTTCGGCGCCGGCCGCGGGGCCGAGGCGCTCGAAGGCCTCGAGGATCGCCTTCTTGCGCTCGGCGAGGCCCATCGTGCGCAGGTCGTCCGGCCAGATCGGCCGGCCGAGCCAGTAGGTCTGCCGGCCGTGCCCCACCGGGAACTCCAGGCGCTCGGCGACTGGCTCGAGCGGCAGGCCGCCCGTGAAGCGCACCGGCACGATCGGCGCCCCGGCCTCGAGCGCCAGGTCGATCAGGGCGGCGCTGATCTGCTGGACGGGCTTGTTGGCGGACACTGCGCGCGTGCCATCGGCGTGCACCATCAACGACTTCTCGCCGTGCGCCATCAGCGGCTTGAGGCCGGCGAGGATGCCCGGCAGCGAGGCGGGGTCCTGGCGATCGAAGAACAGGATCAGCTCCGGGTCCGCGACGCCGGGGTACGCGAAGTGATGGGCGATCAGCCGCCCGAGCCAGCTGTCGCGGTGCTCGGTCTTGGCCAGGGTGGCGGTCGGCACGCCGCCGAGCGCCGATGCGATCAGCGAGAAGAGCAGCGACTCGATGCCCACCTGGTGGTTCGCGAGGTACAGCACGCCCCGCCCCTGCGTGAGCGCGAAGGCCTCGGCGTCCTCGAGCTCGACCGAGGCCACGAAGCGCTCGGCGAGGCCGTAATAAAGGTCTTCGCCTGGCCAGGGACCCTGGCCGAGGCGCTCCCGCCAATAGTTGCGCACGGGCGTCACGTCGAGCACGGTGGCGGCATCGGACACGGCCACCTCGCCGTCGGGGGCGACCGTCAACTCGACGTCGTGGCGCGTGAGCGGCGCGTTCGGGGCGATCGCCGAGAGGCCGTCGTGCACGAGGCGCACGTCGCCGGGGTGCACGCCCAGACGCCGGCCCACGTGCTCCTTCACGGCGATTTGCCGCGTGAGCGCCTCGAGATCGCCCTCCGCCCGGTAGATGCGCGCGAGCGTGCCCGGCAGCCAGTCGCTGCCGCGCACCTCTTTCGGCGTGAGGCGGGTGGTGGCGCCGTCCGTGCGCGCGAGCCCGAGGTGCGGCACGGGGATGCGCTCGGCCAGGAACGCCTGTCGGATCGGGCCCGGGGCGGCGCCCAACGGGCCCTTCGGGAAGAGGATGTAGACCAGCTCCAGCGTGGCCCAGACGGAGCCCGCGACGATGAGCTGCACCTCGAACTTCGGGAAGCGCGAGCCCTCATGGAAGCCCGCGAAGCGGACTTCGCAGCGCACGGGCCCGGTGAGGGGCGCGGGACCATGGAGGGTCAGGCTCAGGACGCGCGAGGGATAGCCGACCTGGTCGGGCGCGATCGCCGCGTTCCAACGCTGGAGGTCGGTGCCGGGGATCGCGTGTGTGACGCCGTCGAGCAGCACCTGGTTGAGCAGGCCGGGCGGCACCTCGCTCGCGGCGTCGAGGTCCGCCGAAGCGCCGCTCGCGCCGATAGCCAGCGTGTGCAACACGTGGAAGGCCGGGCCGTGGAACATGTCGCCGGTGGCGTACGGGTTCGGCTGTGGCGCGGCGTCGGCCGGCACCTCCCAGGCGGCGGGCGGCGCGGGCCAGGCGCCATCCGTCGCGGCGACGCCGGTGGCGACCGGCTCGAAGCGTGAAAGGGCCGGGTTCGGCGCGTCCCACCAGCGGTCGATCGCGACGTCGAGGCGGCCGTCGGGCCGCGGCGTGGCACGCCGCCGCAGGCGCAGCGGCCCGCCGGGCAGCGCGACCCACTTCTGGACGTGGACGTCGCTGAGCCCGACGACGTGCTCGCCCGGCCGCGCGGCCTGGGCGGCCGCGGCGAGGCGGTCGAGGAGCGACATGAAGGGCAGGACCGGGATGACGTACGTCGGCTTGTGGTCCTGCAGCCAGGTGTCGACGTCGGGATCGAGGATCTCGTCGTCGGGGCCGAGGGGGGGGGCCCCCTCACCGGCCCGGTGGGCCACCTCTCCCCCGGGGGGGGAGAGGGGCCCGGAGGGCGGTGAGGGGGCGTCCCCCGCCAAAATCCGCATCCCCAGGCCCGTAGCCCCGTAGATCCGCATCCCGTCGACCCACAGCCAGCCATCGGCCTTCGCGAACACCCCGCGCTCGTCGCGCCCGACCTCCACGAGATCGAGCTCGACCACCACGGTCTTCGCCGTCGGGACCACCTGCCCGCGGTACTTCCAGGTCATCGGCATGCCGACGCCGATAGCCTCGAAGCGCGGGTTCGACACGCCTTCCGCCAGGCCCTTCTCGACCATCGCGGCCTGCAAGAGCTGGATCAGCGCCTCGATGCCCAGCGAGCCAGGCTGCACGGGGTCCTGGAAGAAGTGGGCCTTGAAGTACCAGTTGCCCGGATCCACGTCCTTCTCGGCGCGCGCGCGGCCGAGGCCGGCCTTGCCGCCTGCGGGCCACCAGCCGGTGACCCGGTCGATCAGCCGCAGCATGCCAGGCGCGATCGCGGGCGCCGCGTAGCGCGCCGGCGACGCGGCGATGTCCACGAGGAAATCGCTCGGTGCGGCCACCGCGGCGGCCTCCTCGGGCGTCGGCGGGATGCCGATCTGGCTCGCCAACGCGGCGCCGGGGAAGAAGCCGAAGACCGTGTCCATATCGTAGAGCGGCTGGCCGCCGAGCGTGCAGCGCACCTCGAAGCCCACGATCACCATGCCGCCGGCGTTCGCCATCTTGGTCAGCTTCACGCTGGTGCGGATCGCGCCGGCGTCCGGCCCCACCTCGAGGTGCTGCGTGGAGGTGCCGTCGAGGTTGCGGAAGAACAGCTCACCCTCGCTGCGCAGCGGCACGCCAATGAACGACGCCAGCCAGCCGCAGGGCTGCAGCGCGGCTTCGAGCAAGACCGCGTAGGGCATCGTCGGGTTGCCGTTCTCGCGGAAGTACCACGCGTCGGGCGGCACGTCGTATTCCGCCACGATCGTCGAGCCGACGCGGGGCTCCCCGATCCGGCCGTCGATTTCCACCACGCGGCTCATGAAGTGGTACGGCGGCCCGGGCAGGCGGGGCAGCCGCTTGCCGGCGTCGAAGCCCGCGAACTTCGGCCCGAAGGCCATGCTCGGGCGGCCCCAGGCGCAGGCCCAGAGCGACTTCTGGCCGAACGCGAAGCCGTCTTCGGTCGCCACCGGCACGGCATCGGCCGCCGCCATCAGCTCGGCCTTCTCCTCCATCGGGTAGCCGGGCACCAGGCGCACGCCCATCTTGCGGCAGTGGAAGGCCTTGAGGCCATCCACGGTCACGAGCAGGTCGGCCCAGAGCGTCGGGTTCGCGCCATCGTGGACCTCCTCGACGAAGACTTCGTAGATGAGCTCGCGCGACTCGGGCCGCACCTGGCCGCGGCAGCGCATGTGGTAGGGCACCTCGGGCACCGGCTCGAAGCGCCAGCCATCCTTGTCGAGCGTGTAGCCCATGGCCGCGAGGTAGAAGGCCATCGTCTGCAGCGTGCCCTCGAACATGAGCGTGCCCGGCATGCAGGGGTCGTCCTTGAAGTGGCCCTTGAAGAACCAGTCATCGGGCGTGACCTGGGCGGTCGCGCGCAGGTAGCCACGGCCCCAGGGGCCGCCCTGCGGGTCGAAGTGCGTGATGTGCTCGAAGAAGCGCATCGACGCGCCGGACATGCGCGGCGAGCGCACGTGCGAGCGCCCGGGCTCGAAGCCGGGACCGAACGCGTCGGCCAGCCGGCCCTCCGCGAAGGCCTCGATCGCGGCGGTGTCGAAGCTGCGCAGCGTGGTGAGGCGCCGCGGCGCATCCATACGGCCGCCCTCGGGCATGGCGTCGAGCGGCTCCCAGAGCACGCCGCCCGAGCTCGCGAGCTCCTCATCGGTGAAGAAGCCGGCCTGGCCATGACGCACCGTCAGGCGCGGCGCGCCGTCGATGCGGCAGTCGTAGTGGAAGAAGAACAGGCGGATGTCGCCCTGGCGCGCGTGGCCGTCGACGTGGATGTCGTACTTGAGCGTGTCGCCGGGCTTCGGCAGCACCTCGTAGCCGGTCGTCGGATCGGCGTGGTAGGTCAGCTGGCAGCCCAGCAAGCGGTAGACGCGCTCGCCGCGGTTGACGAAATCGGCGCCCAGCCACGAGATCAGCAACAGGTCGGCCTGCCCGGACTCGACCATGATGCCGGCCGGCATGCGGCCCTGGTGCAGCCACCAGGAATCCCAGCGCACGTCGGTCTCGGTCCAGATGGTGCCGGTCTTCATCGAGCCCGGCTCGCCCTTGATGCCCGTGACGCGGTCGGCGAGCAGCAGCGGGGGCTCCGGCATGCGGACCTGCCGCCGGTAGCCGTCTTGCTGCTTGAAGAGCGGGCCGAAGACCTCCGAGATGCGCCCCGAGGCGAGCACCTCGAGCTGCTGGCGGTCGAAGGCGGGCCCGATCGGGGCGTTGGGATCGGCCTTGGGCGGCGGCGAGGCCGGAACCGCCGGCAACGGCGGTGCAGACAGTACCGGCGGGGCCAGTGGGACGTGCGGGGCCGGAGGGACGTGCGGGGCCGGAGGGACGGGCGGAGCGGGTGGGGCGGGCGGCGCGGGTGGAATGGACGGTGCAGGCGGCGTCACCGGCCCCGCCTGGGCGGGCTTGGCTGGCGCGGCCTGCGCCACTGGCGCAGCCGGAGCGCTCGGCGCGAGAGATGCGGCCGCCGAGGCCTCCGCGCCCGACACCACGGGCAGGTGCGTCAGCCCCCTGGACCGCGCGACGACAGCCTGCAGCGCAAACGCGGACTGCGTCAGGAACTGCTGGTGGACCTGGGCCTGCTGGGTGAGCAGGGCCATGTAGGCCTCGTGGGCCTTGCGCTGCGCCTCCACCACTTGCGGGAGGACGCCGGGGACGGGGGTTTGGGGCATGACGGGTACCTGGGGAGCGGATGGCAGGTTCGAAGGGACTTCATCCGCCGTCGGCGAGACGGCGGAGGGCGCGGAGGAAGCAGGAAGAGTCGCAGGCACCCGAACTGGCACGGGCGCCGTCACCATCGGCGCTCCGGTCTGGGCCGACGGCACCGCAGCCTTCGGCGCTGGCGCCGCGGCCTGGACCACCTGCTCCATGGGCTGCAGCTTGCCCGGCGCCAGGGCCACCTCCGCCAACACCGGCGGGAGCACCGGCGCAGGCAGCATGCGTTGCCCGCCCACCGGCGCCGCCATGGCGACCGGGCGGGCCACCGGCGCCGCCTCAGGCCGCGGCAGCAAAGGGAACACCAGCTCGGGGTGATGGCCCTGGAACCTCAACATCGGCCCTTCGGGCGCCGGTCGAACCGGCCAGGCCGCGGTCCAGCGGTCTGCCAGGGCCTCCCAGCCAGCCGGCACGCCTGCCGCCACGAGCTGCCCCAGCGCATTCATGAGCTGCCGCACGGGCGAAGCGCCCGCGAGGTCGAGCGAGACGGCCACGTGCGCCCGATCGCCCAAGATCTCCCTCACCAGCGTCGCGAGCCCGCCTTGCGGGCCGTGCTCGACGAAGACGCGCACGCCGTCGGCGTATGCCGCCTCGATCACCGCCGGGAAATCGACGGTCTTGAGCGCCTGGCCGAGCAGCGCGTCGGCCGCGGCGTCGGCCGTCGGTTCATAGGCGCCGCCGGTGGCGTGGCTGTAGAAGCGCACGCCCGGCACCGGCGAGGTGGGCCGGCGGTGCAGCGCGTGCCAGGCCTCGGCGTAACCTTTCAGCTCGGGGGCGTGCACGGCCACGTCGTATCCCAGCGGCACGGCCGCGTCGGGGCCGATCGTGGCGATCGTGCGGCGACAGGCGTCCGGGTGGCCGCCGATCACGACGTCGCGCGGGCCGAGGATCATGGTCAGGGCCACGAACGGCTCGGCCTCCACGATGCGCTGGACCTCCGCGATGGGCGCCGCGACCCGCCAGGTGGACCACTCGAAGCTGGACAGGCCCATGCCGCTCCAGGCCTCCTTGAGCACCTCGCCGCGCCCGCCGAGCCAGCGGGTGAAGACCTCCGCGTCCTCGAACTCGCGGCGCAGCGTACCCATATCGGTCCAGGCACCAAAGGCGTAGAGCGCGTTGGTCTCGCCCGAGCTGACGCCGATCGCGGCGGCGAACGGCAGGCCGAGCACGCGGCGCGTCAGGTGCGCATGGGCCTGGGCGAGCACCGAGGAGCCCCAGAGCTTCTGGAGCGGCGTGGGCGGCTCCGCCGCGTCGCCCCAGACCCACGCCGCGGCCTCGTCGGCGCCGGTGAAGCTCTGCGCGACGGCCTCGCCGAGATCCGGCAGCGCGAGCAGCAGCCCGCGCCCCATCCCGGCATAGGCGCTCGCCGCGCCGCCGAACAGCGCAGCGACGTCGCCCCCGATGGGCGATTCCTCGAAGTAGATGCCTTCGCCCCGCGGCAAAGGCGTTGCAGAGCCCGCAAGCCAGGTCGCGGCCTTCGCGCGCTTTGCCGCGAGCTCGTCGGCGTCGGCCGCCACGATCACGAGGCGGGCCGGGCCGTCACCGCCATGGCGGTCGTCCGCCAACGCGGCGGCCACCGCGCCCCGATCCGCGCCGGCGTAGACATATAGCCGGGGCGGCGGCGCGTCGAGGAATGGCACGGCCTTGCCCGGCGCGGGCGCCACCACGACGGCGTCGCGGGCACCCGCCATGCCGGTCACCCGGACCTCCACGGCGGCCGGCCCGGCCGCGAGCACGGGCTCGGCGGCACCGGCCGGACGAGGGCGGGCGCGATGGCGGCAAGCCAGCACGGCCGCCGCGACGTGCAGCAGGCCGGAGGCCGTATGCGCATGGCCGAAGCGGGCCGTGAGGCCGGCGTCGCCATCGGCGAGCGCGAGCGTCCAGCCTGGCTGGACCTCGCCCTCGTCGGGCAGGATCGCGAGCACGGCGTCACCGTCGCGCCGGGCGTCCTCGAGGCGCTTGAGCGCGAGCACGACGGCGGCGTCGCCCGGCTCGTGCCGTTCGGCCGGGAGCACGGCGCGGGCGGCGGCGGCCTGCACGGCCTCCGCCGCCAGGTCGACCGCGCCCACCAGCGCGAAGTCCAGCTCGCCGGCGCGCAGCGCGCGACAGGCCACCCGCAGGGCCGCGAGGCCCGAGAGTTCCTCGGCGGAGATCGCGAAGCCCGGGCCGCCGAAGTCGAACTGGCTGTTCAGGCGGTTCGCGACGATGTTCGGCAACGTTCCGACGACGCCCGCCGCGGTCAGGACCGGGCTCGCCGCGTCCTTCGCCTGGGCCAGCCAGGCGTCCGTGAACGGGCCGGCCAGGCCCGCATGGGTCCAGGCGTCGAGCCACTCGCCAACCCGCCAGCGCACGCCGAAGCGCGCGATCGTGGCGTCGCACTGCATGCCGGCGAACACGCCGGCCCGCTCGCGCGCAGGTGGCGTGACGCCCGCGAGCGCCTGCTCTGCGGCCGCCAGGATCCAGAGCTGCTGGGGCAAGGCCGCCTGCAAGTCCGAGGGCGGGAAGCGCAGCTGGCGCGGCGACCAGGCGATCTCGCGGGCCTGTCGGCCCGGGCCCTTCTCGCCGAAGAGGCCCGCGGCGAGGTCCTGCGTATCGCGGCCGTCGCCCACCAGCGCGCCCAGGCCTACCACGGCGATCTTCCCGGTGGGCGGCGCGGGCGGCTCCGGCATGGGCGGGGCCGTCAGGTCGGGGTCCCACGCCTCGATCAGCAGGTGGGCATCGTTGCCGCCGAAGCCGAAGGCCGAAATCGCCGCCCGCCGCGGCACGCTGCCCGCCGGCCAGGGCTCGGCGGCCTGGATCAGCCGGAATGGCGTGTTGCGCAGCGCCGGCGTGGGATCGTCGACCGCCGGGTTCGGCGGCAAGGTGCCGGCCTCGAAGGCGCCCAGGATCTTGATCACGCCGGCCAGGCCCGCCACCGTGATCGGATGGCCGAGGTTGCCCTTGATCGAGCCGAGCGGCACGTCCTGGCAGCCCGTGAAGACGCGCGCGAGCGTCGCGAGCTCGGTCGCGTCGCCCACCGGCGTGCCGGTCGCATGGCACTCGACCATCCCGACGGCCTCCGGCTTCCAGCCGGCCTGGGCATAGGCGCTGCGCAGCGCCCGCTCCTGGCCCTCGCTGTCCGGCACCAGCAGGCCGCTCGCGCGGCCGTCGTTGGCGAGGCCCACGCCGCGGATCACGCCCAGGATGCGATCGCCGTCGCCCACCGCGTCCTCGAGCCGCTTGAGCGCCACGAAGGCTGCGCCCTCGGCCGGCAAGAGGCCGTCGGCGCCGCGGTGGAAGGGACGGCTGCGCCCGGAGGGGCTCAGCGCCTGGAGCGCGGTGAAGCCCATGTGCAAGAACAGATCGTCGGCGCGGTTCACGGCGCCCGCGAGCATCAGGTCCGCGCGGCCGTCCGCGAGCATGTCGCAGGCGAGCTTGATCGCGTAGAGCGACGACGCGCAGGCGGCGTCGAGCGCGAAGGCGCCGGCCTCGAGCCCGAGAGCTTCGGCGAGCACCAGCGCGGGGTAGCCCGACATGAACCGGTTGCGCGGGTCGATCACGGGCAGCCCGGCCGCCTCCGCCGCCTTGCCGTCGAGCAGGACGGCGCCCTGCGCATCGAGCCACACGTGCTCGGCGAAGGAGGTCAACGACTCGCTCGGCAGCGAGAGGTTGCCCAGCACCGCCCCGGTCCGGCGGTCCAGGGCGCCGCCGACCTGGCGCAGCGCCTCGCGGGCGGTGTGCAGCGCCCACTTCACGAGCGGGTCCAGGTGGCGCACGTCGTCGGCCGGCAGGCGGAAACCTGCCGGGTCGAAGATGCCGTCGAAGCCCGAGACGTACCCCCCGCGGTCGTGGTGGGCGCGCTCGGGCGCGTCGGGCGCCAGCACGCGCTGCTTGTCGAGGCCCCAGCGACCGGCCGGCGCCGGCCCCGTGAGGTCCTTCCCGGCCAAGACGGCCTCCCACAGCGCCTCGGGCGTGAGTGCGCCCGGCAGGACGCACGCGCGGCCCACGACCGCAATGGGACGGAATGTCATCGGCTCTGGCTTTCTACGCGCGTTCGTCCGCGCTCGCCGCGGCAGCAGCGGGCTTGCGCTCGGGGAGGAAGTGCATCTCGACGCCGCGCATGTCGGCCATCACCGTGCCGTCGAGCGTGGTGAGCCGGATGTCGCTGAGGGTCCGGTGCTTGTTCACGGCGCGGCCCCGCAGGTCCACGCGCAGGGGGCCGTCGGCCGGGCCGGCCACGTAGCGCCGGAACTCGGCGATCGCCGTCGGCAGCGAAGGCCGGCTCGCCATGTGGTAGCCCCACAGCCGGGCGATCTGCAGCGCGCCGTCCATGGCCGCCACATCGGTCTGATAGGTGCCTTCCGGCCAGCCCATCGCCCGCAAGCCCGCGATCACCGCGACCATGCCGTCGCGCGACACGCCCTCGACGGAGCGGATCACGCGGAAAGGCGCGCCGTGGAACAGCAAGGCGCCATAGAGCTCGTCGTCGCTCCAGGGGCTGGGCTCCAGCTCCAGGGGCGGCAGCGCGGGCAGCGGCGCGAGGTGGTTGGCCCGATCGGTCAGGACGGCCGTGCCCTTGTAGTGGGTCGTGCCTTCCTCGCTGCGCAGCTCGAGGCCGAGCTCGGTCAGCAGCGCCTGGCCACTTTCGGTGCAACGCACCGTGAAGCGATCGCCGCCCGCGTTGTAGCGCTCGAGCGGCACGCCCTTGAGCACCTTCAGGTCCTTGAGCGCCGCGAATGCGAGGTCCGGCCGCGCGTCGACGGCGGCGCCGATGAACCAGTCGAGCACCTGCACGGCCGGCAACACCGGTGAATCCTGGATGCGGTGGCCGTCCATCTGCGGGTGGCTGTGGCTGTCGAGCGAGACCGGCAGGTTGAGCGAGCGCTCGACGCCAGTCGGGTCCGACGGGCCGCCCAGCACCACCTCGACGTCGCCGGGGTCGGCCTGGCGCAGCTCGTCGACGAACATCTGGCCGCCGAGCTCGAGCGGGATCAGCGGCACGCCCTGCTTCTCGAAGTGGGCCTTGAGCTCCGGCGTGACCATGCCGCCGGCCCAGGGGCCCCAGTTCAGCGACTTCACCAGGCAGGTCCGGCCGCGACGGGCCGTCTCGGCCTGGGCGACCTTGTTCAGCACCTCGTTGGCCATCGCATAAGCCGCCTGGCCGGTGTTGCCGGTGCGCGCCGCGATCGAGCTGAACATGCAGATCATGCTCAGCGGGTCGTCCGCCGTCGCGGCGAGCAGCGCGCGCAGGCCGTCGACCTTGGTCTCGAAGACGCGGTCGAACTGCTCGGGCGTGAGGTCGGCGATCAGCTTGTCGGCCAGGACGCCGGCGCCGTGCACGAGGCCTGTGATCGGGCCCCAGGCCTCGCGGATGGGCGTCAGGCCCGCCTTGAGGGCGCTGACGTCGCGCACGTCGATCTCGAGGTAGAGCGCCTCGGAGCCCGCGCGGCGCAGCGAGCGCAACGTGTCGCGGACTTCGCGGGCCGCCATGATCTGGGCGACCTGCCGGCCGAGGTCCGCCGGCGTGAGCGGACGGCCCTCGGCCTTGGCGGCCTCGAGCAGCGCGCGCTTCATCTCGGGGCCGTCCTTCATGCCGCGCACGCTCTCGGGCTCGTCGACGAGCGGCGAGCGGCCGAGCAGCACGATCTTCGGCTGGCTGGCCTTGGCCAGCGCCTCGAGCGCCGCCGCCGTGACGCCGCGGGCGCCGCCGGAGGCCAGGACCACGGACTTGTTCGTGACCCAGGGCGCGTAGGAGACCGCCTCGGCGGTCTCGGACGCGAGGGCGACGACCACCCGGCTGCCGTCCGCCCGCAGGCCGACCTCGAGGTCGGGACCGCCCGCCAGGATTTCGTCCGCGATGCGCTCGGCGAGCGCCTTCGGCTCGAGCGCGCCGCGCTCGATGTCGATCGCCTTGCAATGCGCCAGCGGCCACTCGATGGCCGCCGTCTTCGTAAGGCCCGTCAAGCCGCCCAACCAGCCGCGATCGCCGATCTTGCCGCCGACGCCGAAGTCGCCGCCGGTGTCCTGCACCGTGACGAACACGCCGCCGGTCTTGGTGAAGCGGGGCGCGACGCCGCGGGCCAACGCGAGCGCATCGCGGTGCACGCCGGCGGCGGCGGAGGGAGCGGCAACAGCACGTAGGCCGTTCAGGCAGATCACGAGGCCGGCGTCGAGCGACGGATCGTCGCCGACGCGCGCGGCCACGCCACGGGCACCGAGCGCATCGACCAGCGCCTGGGCCACGCCGGTGCCGTCGTCCGTCACCAGCGCGCCGCCGGTGATGGCGATCGCCTCGCCGGCCGGCGGCGCCTCGATGACCCGCAGCACCTGGCGCAGGCCGCCCTGGCTGCTGCGGAACGCGGCGCCGAAGGGCGATTTCACCGGCGGCATCACGGGCTTCGTGGCGGGCGCCGGCGCGCTGGCCGGCGTGGCGGCGGCGGCGCCATTCGTCGCCACCGTGTTGTTGACGGCAATGCCGTTGGCGGCCGTGCCGTTCGTGGCCGTGCCGTTCGTGGCCGTGCCGTGGGTAGCCGAGACGTCGGTCGGCGCGCCTTGGGTGGAGGCAGGCGTGGCCTCGGCCACGGGCGCGGTCTCGGGCGCGGCCTCGGGCGCGGCCTCCGGCTCGGGCTCGGCCACCGGGGCCTCCGCAGCGGTTTCGACCGCCGGCGCCACCTCGGCCACGGTCGCCTGCGGCTCAGGCACCACCGACTCGAGCGTCGAAGGCGCCGAGCTGGTGTAGTCGGCGGCGGCCGCCTCCGCGACGGGCCTCGCCGCCGGGGCCGACGGGGCCGGCGCGCCGAGCTGGGCGCGCATATAGTCCACGATCTGGCCGAGCGTCCTGAGCGCCGCCATCTCGCCCGCGTCGAACTCCGGCAGGCCGGGAACCTGCTCCTGGACGGCCGAAAGGATCTCGACGCGCTTGATCGAGTCGATGCCCAGGTCGGCCTCGAGGGCCATGTCCAGGTTCAACATCTCGACCGGGTAGCCGGTCTTTTCGGCGACGGTGGCCATCATGAGGCCCTCGAGGTCGGCGGTCGCGCCAGCCGGCGCCGCCGCCTGGGCGGGCGCCGTCGCGAGGGGCGCCGCCTCGGCCACGGGGGCCGGTGCAACGGGGGCCGGCACGCCGGGGCCGGGCGGCACGGGGGCGCCGCCGCCGAGCTGGGCGCGCATGTAGTCGACGATCTGGCCGAGCGTCTTGAGCGCGGCCATCTCGCCCGGGTCGAAGTCGGGCAGTCCGGGCACGCGCTCCTGCACGGCGCCCAGGATCTCGACGCGCTTGATCGAGTCGATGCCCAGGTCCGACTCCAGCGCCATCTCG
This sequence comes from Candidatus Sericytochromatia bacterium, assembly GCA_036675505.1. GTDB lineage: Bacteria > Cyanobacteriota > Sericytochromatia > S15B-MN24 > JAQBPE01 > JAKFEW01. The sequence continues at coordinate 64,351 of JAKFEW010000103.1, forward strand.
AGGTTGAGCATCTCGACCGGATAGCCGGTCTTCTCGGCCACGACGGCCAGCATCAAGGCCTCGAGGTCCGCGGACGCTGCCGTGGATGCGGCCGGGGCGGCAACCGTCGTCACAGGAGCCGCGGCGACGACGGGCGCGGCCGCAGGGGCCGGTGCGGCAGGTGCCCCACCACCGAGCTGGGCGCGCATGTAGTCGACGATCTGGCCGAGCGTCTTGAGCGCGGCCATCTCGCCCGGGTCGAAGTCGGGCAGCCCGGGCACGCGCTCCTGCACGGCGCCCAGGATCTCGACGCGCTTGATCGAGTCGATGCCCAGGTCCGATTCCAGCGCCATCTCGAGGTTGAGCATCTCGACCGGATAGCCGGTCTTCTCGGCCACCACCTCGAGCATGAGCGACTCGAGCCCCGAGGTGTCGGGGCCGGCAGCAGGCGCACCGCTCCCGCCCATCCCTGGGCTCCGCGGCATCAGCCCATCCGTGGGCAAGCCGGGCGCCGAGGCGGTTGCGGCGGGGGCCGCGACGGCGGCGGCTGTGGGGGCTGGACCGCCCGCCGGCAGCGCGCGGCGCATGAAGGTCACGATTTCGCCCAACGTCTTGAGTGCCGCCATCTCGCCGGGGTCGAACTCCGGCAGGTCCGGCACGCGCTCGGAGACGGCGCCGAGGATTTCGACGCGCTTGATCGAGTCGATGCCCAGGTCGGCTTCGAGGTCCATGTCGGCGTTGAGCATCTCGACCGGGTAGCCGGTCTTCTCGGCCACGATCGCGAGCAAGGTGCACTCGACCGCCAGGGCCGGCGCAGACGGCGCGGCCTGGACGAGCCGCTCACTCACGACCGGGGCGGGGGCGCCGGCCAGGCCCAGGGACTGGGCGAAGATCTGCTGCTGCTGGTCCACCAGGTGCTTGAAGGCCTGCTGCGTGGTCTGCTGCCCGTCCAGGAACTGCTTGTGCAGCTGGGCGGTCTGCTCCTGCAGCTTCTGGAGCATGGCCATGCTGTCCTGCGTCGCCTTGAGGGCGTCGAGGAGGGCGGGCGCAGGGGCCTGGGCGTTCGGCTGAGGGTTCGGCATGGGGGGGGGAGACACTCGCTTCGGGGTGGGTGTAGCCTGGGGCGCGGAAGCCGGATGGGGCGCGGTGCCGTTGACCTTGGCGTGGCCGTTGCCGTTGGTGGGAAGCGCCGCGGTCACGCTCGCCGGCGCTTGGGCGTGGCCATTGGTGGACACCTTGAGCACCGGTTGGGTCGACGGCTTCTTGGCCGAGCGGTAGTTGGCGCCCGTGAGCGGGATGGTCATGCCGGGCTTCTTGGCCGGCGCCTTCGGCCCGCCGTTCTCCCAGCCCTTCAGGTCGACCGCGTGGCCGAGGGCGGCCAGCTGGGCCAGGGCCCGGGCGAGGTCCGTCACGCCGTCGCGCTTGCCGCCAGAGGCGTCGAGGGCGATCGCCTGGTACGGCTGGTCCTTGAGGATGGCCTTGACCAGGCCTGAGAGCCGGTTGCCGGGACCGACCTCGAGGAAGGTCCGGACGCCGGCCGCGTGCATGGCCTGCACCTGGCTGACGAACTCGACGGGTTCGGCCAGCTGGTGGCCCAGCAGATCGCGGGCCTCGGCGTCGTCGTCGGGGTAGAGGGCGCCGGTGGTGTTGGCGTACACGGGCACGGTCCCCGCGAAGAGCAGCACGTCGTCCAGGGCCTCGCGGAACGGACGGGCGGCATCCGCCACCAGCGGGCTGTGGAAGGCGGCGGCGACCGGAAGCCGCACGGCCCGGAGGCCGGCGTCCTTGATCACCTGCTCGGCGGCGGCGATCGCGGCCGTCTCGCCCGAGAGCACCACCTGGTTGGGCGCGTTCTTGTTGGCGAGCACCACCGAAAGCCCATGGCGCTCGACCAGCTCGGCCACCTGGGCCTGGGGCGCCTGGACGGCCAGCATGGTGCCGCGATCGCCCTGGCCTTCGGCCATCAGCCGTCCGCGCAGGCACGAGAGGTGGAAGAAGTCGTCCTCAGAGAGCCGCCCGGCGGCCACCAGGGCCGAGAGCTCGCCGTAGCTGTGGCCGGCCATGGCGGCCGGATTCACGGCGAAGCGCTCCAGCAGCCTGAAGGCACCGAGGCTCATGGCCCCGATCGCGGGCTGGGCGCACTGGGTCGCCCGCAGCGCCGTTTCTTGCGCCTCGTGGGCCTCGGCCTGGAAGGTGGGAATCGGGAAGAGGCGGTCGCTCAGGCGATCGCCGTGGGCCTGCTCGCCGCCGTCGGCAAAGGCGCGATCGGCCTGGGCCAGCGCCGAGAGCAGGTCGGGGAAACGGGCGAACAGATCACGCCCCATGCCCACGTACTGGGCGCCCTGGCCGGGGAAAAGCACGCCGAGCTGCCCGTCCACCGGGCCCGAGCCGTAGGCGGCGCCGTCCGGCGTGGTCCACTGGGAGCGTCCCTCCTTGAGCTGGGCCCGCACATTGGCGAGCACCGCCTCCAGGTTCTGGGCCGACTTCTCCAGCACGAAGGCCAGGCGATGGGGATGCGAGGCCTCGAACGCGCCGCGGGCCGTGGCCGCCGCCCGTTGGAGCTCGGTCCAGGTCATGGCCGCCGTGAAGGCCCCCAGCTTCGTCTCGAGCGCCTGGGGCGAATCGGCCGAGAGGGCCACCAGCTCGACGCAGCCGTCCCAGTCGGCATTCCGCTTCTCGGCGTCATGCTCCTCGAGCACGGCGTGGAAGTTGCTGCCGCCGAAGCCGAAGGCGCTGACGGCCGCCCGGCGCGGATGGGCGCGGCGGGGGAGCCAGGGCCGCAGCTCGGTGTTGAGGTAGAAGGGCGAATCGTCGGTAGCCACCGCCGGCTGCGGCTCGCGCACCTTGATGGTGGGCGGCAGCACCTTGTGGTGCAGCGCCAGCGCGGCCTTGATCAATCCGGCCACGCCGGCGGCGGCCTTGGTGTGGCCGATCTGCGACTTCACTGAGCCGAGCGCGACCCAGCGGCCGTCCGGGCGGGCGGCGCGATAGACCTCGGTGAGGGCATTCAGCTCGACCGCGTCGCCGACCTTGGTGCCCGTGCCGTGCGCCTCGATCAGCTCGATCGTCTCGGGTGAGACCTGCGCCAGCTTATAGGCGGCGCGCAGGGCCTTCATCTGGCCCTCCTCGCTCGGGGCGTAGATGGCCTTGCCGCGGCCGTCCGAGCTCGAGCCGACCGAGCGGATCACCGCATAAATCGGGTCTCCGTCGCGCTCGGCGTCGGCCAGGCGCTTGAGCACCACCATGCCGATGCCCTCGCCCAGGATCGTGCCGTCGCCGTTGGCGTCGAAGGGGCGCGAGTCGCCCGTCGGCGAGAGGGCCGGGGTCTTGCTGAAACACATGTACATGAAGATGTCGTTGAAGCAGTCCACGCCGCCCGTCACCACCAGGTCGCTCCGGCCGGCGGCCAGCTCCATGGCGGCCATGTGCGTGGCCGAGAGCGAGCTCGCGCAGGCGGCGTCCACCACGCAGTTGGTGCCGCCCAGGTTGAGGCGGTTGGCGATGCGGCCGGCCACCACGTTGCCCAGCAGGCCGGGGAACGAGTTCTCCTGCCACGGCACGTAGGCCTCCGCGATGCGCTCGACGATCTGGTCGGCCACCGGGCCCTCCACGCCGGCCTCGGCGAGGGCCTTGCGCCAGAAGGGGTGTCCCAGGCGGGCGCCGAGGGGGATGGCCAGCTGCAGCGTGCCCGTCACGCCCAGGATCACGCTGGTGCGCTCGAGGGCCGCGGCGTTGTCGGCGTAGCCGGCATTCTTGAGGGCCTCCTGGGCCACCACCAGCCCCAGCAGCTGGGAGGCGTCGGTCGCCTCGAGGGTATTGGGCGAGATGCCGAACGCGCCGGGGTCGAAAGGCACCGGCTCCAGAAAGCCGCCGCGACGCGCGTAAGTGAAGTCGGGCTTCTTGGGGTCGGCGTCGAAGTAGTCTTCAGGCGCCCAGTGCGAGGCCGGCACCTCGGTGATGGCATCGACCCGGCGCTTCACGTTGGCCCAGTATCCCGAGAGGCCGTCGGCCTTGGGGAACAGGCAGGCCATCCCGATGATGGCCAGGGGCGTCGTTTGCGCGTCGTTCCGTTCCATTCCAAAACCTCTCGAGTCGATCACGCCAGGCAGGCGTGCAGTTCAGACAAAGACAAAACCGGGGGCGCCACGGCCTCCGGGGCAAGCGCGTGGCCCTGCACGCGCAGGGCGTGGGCCCGGGTCAGGGCGCAGGCCCCGACGAGCAGATTCAGGGCGACCGTGACGACCTTGCGCTCGGCCGGGGCTTCCAGGTAGGTGCCCTTGACCCACTCGTTGAAGGCGCCCATGGCCGGGCCGCACCAGATCTGGTAGTCCATGCGGCGATCGGGCAGGCCGGCGTTGGCCCAGCGGGACGACAATCCCAGATACCAGCGGAACACGAGGGCCATCTTGTGCTTGGGGTCCTGCTCGGCACGCTCGACCTGGGCAGGGTCGCGCTCGAGGAAGAAGGTGCGGCATTCCTCCCAGATGGACGCCAGCGGGGCCCGGAACATGTCGCGCTCGAGGCTCTGGCGCACGTCGGCGGGCAGCGCCTCGAGGCTCTCGTGGGCCCGGTAGACCTCGTAAAGCTTGGTGGCCCGCATGGGGAACATGGTGCCGCGCTTGAGCACCTGCACCTTCACCCCCATCTCGAACATGTCGCCGGCCGGGGCCATGGCCACGTCGGCCTGCTGGGCCGCCGCCAGCATCTGGCGCACGGGGTCCGAGGAGCCGGACTCGACGCAGGCCTGGTTGATCGAGCCGGTCACCACGTAGGCGGCGCCCATGGCGAAGGCCGCCGCGATGGCTTGGGGGGTGGCGAGGCCGCCGGCGGCGCCCACGCGCAGGGCCTGGGCGAAGCCGTGCTGGGCCTGGGCGCGATCGCGCAGCGCCAGCATGGTCGGCAAGAGGGCCAGGGCCGGCCGGTTATCGGTGTGTCCGCCCGAGTCCGCCTCGGCCGTCAGATCCTGGGCCACCGGCACCTGGGCGGCCAGTTCGGCCTGCTCCGGGGTGAGGCAACCTTCGGCGACCAGTCGGGCGACCATCGCCGCGGGCGGCGGGGCGAAGAACTTGGCCGCGACCTCGATGCGCGACACCTTGGCCACCACCCGGTTGGGGGTCACCACGGTTCCGTCGGCGCTCCGGTGAATGCCCGTCAGGCGATATTTTACGAGCGGCAGGGTCAGATCCAGGTAGGCGGCCGCTTCCACCAGGTGCACGCCGCGCCGCAAATAGAGATCGACCACGGCGGCCTCGGCCTCGGGCTCGTTGGGGCTATGCAAGAGATTGAAGCCGTAAGGGGCGTCGCCCAGGTTGGCCTGAATGCGGTCGATCGCCGCCTCGACGACCTCGAGCGTCAGCCCGCCGGCCCCGAAGAAGCCCAGCATGCCGCCGCGGCTCATGGCCTCCACGATCTCGGCCGAGCCGATGCCGTTGGCCATGGCGCCCGCCACGTAGGGGTACAGGAGGCGGTGGTCCCGCATAAAACCCGGATCGCCCAGGGTGCCGGGCCGGCACGGCGGGGCGAACGCCAACAGCGGATGCCCCTCGCCTGTGGCGCCCAGCGCGGCTTTTCCGCCCAGCATCGAAGCCGGGCGGCCGTCGATCTCCACCAGGTACAAGGGCTCGCCGAGGCGATACAACTGGTCGCGGAGGGGTTCGGCCTGAGGGGCGGGCGGCGTGCCGTCCGGCGACCACCAACCGAGGCGGGACTGGGGAAGCGTGGAGAGAGGCAAGGCGAGACTTCTAGCGGATCGGAGGGGATGCGTGGACCCCGGTAGAGGGGCCCGCGCCGCACACGCACCGGCGGGCGAGCAACGGTCCCCCATTATCCCGGGTATGGCGCAAAAACTCAACCCCGGATGACGAGTCATGCCGCCGGGTTTGGTCGCTTGCTCGCGCTGCCTAGGGTGTCGCGGAGGTCTCCGGGGTCGCGGGCGGGGACTCCACGGGGGTGGTGGTCTCGCTCAGGGTGGCCGCGGCAGGGTCCGGGGTCACCTTCACCTCGAAGGTCCGGGTCTCGCCGGCCTGCACCGTGATCGTGGGCGTGGCCCGCACGATCGCGCCCTCGACCGTCAGGTCCAGGTGGTACTCGCCCGGCGCGAGGGTCAGGTCGAAGATGCCCGCATCACCCATGTCGGCATGCACCTCGAGGCCCGCGTCGCTCACGGGCACAGCCGTGATGCCGGTGACGCCCTCGCCCTGGATGCGGCCGGAGATGAGCGCGGTCGCGCTGGCGTCCGTGGTCGTGCCCTTCTGGGTTTCATGGGATGGCAAGCCCGTTTGCGGGTTCTCCGGCGCCATGCCCGGGCCCGTCATGACCGCGCCCGGCGGCGGGATGATCGGGGTGTCCGGCTGCGGAAGCAGGCAGCCCCCCATCACGAGGGGTGCGATCAGGAGGATCCAACGAAGGTTCTTGGGGGACATGTCTCAGATCTCCAGCCAGACACGGTGTTTCCGACAG
>JAKFEW010000106.1:0-17798 GCA_036675505.1 Candidatus Sericytochromatia bacterium
GTCGGCGCGCCGAAGGGCTCGCTCGACGTTCGCCGCGGCGTGGTGGCCGGTGGCTTCAAGGCCGACGTCGCGCCCCTGCTCGCTCGCAGCTGCGAGGGCTGCCACGGCCCGGGCGGGCAGGGCGTCCGCGACGTCGCGATTTTCGACGAAGCGCTCAACGTGCGCCACGACCAGGTCAGCGCCGAGATCGGCGGCATCTTGCGGACCACCGAGCGCGGCTCGATGCCGCGCGGCGGCAGGCAGAAGCTGTCCGCCGAGGAGGTCGCGCTGATCAGGCAGTGGCAGGCGGACGGCATGCCCGACAATTGACCCGGGCGCCGAGGCCCGCGCGGCGCCCCATGGGCGCGCGGACGTTTTGACACCGCTTGCGCCCGGGTAGCATGGCGCCTATGCAGAACGCCCGCTTGCTCGCCCTCCTCCCGCTCCTCGGCCTGGCGCTCGCCGCGCCTGCGCTGGCCCATGACGCGGCGGACGCCACCCCCGCGCCGGCCGCGCAGCCCGCGGCCACCGCCAGGCCGCTGCCGCCCGCCCGGCGGGCGGCCCTGCCGAAGGTCACGACGCCCGCCTGGGCGCGCGACGCCGTGTTCTACCAGATCTTCCCGGAGCGCTTCGCGAACGGCGATCGCCGCAACGACCCGCCCGGCACCGAGCCCTGGGGCGCGATCCCCAAGACCGAGAACTACATGGGCGGCGACCTCGACGGCGTGCGCCGCAGCCTGCCGCACCTGCAGGCGCTCGGCGTGAACGCGCTCTACTTCAACCCGATCTTCACGAGCGACTCGAACCACAAGTACCACACAGTCGACTACATGCACGTCGACCCGCACTTCGGCGGCGATGCGGCCTTCGACCGCCTGCTCACGGCCGCGCACGCCCGCGGGATGAAGGTGGTCCTCGATGGGGTCTTCAACCACACAGGCGACACGCATCCCTTCTTCCTCGACGCGGTGAAGAACGGCCCCAAGAGCCGCTACTGGAGCTGGTACAAGTTCCATGGCTACCCGGTCGTCAAGCAGCCCAAGCCCAACTACGAGGCCTGGTGGGGCCTGCCCTCGCTGCCGCAACTACAAGTTGCCAAGAACCCGGTGGTCGCGAAGTACATCTTCGACGTCGAAGAGCACTGGCTGAAACGCGGCATCGACGGCTGGCGCCTCGACGTGCCCAACGAGATCGACTCCGACGCCTTCTGGCGCGAGTTCCGGCGCCGCGCCAAGGCGATCGATCGCGACGCCTACATCGTGGGCGAGATCTGGGATCCGGCCCGGCGCTGGCTGCAGGGCGACCAGTTCGATTCGGTCATGAACTACCAGTGGCGCGACGCGATGGTGAAGTTCTTCGCGAAGCACGAGATGGCGCCCGAGGCCTTCGAGGCGCACATGCGCAAGCTGCGCGGCGAGTACGACCCCGCGATCACCAACGTGATGTTCAACCTGCTGGGCTCGCACGACACCGAGCGGTTCCTGACGCTCGCGGGCGGCGAGGTGAGCCGGCTCAAGCTCGCGGTGGCCTACCAGCTGACCTATCCGGGCGCGCCGGTGATCTACTACGGCGACGAAATCGGCATGCAAGGCGGCAAGGACCCGGACGACCGGCGCTGCTTCGACTGGCGCACCACCAGCTGGAACGCCGACCTGCTCGCCCACTACCAGCACCTGATCGCGGCGCGCAAGGCGCACCCGCAGCTGCGCGCGGGCACCTTCCGCTCGCTCTGGGCCAAGGACGACGTCGTCGCGCACGGCCGCTCGGCGGACGGCCGCCACGCGATCGTGGCGCTGAACAACGGCGGGCGCGTGCGCGACGTGAGCCTGCCGGTCGCAGGCTGGCTGCCCGAAGGCGCGCGCTTCACCGACGTGCTCGGCGGGCGCGCGGCCGTGGTGCGCCGGGGCAAGGTCTGGCTGCGGCTCGACCCGCTGCAGGCCGCCGTGCTCGTGCCGCTCACAGGCAAGCGCTGAGGCCGTGGCCATGGCCGAAGATCCCGTGCTCACGGCGGTCGTCGTGGAACTCGTCGAGACGCACGGCTGCCACACCGTGATCCTCTACGGCTCGCGCGCCCGTGGCCAGGCCACGCCCGCGAGCGATTACGACGTCGTCGGCATCCGCAAGGCGGGGCCGGCCTTCCGCGACGCGCGGTACGAGGGCGAGGCCTACCTCGACCTTTTCGTCTACCCGGAGGCCGACGTGGCCGAGCCGAACACGGAGCTATTGCGGCTGCGCGGCGGGAAGGTCATGAAGCAGCAGCGCGGCTTCGGCGCGCGGCTCTTGAAGCGCATCGAGGCGCTCCATGCAGCGGGACCGCCGGCCTGGGCGGCCGATGAGCGCGAGGCCTCGCGGATGTGGGGCGGCAAGATGATCGCGCGCGCCTCCCAGGGCGACGTGGAGGGCGATTTCAGGCGCGCCATGCTGCTGACCCAGCTGCTCGAGGATTACTTCAAGGCCCGCGGCCGCTGGTTCGAAGGGCCCAAGGCCGCCTTCGCCTGGCTCGCCGAGCATGATCACGAGACCCATGCGGCCTTCGCGCGCGCGCTCGCGGCCGGCGCGCCGCTCGGCGCGATCGAGTACCTGGTCGCCCGCGTCTGGGCGACGCCCGAGTAGTCTGCGCGACCTCAGGCCGGCGGGGCGGCGGACGGACGGGTATCCGTCGCCGAGGTATCCGGCACGCTGAGCGCCCAGGGCGGCACGCGCCGCAGCGACATGTAGCGTTCCACGCCGTCGAGCGGCGTGAACCCCACGGCGGCGTACACGCCGTGCGCGTCGCGCGTGGCGAGCATCCAGCGCCGGATCGTCGTGAGTTCCGGGTGCGCGAGGATCGTGGCCACCAGCCAGCGCGCCAGGCCGCGCCCGCGGTAGCCATCCAGCACGAAGACGTCGGCGAGCCAGGCGAAGCTCATGCGGTCCGTGACGAGCCGCGCGAAGCCGATCTGGCGATCGCCGTCGTAGAGCCCGAAGGGCATCGAGTGGGCGATCGCCCGCGCGACGGCCTCGCGCGGGATGCCGGGCGACCAGTAGCAGTTGCTCAGGAAGCCGTGGATCACGTCGAGGTCCAGGCGGGCGGGGTCGTCATCGATGCTGATGCCGTCGCGGGTCCAAACGCTCATGACAGGCAGCTTAGCATGCAATCGGGGGCGCCGATCGGGGGGCGCTGAATGAGCAGTCGAACGCCTGCGGAACTGTTCGAAGGCCGCTTCGGTGGGAAAGGCTGGAGCGGCGATGATGGATTCGTAGACGCCCTGACCCCGGAGACCCACCCGTGACCCGCTCCCTCCTCGCCTTCGCCACCCTCGTCCTGCTCACCAGCTGTGGCCACCCTACACCAGGCATCACGACCACCCGCGCGATCGGCTGCCTGCCCGGCGATTGCCCGGCGCCGAAGCCCACCGTGGCGCCATGTGCGCCGCGGCGCGTGAAGGCGATCGGCTGCCTGCCGGGCGACTGCCCGCCGGCCCCGCGCCCGACCCCCTGCCGCTAATCCAGCACGCCCAGGATCGCCTCCACGTCCTCGAAAGCCCAGTCCGGTCCCGCCGCGCGCAGCGCCTCCGCTGTCGTGTAGCCCCAGGTCGCCGCGCCGAAGGCGAGGCCGGTGCGTCTGGCCGCCTCGAGGTCGCGGATCTCGTCCCCCACGCACAGCGCCTGCGCCGCCGGCACGCCGCTCGCGCGCAACAGGCGCCTGAACTTCGGCTCTTTGCCGAAGACCGCGGCGCCACAGCCGAAATGCGCCACCAGCGCCGCGAGCTCGGGCCCGAGCACCTGGCGCACGTTGGCCTCGCTGTTCGAGGACACGATCGCGATCGCGACCCCGCGCGCCGCGAGCTCGCGCAACAGCGCATCGACGCCCGCGAACAGCGGGATGCCGTCGATCTCACGGGCCATGCGCCGGCGCAGGTGGATCGCGATCAGCGGGACCTTCCAGCCGGGCACGCCCAGGTCGCGCATGATCGCGTGCGCACTCAGCCCGCGCAGCCGCGCGCCTTCGGCGTCGTCGACGCGCCGGAAGCGGAAGCGCTCGGCCACCTCGTTGAAGACGCCCGCGAACCAGGGGAACGAGTCCGCCAGGGTGCCGTCGAAATCGAAGATGACGAGCCTGTAGCGCAACCTGAAACCCCCGCCTGCGGCTCGCATGCTACCAGGAACGCCGCATGATTGCCGCGCCGGCGGCCTGCTTATGAACAGGTTAAGGCATGTCGCTTCCACGTCGCCCGCGGCCAGGTTCGACCGACAAGCTTTCAGGTAAAGGACCGGTCGAGTTCAGTTCAAGAATTCGCTAAGCCGCGGGAGGAACATCATGGTCGAACGCATCACGCTCCAGGCCCTCTCGCCGCGCCGCGCCCTGCCGGCCGCCGTCCAGGCGCCGGCCCCGTCCAGGCCGCGGCCCCTGGCGCTCGGCGCCGACGTCATGCAGCTCGGCGCCCGCCGCCCCGAAGCGCCGCGCCCGACCGCGCCGCTCAGCACCTTCAACGAGATCAACGAGGACCTGCTGGACGGCGATCCGATCAAGGACGCCTTCAAGGACCCCAAGAAGTACGTGAGGGGCGTCGAGTTCGCCGAGAGCCAGCTGCGGCCGGCGCGCGCCGCGCTGGTCGCAGCCGTCGCGGCCTTCGCGAGGGCCGACGCCGAGACCGGCGCCGCGCTCGCCGCCGCCACCGGCGCCCGCGACGCCAAGAAGGCCGAAGCCAGCAAGCCTTTGGCCGCCGCGATGCAGGCGGTCGCGGAGCAGGACGCCCTGCTCGGCCCGGCGATCGAGACGCTCAAGCCGCGCGTCGCGGATGCCCGCCAGGCGCTCGAGCGGGCGACCTACCCGAACAAGCCCGAGGTGGATGCCGGCCGCGAGGCCGCCCGCGCCGACGTCGGCCGCAAGGGCACGCAGCTGCAACAGGCGCAGGCCACCCTCGCCGGCCTCGAGGGCCGCGTGCGCAGCACCCGCGACGACCTCTCCCGCGTGCGCGCCCGGATCGAGGGCGAGCGCAGCGAGCTCTCGCGGACGCGCATGCAGCTCGACCAGGCCCACCGCGACCTCGAGTGGGCCCGCCGCGACCTGCCGAGCAGCTGGGAGTACGACGCGTCGCGCCGCCGCCTGCAAGACGCGCAGGCCGTCTACCGCGAGGCGGACCGCGAGTACGGCTACAAGAAGGGCCACATCGACACCTGCAACCGCGAGCTCGCGCGCCTGTACCGCCAGGCCCAGCAGGCCAACCCGCCGGCCGACATCCAGTCGCAGATCGCGCACTGGCAAGGCGAGCTCGGCCAGGCCCGCCAGGCCTACGACGTGGCGCGCCGCAACCGCGACGACGCCGCCCGCCGCCTCGACGTCGCGCGGCGCGAGTTCGAGCGCCTCGCCGAGCGCTTCAACCTGGTCGAGCGCCTGGAAGAGCGCGTGCGCGGCCTCGAGCGCGAGATCTGGCAGGGCCAGAGCACGATCGGCCAGCTGCAGGGCCAGGAGACGAGCCTCTCCTACAGCCTGCAGGATCTCGAGGGCCGCGTGCCGGCCGCGCGCGAAGGCGTCGACAACGCCTCCCGCGAGCTCGACGGCGCGAAGCGCGAGCTGGACCGCTGGCTGGCGACGCCGTACCAGGCGGGCAACGCGGCGGCGATCGCCGCCGCGCGCCAGACGCTCGACAAGCTGAGCAACGAGCTCGCACGCCTGGAGACCAACTATAACGCGGTCGTGGGGCCGCTGCGCGCCGCCGTGGCGCGCGAGCAGGCCGCCTTCGACGCCGTGATGGCGCCGCTCGAGAGCCAGGTGAACGCCGCGCGGGCGCGCCGCGAGCAGGCGATGGCGCCGCTCCAGGCGGGCGTCGACAACGCGAAGCCGCCGGTCGCGGCGGGCGAGGCGTTGATCGCGAAGCTCAAAGCCCTGCCGGCCGAGAAGGCGGAGGAATGGAAGCGCAAGAAGAAGTTCGACGTCGTCGAGTTCTGGCGGACCCGTCCGCCGGTCTGACGACCAGCCCGGCCCGACGTTGCTATACTGGGGGCGCAAGCAACCACGCAACGAAGGGACGCGATGATGGAAGTGCGAGACAGCAACGGCAACGAGCTCACCGACGGCGATTCGGTCCACCTGATCAAGGACCTGAAAGTCAAAGGCGCGAACGTCACGCTGAAGCGCGGCACGCTGGTCAAGAACATCCGCCTGACCTCGAAGAGCGACGAGGTCGAGGCCAACACCAAGGAAGTGAAGGGCCTCGTGCTCAAGACCGAGTTCGTGAAGAAGGCATAGAAGCGCCCCCGTGGGTCAGACCGGCTCGCCGGCCATGTAGTCCACCGCGTCCGCGACGCGCGAGATGTGGCGCAGCTTGGTCTGGCCGTCGCGGCGGACGTAGCTCATGACCTTGCCGGAGTCCGGGTACTCGGCGATCTCGAAATCATCCTCGGTGCTGATGGCCATGTACACCAGCGGCTGGTCGGTGTCGTTGATGAACTGGTGCGCGCCCTCGGGGCCAGGCGGGCAGCTCACGACGTCGTTCGGGCGCAGCCTGTAGGTCTGGCCACCGAGGCGCAGCTGGCCCGAGCCCTCGAGCACGACGAAGAGCTCCTCGCCGACGTGGTGGAAGTGGTAGGGCCCATTGGTCTTGCCGGGCGCGAGGCGGGTGATCGCGAGGTCGAGGCGCTGCTGGGTGACGTGCTTCGCGAGGACCTGGTCGTGGGTGCCGTAGCGGCCCTCGCTGTCGTAGTCCTCCCAGGGGACGTCGGCGAGGTTGATGTGCAGGGGCAAGGGATCGGCCATGGGGCCCTCCTGATCGGAACGAACGTACCTGTGAACCATGCCCCGCCTTGGGCCCGAAGAAGCTGTCTCCTTTGATCAGGATCACATGGCGGGTGGACCTTTGCTCATAGGTCGTCGCGGTGAGATCCGGCATAGTCGTCCTGGAGGGACTGGTGCGTGGTCCGTTTCGATTCGCTCCGACGCTCGCTGGGGCTGGTTGTGGGAGCGACCGCCGTCTTCGCCTGCCAGACGGTCGCTCCCGAAGGGGAGCGCCTCCCGATGATCACGGCGGGGAGCACGCTGAGCATCGGGACCCCCCCGCCGATCGCATCGCCGGTCCCCGGTGGCCAGGTCACGCCGCGAGTGCCCGGAGGCCGCTTCACGCCGCCAGGGCCCTTTTTGCCGCCATCACCGACGACGTCGGTTCCCCCTCCGTCGGGGCCCACGCTTGCGCTCGCCCCCCAGACGCCGTGTCTCGGTGCCCCCGTGACGCTCGTGGGGCGTGGCTTACCCGCGGCGCGTCGGGCCACCGCGTGGCTCCTCCCAGGGTATCGTCAGATCCCGGAAGACGCCTGGGGTGATGCGACCTCGCCACCTGCCCATGCTGTCCAGGTCGGCGACGCGGTGGTCGACGTCCAGGGCGAAGTACATATTTCCTTCGTGGCGGAACACCGCATGGGTCCGACGACAAGCGGGGGTGACCTCGTGCTTTCGCCCGGGGAGTCCCCCTCATTGCGTTTGATCGTGGACGCCCCGGCCGAGCCGGTGGTCGTTTGGGGTGAGATGTCGTTCGGATCCTCGGGCGAAGGATGCCCGCCGGTCCAGATGCCTGCGCGCCCTCGCGTGAGCATGGAGCCCGCCTTTCCTTGCGCAGGCGATCAAGTCACCGTGGCGGGCGAGGGCTTCGCGGGTGCCGAGGCGATCATCGAGTGGAAGAGCACCCGCAACCGCTTCGGCGAGGGTGACGTCGTCCGTCGGACCGCGAGGGTCGACGGCACGGGGCGTTGGCAGCTCACCTTCGGCCTGGACGACGCCAAGCTGCCGGATGGCCGCCCGTTCTTCGTGCCGGACGCGCACATCATCGGCCATGTGTTCGATCTGGGCACGCATCGGCGCGTCGATCTCGCCGTGCCGGTCTGCAACACCGCCCTGCGTGATGCCTTGGCTGCCCGTTCGGTGGCGTTCGAGGTGGGGCCACGGGGCTGGATGGAGCCCCCACCCGACGACGGTCCGCCGCTCGAGGCCCTGGTCTTCGGCTCCAGCCAGGAGCGCGACGAAATCCTGGCGCGATTCCGGATGGCCGCCGAGTTTCGGGAGCAGCTCCTGGCCCGGGACCTGACTCAGGGGCGAGGTGTGCTGGTGGTCGCCAGGCGCGAGGATTTCGCGATGGTGGAGGTGGTGGGGGTCGAGGACGCCGGCGATTCCTGGCTCATCCACACCGTGGCGTGGCGGAACTTCGGGCCAGGTTGGAGCGGCACCACCTTTCATTACGTCTCGCTGCCGCGGTCGACCAGGCCCATTCGTTTCGCGCCGATCGCGACGGGGCGCCAGGAACACCGGCCGTTGCTACTGCCGGACGCCGGCGCTTTCTGAGGATACCCGCTTCAGGCGCCCTTGCGCCCGTACCGCGTCGCGAGCGACGGGTGGGCGGCCGCGGCGCGTTTCACCACCCGCGCGGCCTGCGTCGCGGGCTTGAGCTCGAAGCAATCGGCCAGCCATTTGACGAAATCGGCATGCGCCGGCGAGTGCTTGCGCGGGCGGTCCGCCTCGTCGTAGAAGAGGCCCAGGTCCGTCACGTCGAGCGCGAGCAGGCTCAGGAATTCCTCGAGCGAGGCTGCGATCACCGTGCTCCCGCTGTGCCCGGCGCTCAGGTACACGATCGGCGCGTCGGCCGGCGTGCGGCCGTCGTAGAGCCAGAAGCCGTACTGCGAGCCGTCGGCGTCGCGGCCGAAGAGCGCGAACTCGTGCGCGTGCTCCGGGCCGCCGAGCCATGCCGTGGCGTCTTCCGGGCCGAGCTTGAAGCGGCCGCTGAAGTAGCCCTTGGCGTCCGCGCCGAACTCGCCGAGGTCGTCGAGGAGCTGGGGAACGGGGTGCTGGCCGAAGGCGGGACGGAAATCGGGGCGGGCCATGCGGGCCTCCTGGCAGGGGCGGTCGGGGTGCTCCGAACATACCCGCCGCGCGGTGCGTCGGTCGAGACAGATGAGCTTGCCTTGTCCGTGTGCGGCTCGGTGCCTATGATCCGGGCAGGTGGAGTCCAGCATGGCAGGTACGGGCTTGGAACCAGAAGTGCGCGTCGACCGGATCGGCCGGGCGCTGGACGTGACCATGGCGCTGCTGGCCGTGGGCATGTTGGGGATCGCCCTGGTGGACCTCGCGATCGCCCCCGACGCCCCCGTCCGGCGCTGGCTCGACCTCGCGACCTGGGTGATCTGGGGCGCGTTCGCGCTCGAGTTCGGCGTGAAGATCGCGCTCGCCGGGGACCGGCTGCATTATTTGCAGACCCACTGGTTCGACGTGCTGGTCGTGCTCCTGCCGATGTTCAGGGTCTTCCAGGCGCTGACGGTCATGTCGATGATCCCGGCGCTGCCGTTGCCGTTCCTCCAGCTCACGGCCTTCATGGGGCGGGGCATGCAGGGGCTGTGGTGGTTCTTGCGCATCTACCAGATCGGCTACCTGATCGGCCTGACGGCGATCGTCACGGTGGCCGGCGCGCTGGCGGTCTCGATGCTCGAGCGGGGCGAGCCCGCGAGCCAGGTTCGCACCTTCGGCGACGCGCTCTGGTGGAGCGCCGCGCTCATGACCACGATCGGGTCGGAGCTCGCGCCGCGCACGCTGGGCGGCCGCGCGGTGGCGCTCGCCATGATGCTCTACGCGATGACCGTGGCCGTGTACCTCATTGGCGCCGTGTCGGCGCACCTCCTCGCGCGGTGGGCCGAGACGCCAGCGGGGGGATTGTCGGGGACGTCGCCTCTGGTCACGTTCGCCCCGCCCGTACCCGACGAAATGGAAGAGGCCGGCGGGATGCGCAAGCGAGCCGCGCGTGCGACACACCGCCTGCGTCAGGCCGTCGCGCGGAACAAGCACATGAGCTCGGCACAACCCTAGGCCGCGGCAGCGCGCGCCTGGTCCGAAACGCTTCCTCGTCGCGCTGATCGCCGGCTCTCCCGTGATACGGTGAGAACAGCGAGTGCCTGCATCGGCGGGCGAGAGGGTGACGACTCCGCTCGGTAAACCGAGCGGCTTCTGCATCAACGCCTGCGGCAACCCGCTACGTTGGCGATGCAAGGCCCCGTCCGGGCCGTGAGAGCTTGGCTCTCGGGTTGATCCTATACGAGGACACCCAACGAATTTTACGTGGCACGGGTATTCGGTGCCACAACCGCCTATTCATTCTACTGTCAAGGATCGGGCCTCTTGCGAGGCACCGCCAGCAATTTAAGCTCGACGGCATGTCCAAGGTAGCACATCGAACATTAGTTCGCAAGAAAGGAGGAAGGCGAGGTTTTCGGCGGATCGCACAGCGGGCCACCGTCCGCACGGCGATTCCCCAGCCAGCTAACGCAGGCAGTCCCCTCGCCGTAAATCTATGGAAGTGAACGAGAATGCGGCGCTGCTCGAAGCGACGCTGCGCATCCTGCTGTTCGTGGTCGCGCTGATGGCGGTCGTCTGGCTCACGGCGCGGGCCGTCGCCGCGCGGCGCCACACCTTCGAGTCCAGCGAGCCTGCGCATGAGCGCGAGGAGTGCACCGAGGAGTTCCGCATGATCCCGACGGATGTGGTGCCGGACGACGAGCCGCCGCGTCCTTTCCCCTGAACCCGTCCTCGCACGGGAGCCGGTGGTCACATTTTGCCAGTGGCGGTGCTGTCAGCGGCGCGGATGCGGTTCCCGGCGGGGTCCTGTAGACCCTCGACTTGAACCTTGAGGGCTGACAGCGCGCCATCGAAGATGAGTGCCCGGTTGAAGACGTACATGTAGAGATGGGCGGGATCGTCCGGGTCTATCTCGATCGTGATGCGCCCGTCGTCTTGCCCTGCCACCAGCTCCGCGCGGCGCTTCTGGCTGAGGTTAGCGCGCAAGAACCGGAAAGCCCTGCCGCGATCGGCGAGTTCCGCGCCGAAGCGCGTAGCTGTGAGCGTGGCGTCGTAGGCCCGCACGGCCGGGCCGTCCGAGAGATCGGTGCTCGCGGCGTCATCGATGTCCTCGCCGACGGCGAACGAAAACAGGGCCAGCGGGTCGGCCTCGGCGCCCTCGCTCACGTCGGCGCCCGGGGTATCCGGCGCTTCGGTGTCGACGAATCGCAGGTTGGGTGAGCTATGGCCGCGCGTCCGGCCGTTGTAGGCGGCCATCGGCTCGCTGAACCGCAGCGCGATCCGGCTATCTTTGCCGATCGTTTCGTACGTCACGCCCAGCAGCTTAGGCGGCATCTCGTCGCGGGCGACGTCGAAGGCCGACACCATCCGGTGGGTGGCCGCCCAGCGGACGTCCGCGCGCCTGGCATCCGACGGCAGCGAAGGATCCACGCGCCTGATCGTGTTGTGGATCAGAAAGCCGGGGTCCGGGTAACGATCCGGACTGTTCGTGCGGTCGGTGCCCAGTTGGTTGCGCTCGCCGTCCCGGATTTGCGGGTTCAGCTCGTTACCAGCCACGAGGCCGAATTGGTAGCGAGCCGAGCCGTTCTCGGCGGCGATCAGCGGGGCTCGGAAGGTCAGGGTCGCCGCGAGGCCGGCGGCGTCCCAGGTGACGGTGGCGCGGGTGCGCGCGTCGCGCATGAAGGCGACGTCTTCAGCCAAGGCGTAAGCCCAGGTTCCGCCATCGGCAGGGTCGATGCGGTAGTCCGTCTGGCTGCCGGCTTCGCTCGGGTTTCCATCCGAGATTCGCGAGAGATCGCGGTACGATGCCTCGCCAATCGGTGCGCCCGCCGCGTCGAGCGGCCCGGGCGCGGCCTCGCGGTTGCCGGGGAAGATTCGGATGGCTTCGCTGAATCGCTGCTGGTTCTTCGCGTCGAGCGGCTCGCTCAGCTTGATGGCATAAGTCAGGCTGCGTGAGTCGACATCCCTGGCGTCGTGAACGGGCGCCGTCTCGACGATCTCGGGTCGGTCCGAGAGGAAGTAGGCGCCTCCCGCAGGGTCGTCTGAACTCACCTCGCCGCTCGCGCCGAAATTCACGACATTCCGCTGGCCGGTTCGCGTCTTTTCGAAGGAACCGACGCGCCGGCGGGTGGTCCAGCTCTCCTTGGTGGCGAGAATCTCGACGTTCGCGCCTTCCGGCACGTTGTTGATGACCCACGAGCCAGCTTGCGAGGTGGCAGAGCCCCTGTAGGGTACCGAGGCGTCGAGCGATCTCACGGAAATGATCGCGCCGTCGACGGTCTCGCCTGTCTCGTCGTAGACCATTCCGGACAAGATCACGTTTGCTCCGCCCGGTGCGGACGCGGAGAACTCTGGCCAGGGGGTGTTATGCGGGAACGCAGACTTCAGCGGCGTCGGCGCGACCGAAGGGGCTGGAGTTGGCGCAGTGGACATCGGCGCCGAAGGAGCGGTCGACGGCGTAGGCGTCGGCTCCTGCGCCGTCGGCAAGGCCGTCGGAGCGGGCGTACAGGCGGCCAGGGCGCCCAACGAGCAGAGCGCCATCCCGGGCAAACGTGAATTCATTCACAGCCTCCTTCACAGCGCGCCATGGGCCGGATATCCTCAGGCCGCCTGAACTGGTCGAGCGTGACGGAGATGCTCACGTCCAGCGCCCGGGCCTGGTGCCACCAGTTCCAGGGAATGTAGAGCGCGTCCCCCGGCCCCAGCTCCACCGTGAGCACCTCGGCGTCGGCGAAATCCGGAAAGCATGCCAAATCTGGCGCTTCGAGGTCGAGTGGCGCGTAGTAGCCTTCTTCGTGGAGCACCAGCGCCATCTCGCGGGGCTGGACCAGGTGGAAGACCTTGCGGCCGAGCACCTGGCAGAGCAGCACCGGGTGCGTGTCGCGGTGGAGCGGCGTGCGCGTGCCGGCCGGACCGAACCACATCTGGCACCGGTCGGCGGTGAGGGTGGGCTCCACGACCGCCGGCATCGGCGCGAGGTCCGCCATGAGCGGCGCCAGTTCTGGCCGTGCGAGGTTGCGGTTGCTCGCGACCATGTAGAAATCGTTGCTCACGCCCACGGCCTCGACGCGGTCCGCGTACGCCGCCATGGCCATCTCGACCCAGTTCGTTTCCTGGTTCTGGTGGTAACGCGGATCGGCATCCCGCCCCGTCATCACCCGCACGCGCGCCTCGCCCACGCGGGCGCGGAAGTAGGCCGGCGACCAGGTGCCGAGCGCGGGCCAGGCGGCGAGCGCGTCGGGGAGCACCACTGGCGTGTTGGGGGCGACGTGTTCGCGGTAGAACGCCTCGACCGAGAGGTTCGCACGCCGCGGGATGCCCGGTGGCAGCCCGGTGTACACCGCGAGCTTGCGCGCCCGCGCGTCGAGCGATTGCGAGCGCGCCACCGCATGGGCGAGGCGCCTGGCGACGCGGTAGGCGGGGTGCGCCACCAGCGCGGCGAGCTCGGCCTGCACGGCCGTCGCGCTGAGGCCCTGGCCCGCCAGCACCTCGCAGAGGTGCTCCGGCGCCACCCCGCGCAACAGGTTCTCGGCGAGCCAGAGCCGCCAGTCCAGATCCTCGGTGGTCACCATCCGTTGGGCCCTCCCCTTCATCGGCGCGAAGGTGGAGGTCCATCTTATGTAAAATCGTAGGAGGCCGGTGTGAGCGCGGGACGACCCGCCATGTGATTTCAGACGCGACGATCTCCTCGTCATTCGAAATCAATACGCCTCGATTACGACACGCGAATTGACTGTATCCTCAATAGGCTTCGCGCCGATTCAGCACGTGAATGACGACAATGACCCCCTCGAGCGATAGTTCCCCCAGCTCGCTCTTATTCTCTCGAAACTCGACTTCATATCGGATGCGATAGCTGCCGACGCGCAGCCGGAACTGGTTTTCGAGACCCCTCAGCTTCTTGGTGTCCGATTGAGCAGGCCGCCCATTTTCCGCCATTTCGGAAGTCAGGCGGTCAAGCGCATCGAGAACGCTTGCGACGGACTTGCGATCGAGCTTCTTCAACTCTCGCTCGGACGCCGGACGCAGTTCCCAGGACCAATTCATCCCAATAGCCGGCGACGCGCCTCGGCGGAGCTGATATTCGAACCAGGCTCATCCTTTGCGGCCGCGACGGCGGCCGCCTCGTCGGCTGTTTCAGGCTCGTCGTCGTGCGGAACGGAGCCGAACGCGGCGAGCGCAGCCTCACGAGAACGACGTAAGTCATTCTGGCGAACCGCGCGCGCGAAGTCGAGCACCTCCCCGGCGAGCGCTTCGGGCAGTTCGTCGATCAGGCGATGCAGTTCATCTTTGTTCGCCATCATTCACCTCCGGAGGCCTTCGGACGTAGGTGCCTGATACCCAGGCGACCAACAAGCAAGGCGCCGTGGAATTGAAACCCGGCGGCCTGTTCGCTGATTCCAGTATAAGGCCTGATCTCCTCGCCCGAAGCGATGTTTTGAGGAGCGAAAATGCGAACACGTCCCGAACTCAGGGCCCTAATCGATGAGACCACACCGCCGGAGTTCCGCGGCGACCGGCCTGGCGACAGGCTACGGCCCGAGGGCCGCGCGCTTGACCAGCTTGACCTGGTTGTGGCCCGAATCCGCGATGTAGAGGTTCTCCTCGGCGTCGAAGGCCAGGCCGATGGGCTCCTTGAGCGATTCGTCGGGCGCGGTGCCCGTGAGCGCGAGGCCGCCGGGCCCGGCCACCGTGGTGATCGTGCCCGTGGCGAGGTCGATGCGCCGCACGCGGTCGTTGCGGGAGTCCGAGACGTAGAGCCGGCCGGCGGCGTCGAGCGCCAGGCCGAGCGGGAAGTTCAGCCGGGCGGCCGCGGCCGGCCCGCCGTCACCGCCGAGGCCCTCGCCGTTGCCGCCGGCCACGCGGGTGAGCGCGCCGTCGGCGAGGCTGTAGACGGCGTGCTGCTTGGCGTCGGCCACGTAAATCGTGCCGTCGGGGGCGGCCACCAGGCCGGTCGGCTGCTCGAGCTGGAACATCGGCGCGAGCGGCTCGGCCTGGTCGCCCCTCACGCGGTAGACCTGGCGCAGCGCGATGTCGGTGAGCAGCAGCGCGCCGTCGGCCGCGGGCGTGAGCGTGAAGGGGAACAGCACGCCGAGCGGGAACGGCAGCACCTTCATCATCCCGTCCGGCGTGACCTCGCGCATGCTCAGCCGCACGGCCCTCACCGAGCCCTCGACGAGCAGCACCCGGCCGTCGGCCATCGCCGTCACGGCGAGCACCGCGTCGATCGGCGTCTGCGCGGCCGGGACCGCCGCGGTCGTCGGCGCCTCGGCCGCCCGGTCCGGCTTGCCGACGAAGCGCACGTAGAGGCCGTCCGGGCGGCGCTTCCAGACCACGTTGTTCAGGCCGTCGGCCACGTAGAGGTTGTCCTGGCGGTCGATCGCGAGCGCCGTCGGCCGGTTGAGGCCGAGTCGCTCCGGCGCGACAGGCTCGTCGCCGGAGGCCGGCACCAGGCCCGCGAGCTGCGTGCCCGCGCCGCCCGCGCGCGCCACGCGCCAGATGCGGTTGGTGTCGGTGTCGGCGAGGATCACGTCATCCGCCTCGGCGCGCAGGCCCTTGAGCTGCGAGCGGCGGAAATCGAGCGGGAGCGCCGACCAGGCCGTCCGATCCCAGCGCCAGACCTGGGTCTTGTCGGCCAGGTAGACCTCGCCGTCCGGCGCGACGGCGAGGCGGCTCTCGTCGTCCAGCGGCCTGGCCGGCACGGCCGCGAGGTGCTGGAACCCGTCGCCGACCAGGGTGCTCACGTGGCCCGAGTCGTGCTGGTAGGCGTACACCGTGCCGCCGGGGCCTGCGGCGAGGGCGTCCGGGAAGTTCTCGTCATCGGTCGAAAGCCCCTTGAGCTGGCCGTCCGCCTCGACCCTGTAGGTGCCGTTGTTGCCCTTCACGATCACGCGCCCGGTCGCGTCGAGCGCCAGCGCCACCGGGTGGTTCAGCCTCGCCGCGAGCGCCGGCTGGCCGTCGAGCGGGTTGAAGCCCTCGGTGCCGCTCGGATCCGCACCGCTGCCCGCGACGGTGGTGATCACGCCGGTCTTGCCGTCGATGCGGCGCACGCGGTGGTTGCCGAAATCGGCGACGAAGACGTCGTCCTGCGCGTTCACGACCACGTCGACCGGCTGGGCCACGTAGGCGTCCGCGGCCGGACCGCCGTCGCCGAGCGTGCGCGCGCCGGCCTTGCCCGCGAAGGTGGTGAGCGTGCCGTCCGGCCAACGGCGGCGCACGCGGTCGGCGTTGCGCTCGGCGATCAGCAGGCTGCCGTCCGAGAGCCGCGCGACGGCGTACGGGTAGGTGAGCGAGACCTTGGTCGCCGCGAGGCCGTCGCCCAGGTCCGCGAGGCCGGCCACCAGCAGGCTCTTCACGTGAGCGAACTGGCCGTCGACCCTGGCGTCGCTGGCGCGCAGGCTGCCGATGGCGGCGCGGATGGCCGCCGCGTCGAGGCGCTTCGCCGGCCACTGGTCGCCGAGCGCCGCCGCGACCTTGGCGCGCGTGTCCGCCTCGACGCCCGCGGGCAGCTTGGCGAGCACGTCGCGCGGCCTGGGCTGCGAGCGTACGTAGGCCTCGAGCACGAAGCCGATCACCAGCGTGGAGGTGCCGTCGACGTCGACCTCGCGCGCAGCCCCCGGCTCGGCGTCCGGCACGTACGCGACCATCGGGCCGACCTCGGGCGGCAGGTCCACGCGCGCGACCAGGCTCGCGCCGCGCGGCGTGCGCGCGAAGGCGTAGCCGCCGCCGGCGTCGGTGGTGGCCTGGAAGGGCTTGCCCGCGGCGTCCTTGAACGGCGTGCCGCCGGCGTCGCAGAGCGTGACCGTGAAACCGGCCGCGGGCGCGTCGGGCACCGCGAGCAGGCGCAGCTTGGTCTTGCCGATGACCGAAGGGAACTGACGAAGTCGGATCAGGCTCGCGCCGGCGTCGCCGATGATCGCGCCGCCGTGGTTCGAAATCACGGCGCCGCCCTTGTCCGAGATCAGGCTGCCGCTGTTGTTCGCGACGAGGCCCGTCGGGATCTTGACCTTGCCGATCAGCTGGCCGCCGTTGTTCGCGATCAGGCTGGCGCCGGCGTCGCCGATGATGCTCGCGCCGGCGTCGCCGATGAGGGCGCCGCCCTGGCTTACGACGTCGAGCGGGTTGCCCTTCGCGGATGCCGTGGGTTTGGGCTTGCCGCCTTTCGGCCCGCTGGTGGGGCTGCCGGCCGGGCAGGCCGTCAGGCCGAGCACCAGGGCGAGCACGAGCGGCAGCCGGCGCGCCGTCACGCGGCCGCGCCGTTCCTCACGCTGGCTGTCCGAGGAGGTGGTCCCCATGGCCCTCGACCGTCCCGCTGCCGTGGCTGCCAGCGCCAGGCCGGCCCGACCGGCAGGCTGCCGGCGCTGACGGCACTATACCGCCGCTGAGCAGGCGACTAACCCCTGTGGCTCAGCCCGCGGAGGGGCCCGGCTGGGGCGGGAAGAGCGTGCTCAGGTGCGGCATGTCGGCGAACTGGCGGTGCAAGTTGCCGAGCGGGAAGAGCGCGCCGTGATACTGCCCGGTGGGGAAGTTCGCGATCACACGCGCCTCTGCGTCCGGCGGCAGGCCGACGAGGCGCTGTTGCAGCTGCTCCGCCTCGCCATGCAGGTTGCGCGCCACGGTCCACTGGTTCACCGCGACCAGCGCGCGGCGGGCGGCGTCCGACTGGGCGAGGAAGAGCCGCGCCAGCTTGGGCACCCAGGGCGCCATCGGCTGGGCGATGCCGGCCGCGCTCACGGCGGGCGGGATCGCTTTGGCCACCTCGTCCCACTCGCGGCGGGGGCCGGGCAGGCCGGTGGTGCCGAGCGCGGTCTGCACCAGCGTCAGGCGCGGCCCGACGTAGCTCAACACGTCGGTCGCCAGCCGGTGGGCCGCTTCGAGGCCCTTGCGGCCCTGCAGGCGGGCCCGGTCGGCCAGGCCGGGGGCGGCGTGGTCGGGGCCTGGACGCCCCGCCGCCGCGGGCCTGGCGGGGGCCACGGCGCGCACCGGCGTGGGCAGCGGCGCGGTGACCGAG
>JAKFEW010000102.1:0-70456 GCA_036675505.1 Candidatus Sericytochromatia bacterium
CAAACTCTCCGAAAAATACTTTTCGTCGAGTCCGTGTCTATCTCTAGACCGGCTCTTCTTTTGCTCTTTTCGAATTGACAAGAGCTTGGTGCGTTCGCTTGGCTATTCAGTTGTCAAGGTCCTACCGCCGAGAGCACCGTCGAGCCTTAGTGTTACCTTGGCTTGACTTTAACCTGGCGGCGTGAAACACAGTATTGCATACCGGCTTCACTCTGTCAAGCCTCAAGATCGGCTCAACGGTTGCGACCAACAGATTCTTAATAAAACCCTAACGGGCATTTAATAATCCGTGCGCAGAAGACCATTGTCTCAGGTGGGTCTTTCCACGTCAACCCCCGGGTTCCCGGTGGCCTGGCTTCGTGTCGGCTCTTCCGCACGGTTTTCGACATTTGTGATGGCCGAAAACAGGAGAGATTCGGTCCGCTTGCGCGGTATGAGGTCCGGTAGATCCGCCAGGTTCCTCGCTCGGGCATTACCCCGAGGGCTCCGTTCGGCGCCGCGACCTCGTCGACACGAGAAGTATAGTACCCAGGCGGCCTGATCTCCGCAAGCCGATTTCGCCGCGATCGCGTAAACATTTGTAATTCGAGTAAGGGCTGATTAACCCGTCAGAGGCCGCTCTCCGTGCGTCACGGGCGATCGCCAGCTTGTAAAATCACGCCTGATCTGAGACAACCAAGGGGAAGCCGGCGCAGACGAGCGTCGTGTCCGGCCCCTGGGAGACGCGACCGCGTGGATGACCTATACACCCTGGAAGACCTGAGCCGACGTCTCGGCAACATCCCGATCTCGACCCTGAAGCACCGCATCCATCAGCTAGGCCTTCCCGCCGCCGCGCGCGGGTCGCGCAACAAGCTGCTCTTCGATCCGGCCATGATCGACGTGCTCGAGGCGGCGGATCACCTGATCCGCGACGGCCATGGCATCCATTCGGTGCGGCGCGTGCTCAAGCTGAGCGACGGGGCAGCGGCGCCGGCGCAGGAGGACGAGGGCGCCTGCATCGAAACCCCCATCGACGAGTTCCCCTTGGCCCTGACCTCGGTGGTGCCGGTGGCGCCCGCGGCCGCGGCCGGTGACGCGCTCGATCGTCTCAGCCGCTCGCTCGAGCACGTGCTCGAACAGCTCGCCGGGAAGGATCGCCAGCTCGAAAGTCTGCAGACCGAGCTCCGCCGCGCCCAGGAGGCCGCAGCGACCTTCCAGCAAAAGACGTTTTACCTCCAGGGCGAGCTACAACGCTTGCAGGGCGAGCTCCGAGAGGCCCGCCAATCACCCGTTCCGGCGGTGGCGCCGGGGATCAATTTGGGGATCGGGCCGCTGCCGTGGAAGCGCCTCTGGCGCAAAGAGACCTGATCCGGCGCCTCAACGCACCGCGCCGGGCCGGTCGATGAGTCCGTCGCGGACGACGTTGGCCCGCAGCGACTCGAACACAGCGGGGAAGAGCCAACGGACATCCCGCGTGGCCTGCGGATCGCGGGCCAGGTCGTAGAGGGCCTCTCGCCCGCCGCCCAGGTCGTTCTCGTACTTGAACCGATCGCGGTAGGCGGCGATCGCCCCGTCTGGTGCGCCCTGCACCGCGAAGTGATCGAAGCGCGCCCAGGCGTAGAGCGTGCGCGACGCCGGCGGCGGCCCGGGCACCAGCGACCGGCCGACGAAGGGCGGCGGGGAGACGAAGACCTGCGCAAGCACCGTCGGCAGCACGTCCTCGGTCCCGACGACGGTATCGGACCGGGCTGGCCTGCGTTGGTGGGGCGTCCGGATCAGGAGCGGGACCGCGACGACGTCCTCGGTGAGCGCGGCATGGCCATGGGCGGGCTGCCCGACCCGGAACTGCTCGCCATGATCGCTCGTCACGACCACCAGCGTGTCATCCCACGTCCCATCCGCCTCGAGTCCCTTCACGAACAACCCCAGCTCTGCATCCACGAACCTCACGAAGTGCTCGTAGATCGCCTCGTAACGCTGCAGCTCTGCTGGCGTCGCGCTGGCGAGCTGGGTCCCGCGGATCTTGCGGTAGCTGCCCGGGCGCAACGTGCCGCCGAGATCACGCACCGGGACGTCCACATAGGGCTCATGAGGCGCGCCCACATGCAGCCAGACGAACGTTCGCTCGCCGGGCGCCGCGAGCAGCCGCCGCGCGCGGTCGAAGCTCTCGCGGACGGCGAAGACAGCGTTGCGCTGCGAGCGCGTATGGCTGGGATCGGGCGGCCGGACGTTGCGCAACACCCAGCCGATCAGCTCGCCGACGGGCACGAACGACCGGGTGTTCAAATCGTTGTCGGGCAGGAACGACGTGTACCAGTGCCCGCTCGCGAACTCCTCGGTGACGCCGAACATCGCCGGGCTGACGATCATCGTCACGTAATGGCTGCGGTAGCCCGCCGGCGCCAGGTGGGCCGCGATGCCGGTGACGTCGCCTTGCCGGACGAAGCCGCTGCGATTTTGCAGATGGGGCACGATCAGGTGGGGCCTGACGCCCGTGAGCAACGTGAGCACGCTCTGCTGGGTGGCGTTGCTGGCGGCCCGGCAGGCCGTGAAGACGGACGATCGGCGGGCGACGGCCGCAAACGTCGGGGTCATGCCTTGGGGACGATCGAGGTCGACGCTGCGTTGCCGCAAGGCGTCGAACGAGACCAATAGAATGCGCGCCGGCGCGTCTTTGCGCACCGGACTGCCGATGGCGGGCAGCGGGCTCGCGGCGAACCGTGGCGGCATACGCCACGCGGCGTAGGCGATCCACGGCGCGGCCACGACCGGCACGGCGGTTGCCAGGCGGCCGGCCGCATTGAGCATCGCGTCGAACACCGCCCGCGCCTCCGCTGGCGCGGTCAGGTAGCGCGCCGCGAGGGCCGCGACGATGGCCATGGCCGCCAGCTGGGCGGCCAGGGGTGCGAGCCGGGGATGGTTGTAGAAGATCGAGAGCCCGATCGCCACCAGGTTGGCGATCGCCAGGCCGAAGAAAGCGCCCCGCAGCAGGGCCGCCCGGTTGGGCGAGAGGCTCGGCCCGACCCGCGACGCGACCCACGCGAGCGGCAGCGCCACGACGACCAGCACCGCCACCAGCGCGCCCCACACGCCGAGCGTGCGGACCAGACCGATCTGGCTGAAGGCGATCACCAGTACCCGGTAGAGCGGGAATGCGAGCCCGACCGCCAGCGCCGCCGTAAAGGCCCATGCGCGATGCAGCGTCACGCTATACGGCCCCTAGACGCTCTTGCCCGCCCGGCGGATCAACTCGAAGGCCACGAAGCTCGCGACGTCCTCGGCGAAGGTGCCGGGACCGAAGCCCGCGTCGAAGCCCAGCTCCGTCGCGAGCTGGTGAGAGATGCGCGGGCCGCCCGCGACCAGGATCACCTGGTCGCGCATGCCTTCGGCCTCGAGCATCTCGACGAGCTGGGTCATGTTCGTGACGTGCGCGTTCTTCTGCGTCACGATCTGCGAGACGAGCAAGGCATCGGCCCCCTCGGCGCGGGCGCGGGCGACCAGCGTCTCGATCGCGACTTGCGCGCCCATGTTGATCGCGTTGAACATCCGGTAGCGCTCGAGGCCGTAATGGCCGCCGTAGCCCTTCATGTTCATGATCGCGTCGATGCCGACCGTGTGCGCGTCCGTGCCGATGCAGGCACCGATGATCGTGAGCGGCCGGCGAAACTCCTCTTCGATGAGCGCGTCGATGCCGTCCATGTCGAGCACCGGGTATTTCGCGAGCGGCACGTCGATCGACGCGTAGTCGACGCTGTAGGGACAGCGGGCGTAGGCCACGAAGTAGGTGAGCCCGGGCCCCATGCTCTCCATCGCCGTGATCAACGGCTCCTCGAGGCCGAGCTTCGCGAGCAGCAGCTTCGCCGCCTCCTCTGCCTGGCGCCCGGCCGGGATCGGCAGCGTGAAGCTCATTTGCATGGCGCCATCATCCAGCGTGTCGCCATAAGCCTTCACGGCCTGCAGGTTCACGCTGGTCGGCGTGGCTGCGCTGTTGTGGGGGCCGTTCGAGATGCGCATGGGTCCTCCTGAGGAACAGTTCGAGCCGCAGGCGCTAGGCCGACACGAGGCGGGAGGCGGCACGTTTCTCGAGCTCGTCCCAGAAGGGGTTGTGGTAGTCCAGCCCCTTCTCGAAGACGCCGGCGAGGCCCTTGCCGCCATCGGGCGCGCGCTTCACGTCGGCGAAAGCGCCCTCGCCGAGCGCTGTCACCAGGCCGATGCGGCGGATGTGGCCGAGCTGATCGACCGCCTCCCGCAGCACCTGGTTGGCCCGCCGGGCGATGCGGCCGTCGGGACGCAGGTCGAACTCGCCCACGAGGTCGCGCGCGAAGTTCTCGATGTAGGTCATGTTCCGCAGCGCCAGGTAGCGATCCGCCACGAACGGCGTGTGGATGGCCTCGGTCAGAATGCCGAGCAGGCAGATCGACTGGTTCGTCATCACCGTCGCCAGGTTGTACATCGTCTGATGCGCGTACGAGTGGAAGATGTTGCCGGTGATGTGCTTCGTCGGCGGCATGTACTTGAGCGGGTGGTCCGGGAAGATCTGGCGCACGAGCTGGGCCATCGCCAGCTCATCGAGGAAACCATTCTCACGTGTAGGATCAATCTCAAAGGCGTGACCAAGGCCCATCGACGTGGTCGGGATGCCGGCGGCGAGCGCGAAGCGCTCGTTGATGAACTGGCTCGAGAGCACGGTGTGGCCAGCCTCGACGGCGTCCGCGGTGGTGAGGTAGTTGTCCTCGCCGGTGTTGATGGTGATGCCCGCGAAGCCGTTGACCATGCGCGAGAAGTACTGGTCGGTCAGCGTCCGGTAGAGGTTGATGTCGCGGAACAAGATGCCGTAGAGGGCGTCGTTGAGGAGCATGTCGAGCCCCTCTTGCGCCGCCAGCACCGAAATCTCCGGCATGCACAGGCCCGAGGCATAGTTCGTCGCCTGCACGTAACGCCCGAGCTCCTCGGAAGTCTCGTCGAGCGCCTGGCGCAGCAGCCGGAAGTTGGCGGCCGTGGCGTAAGTGCCGCCGGAGCCTTCCGAGGTGGGACCGTAGGGCACGTAGTCGATCAAGCTCTGGGCCGTGGCGCGAATGACCGCGATGATGTCGGCGCCCTGCTTCGCGGCGGCCACGGCCTGCGGCACGTCCTCGTAGATGTTGCCGGTGGCGACGATCAGGTAGCGCCAGGGCAGCGGGCCCTGGCCGAGGCGGTCTTTGAACTTCGAACGCTCGTGGCGCCGCGCCCACAATGCGTCGAGCGCGGCGTGGACGTGGTCGACGGTCCAGCGGTCGCGCGCCGCGTGGTCCACGTCGAACGTGGCCCAATCGGCCGGGCTCACGGCGCTCGCGAGCAGCTCCGCCGCCGCCTGGGGCGAAAGTTCGCGCGCGATGCAGGCGCCCGCGAGCCAGTGGCACGCGCCGCGCTCGAGCTTGCCTGCCGCCTGGATCGCGTCGACGGCGCGGTTCGGCCAGGGCACGCCCTCCGCGTCGACACCGTCGACGCCGAGCAGACGCAGCGCCGCCCGCTCGATCGAGACGGTGGAATGCGCGCGGATGTAGGTCATCATCTCGTCGACGATGGCCTGGGACAGGGTGCGCGCCTCGCTCACGAGCGCCTGATCGATGGGAATGTGCATCTTCGAACCTCCCGGGGCCCACATTCTAGCGGGCGCGCTCGCCGTTGGAAAGTTCGGTCGTGATTGCCGAACACGCTCTGGGGGACGCGACAACGGCATTTCAATGGCCAGAAATGCCCGAAATGCTGATGATACCGCGTGAGTAAACGCTTGACATGCGCGCGGCCAGGCTGGAAACTGGTGGGCGTGCGTTGAAGTTGGGTTTGGGGCCAGCCGGTGGCTGGAAACTTCGCGCTCGCAGGCTCACGCATGGGGATGGGAGTCTAGGATGTCGTTGCGCTTCGCCTTGCTCGGGCTGCTCGCCCGAGAAAGCATGACTGGCTATGACCTGACCAAGCGCTTCGACTCGACGGTCGGCTTCTTCTGGTCCGCCAAACACAGT
Source organism: Candidatus Sericytochromatia bacterium (assembly GCA_036675505.1). Lineage (GTDB taxonomy): Bacteria > Cyanobacteriota > Sericytochromatia > S15B-MN24 > JAQBPE01 > JAKFEW01. Next base: position 5,985 of record JAKFEW010000102.1, read on the forward strand.
CAAATTTATCCCGAGCTCGCCACCCTCACCAGGGATGGCCTCGTCACCTTCGAGGTGGTCACCCAGATCTCGAAGCCGAACAAGAAGGTCTACACGATCACCAGCGAAGGGCGGGCCGCGCTCACCACCTGGGTCGCGGCCGACGGCGAGAAACGCTCGGTCAAGGACCCACTGTTGATGCGGGTGTGGGCGGTCGGCGTGACCAACGCCTCGGCCGTGCTGCCCCAGCTGCGCGAGAAGCTGGACGAGATGGAACGCCGCCTCGAGTATCTCGCCGCGACCGAAGCCGAGCTGCTGAAAATGGGGCTCGACGTGCCCTCGTCCGCGAACAGCTCGCTCGGGCCGTTCCTCGCGTTGCGCTGCGGTCAAAAGCAGTATGTCGCCTATCGCGACTGGCTGATCGAGACGATCACCACGCTCGAGCGCGTGGCGGCCGAGCAACTGCCCGTCTAGCCGGCAGGGCCGCGCCGCGGCGGCAACGGCGCGGGCCCGGGCCAATCCGGCAGATAGGCCTTCACCATGTTGAGGCAGGTGAAGTCGCCGGCCGAAAGGTAAGACAGGAAGCCCTCCCGGCCGATCAGGCGGCGCATGATCTCGCCCGCCGGCAGGCCGCGGGCATGGAGCGCGCGGACGCCCTCGCGCAGCTCGCGCATGTTCGCGGCCTTGCGGGCGATCGCCGCCCGCGCGTCGGGCACGGGCCCGCGGTGGGCGCAGTAGATCGTGCCGACTTCTTCCAGCGCCACGCGGTCGAGCGAATCGATCAGCTGATGGGGATCTTCCTCACGGCGTAAGAACTTGAGCCGGTCGTGGATGTAGAGATCGCCGCTGAACAGCCAGCCTTCACGCGGCTCGACGAGCACCACGTGGTCGGGCGCGTGGCCCGGCGTATGCACGACGCGGAAGGCGTGGTGCTCGGTCTCGAGCACGTCGCCGAGCGGCTCGACGACCGCGTCGCGCGCCACGCCCCAGGTGAGCTTGCGGTAAAGCTGGATCGGCGGGAGCGCCGCGAGCAGCGGCACGGCCAGCGCATGCGCGCGCGGGGTGATGCCGGTCAGGGCGGTGATCAGCGCGTTGTTGCCGGCGTGGTCCTCGTGGTGGTGGGTGTTCACGACCTGGCGGATCGGAAACTCGCCGAGCAGCCGCGCCACGTCGCGCGCCTGGTTGGGCGGCCCCGTGTCGATCAGCAGGCCGTCGACGAGGTAGCAGCGAAACGGCATGGCCGGGCGCCCGAACACGGTCGGCCCCATCAAGAACTCGGTGATCGGCCCGTGCCGCCGGACCTCGAAGACGGGCATGCGCTCAGGCCCGTGCCGCCGCCGCGTGGCACACGTCGACCACGGGCAGCTGCGGGAAGGCCGCGCGGAAGGCGGTCAGCAGCCGCGCGGGGTCGGTCTCGCGGCCGTCGGGGCTGGTGGGGTTCAGCGTGATGGCGACGCAATGGAGCGGTCGCAGCGCAAAGCACCGCTGGCCGCGACCGAGCAGCCGATCGAGCAACGCCCGCGAGGCGAGCACGTGGGTACCTGCCGGGACGATCACCTGGATCGGCTGGCGTTCGTTGAGCAGGGCCTCGGCCAGGCCGTCGGTCAGCGCGCCCGGCACGTGGAGGGCCAGGGTGCCCGCAGGCAGCCAGCCGGCGAAGCGCTCGAGGCCGTCGAGGAAGCTCGCGCCCGGCCACGGCACGAAGCCCTCGCCCACGATCGCCCCCGGCCCCGGATTCGCCGCACAGCTCGCCGCCCAGGCGGGTGCCGGCTGCGGCAATTGCAGGCGCGCGAGCACGGCGCGGGTCTCGTCGACCATTTGCGCGGGGTCATCCGCGAGCACGAGGCCGGTCGCGAGCACGAAGCCGTCGACGCCGGCCGAGATGAACGCCCGCCGGTCGGCCGCGCCGTCGAGCAGGATTTTCGTGCAGCCGAGCGCAGCGAGCTGGGCGAGCAGCGCGGCCGCCTCCTTCACCTTCACGGGCCCGGCCACCTCGACGTAGCCCGGCCCCTCCACGCGGTAGATGCCGACCGGCCCGAGCGCTGTACGGAAAGGCGTGGGCGCGATCAGGCGGAGGGTGGCCTGGGAATAGAGCGCGGACTCGTGGGAGGTCGCGACGAGCGCGCCGACCGGCGGCCGGACGCGCGGCTTCGGCCGGTTGGTGAGCTGATCGACGGCCTCGCCGTCGCGGCCCACGGACGAGAGCCCGAGGGTCTCACCGGCGGCATGGAAGCGGTCGATGAGGTAGTTGAGGGCGGTGGTCTTGCCGGCGTTCTTCACGGTGCCGGCGATCGCCAGGCGCTGGTACGGCGCGCAGGCGGCTTCGAGGAGCGGTGTGTTCACCCCGCCATGATAGCACCGCGGGCCGATCAACGGCGGTGCGGCGGCCGGCGCGGCGCGCGCGACGGCACGGGCTCGGCGAAGCGGACCTGGCCGGCGATCGCCTGAAAGGCCGCCGTGAGCCCCGCCAGGTGCGCCCGCACGCGCAGCTCGAGGTCCGCCCGCGCGGGCGTCTCGACCGTCACGGCCGCGTCCGCGCAGCGCGCACGCATCCAGACCGCCTGGGGGCCGCCCTCACGCGGCACCGCGCTCAGCGGCACGCTGCACCAGCCGTCGCCGAGGCCGAGACGCGCATCCTCGCTCACCTCGCCGTCCGCGAGCAGCGCCCGCCGCAACTCGCCGCGAGGCGCGAGCGGCAGGCCGGCGGCGGCGAGGGCCCGGGCGATCGTGCGCCCGAGCCCGTCGCCCTCGGCCTCGGCCTCGAGCACGTAGCCGCCGCGCAGGCGATCGTCTTCATGGAGGTCGATGAAGAGCCTCACGCGGTGGCCCGCTTCGGCGCGCACGAAGTCGCCCGCCAGGGCCGGTGGCGCCTGATCGAAGCGGAAGGCCCGGTTGAGGTCGCGCCCGCAACCGTCCTCGCGCGAGCCGCGCATCAGGCCCTCGGGGTTCATGCAGGGGAAGACGTCGAGCGCAACGCCGGGCGGAATCGCACCGGATTCGAGCAGGCGCATCGCCGCCTCGACGCCAGCCGGCTCGTCGCCGTGGATGCCCGCGGCGACGCAGGCGCGCGCCAGCTCACGGCCGCGCGCCGGGACCCGCACGCGCCAGAGCGACAGGCCGTCGCCGAGCCGCTCGACGCGGTAGCTCCAGTGACGGCGGGACATGATGCGCAGGCGGGCTTCGAGCGCCGTGAGGCGGTCGACCATCGGTTCCTCCTGATCAGGGGCGCACGTCGGGCTCCCGGCGACGGCCGACGGGCCGCGGCTCGGTGCCGCGGTGGGGCCGAAACGCCTCAGGGTCGGGATCCTCGAACGCGATCGTGGGCGGTCGTGACGGCGTATGGTCGGCGGGGTGCGCCGGCCCGTGCCCCCCAGCATGCGCGTCCGCCCGGGCCAGATCAACCAGCAAGGGGCCCACCGCCACGCCGAGGAAGACGGGCCCGAAGGGTGCGAGCCGCTCCGTGGCGGCCACGAGCAGGCGCGAGGCCGGGACCGGCTTGCCGCGCTGGAGGTGGTGGAAGGCGGCGGCCGCCTGGATCAGGCCCTGGTAGAACGGCCGCGCCGCGCTGCGGTTGCGCAGCCAGAGATCCTCCCAGCGCTCGTGGGCCTCGTAGAAATCGCCCGCGTTGAAGCGGGCGATGCCAGCGAGGAACAGCGCCAGGTCCGGGTCGGTGGTCACTTCGCGGGATCGCTGGCGCTCACGCCTGCACGGCGAGCTGGTCGTGCACGGCCTGCTCGGCGGTGGCGACCAGCTGCACGATCGCTTCCGCGAGCGGCCCGTCGAAGCGCGCGCCGGCCGCGAACCGGTGGCCGCCGCCGCCGAAGCGCTTGGCGACCTCGTTCACGACGACCCGTCCCTTCGAGCGCAGGCTGATCTTGATCTTGTCGGGCTCGCTCTCCTTGAAGAGCAGGTAGATCTCGCCGCCCACGATCTTGGGCATGTGCAGCGTCAGCATCTCCATCGCCTGGTCGCCGCCCCCGGTGCGCTCCATCATCTCGCGCGAGAGGGCGCCGTAGACGATCTTGCCCTCGGCGGCCGTGCGCAATTCGGCGAGCACGGCGCCGTAGAGCTGGAAATCCTGCATCGAGACCTGCTCGTTCTGCAGGCGGTTCAATTCGTCCGGCCGCGCGCCCGCGTCGACGAGCTGGGCGACCTTCCGGAAGAGCGGGCCGTCGCAGCGGTCCGTGATGAAGCCGCCGCGCGTGTCGAAGAGGATGCCCGTGAAGAGACAGGCGGCGCTCGCCTCGTCGAATGCCACGCCGAGGTGCTCGGCGAGCTCGGCGACAATCAGCGAGGTCGCGGCGGTCTCGGTGTTCACGTAGATCCACTCGGCGTACTCGCCGTTGCCCTGGTGGTGGTCCAGGTTCATCCAGGTGGGCCAGTCGCGCACGGTGGCGATCTGACGGTGGCGCTCGCCGCCGTCCAGGAAGATGAGCTTGCGCTCACGCGCGTCCGCCGGCAGCTCGAACGCGACCGGCAGGTACTGCGAAAGGAACCGGCAGTTCGCGGGCATCGGCTCGTCGCTGAACACGACCGCGTCCTTGCCGAGCTGCTTGAGCAGCAGCGCGAAGCCGAGCGTCGAGCCGAAGGCGTCGGGATCGGGCTGGACGTGCGGCACGATCAAGTAGCGATCGTTCGCCTTGAGCAGCTCGGCGACGTGGTCGAGGCCGCGGACGTTGCTGACGGCATCCATGGAACGGGCTCCTCTCGATGGGTGGGGGACCCCCATCTTACCCGACTCGCGCCGCGCGGTTATGCTGGGGCCAGGAGGACGCCCCCCATGCTGCCCATCCATGACGAAAACCCGAGCGGTTGCACGCCCTGGGTCACCTACGCCTTGATCGCGGCGAACGTGTTGGTCTTCCTGTACCAGCTCTCGCTGGGCGACCAGGGGCTCGAGCGTTTCTTCTTCACCTTCGCCGTCGTGCCGAAGGAGTTCTTCGCGGACCTCCACAGGCTCTCGGGCGGCGGCTCCGTCGGCATGCTGGACTTCGCGCCGCTGTTCACCTCCATGTTTATGCACGGTGGGTGGATGCACCTGGGGGGCAATATGCTCTTTCTGTACATCTTTGGCGACAACGTCGAGGACCGCCTGGGGCACACCGCTTACCTGATCTTCTACCTCCTGTGCGGCATCGCGGCGAGCCTCGCGCACGCCTGGTCGGGGCCGACCAGCGCGCTCCCTTCGCTCGGCGCGAGCGGCGCGATCGGCGGCGTGCTCGGCGCGTACATCGTGCTCCACCCGGCGGCGCGCGTCACGACGCTGGTGTTCCTCGGCTTCATGATCACGACGCTGCGCATCCCGGCCTTCGTCTTCCTGGGGATCTGGTTCCTGCTGCAGTCGATCCAGGGCCTCGCGGCGCTCGGCGCGCCGAGCACGGCCGCGGAAGGCGGCACGGCCTGGTGGGCGCACATCGGCGGCTTCGTGGTCGGGATGGTCGGCGGGGCGATCGCCCGCGTGGCGCCTGCGCATGGGCCCGCGCGCAGCCGCTACGCCGACACCTGGTATTCCAACCGCTGACGCCTTGCACGCCCGCGGCAGCAGCCGTCAGCGGTTCAAGACGTTCAGCGAGAAGGTCGTGCTGGTCGAGCCTGAGCCGTTGAAGGCCGTGATCGTCACGTTGTGCGACCCATTGCCCGCCGCGCGCGTATTCCACGAGAAACGCGGGGCGGCGCCGGCATCGCTGCCGATCAACGTGCCGTCCACCTCGCAAACGACGCGGGTGGGCGCGCCCGCGACGGCCGCGCGAATCGAGGTGGTGCCGCCCACGATCGTGCCGTCGGCCGGCGCCACGGCACGGATCTCGAGCGGCACCGCCGCGGCCGCCGCGCCGCCGCCGGCGGGTAGCGTAGCGGCGCCGCCGCCCGAAGACGCGGCGCCACCCGCGGCACCGGCGGCCGGGACCGGATCGCTGAGCTTCACGCGCTTCTCGCTCTTGAGGCGGGCGAGCAGCGCGAGCTCGTCCGCTGAGAACTCACTGTTCTTGATGTGCTCGAGCGTCTCGCGGGTCGTGTCCACCTTGGCGGGCTTCTGCGTCATGACCTTGTACGAGACCACGAGGCCGAGGACCATGCAGCCGACCACGATGTAGTCGCGGGGCTTGAGGCGCTTCGAGGCCTTCGCCGCCTCCATCTCCGCGAACACCGCGCGGCCCTTCTCGTTGGGGCCGAACGCGCGCGCCTGGGCATCCTTGTTCACGCGCGCGCAGACGCCACAGATGCCGGAGGTGTTCAGACAGGCCGGGCAATAGTGGCGCGCGCACGTCACGCACTGCCGCTCGCCGCGGATGTCCTGGTGCCGGAAGCAATACACGACGTCGCTGCGCTGGCCGGGCGTCGTGCGGGGCGTGGGGCCGCCGACCGTCCGGCCGCTCGGCGCCGCGGCGGTTCGCCCGCCGGGCGCCTGTGCCTTCGCGCCCTTCGCAGGCTCGCTCACGGAGGCCTGCTTGCGGACACACTGGTCGCAAAGGCCCTTGGCGCCTTCATCGCGGCACATGGCGCAGACCGGCATCTTGCAGCCGACGCACGAGGTCACAGCGGCGGTCTTGGCGTGATAGTAACACTTCTGCATGGGCGGCCTCCGGCGACGTCAGGACAGCATCTTGTAGGCCACGATGAGCAGGAAGACGACGATCGCGAAGATGAAGAACGTGGCGGGTTGCATCAAGCCACCGGCCGGCTCGGCCGGCGGTGCGACGGCGGGCTTCGCGGGGCGGGGCCGCTCGGCGGTGGCCGTCGCGGGGCGCTCCGCGACCGTGCGCGGAAGGCCGCCCGTGCCGCCGCTCTTGCGTGGCGGGGGCGCGGGCGCCGTGGCGTGGCGGGCGCAATGCGTGCACATGCCGCTCCCGTCGAGGCACTCCTGGCAGAACGACCGGGTGCAGGAGGGGCAGGTGCCGGCCGCGATCACGTCGAAGTGTTGAAAGCAGTAGGTGACGTTCTTTTGGCTCGTCGGCCGGCCCGCGGTCTTGAGCATCGTCGCCTTGTGGCTGCTCTGGACCATGCCGGTCTTCTTCATATCCGTGATCTGCTCGCCGAGCGCGGTGACCCGCTTCATGCAGGCCTCGCAGAAGCCCTTGTTGCCGGCATCCTGGCAAGCGCCGCACACCGGCATCTTGCAACCGAGGCAAGTCGTAGCGGCGTCAGTTTTGGCGTGGTAGAAGCATTTCTGCATGGTGGCTCCGGGTCGGGCCTCCCCGAGCACCCGTCCTTACCTCATATACCTAAAAAGCCGCGGCGAGCTACAGGGTGTCTGGCCGACCTCACGGCGCGGGTGGCGCCTTCGCTGCCGCCTCGGCTGCCCGCTGGGCCGCGCGCTCGGCGCGGTGATCGACATAGACGGGCGCCCCCCGCTCGGCGAACGGCACCTCGATCCGATCCAGATCGTGCGGCAACACCACCCGCGGGTTGAGCGCGCGCGCCTCAGCCAGCAGCTCACGCGGCGAGTGGCGGAAGCTCAGGTGGGTGAGCGCGAGCAGCCGCACGTCCGCGTCGAGCGCCAGCTGGGCCGCCTCGGCGGCGGTCGAATGGTAGGTCTCGCGGGCGCGTTCGACGGCTTCGTTCGAGAAGGTCGAGTCGTGCACGAGCACGTCCGCCCCGCGCGAGGCCTCGGCCACCGCCGGGCAGGGCCGCGTGTCGCCCGTAACCACGACGCGCCGCCCGGCGCGGCCGGGGCCGAGCACCTGCGCGGGCGTCACCGGGCCGGCCGCGCCAGTGACGGTTTCGCCCCGCTGCAGCTTGCCGTAGTCGGGCCCGGGGGTCACGCCGAGCGCGCGCGCCTGGTCGACGTCGAAGCGGCCCGGCCGGGGCTCCTCGATGAAGCACCATCCGACCGAGGCGACCCGGTGATCGGTGCGCAGGGCTTCGAGCCGCCAGCCGTCGAGCGCCGCCGTGTAGCCCGGCTCGATCTCGTGGTAGCTCACCGTGTAAGTGGTATAGCCGATGATGCGCTTGAAGAGCGAGACCATACTCGCGAGCCCTTTCGGGCCGTAGACCGCGACGGGCTCCTGGCGGCCCCAAAGCTCCCAGGTCTTGAGCATGCCGGGCAGGCCCAGGTAGTGGTCGGCGTGCAGGTGGGTGAGGGCGATCGCCCCGATCTGGTTGATGCCGACGCCGGCGCGCATCAGCTGGCGCTGCGTGCCCTCGCCGCAATCGACCAGCACGCGCTCGCCGCCGCGCTTGATCAGCGTCGCGGACAGCCCGCGCTCAGGCGTCGGAACCGCACCCGAGGTGCCCAGAAACAGTACTTCCATCTCCATACTAGAACTTCAGCGCCCAGCGGAAGATCGCATAAAGCGCAGCTGCGAGCAGGGCGGTGATCGGGATCGTGAAGATCCAGGCGAGGACCATCGTGCGCGCCACGCCCCAGCGCACGGCCGAAAGGCGCTTGGTGGCGCCGACGCCCATGATCGCGCCGGAGACGACATGGGTCGTCGAGACCGGCAGGCCGAAGTGCGATGCGGTGGTGATCGTGAGCGCGGCCGCCGTGTCCGAGGCGAAGCCGTTGATCGGCTGCAGCTTCACGATGCGGGTGCCCATCGTCTTGATGATCTTCCAGCCGCCGGCGCTGGTGCCGAGCGCCATCGCGAGGGCGGCCGCGACCTTGACCCACAAGGGCACCTCGAAAGCCGTCAGGTAGCCGCCGGTGAACATCGCCAGCGTGATGATGCCCATCGCCTTCTGGGCGTCGTTCGTGCCATGGGAGAAGGCCATGAAGGCCGCGGCGAAGATCTGCAGGGGCCTGAAGAGGTTCGTCACGGTGCTCGGCAGCGCCCGCCGGAAGATCCACATGAGCGCCACCATGATTGAGAATGAAAGCAGGCCGCCGATCAGCGGCGAGGCGACCAGGAAAATGAAGATCGTCTCGATGCCGTCCCACTTGAGCTTGGACCAGCCATAGCCGGAAACGGCAGCCCCGATCAGGCCGCCGATGATCGCGTGGGAGCTCGAGCTCGGCAGGCCCCAATGCCAGGTGAGCAGGTTCCAGCAGATCGCGGACAACAGCGCCGCGATCACGACCCACTGGCCCGCCACCGCGCCCGACTCCAGGATGCTGGTGTCGATGATGCCCTTGCCGATGGTCTTCGCGACCTCGGTGCCCACGAGCGCGCCGACGAAGTTGAGAAAGGTCGCCATCAAGATCGCGCGTCGCGGCGTGAGCACGCCGGTCGAGACGCTGGCCGCGATCGCGTTGGCGGTGTCGTGGAACCCGTTGATGAAGTCGAAGGCCAGTGCCAGCACCACCACCAACACGACGAGCACGAATATTTCAGGCATTCTTCAAGACGATCCCGTGGAGCCGACCGGCCACGTCCTCGGTCATGTCGATGGCCGACTCGACAGTGTCGTAGACTTCTTTCCACTTGATGACGTCGAGGACGTCGCGCGGGTGATCGAAGAGCGAGCTGATCGCCGTGCGGTTGAGCTTGTCGGCCTCGTTCTCGAGCCGGTTGATCTCGACGACATGGGTCAAGATCGTGTTGTGGCGGCGCGGATCGCGCAGCAGCGGCACGGCCTGGTCGATTTGCTCGCAGCAGCGCTCGAGCAGGCGCACCATCGTGATCAGCAGATCGGTGGGCTTCTCGATGCGGTAGAGCAGCAGGCGGTCCGCCACGAGCTCGATCGAGTCGATGATGTTGTCGAGGTCGATCGTGAGCGCGTGGATGTCCTCGCGATCGAGCGGCGTGACGAAGGTCTTGTTGAGCTTCTCGAGGATCTGGTGCGTGACCTTGTCGCCGGCATGCTCGGCGTCGGTCAGCTTCTGGAAGCGGCCGGGCACGTCGCGGTAGTCCTCGGCGAGGTCGCGCAACAGCCGCGCGCCGGCGAGCACGTTGCGCGAGGAGGCCTCGAGCAGGTCGAAGAAGCTTTCTTCACGGGGGATCAGGCGGAACACCGGGGATCGCTCCTTCCAGGGTCACGAACGGCAATTCGACCAAGCCAATGGGCTGGTCGGTGGCGGCGTCATCACAATCACGGGCGGGTCCTTGCTTCTAGCCCAGGCCCTGCGGCCCGGATCGTTGCCTGGCGGCAAGGAACTGTCGTCCGTTCTGGACCACGTTCAAGGTGGCCGTCACTTCGGCCTCGAGCTGCCCGAGCACCTCGTCCGCGTAGCTCTCCGCGCCGCGCACCAGTTGGCGCGCCTCGCGCTCGGCCCCAAGCAAGATCTGCTGGGCCTGCGCGCGCGCGTCGAGGACTTCGGCGGGCTCGCCGGCCTGACGGAAGAACGACGGGGCATGCGGCGAGGGGGCGTGCGCGGCAGGCGCGGGCGGCGTGGCGAGCGGAAGCTCCGGCGACGCGTTCATCGGCTGATCGTAGGTGGGTGGCGTCATCGTCGGCGCCTGGGCGTAGCCGCCATGGCCGTTCGCGTGGCCGTTGCCGTTGCCGCTTCCATTGCCGTAGGTGGCCTTGATCGGCTTGAGGAAGTTCATCGTCTCGTTGATCAGCTCGGAGGTCGGCGCGCGGGAGGGCTTCTGCGGCGCCACGGCCCGCTCGTGCTGCTGGAACTGGGCCACCAGGGCTCCGCCGTCGAGGCCGAGCAGCTTCGCGTACTGGCGGATGTAGCCATAGGTGTGGACCATCGCCGGCAGCTTCTCGAGCTGCCCTTCTTCGAGGGCCTCGAGGTAATGCAGCTTGATGTACGTGCGCTGCGCCACTTCATCGAGCGAGAGGCCCTTGCCGAGGCGGGTCTCTTTCAGCAGCTGGCAGACATCATTCATGGTGTTGAAATCGCTCCGGCGAGGATGGCTCGGGTTCGCATTTTACCACGCGACCGCGAGCGCCCCCGCCTGTTCAGGTGAAGTTTTTTGATTGCCTGTAGCGCAGGGCCATGAGTATGATATGGAAAACGCGCGCCAATCCTCGCTTGCCAGCCCCGCGACCCCGCGGGTGTCGACTTCGGAACCACCCCCTTGCTGAAATCGCTCCGGATCCGCAATTTCGTCCTGATCGAGGCCTTGGACCTCGAGTTCGGCCCTGGCGTCTGCCTGCTCACCGGCGAGACCGGCGCCGGCAAGTCGATCATGGTCGACGCGCTGGCCGCCGCGCTCGGCGGCCGCGTGGCCCTCGACCTCGTGCGCGCCGGCGCCCACAAGGCAGGTGTCGAAGCGACCTTCGGGCGGCCGGCCGCCGGCTGGCCGGCGGACCTCGAGGCCTTGCTCGACGACGAGGGCATCGAGCCCGAGATCGCGGGCGAGCTCACGCTCGTTCGCGAGATCTCGCCGCGCGGCGCACGCTGCCGCATCGAAGGCCAGCAGGTGACGCAGGCGGTGTTGAAGCGGGTCGGTCGCTCGCTGGTCGACGTGGTCTCCCAGCACGAGCACCAACGCCTGATGGATCCGGGCTTCCACCTCGATCTGCTCGACGAGTTCGGTGGCCTGGGCGGGCTGCGCGCCGAGGTGACCGCGGCGCATGCCGATTGGGCCACGCTACGCGCCGAACGACGCGCGCTGGTCGAGGGCGCCCGCGCCCGGGCGCAGCAGCAGGACTTCTGGCGTTTCCAGCTCGAAGAGATCCAGGCCGCCGAGCTGCGCGAGTCGGCGGAAGACGAGGCGCTCAAGGCCGAGCGGCTGCGGCTGGTCCATGCCGAGCAGCTGCGCTTTGCCTGTGAGGCCGCTTATCAGGGCCTCTACGCCGGCGACAACGGACCCAGCCTCTATGACCAATTGAACCGTACCGTGCAATCACTCTGCGGCCAGAGTTCGTACGATGCGAAGCTGGGCGAGGCCGGCACGACGCTCGAAGGTGTACAGGCGACCATCAAGGACGTGGCGTCCGATCTGCGGCGCCACCTCGACATGCTGGAGGCCGACCCGGCCCGCCTGGCCGATGTCGAGGAACGCCTCGATCAGCTGGCTCTGCTCGACCGCAAGTACGGCCCGGGTCTGGCCCAGGTGATGGCCCACGCCCTGTGGCTCACGGAGCAGCTCGCGGAGGTTACGAACGCGGACGCGCGGCTCGCCGCGCTCGATGCCGCCGCCACGCAAGCCGAGCAGCGGCTCGTGAAGGCCTGTGAGCGCCTCAGCGAGGCCCGCCACGGCGCCGCCTCCGAGCTCGAGGCGGCGGTGGTCCGCCAGTTGCACGACCTGGAGCTGCCCAACGCGCGCTTCGTGGTCGCGCTGCGGCCCTACGAGACGCCGCCATTGCGGCGCGCCACCGGGCAGGAGCTGGCCGAGTTCGAGATCGCGATGAACCCCGGCGAGCCGCCGCGGCCCCTCGCGAAGACCGCGTCGGGCGGCGAGATGGCGCGCGTGATGCTCTCGCTCGAGACCGTGCTCGCCGGCCTGGCCGCGATCCCCTCGCTGGTCTTCGACGAGGTCGACTCCGGCATCTCGGGCCGCGCCGCGCAGGCGGTGGCCGAGAAGCTCGCGGGCCTCGGGCGCACGTTCCAGATCCTGTGCATCACCCACCTGCCGACGGTCGCCGCGATGGCCGACCAGCATGTGCACCTCGCCAAGCATGTGATCGAGGGGCGCACCCACGTGGTCGCGACCACGCTCGACGACCTCGCCCGCGTCCGGGAGCTCGCGCAGCTCGCGAGCGGCAGCCCGGCCCCCGCCGCGTTGCGGCACGCCGAGGAGCTGCTCGCGCGGGCCAGGACCTACAAGGCCGGCATCGCAATCACCACGCAGGGTGTCGACACCGGCCGAGCTGGCATCGAGGGCAAGAAGGCCGGTGCGCGTGGACGTGCGACGAAGGTGGCCGGCGCCCATTAGGGGCCGGAAGGAGGCCCTATGGAGACACGGTTTCGCCTGAAGAAGGGAGACTTCGAGGTCGAGGTCGCCGGGCCGCGCGAGTTCGTCGAAGGCCAGCTCACCTTGAACCTGGAACGCTGGCTAGCGCTCGCCGGCGAGGCCACGGCAGCGGGCGAGGTGCAGGCGGTGATCCGCGTGGCAAGGGACGCAGAGCCATCTAGCACGGAAAATGAAGACACGCTTAGTGGAATCACGGAGACAGCAGATCACCCGCGCGTGAGCCCGGATTTCAGGCCCAAAGTAAACGTCTCGATTGGCGAGTTCCTGGACATGAAACAGGCCATAGACCCGGCCGACATCGTCGTGGTCGCCGCGTATTATCTGGATCGCTACTTGCAACAGGACACCTTCACCCTCGCGGACTTGCAGGCGCTGCTGGCGGCGTTGCCGCAGTGGGCCTGCCGCAGCGCCGAGGACGAGCTCGAGCCGGTGGTCGTACGCGGGCACGTCGAGCGCTTGCGCGACGGGCGGCTGACGATCACGTACAAGGGTCAGAATTACGTCCGCGAGGGGCTGTCCGGGTAGTCGGCGTTCAGCTTGACCCAAGCGGGCTTCTTCACATAACGCTTGCCACGCGATCTCCCGTGTGCTATCCATTATGTGTTAGAAAATCCTCCAAGCGCACTCCCCGTCACAATTCCCGAAGGAGATCGGTCTTGACCGTGCAGATCGCTCGTCCGATCGGCCCCCACGCGATTCGTGAGCGCCAGGAGGCCATCGAGGCGTTGACGCTGCATCCGCAGGCCACGCGCGCCGCGACGGCGCGCAGCCGCGACGTCTCCGAGCCCGCCTGCCCGCTGCGCACGGCGTTCCAGCGCGACCGCGACCGCGTGTTGCACTCGAAGGCGTTCCGCCGCCTCAAGCACAAGACCCAGGTCTTCATCGCGCCCGAAGGCGATCACTACCGCACGCGCCTGACCCACACGCTGGAGGTCACGCAAATCGCCCGCACGGTCGCCCGCGCGCTGGGCCTCAACGAGGACCTCACCGAGGCGATCGGCCTCGGGCACGACCTCGGCCACGCGCCTTTCGGTCACGCCGGCGAGCGCGTGCTCGACGACCTGCACCAGCCCGACGGGTTCCGACACAACGAGCAGAGCGTGCGCGTCGTCGAGTCGCTCGAGCCGATGAACCTCACCTGGGAGGTGCGAAACGGCATCCTGCATCACACAGGGCCCTATGCCCCCGCGACGCTCGAGGGGCAGGTGGTCAAGATCTGCGACCGGGTGGCGTACCTCAACCATGACCTCGACGACGCGATGCGCGCCGGCATCCTGCGTGAAGACGACCTGCCGGCGTTCGTTTCACGCACCTTCGGCGCGACCAAGGGCGAGCGCATCGAGGCGATGGTTCATGACCTGGTCATCACCAGCTCGACGGACTACGCAGCGATCCGCATGAGCCCGGATTTCCACGAACAATTCCTGGCGCTGCGGGCCTTCATGTTCCAGCGGGTGTACACAGGCAGCCGCGCCAAGGTTGAAGAAGGCAAGGCAATGGCCGTCGTGGCGCGCCTCTACCACCATTTCCAGGCCGACCGCGAGAGCCTCGAGGCCGGCCTGGGCCACGCCGTGGGCGAGACCGAGGCGGCGCGCGCCGCCGTGGACTTCGTGGCCGGCATGACCGACCGCTTCGCGATCGCCATGTACGAACGCCTCTTCCTGCCGAGCCCATGGCGGTTAACGGACGAATCTGCCAACATGGCTCGGTGAGCCTCATCCCGGAAGACCCCATCGCTGAAGTCCGGTCCCGCGCCGATATCGTCGAGATCGTCGGCGATGTCGTCGTGCTCAAGCGCAGTGGCCGCAACCTCACAGGCCTGTGTCCCTTCCACCAGGAGCGCACCCCGTCGTTCAACGTGAACCCGGAGCGCCAGATCTACAGGTGCTTCGGCTGCGGTGAGGGCGGCGACGTCTTCAGCTTCGTCATGAAGACGCAGCACCAGACGTTCCCGGAGGCGCTCAAGACGCTCGCGGACCGCTACGGCATCCAGCTGCCCGACCGTCGGCCGGACAGCGACGAGCGGGTCCGCATCCGCGAGGCCAACGAGCTCGCCGCGGAGTATTACACCTGGCTGCTCGAGCACCCCGAGCACGGCGCCGAAGGTCGGGCCTACCTCGAGGGCCGCGGCGTCGGCCCGGCCGTACGCAAGAAGTTCCGCCTGGGGCTCGCGCCGAACGCCTGGGACGGCCTCCACAAGCACCTGACGACCCGCAAAATCCCCTTCGAGGTCCAGACCGCGGGCGCCCTCGCCCGGCCTCGGCAGAGCGGCAACGGCTTTTACGACTACTTCCGCAACCGCGTGATGTTCCCGATCCTCAACGAGGCCGGCCACGTGGTGGGCTTCGGCGCCCGCGCGATCGCCCCGGGCGACGAGCCGAAGTACCTGAACAGCCCCGAAACGGTGCTCTACCGCAAGGGCAACCTCCTGTATGGGCTCAGCGAGGCGCGCGAGGCGATCAAGGCCCGCGACCGCGCGCTCCTCATGGAAGGCTACATGGACGTCATCACCGCCCACGCCCATGGCTTCGAAGAGGCGATCGGCGTCCTGGGCACCGCCCTCACGCCCGCGCAGGCCCGCACGCTCCTGCGCTACACGCCGTCGCGGAACGTCGTGCTCGCCTTCGACGCGGACCGCGCGGGCCAACAGGCCGCCGAGCGGGGCATCACGACGCTCAGCGAGGTCACGCAGGGCGTCGGGCTGAACGTGACGGTGCTGGCCGTGCCGGCCGGCAAGGATCCGGACGCCTACCTGCGCGCTGAAGGCGCCCAGGCCTTCGCCGGGCTGCTCGAGAAGGCCCCGAACCTGTTCGAGTTCCTGCTCGAGCGGGCGGCCGGCGCCCAGGACCTGGCCACCCTGGAGGGTCGAGCACGCGCCGTGACCGCTTGCGTGCCGATATTGCGTCAAATAGAAAATTACGTGACCCAGGAGCATTATGTTAACTGGATTTCCGCTAAACTGGGCGTCCGCCACGAGGATGTGCGACTGGAAATCGGTAGGACCATCCGGCATAATAGGGCGCCTTCGCTCCGGGAGGCGTTGACAGCCAAGAAGCTGTCAGCGCGCGAGGCCGAGCGGATTCTTCTCTACTTCATGGTGGAGCGGGCCGCGGTACGGGAGGTCGTTCGTGAAAAGCTTGCGAGCATCCAGTTCGAGCCCCTTCACCAGGCGATCCGTGAACGCATCGAAGCGCTGGCCGCGACGAGGCAAATACTAACCTGGAAAGACCTGGTCGAAGCCTTCGCGAGCCACGCCGACTTTCAAAAAGAACTCTCGGCATTATCATTCGCCGAATTCGAGAATTGGGGCGATGGGCCGGACAAAACAGTCGACGACTGCCTGGTAACGCTCCAAATCGCGCACTGGCAAGCCGCCAAGTCGCTGTGCCAGAACAAGCTCAAAGAGCCTCTTCCACGAGACGATCAAGACAACTGGACCCGGCGATATCACGAAATCCTTGAACACCTGAAGAATTTAGACCTTCAATGGCGAAAAATGCAGGTGAAAGCGCCCGTCGGGGCGGAAGAAACATAGCGCTGCCAGGGAACATAAGATCCTAGAAGCCCTAGTGAGGAGTCACACATCGTGGTCGACAAGACGGAAACCTTGAAGAGCCGGGACAGCGAGGACGACATTCTCGATTCGTTCCCGAGCGCGGACTCGAGCCCGCTCGAAGATGAAATCTTCGAATTGGCCACCGCGACGCTCGACGAGGCCGTGGCCCCTGACGACAAGGAGATCGAGAGCCTCAACGACGACGTCGACGTCAACGACCTGACGCCGCCGAAGGGCATCTCCACGGACGATCCCGTCCGGATGTACCTGCGCGAAATCGGCACGATCCCGCTCCTCAACGGCCAGCAGGAATCGACGATCGCCAAGGCGATCGCCGCCGGCGGCCCCGGCTCCGATCGCGCCAAGCGCAAGCTGGCCGAGGCCAACCTTCGCCTGGTCGTCTCGATCGCCAAGAAGTACGTCGGGCGCGGCATGCTCTTCCTCGACCTGATCCAGGAGGGCAACCTCGGCCTCATCCGCGCCGTCGAGAAGTTCGACCACGAGAAGGGCTTCAAGTTCTCCACCTACGCCACCTGGTGGATTCGCCAGGCGATCACCCGCGCCATCGCCGACCAGGCCCGCACCATCCGCATCCCGGTGCACATGGTCGAGACGATCAACCGCCTCAAGAAGGTCAGCCGCAAGCTGGCCCAGGACCTCGGCCGCAAGCCGCTCGAGGAGGAGATCGCCAAGGAAATGGAAGTCACGGTCGAGAAGCTCCGCGAAATCGTGAAGGTCGCGCAGGAGCCGGTCTCGCTGGAGACGCCGATCGGCAAGGAAGAAGACTCGCGCCTCGGCGATTTCATCGAAGACCGCGACACCGAGTCGCCCGTCCAGAACGTGACCCACGAGCTGCTTCGTGAGGACATCACGGACGTGCTCAACACGCTCTCGATCCGCGAGCGAGATGTGCTCAAGCTGCGCTTCGGCCTCGAAGACGGCCGCCAGCGTACGCTCGAGGAGGTCGGCCAGCAGTTCGGCGTGACCCGCGAGCGCATCCGCCAGATCGAGGCCAAGGCGCTGCGCAAGCTGCGCCACCCGAACCGCAACAAGCGGCTGCGCGAGTACATCGACTAGCGCGGACCTCGGCTATTTGCTGCAGGGCACGCTCGCGACGGTCGTCGCGAGGACCACGTTCATGTCGTCCTCGACGCTCGCTGCGCCCGCGGCGGGCGTCGTGAACGTGAAGGTCGAGGCCGTGTCGACGGAATGCTGCGCCACGGGCGTCTGCGTGATGCCCTGGGCGACGATCGAATAGGCCGTGCCGAGCTTGAGGTTCGAGAGCGTGTGGCTCAGCTCAGCCGCATCGAGCGCCTCGACGCGCTCGGAAACGAGCGTCGCGCCGGCCAGCAGGCGGATCCGGACGTGGGTCGACTTGTTGCGGATGAAGCCCGTCGGGGCCACCTTGAAGACGAGCTTCGCGCCCACGGCCCGCGGCGCCAGCGTCACCGCCACCGGCACGGCCACCGGCGTGTCGTCGATCGTGGCGATGCCCGCCGTCGTATCGACGGCAGGGGTCGTGAAGGCAGTGCGGGAGGCCGCCGGATCCGAGATCGCCCTGGTCTCCGCCGCGTCCGCATAGGCGGTCGCACGAACCTCGTAGCCCGTGGCCGCGCGCAGGTTTCGCAGCGTGACGGCCGTCCCCAGGTTCGCCTGGGAGACGGTCGAGACGGAGCCTTGCACCAGGCTGCCTGCGCGGTAGAGCGCGAGCACGACGTGATCGACGTCGGCCACGGTGTAGCCGCTCACGACGCTCTGCAGCGCGTACGGCGCGCCGAGCCGCAGGCGCATGGTGGCGGAGACAGCCTGGGAGGCCTGGCCGACGGGGACCGTCGGCCAGCCCGCGCAACCGGTCGAGAGGAAAGCGGCCACGAAGGCCGCCGCCACGCGTGCCTGCATGGTGAGCGCTCCCAGCCTGCCGGGCCCTAGAAGGACTCGGTCGCCGTGGTGCTCGTGATCGTGCCGTTGGTGACCGCCACGCCCGAGCCCGAGCGTGCCTGGCCGGCGAAGGTCTTGTTCATCAGCTTGACCGGCGCGACGAAGGTGATCGTCGCGTCATCGACGCTGTCGCCGCCGGCGTCGGCGATCACCGTGGGCGTCGTGAAGGTCGCCGAGCAATCGGCGTCGGAGCCTGACTGCGTCTGGTTGTCGATCCGGGCGTCGGCCGCGTCGTATGCTTCCGCGACGATCTTGTACTCGGTGGCGAGCTTGAGGTTCGAGAGCGTGACGGCCGTCGAGAGCGCGGCATTCGCGATGTCGGTGGTGAGGCCGGTCGCGACGAAGCTGCCGCCGCTCTTCTTGTAGAGGCGCAGCGTGACCTTGTTCACGTCGGCCTTGTTCCAGGCCGTGACGGCCTGCAGGACGTAGCCGTCCGCACCCTGGATGCGCAGCGTGCCCTGGGCGTCGACGCCGCGGGCCTCGACGGCGATCCGGGCCGCCTGGACCGTGTCGAGCGCCTGGCCGAAAGACGTGCTGGTGGGGCCAGCCGAGACGCCGCAGCCGGAGAGGGCGGCGGTGAGGATGGTCAGGGCGACGATGGCGTTCGTGCGGATCATGCGGGGTCTCCTGTAGCAGCGGGTGGACGGCCCGCCGAGTGGCTTCACAACTCTATCTTCCGATATCGTTCCCTGAGGATCCAGGTGTAACGCCGTTCAAGCGGCCGAAGAGGACCTGAGGCTTTCCTGAGGACAGCCGAGCGCGCGGCTGTGATAGACTGGAGAGCCTCATGGAAGCTTAGCTCAGTGGTTAGAGCCGGCCGCTCATAACGGCTTGGTCGTGGGTTCGAATCCCACAGCTTCCACCTTTTACGTCCATCCGGGCGATTCCCCGATGACGGGGGATCGCCCTCTCGTGTATTTGTCGTATGCGTCCCCGCGGCCATGTTGGTAATGGCTGTGCCGCGCAAGACAGAGGAGGTGGACGATGATGTGGCGAGACAGGCTCGACGCGGGACGCGCGTTGGCAGGCGCGTTGACGGAGTACAAGGGCCGCAACGCGGTCGTGATCGGCCTGCCGCGCGGCGGCGTGGTGGTGGCGGCCCCCGTGGCCGAGGCCCTCGGCGCCCCGCTCGACGTGCGCTTCGCGAAGAAGATCGGGGCGCCCGGCCATGAGGAGCTCGCGATCGGGGCTGTGACCTCGAGCGGCATGCGCGTGCTGCACGAGGACCTGCTGCGCCAGATGATGCTGCCGCCCGGCTACATCGAGCAGGCCACCGAGGAAGCCCGTCAAACGGCCCACGCCCGCGAGCAGGACCTGCGCGGCCTGCGGCCACCCGAGCCGCTGAAGGGCCGCATCGTGATCCTCGTCGACGACGGCATCGCGACCGGCATGACGATGTTCGCCGCCATCGCCGAGGTGGCGACCGAAGACCCGGCGGAGATCGTCGTCGCCGCGCCGGTGATCGCCCCCCAGACCGCCGAAGGCCTCGCCTCGCGGGTCGACCGCGTGGTGGCGCTCGCGCAGCCGATCGAATTCATGGCGGTCGGGCAGTTCTACCACGACTTCCGCCAGACCGAGGACGCGGAAGTCCGCGCCTTGCTCAGCGGTGCCGCGCACGGCGCCTGAGCGGCGTCGCCGGCCGGGCGGTCACCGGGTGGCGCGCCGGTTCGCCCGGTGACCGCCCCCACAGCGTGCGTGCCTCCGTTGCCTTACCATGCGGCCTGGCCGCGGACCAGCCGCGGCGGAGGAGGCCCATGCACACAGTGACCACCAGCCAGGCCGCCGAGCGCCTGGACGTGCCGCTTTCGACGCTCAAGGCCTGGCTCGAGCGCATCGATCTCCCGTTGCCCATGGACAGCCGGGGCCGCCGCCTGCTCGACGACGAGGCGCTGGAGGTCCTGCGCACCGTGCGCGCCCTGCGCGACCGCGATTTGGGCTACGACACGATCCGCCGCAAGCTGTTCGAGGACGGCGTGCCCGTCGGCGGGCCGGCCGCGGCATCCTCGGCGACGAGCTTCGACGGCGCGGCGATCGCCGATCAGGTCAAGGCCGCGGTCCACCAGGCGCTCGGCGAGCAGACCTACCTCGCGCAGGCCTACGGCGAGGCCACCCGCGAGATCGGCCGGCTCGAAGAGCGCCTGGCCGCGCTTCAGGGCGCGCTCGCGGCCAAGGACGTCGAGCTGCGGATGCTCGCGCGCGAGCTCGCGGACGCGCGGGGCGAGGAGCATGTGACCCTCGTCGAAAGCGAGACGGCGGCGCGGCCGGCCTGGAAATTCTGGTGAGCCCCCGCAGTCCTTACGAATGGGGCCGCTCCGGAGGAGCGGATAGGGGTCCCCATTCGCCGTTCGCCCCCGAGAAGCCGAAGTCGCGGCTGACGCTGCTCGGCAAGCTCGTGCTCTACGGCGGCGGCGCCACGCTCGTGGCCGGCGGCATCGCCGCCACGGCCCTCTGGTTCTGGCGGCCGGCGCCGCAGCTGCCTGCGTTGCTGCCGGCCGAGACCCAGGCCCTGGTGCTGCTGCGCCCGACCGTGCGCGCGCTGGTGGGGCTGCCCATGCTGCGCCAGGCCTATCCGGAGGTCTTCAACTCGTCGGAGCTGCTCCGCGTCCGCGGCGAGCTCGAACGCGAGCTGGGAGTCGTCTTCGAGCGCGACGTGCTGCCGTGGGTCGGCAGCGAGGCTGGCCTGGCGTTCCTCGGCCGGCTGGCCGGCGATGCCCGATCCGATGACACGCGCGCCGTGTTCGGCATGGCTGCGCGAGACCACAAGGCGCTCGAGGCCTGCCTCCAGAAGATCGCCGACCGCCGTGGCCTGCTCGGCGACAAGATCGAGGCGCGGACGCATGCCGGCGCGAACTACCGCGTCGTCCGACCGGCCAGCGGCGGCCGGACCTGGGCGTTCGGCCACGTCGGTGCGATGGCCCTCGCCACGAGCGACGAGGCCACTTTCAAGGGCCTCGCCGAGCGCGCCCGCGCCAAGAAGGCGCCTTCCCTGGCCCACGATCCGGCCTTCCGCGCGGTCGACCACGCCCTGCCGCGCGACGCCGTGCTGACGGGTTACCTGGCCGGCGGCGATGCCGCCGAGTCGTTCGCGCGCACGGCCGGCCCGAAGGCGGCCCGCGAACTCGGGCAATGGCTGGGCTCGTTCCGTGGGGCCGGCTTCGGCCTCGGCCTGCGTGGCGACGGCGTGGAGGTCGCCTGGGTGGCCTCGGTCGACACCCGGAAGCTCACCGCCGAGGCCCGCCAGGGGCTCGCGGATTTCGCCGCGCCGGTCGCCGCCGAGCTGGTCGACGACGCGCCGGCAGGCGCGATCGCCGCCCTCGCCTTCCGCTTCCCCGCCGCCGCGCGCGACGCGCTCATCGCCGCCTGGCGCGACTACCGCCGCGAGGTTCCGGCCGCGGTGGGCCTCGAGAAGGCCGGCGTCGACCTCGAGCGCGACCTCCTGGCCTGGCTGCCCGGTGATATGGGCCTGGTGGTCTTGCCGGGCGCGCCCGGCGCCTCGCTGCTGCCGCTCGACGTCTACCTGGCGAGCCGCCCGAGCCAGGCGGCCGACGCCGACGCGGGGCTCGCGCGCATCGGGGCGGCGATCGCGCGCGCTGTGCCCGGCATGGGCCTGAGCCAGACCGACGAGCAAGGCCTCCGCGTCGTCCGCGAGATGGCGTCGAACCGCCTGATGGTGGCCTACGGCCGCCAGGGTTCCGAGATCCGCCTGGCGATCGGCGAGGGCGCCTTCAAGCGCCTCACCGGCGGCGGCGCCCGGCTCGCCGAGTCCGCGACCTACCAGGGGGTCGTGCGGCACCTGCCACGCCCCCACGCGGGCCTCTTCTTCGTGGACGTCATGGCGGCCCGCAACGCCGCGCAACCCTACCTGGCCAACCGGCCTTCCCCGCCGCCCTCGATCGCGCGCGGGCTGGACAGCTTGCGGGCTTTAGGCGGCGCTTCCAGCCCAGGCCTTTCAGACCACGGCCTGATGCATTCCAGCATGTTCTTCCACATTGTCGAGCCACAAACACCTTAGGCCGGCGCGGGCTGGAAGTGAAACTGGAAGCGCAGCAAGCGAAGTTTCTGTCAATTTCTGGTGGCTGTATTCGGCTGCTGATGTAAAGGCGGAAGGCTGAACGGCAACAATCTTCGACAATCGCAGCCTGCGAGTGCTGTCAGATGAGTCGTTCAGCTTTCTCGTGCGTAATCCAAATCTGTAAGATTTCAATCGACTGGTGAAGCTTACAGGTTCGTCACAATTCTGGCGAAATCAACAGGCTTGAAAATGAACCGGCTTCAAGCGACAGGTATCACGACGGAATGGTAGATTTTACAGACTTGTTCGTCCGTGCGAATTACAAGGGCTGTAAAAATGGCTGAAATTCGCTCCTGGTCAAAACTTTCCACGAATCCCCGTCCGTAGAACTTGCAGCTCTTCGAGATAAGCTTTCGACTTCGTGATCACACCGGACAGTTTGTCTGGCTCGCCAGCTTCCAGGGCCATCGCACGCCGCGCTTCCAGATCCGAAATCTCGATTCGCTTCGCCTCGATCGCGCGCTCGATATCCCGATCCGTTCGAAACTTGGCGGGATTCACCAGTCGACGCTTCCTGGAAGACGCCTTCGATTTTTCGCGCGATGCAGGCACCTTCTTGCCGGGCGTAAGCAACCAGTCGAACGAGCCATCCGTCACGCGGGCTTCGAACCACTCGCGCGCGTCTTGCTCGTCCTTGATGCTGATGCCTACAGGAAACGTATAGCCGGCCTTGAACGCCGGCGCCTCCCAGCCCACGATCACGCCTCGTTCGTCTTTGAAGACGCGTAGATCGGCGAGCAACTTCTCTTTCTTGGCGACTTTCTTGCGGTACACCTCGACGGGAACGGTACCCTGGCGGAGATCGATCGACATGGCTTCTCCTGAATCATCCTCTCCCAGTGAATTGCATCCACCAACCCCACCCAGGGAGATGGGGCCGCAGGCCCCGCTCTGCTAAACCCTCTCCCCGGCGGGGGAGAGGGACAGCGAGGAGCGGGTGACGACCCGCGACGAGCAGGGTGAGGGGGCTGGGCACGCCGGGTCCCTCGCGGGCCCCCTCACCCCGGCTGCGCCGGACCTCTCCCCCGGGTGGGTTCGAGGGGGAACTGGAAAGAGGGAAAGGTTGCCGGACTTGGAACTGATCCACCTGGCGGGGAACGGGGGGCTTCCAGCCCAGTATGCGCTCGGGTTCGACATGACGATTATGGCGACTCGGCCATGGATTTTGCAAGAGTGGAACCGCCGATTTTACAGCCTGCATCAAAGCTTTAAAATATCCAGCCCTGTAAAATTCCACAAACCCGCATGAATAAACAATCATGCGCAACATCGCGCACTTTAAAATCACCCGCAAGATTGCCATTAAAACCCACGTTCACCTTGCCTCACCTCACCCCTCCCCCTATACTAAAGAGGACTCTCCGAGGAGGCAGCATGCGCTTCAAAGACGGACCCCGGATCTACAACCTCTTCCCTCGCCTGGTCGGCTCCATGGACCGCTGGCCCGCGCACCTTCCGCGCATCCGCGAGATGGGCTTCGATTGGGTCTACGTGAACCCCTGGCACTACGCCGGGTATTCCGGCAGCCTCTACGCAGTGAAGGACTATTACGCCTATCACGCGCTCTTGGTGAACGCGAACCTCCCCGCGACACCCGAACAGCAGCTCCAGGCCTTCATCGACGCCGCGCACGCGCACGGCCTGAAGGTGATGATGGACCTGGTGGTGAACCACACGGCCTTCGACTCGGTCCTCGCGACCGAGCATCCTGAGTGGTTCATGAAGAACGAGGACGGCACGCTCAAGCGGCCTGGCTGCATGGATGGCGACGTGTGGGTGGAGTGGGGCGACCTCGTCCAGCTCGACAATGCCGGGAGTCCTGACCGGCAGGGCCTCTGGAACTACTGGCTGGGCGTCATGCGCCACAACCTAGGCCTGGGCATCGACGGCTTCCGCGCCGACGCCGCTTATCATGTGCCGCAGGAGCTGTGGGAGTTCCTGATCCCGGCCATTCGCCACGAGTTCCCGCTCACCGAGTTCTTCGCCGAGACCCTCGGCTGCCGTCCCTGGGAGCTGATCGCCTGTGCCGACGCGGGCTTCGACTATGTCTTCAACAGCGTGCGCTGGTGGGACTTCGATGCGCCCTGGCTGCTCGAGGCCCACAACAAGGTCGTCGGCGCGGCGCCCTCGATTGGCTTCCCCGAGAGCCACGACACCCAACGACTAGCTGATGAACTGGACGGCCAGGAGCCTGCGCTCAAGCAGCGATACACGTTCGCGGCCCTTTTCGCGACAGGCGTGCTGATGCCGGTGGGCTTCGAGTACGGCTTCCGGACCCGCCTGGACGTGGTCGAGACCTACCCGGACGCCTGGGAAGAACCCGCGCTCGACCTCACGGCACACATCAAGGCCGTCAATGCGCTCAAGGGCTCGGCCCGCGTCTTCAACGTCGACGGGACGCTGCTGCCGGTGAAGCTGGAGGGCGAGCCGTCGCCCGTCCGCTGTTATGTGAAGAGCACGCCCGACGCCCGCGAGAAGGCCCTTTTCCTCATCAACCTCGACCGCGAGGCCGCCCAGCCGTTCCACCTGAAGAGCGCCGCGGACGCGGCTGGAATCCGCTCGCTGCGGGACGTTACGCCGGACGGGCAGACCTACGGGCTCGACGGCGAGGACCTCAAAGGTGAGTTGCCGCCTGCCGCGTTGCGGGTCTTCCTGGGCACCATGAGCGCGGCTCCCTCACCCGAAGGGGCAAGGGAGCCGATCGCGACATAGGGATTCGGAAGAGGAATTTTATTCCTCCGCCGCGGGCTCCGCGGCTTCCGCGCTGCTCTCTTCGCCGCCCTCGGCCTGCTCGCCCTCGGTCTGCTCCGCCTCGGTCTGCTCCGCCTCGGCGGCGCCGGTCGCGGCCTTGGCCTTTGCGGCCGCGCGGCCCCGACGAGCCGGCATCACGTTGGTGAGGCTGATCGGCTGGGGCTTGGGCGGGTTGAGCAGGCGGTGCACCTGATCGACCAAGGCCTGCTTCTGCTTCTCGAGCGCGTTGGGACCACCGTCACGCAGCGCCTGGATCTCGAACGAGGCGAAGTAAGACGTCTGCAGGGCCTTGCCCTGGCGGTTGATCGTGAGCGAGCCGCGATCGGTGCCCGAGTAGATGAAGTCGGCCGTCGCGTCGACTTCGGAAAGCGCCTTGTCGAGCGCCTCCTTGAGCCATTTCAGGACGTCCAGCTGGGTTGTTTCCTTGGCCATGCGTCAGCCTCCTTACGCTTCGCTCGCCACACCGACCAGCGGCAGGCGGATGGTGAAAGTGGAGCCCTGCCCCACGGACGACTGGACTTCCAGCTTTCCGTTGTGGCGCTCCACCACGGAGTAGGCGGTGGTCAGGCCGAGGCCCGTGCCCTCGCCGATGGGGCGGGTGGTGAAGAACGGATCGAAGATCTTGGAGAGGTTCTCGCGCGGGATGCCCACGCCCTGGTCGACCACGGTGATGACCGCGTCCGTGCCCGCATGATGGAGCCGGACCCACACCTCGCCGGGGCTCGTGTAGGCCTGGCCGGCGTTCGTGAGCAGCGCCAAGAAGACCTGGTTGAGCTGCTTGCCGTAGGCGTTGAGCAGCGGCACCGTGGCGAGGTCGAGCTTGAAGGCGACCTTGTCCACGAAGCGGCCCTGTACCATCGCGACGGCGCTCTCGATGCCCTCTTTGAGGTCGACCGGCTTGAGCTCGGCCTCGTCGTGCCCCGAGAAGGTCTTGAGGTCCGCGACGATTTTCTGGCAGCGCGTCGTGCCGTTCAGCACGCTATCGATCGTCTTCGCGACGTCCGCGGCCAGGTAGTCGTAGTCGATGTCGTCCTTCTTCTTCGCGAGCTCAGGATCGCCCGGCAGCTTCTTGTCGTACATGGCGAGCAGATCGAACATATCGGAGGTGTAGTTCCGGAGCACCTTGGTGTTGCCGAAGATGAAGTTCAGCGGGTTGTTCAGCTCATGCGCGACGCCCGCGACCATCTGGCCGAGCGAGGACATCTTCTCGGCCTGCACGAGCTGGGCCTGGGTCTTCTGCAGCTCCTGGACCGTCGCCTGGAGTTCGGCGGTGCGCTGCTTGACCTTCTCTTCGAGGCTCGCGTTCAGCTCGCTGATCGTCTGGTAGGCGTGCGCGTTCGCGAGCGCCATCGAGACCTGGCCGGCGAGGCCTTCGAGCACCTCGAGGTCGGCCGGCCCGAACGTGCGCGCGACGCTCTGGGAGCTGACGTACAGCACGCCCATCACGTCGCCGCCGGCCCGCAGCGGCGCGCACATGATCGAGCGGAGCTGCAGATCCATGATGCTCGCCTGGGTCGCGAAGCGCTCGTCTTCCTGCGTATCGAGCAGGGCGAGCGGCTTGCCCTCGTCGAGCACCTGGCGGATGACGCTCTGGCTCACGCGCAGGTCGGGCAGCGCCTGGCCGGCACGGTCCATCGTGGCGAGCCGCTCGGTGCCCCAGAAGACGGCGCCTTGCTCGGCCTCCGACACGTCCAGCGCCTGGCGCAGCACCATGCCGAGGATCGTCGCGAGGTCGAGGGTGCCCGACACGGCGCGGGAGAGATCGTTCAGCTGCTCGAGGTGGTGCTTGTCTTCGTTGATTTTGCGCAGGCGGTCGTCGCCGACGACGGCGAGCGTCCAGTCACCCCACAGCGCACGCACGCCGTCGGGCTGGAACGTCGCGTCGGGGCCGTCGACCCAGATGCAGCCGAACACCCGGCCCTGGTGGACCAGCGGCAGGGCGATCGAGGCCCGACCGGCGGCCGTGAGGGCCGAGGCTTCCTTCTCGTAGCGCACACGCTCGAGCGGCGTGCGCGCAGCGTCGGCCACGGCGCTCGCATCGCCCACAGAGGCCTGGCGGGCCACGCGGCCTTCATCGTCGAGCGCCTGGAAGAGCGCGCGCTCGCCCTTGGCGTACTTCACGGTCCAGGCGAGCAGTTGATCGAGCTTCTCGCCTTCGAGCCGCTCGACGTCGGCCAACAGCTCGGTCCATTCTTTGCTCGCCGCCTCGTCCATGCCCGGCCCCATCTTTATGCCCGGGGCCCCGGCAGCGCCGGGGGTAGGGGTCCCCGGGCCACCGGTGCCCGGCACGGCGGCGGCGTCGAAGGTCTCGAGGGTCATGAAGAGCAGGCCGTGCTCGTTCAGGCCGAGGTCGTAGACTTCCCAGGCGCCCTCAGGCACCACGCCCGGCGTGCGGCGGAACTCCGTCTTGAAGCGGTGGAGCCGCGGCGGCGCGATCGGGTGATCGCCGTCCAGGACCTTCAGCCACACCTGGCGCTGGGTCTGGCGATCGAGGGCCTTGAATACGTTGCCCATGCCGCCTTCGGCAACCGTCTCGAGCAGCTCGTAACGGTTGTTGATGACCTGCTTGGGCGTGGTGGAGTTACCGTACACGAAAGGGTCCTTCCGACATGGAAACAAGGGGGAATCATACCCGATCCGGGTAGACCCCACCAGGCCGCTGGGATTCAGAGGTCGTAGGGCGAGCTGGGGTCCTCGGCGAGCGCCGGGTTGCCCTCGATCGGCAAGACAATGGTGAAGGTCGTGCCGTTCCCCGGGACCGAGACGACGTCCAGGCGCCCACCGTGTTTCTCGACGATGCGCTTGGAGATCGGCAGGCCGAGGCCGGTCCCGTCGGTCGGCGATTTGGTGGAGAAATACGGCTCGAAGATGCGCGGCAGCACGTCGGCGGGGATGCCCTCGCCGGTGTCCTGCACCTCGATGACCGCGCATCCGTCTTCGGACCGGCTGCGGAGGTAGATCAGGCCCTTGTCCTTGATCGCCTGGCAGGCATTGATGAGCAGGTTCATGAGCACCTGCTGCAGCTGGCCGGTGATGCCCATGACGGGCGGCAGCTTGTCGATTTCGAGCTTGAACTCGACCTTCTGGCGGTACGAGCTCTCGACCAGCCGGACCGTCGAGTTGAGGATGCCCTTGAGGTCGACCGGCCCGACTTCCGGGCTGTTCGCGATCGAAAAGCGGCGCAGCTCGTCGACGAGCGTGCGCGCCCGGTTGGCGCCTTCCTGACAGCTCGTCAGGATGCGCGGCAGGTCCTGCTGGACGTACGGGAGGTCGATCTCCTCGATGCAGGCCTGGATCTCGGGGTTGGTCACCCCGGCCGCCTCGTAGAGCGCGATCAGCTTCGCCAGCTGCGTGACGTACTCATCCAACACGTGGAGGTTCGCGTTGACGATGGTCAGCGGGTTGTTCAGCTCATGGATCACGCCCGCGACGAGCTGACCGAGCTGGTGGATGCGCTCGGATTGCACGAGCTGCCCCGTATTCAACCTACGCGGCGTGGACGACGACGAACTCATGGCCCTTCTTCCCCCTACTAGCCGCCCGCGCGGAACGGCTTGCCGGTGATGGCTTCGGCGATCAGACTCACGAAGCCGGCGCCCGGCGCCTCTGTCAGCGAGACGTCGGCCTCGTAATGGCCGGCCGCGCCCGGGCGCGTCGAGGTGATCTTGCCGTGGAGCGTGATGCCTCCGTCCTGGCCGCCCGAAGGCGGGTAGACGGTCATCTGAATCGGGCTGTTGAACCGCGGCTCTTCCGCGAGGCCCGAAAGCACGACGCCCTCGCCGTGCACCTGCACGACCTCGGTCAGCTTCATGAACGAGCCAGGGATGAGGTAGCGTCCCTTGTAGTTGACCGGGACGCGCAGGACGCCCGGCGGATCGGCCGGCGCCGGGTCGCCGGCGGGGTAGACCGCGAGGCCCTGGTCGTTCTCTTCGGCGAGCAGCACGCGCTGGTACACCGTCCGGCCCTTCTCGGAATCGAAGGTGATCGTGCCGATGCTGCCGGGCGGCGCGATGCCCACGGGGGCATCGCCCGCGTTCGGGTCCCAGACCTTCTTGCCTTCCTGCTCGATCTCGCTGAGTTCCTTGTCCAGGTAAATCGTGCCGTACTGGTCGATGAAGCGCAGCTTGCCGGTCAGCTTGGCCTGGCCGAAGGCGATCTGGATCGGCTCGTTGAGCTGCGGCAGCGGCACCTGCAGGCTGTTCAGCGTCTTGAGCAGCTGGTTCACGTCGATCGGCTTGAGCATGAAGCCTTCGGCGCCCACCTTGAAGGCGTTGCTGACGGCCGTCGGCGCGCTGTCCCGCGACACGAGGATCACGGGCAGCCGGCGCAGCGCGGGGTCGCGCTTGAGCAGCAGCAGGGTCTCGAGCCCGCTCGGGTCGGGCGTCTCGGTGTCGAGGATGATCGCCGTCGGCTTCATCTGCTGCAGGAGCATAAGGACCTTCTGGCCGGTTTCGGCCATCGAGACCTCGTAGCCCTCGCGCTGGAGGACGCTCGAGATGGAGCGTCGGAACAGATCCGACTTGTCCGCGAGGATCAGTTGGGGCATGCGGCGAGGTCGGGATTCGCTGCGAGGATCTTGGAGAATCGCTCGACGAGGTCCGGGTCGAGCTCCTTGCCCTTGCGCGCCTCGAGGGCTTGCAGGGCCTGGTCGGGCGCGAGGCCGGGCTGGCCGGGCCGCCCCTGGACGAGCGTGTCGAAGGCGATCGCCACCTGCAAGATGCGCGCCAGCGTGGGGATGTCCATCCCGGCGAGCTGTCGCGGGCCGCTACCGTCGAACTTCTCCTCGAGCAGGCCGATCAGCGGCGTGGCCTTGATGAAGAAGGGCAGCGGCATCAGGATCTCCTCGGTGGCCCAGCCGGCCTCCGCGAGCTGGCGCTTGCTTTCCGAATCGAGCTGATCCACCGGCGAATTGAGCACGCGCTCGGGCAACACGAGCTCGCCGAGCTTGTGGAGGTAGGCGGCGGCCTCGAGCTGGGTCATCTCCTCGCCGAAGAGGCGCATCTCGCGGGCGAGCAGCGACGCGTATTCCTTCACGCGGGCGGCATGGCCGCGCAGGTGCGGGACGCGCTCCTCGAGCCGGCCGACGAGGTTCGTGAACGTCGAGAGCAGCATGGCTTCGTCGTTGCGGTAGTCGGTCAGCAGGCGGCGGTTGTCGAGCGTGAGCTGGTAGCTCTCGAGCGAGCGGCGCACGACGAGCTTGAGCTCGTCCGGATCCCACGGCTTGCCCAGGTACTGGTAGATGTGGCCGGCGTTGATGGCGGCGATGATGTCCTTCACGTCCGAGTAGGCCGTGAGCAGGATGCGCACCTGATCCGGGTTGCGGAGATAGGCCTGGCCGAGCAGCTCGGCGCCCGTCATGTTGGGCATGCGCTGATCGGAGATGATCATGTCGACGTCCATGCTCTCGAGGAACTCGAGGGCCTCCGTCCCGCTGTTGGCCGAGAACACGTTGTATTCGCGGCGCAGGACGCGCTCCAGCAGCAAGAGGTTGTCCGGCTCGTCGTCCACCACCAGAATGGAATACTTTTTCGACACGGGGGCTCCTATCCCAAACTTCGCCTGATGAAGCGGCTTGGCGCCGGCTCGTCCACAGATTAAATCACGGCCGAGGGGGCGTCAACCTGGCAGCCAGGGCCGCCATGGCCTATTATGGGCCTCCCTGCCGACCGACGGTCGGTTCTTACCCGTCATACCCAAAGGGAGCAGCTTATGACAACCGTCACCGACATCGCCGCGACGATCGGCCGCGCTTTCGCGGACCGCGCGCTTCTGAAGGAGCCCGACGTCAAGCTCGCCGTCGAGGAGACGATCGCCCGGCTCGACCGCGGCGAACTGCGCGTCGCCGAGAAGCGCGACGGGCTGTGGGTCGTGAACGCGTGGGTCAAAGAAGCGATTTTGCTCTACTTCGCCATGCGGCCGCTCGAGCCGATGGAAGCGGGCGGCCTGCATTTCCATGACAAGGTGCCGGTGAAGGGCGACCTCGCGAAGGCCGGCATCCGCGTCGTGCCGCCCGGCGTGGCACGCTATGGGTCGTTCCTGGAGCCCGGCTGCGTGCTCATGCCCGGCTACGTCAACATCGGCGCCTACGTGGGGGCGGGGACCATGGTCGACACCTGGGCCACGGTGGGCAGCTGCGCCCAGATCGGCAAAAACGTGCACCTGTCCGGTGGGGTGGGCATCGGCGGCGTGCTCGAGCCGCCCACGGCGACGCCGGTGATCATCGAGGACGGCTGCTTCGTCGGCTCGCGCTGCATCGTGGTCGAGGGCGTGGTGGTCGAGGAGGAGGCGGTGCTGGGCGCCAACGTGGTGCTGACCGCGAGCACGCCGATCCTCGACGTGACGGGCGAGGACCTGATCGTGACCAAGGGCCGCGTGCCGGCCCGGTCGGTGGTGATCCCGGGGACAGTGCCGAAGACCTTCCCGGCGGGGGAGTTCCATGTTCCTTGTGCGTTGATCATCGGGACGCGGAAGGCGAGCACGGACAAGAAGACTAGCCTGAACGAGGTGCTCCGGACCTTCGACGTCCAGGTCTAGCGCTGACCGTTGCACCACGCGGCGCGGAAGGAACCGTCCCCCTTTGAACGCGTCTCGGCCGGACACATTCAAGGCCATGCATGGGGCACTAATCGGCGACACTCGCCTCATAGACTGTCCGTCTATATATCGTTGCAACACGCGGGGCTACAAGGCTTTTATCAAAGAAGACATTGCGCCGTCAGGCCGCCGGGTTGCCAACTCGTCCGCCACCCGCCAAAATGGCGCCCATGATCACGACCGACCGCCTCGCCCAGTGGACCCTCGACCTCTGCCGCGTCCCCTCCGTCACGGGAGACGAGGACGCGATTTGCCAGGTCACCGAGGAGATTGTCCGGCAGCTCGGTGGTGATCTTTGCACCACGCGCGTCGGAAACTCCCTGGTCGCTCACGCGCCCCTGCTCGCCGGCCGGCCGACCGTGGGGCTCTTCGGCCACCTCGACACCGTCAAGCCGGCGGGCGACCAGCCGCTCGAGATCCGCGACGGCAAGGTCTACGGCTGCGGCGCCTCGGACATGAAGGCCGGGCTCGCGGTCATGCTCGGGCTGCTCGCCGAGCACCGCGGGCTGCCGAAGTACAACCTGGTCACGGTGTTCTACGACAAGGAAGAAGGGCCAGCCAGCGAGAACGGGCTCGAACCGCTGCTCGAGAGTGGCGCGGTGCCGAAGCTGGATTTCGGCTTCTGCCTCGAGCCGACCGACAACCGCATCCAGGTGGGCTGCGTGGGCGGGCTGCACGCCGAGGTGGTATTCCAGGGCAAGCGCGCCCACAGCGCCAGGCCCTGGCAGGGCGAGAACGCGATCTACAAGGCGATCGCCTTCCTCACCCGCCTGCGCGACCGCGGCCGCATCCCGGTCTCCTTCGGCGAGCTGACCTTCTACGAGGTCATGAACGCCACGATGGCGAGCACCGAGAACTCGCGCAACGTCGTGCCAGACGCCTTCACGCTCAACGTGAACTACCGCTTCGCGCCCGGCAAGACGCCGGCCGAGGCGCGGGCCGACCTCGAGGCGATGGTGGCGGGCGAGGCGCATGTCCACGTCATCGACGAGGCCCCGGCGGGCGACGTCTGCCTGGACCACCCGATCTTCTCGGCGTGGCGCCAGGCGCTTGGCCTGGCCGTCGAGCCGAAGCAGGCCTGGACCGACGTGGCCCGGCTGACGGCGCGCGGCGTGCCAGCCGTCAACTTCGGCCCCGGCGAGACCGCCCAGGCCCACCAGGCCCGCGAATCCGTGCCGGTGGCGGACATCGAAGCGAACTACCGGGCGTTCCGTGCCCTGTTCGGCGGCTGAGCGGCCGCTCAGCCGCCACGGTTGCGGGTTTACCGCCGCTCTGGCACAATAGCGGCTACATCTGCTCAAACGCCCCAGGAGAACCCGGACCGCCATGGCCGACAAGAATATCAAGTATCCCGACAACGTCGCCGGCAAGTACTACGTCGACGAGACCTGCATCTTCTGCAACCTCTGCGAGTCGCTGGCGCCCGACAATTTCCGGGCGCAGGACGACGGCACGCACGACGTTTGCTACAAGCAGCCCGCCAACGCCGATGAAGAGGCGGCCTGCGAAGAGGCCATGGCCGGCTGCCCCGTCAACGCGATCGGCGACGACGGCGAAGTTTGAACCCGACGCTCGCCCAGATCCCCGGCTCGCTGATCCGCGCGATCAACGCGCTCAAGCGGCCTGGCGACATCGACCTCTGCCTCGGTGAGCCCACGCTCAGGCCCGACCCGCGGCCCTTCGAGGCCGCCCTCGCATGGGTGCGGGCGAACGGCTGCCCTTACTCGGCCAACGCCGGCGATCCGGTGCTCCGGGCGGTGATCGCCGCCCGCTACGCCTACCCCGGCCTCGACCGCGCCGAGAACGTCTGCGTCACCGTGGGCTCGCAAGAGGCGCTCTTCCTCGCGCTCAAGACCGTCTGCGACCCCGCGCGCGACGAGGTGCTGATCGTCGGCCCGAGCTACCCGGCCTACGCGAAGATCTGCCAGATGGAAGGCATCGCGAGCCGCGAGGTCGGGCTCGACCCGGCCGACGGCTTCCGCCCGGACGCCGCGCGTGTCCTGGCCGCGGTCGGGCCGCAGACGCGGCTCGTGCTGCTCGCCACGCCCGCGAACCCCACCGGTCGGGTGTGGCCCGACGTGGAGCTCGATGCGCTGGCCGTGGGGCTGCGTGCCCGCGGCGAGGGCCGCCCGTACGTGCTGGTCGACGAGGTCTACCGCGAGCTGTGTTATGTCGAGCCGCCGCCGAGGGGCTTCGCGACGCGCTACGACCGCACGCTGGTGGCCAACAGCCTGTCCAAGAGCCACGCGCTCACGGGCCTGCGCCTCGGCTGGCTGCTCGCGCCGGCCGAGATCGTCCCCACCGTGGTGAAGGCCCACCAGTTCGTGGCGACCGCGGCGAGCACCCACTCCCAGCAGGTGGCGCTCGCGATCTTCCAGGACGCCGTGCCGCTGGACGTCCACCGGCCGCACTACGCCGCGCGGCTGGCCGAGCTTAGCGCGCTGCTCGACGCCCATGGGCTGACCTACGCGGCGCCCGAGGGCACGTTCTTCTGCATGGTCCGCTTGCCGGCGCACCTCGCCCATGATTCGGTGGCGGCGGCGCACGCCCTGCTCGCAGCCCAGCGCGTGGTCACGGTGCCGGGCGCGGCCTTCGGCGCGGAGGGGTGGCTCAGGCTCTCATGGGTGGCTGCGCCCGCACAGCTCGCCACGGGCATCGAACGACTGGCGACCTACTTCCTCGCAAGTCGCTGACGATCCGCCGCAGCCCGGCCGCAGACGAGCCACGGCCGCCCGATACGGTATGATGAGGCGGTCACGCTCAACCTACCGGAGGGTTGCTCATGCGCGCGTTCGGCATCACCCGCCTGCACACCATCGCGAACCGCACGCTCGAGCTCGCGGTCTGAGCACCCCCAGGAGGATTCATGAAGCTCTGAGGCCTGGCGGCCTGGCGGCCAGGCCACGGCCAGCCCGATATCAGGATTCATCACAAAAACTCACTCATTGCCCCCAATTATCATGCCATACGGGATAATCCTGATATCCACGAATCTTTCCTCATGGCATGATTGAGACGGCGGCTCGGACGCCGCCCGGCCCCAGTCTCGACCCGCCCCGACCCGAGGAGACGTGCATGCTCGATTACCAGGCCTACCTGTCGGCCGCCCGTCGTAGCTACGTGGAGCAGGATCCGTCGCTCGCGAGCGTGCTCGCGACGACCGTCGCGCCCGAGTGGCGCGAATGGATGGCGCCGCGGCTCGCCGAGATCGGCCGCGCGGCCGCCACGCGCTGGAACGACCTCGCGACGACGGCCAACGAGCAGACGCCGCGCCTGCGCAGCCACAACCGCTGGGGCGAGCGGATCGACGCCGTCGAGGTGCACCCGGCCTACGACCAGCTGGCGCGCGAGGTCTACGAGGCCGGCGTGGTCTGGCCGCGGTTCAACCCGGTGCTGGGCGGCCAGAAGGCGCCGTGGGGCGTCGTCTTCACGATCGGCTACCTGCTGAGCCAGGCCGAGCAAGGGCTGTTCTGCCCGGTCTGCCTCACGGCCGGCACGGCCTGGCTGATCGAGCGCTTCTCGAGCGATGAACAGCGCGAGGCCTACCTGCCGCGCGTGGCCGCGCAGAGCTACGACGACCTCTGGGAAGGCGCCATGTTCCTCACCGAGAAGGCCGGCGGCTCGGACGTCGGCGCTGTCGAGACCACCGCGAAGCTGGTGGACGGCGAGTGGCGGCTCGCGGGCGACAAGTGGTTCTCGAGCAACGGCGGGCGCGCCAGGGCGATGATGGTGCTCGCCCGGCCCGAGGGCGCGGCCATGGGCACGCGTGGCCTGGGCCTCTTCCTCGTGCCGCTGCACCTCGCGGACGGCTCGCGCAACGCGATTCGCTTCCATCGCCTCAAGGACAAGCTGGGCACGAAGTCGATGCCGTCGGCCGAGCTCACCTTCGAGGGCGCCGTGGCCTACCCCGTGGGCGACATCACGCGCGGATTCAACCACATGGCGGAGATGCTCAACCTCTCGCGGCTCTACAACGCTGTCGCGTCGGTCGGGAACATGCGGCGCACGCTGAACGAGGCGATCGCCTACACCCACGCCCGCACGGCGTTCGGCCACGTGATCGACAACTACCCGCTGGTGCGCGCCAAGCTCATCGAGCTCTCAGTGGAGCAAGAAGCCAGCTTCCGCCTGGTCTTCGAGGCGATCGCCTACCTCGACCGGCTCGAGGCCGGGCAGGGGCGGGAAGATCGGCGCGATGAGGCGGTGCTGCGCGTGCTCACGCCGATGGCGAAGTTCCATACCGGCCGCGAGGCGGTGGACGCGGCTTCGGCCGCCGCCGAGATCCTCGGCGGCAACGGCTACATCGAGGACTGGCCGATCGCGCGCTTCTTCCGCGACGCCCAGGTGCTGCCGATCTGGGAGGGCACGACCAACATCCTGCTGCTCGACGTGCTGCGCGCCTTCGCCAAGGAGAGCGCGGGCCAGGCCTTGCTCTGCGACCTCGGCGAGCGGCTCGGCAAGCCGGTGCCGGCGGCGCTCGCGCACCTGCGCGAGGTGCTCGTGGGCGAGGTCGCGGATCTCGAGCACCACCTCGCGGCGCTCGGCGCCCTGCCGGACCCCGAGAAGTCCGTCCACGTGAAGGGTTGGGCCGATCGGGCCGTGCGCGCCTTCCAGGGCGTGCTGCTGCTCGCCACGGCGGCGGAAGACGTCGAGGCAGGCCGGGGGCGCGGCCTGCTGGTGCTGTCGAGCTTCGTCAGGCGCCACTACACGCCGACCGGCGCCGCCGGCTGGCGCACGCGCCTCACGGCGCCGGCGCCGCACCTGGGCTTCGAGGCGATCGTGCGCGGCGAGGCGGTGAGTGCGGCCGAGGCCATTGAGCTGCTGCGCGGCGACCTCGCGGCCGCCGGACGCTGAGGCGATGACGGGCGCCCGGGCGGGGCTGAGCGCCGAAACGACGCCCAGCGCCGGGCTGACGCTCACAGCGACCGGCGTCGGCCGGCCGGGCTGGGCGGAGCTCCTGGCCTTCGTGGACGCGGCGACCGACCCGATCCACGACCTGTTGCTGCACGCCGACGTCGTCTCGGACCTCGGCCGCCTCTCGACCGTCTGGCTCGGCCGGAACGCGGAGGGCCGTCCCGTGACGGTGGCCTTCGCCTTCCCCCTGCACCGCGAGCGCCCGGCGCTCGGCGTGAAAGGCCTCACGGCCGCCGACGAGGCGGCCACGATCGACGCGCTGCGGGCCGCGGACGCCTGGACGCGCGGCTACGTGATCTGCCCCCACGCCCAGGTTCCGCTGTGGGCGGGCCACGGGCAGGCCGCGACGGGGATCGACGAGGCGCAGATGATCGTGCGGAGCCGGGATTGGCTGACGCCGGCAGCCGACCCGGCGGTGCGGCCGGGCTCGCTCGACGAGGTGGACGCCTTCTACCGGCGTTGCGGCGCCGAGGCCTGGAACCCGGCCCAGTTCTGGACCGGCCCCTATGTGGTCGCCGAGGTGGACGGCGCGATCGTCGCGGCGGCCGGCACGCACTTCGCCTACCCGGCGCTGGCGCAGGTGGGCAACGTGCTCACCGACCCGGCGCACCGCGGTCGCGGCTGGGCCAGGGCCTGTACTGCCGCGGTCGCGGCGGGGCTCGTGGCGCGCGGGCATGAGACGCTGAGCCTGTTCGTGGCGACGCAGAACGCGCCGGCGCTGCGGGTTTACGAGCGGCTGGGGTTCAAAGCGATTCGCACCCTCGCGGCGTTCGCCTGGAACTGACCCGTCCC
Organism: Candidatus Sericytochromatia bacterium; assembly: GCA_036675505.1. Classification (GTDB taxonomy): domain Bacteria; phylum Cyanobacteriota; class Sericytochromatia; order S15B-MN24; family JAQBPE01; genus JAKFEW01. Next base: position 43,327 of record JAKFEW010000102.1, read on the forward strand.
CGGGTGGCTCAGCTGCCCGCGCCCCACTTGAGCACCACGCCTGCCACCCGCGTCGCGACCTCGCGCGGCATCAGGCGCGACAGCGCCGCGCCGGCGGCGTTCAGCGGCCCCGGCACATGCACGGTCGTGCCGACGCGCAGGGCCGCCAGGCCTTCCGCCGCCACCGCCTCCGCGCTCATCATCGGCGCCCGCCGCACCACCGCGGGGTCGACGCCGGAATGGCCGTGGATCTCGCTCTCGGTGTTGCCGGGGCAGAGGCAGAGCACCTTCACGCCGTGGGGCAGGCCCTCGGCCGCGAGGGCCTCGGAGAACGCCAGCACGTAGGCCTTGGTCGCCGCGTAGACCGCGAAGCCCGGGATGCCCTGGAAGGCCGCGAGCGAGGCGACATGGATGATGCCGCCCCGGCCGCGCGCACGCATGCCGGGGTAAAGCGCGTGCGAGACGGCCGTGAGCCCGGCGACGTTGACCGCGAGCATGGCCTCGATTTTCGCGCGCTCGGCCTCGTGGAAAGGACCGTAGTAGCCGACGCCGGCGTTGTTCACGAGCAGGTCCGGCGCGAGGCCGCGGGCGTCGAGTTCGGCGGCCAGCGCCTCGCCGGCGCCCGCCACGCCGACGTCGAGCGGGATCGACTCGGTGCGCGCGCCGCGGGCCCGCAGGTCGGTCGCGAGCGCCTCGAGGCGGTCGGCGCGGCGCGCGACGAGCGCGACGTCGTGGCCATGCTCGACCAGCAGGCGGGCGAAGGCCTCGCCGATGCCGCTCGAGGCGCCGGTGACGACGGCGATGGGGCGGGTCATTGCAGGGCCTCCTTGGGAATCAGCCGGACCTGGTTGGTGCCCGGATCGGCGACGACCAACGAGCCGTCGGGCTTCACGAGCAGCGCGAAGGGGATGATCAGCGCCTCGTCGGACGCCGGGTCCGTGAGGACCTGGCCGCCGGGGCCCGCGACGATGGTCACGCGGCCGTCCGGGGTGATTTTCCGGATGCGCGCGGGCAGATCGGGAAGCAACGCGGCGAGCTCCGAGGTCGAGCCGTCGAGGCCGAAATCCTTGAAGTTGCGCGTGCCGAGCTCGCCGACGTAGAGCGCGCCCGCCGCATCCGCCGCGAGCGAGATCGGCAGCGCAAAGGCCACCTCCAGGGCCGTGGTCAGCTCGGCCGCGGCCGGGCCCGCAAGCAGGCCGGCCACGCCGGCGCCGGCGTAGGTGGTGATCACGCCCGCCGGATCGATCCGGCGGATGCGGCAGTTGCCCACGTCGGCGACGAACAGGTTGCCGGCCGGATCGTAGGCGAGGCTGGCCGGGCCTGAGAGCAACGCCTGGGAGGCCGGGCCGCCATCGCCGGCGTCGCCGCTCAGCTTCTTGCCGTCGGTGAGGATCGAGCCGGCCAGCAGCCGCACCTGGCCGTCGGCCTGCTGCTTGAAGATCTGGTGGCGGGCCTGGTCACAGAAGGCGAGCAGGCCGTCGGGCCCCACGGCCAGGCCCGCGGGGTGCTCCAGGCTGAAGGTGGGCGGAAGCAAGGTCGCATCCGGGAAGCGCTTGCCGGTGGCGAGCCGGTCGGTGCCGACCACCGTCGCGATCGTTCCGTCAGGCCCGACGCGCCGGATGCGCTCGTTGCCGGTGTCCGCGATCCAGAGCACGCCGTCCCGCGAGGCGATCGAGAAGGGCGTGCTGAGCCGCCCGCCCGCGGCGGGGCCGCCATCGCCAGCGAAGCCCCTTTCACCGCCCACCACCGTCGTCAGGCTCTGGCCGTCGAAGCGGCGCACGACGTGGCCCGCGCCTTCCGCGATCAGCAGCCGCCCCTGCGCGTCGAGCGCCAGGCCGAACGGGTTGTTCACGGCCAGCGCATCGCCCGCGCCGGCACGGTAGAGGCCGCGCAGGCCGGCGACGGTCGTGATCGTGCCGTCGGCCGCGATCGCCCGGTAGACGGCGTTGCCGCGGTCCGCAAACACCACGCGCCCGTCGGCGGCCAGGAACAGGCCGGTCGGCTCGCTGAGCTGGGCCGTCGCGGCCGGGCCGCCGTCGCCCTCGAACCCCGATCGCCCGGTGCCCGCGTAAACCGTCTTCGCGAGGTCGGCGGCCGCGAGCCGCCAGATGCGGTGTCCCTGGTCTTCGGCCACCAGCAGGCCTTCCGGCGTCCAGAGCAGATCGGCGTGGTCGTCGAACTGCATGCCCGAGAGCACGACCTCCCAGTCGGCGCCCGGCCGCTTGCGCGCGAGCCGGCCGTCCTCGACGCGCCGACCGCTCGCTTCGTCATGCACGAGCTCGGAGACGGCGGCCCAGATCGTGCCGTCCGGCGCGATCGCGAGGCCGTTCAGCGATCCCTTGCCGAAGACCGCCTCGGGCGCCTGGACCTCGCCGAGCACGCCGCGGGCGTCGACCGTCAGCAGGCGCGAGCGCTGGTTGGCCTTGCCGGCCCGCTCAGCGACGTAGAGCAGGCCATCCGGGCCCCAGGCGATCGCCGCCGGGAACAGCGACGTCTCGGTCGCCTGGCCGCCGACGGCCCCATGGCCGCCGCGGCCGTTGCCGGCCACCGGCTCGGGCGCGCCGCGGCCCAGGCGCACGACCCGATCGCCGACCTCCTGGACCGCGTAGAGCGCGCCGTCCGGCCCGCGCCGCAGCGCGACCACGCCGGGCACGGCGTACCCGAGCTCGCTGGCCGCGGAGGGCGCGGCGAACGTGGCGATCGTGCCGTCCGGTGCGACCCGCCGGATGCGGCCCACGACGCCCTCGGCGAGCAGCAGGTCGCCGTTGGCGTCGGCCGCGACCGCCACGGGCATCGTGAGCGGCACCTCGGTGGCCTTCCGGCCCGTGCCGAGGTCCTTCTGGCCGAGCAGGAGGATCGACTCGATGCGGTCGAGCGTGGCCTTGAGCGGGGCCACGCGGGCCTTGAGCCCGTCGACGGCCGACCCGATCGCGGCCGCCTCGTAGGCCGGCGCTTCCGCGGCGGTGCGCAAGGCGGCGCCCATCTCGCGCTTGAGGGCGTCGACTTCGCGCGCCGGCAGCTTGGCGTAGACCCCCGGCTCGTTCTTCACGAAGCGGTCGAGCACGTAGGTCGCGCCGAGCGTGGCGGGCGTGTCGATGTCGAGCTCGCGGGCGATCTCGGTGCCGCCCGGGTTCGGCACCAGCGCCCGCAGCTCGCCGCCGCGCAGCGCGCCGCCCTGGTGCACGACCACGCGCAGCACGAGATTTTCCGCCGGCAGCTGGCCCTCGAAGCGGTAGGCGCCCGTGGCGTCGGACTTGAGGCGGATCGGTCCGCCGGCGTTGGCGAGCGGCCGGCCAGCGCCGTCGAGCAACTCGATCTCGGCGTCGGCCAGCGCCGCCTCGCGCAGCTCACCCGCCTGGCCGAGCCGGTACTTGGTCTTGCCGATCAGGCTCGCGCCACCGTCGCCGATCAGGCTCGCGCCACCGTCGCCGATCAGCGCCCCGCCGTTGTTCGCGACCAGCCCGACGCCCTTGTCGGAGATGAGGCTGGCGCCGGCGTCGCCGATCACGGTGCCGCCGTTGTTGCTGACGACCCCCGCGCCGCGGTCCGCGATCAGCTTCACCTTGCCGATCAGGCGGGCTGCCACCAGCACGTCCTGGGCGCCCAGCATACGCACGCCCGCGGCCTGTGGCCGCGCGCCGGCCTTGGGCTTGCCGGGGCCGCTCGTGGGCGCGACCTTCACGCCGCCGGGCCCCTGGCAGGCGGCCACGACCAACGCGCCGATCAGGGCGACTGCCGTCGCGTGTCCACGAGCTCGTGCCATCGCCGGGATCCTCCGCCTGCCTCTTATACCCTGAAAAGGGCTCAGAAGCTGCCGGCAGGGATGATGCGGACCTGGTTGTTCGCGGCATCCGCGATCACCAGCCGGCCCTGGCGGTCGACCAGCAGGCCCATCGGCAGCCCGAGCGGGTCCTCGCCGTCGGTGCCGTTGAGGAACTTGCCGCCGGGCCCGGCGAGCACCGTCATCGAGCCGTCGGGGGCGATCTTGCGGATGCGCGCCGGGATCGTCTTGGGGATCAAAGCCATCTGGGGCGCGGCCGGGAAGATGCCGATCGCGCCGAGCTGCTTGGTGCCGAGCTCGCCGACGTAGAGGCTGCCGTCGGGCCCCACGGCCAGGGCCACCGGGAGCGCCAGGGTCTGCGCCGTGGCGGGGCTGCCGTCGGCGATCGGCACCTCGCCGCCGAGGAGCACGGCGAGCGAGGTCTCGCGGCTGGTGCCGGCCACGGTGGTGATCGTGCCCGCGCGGTCGACCTTGCGTACCCGCAGGTTGAAGAGGTCCGCGATGAAGAGGTTGCCGGCGGGGTCGAACGCGAGGCCGACCGGCGTGGAGAACTTGGCCGCGGTGGCCGGGCCGCCGTCGCCGCCGTCGTCCGGCGCCGGGTTGCCGGCGCCGGTCGAGAGGGCGCCGGCCACGACCTCGACCTGGCCGCTGGCGTTGAGGCGCAGCACGCGGTGGTGGGTCATCGAGGAGAAGTAGACCAGGCCCTCGGGCGAGACGGCCATCGCGCTGGCGGCGCCGACGTTGACGTTGGGGTCCGAGGGCGAAGTCGTGAGCAGCGGCGTGGTGTCCTTGCCCAGGCCCGCCGCCGTGCTGATCGTGCCGTCGGCCGCCACGCGGCGGACGCGGTGGTTGCCGTGGTCGCCGATGTAGAGCGCGCCGCCCGTGAACGCGATGCCGGTCGGCTCGGCCAGGCGGGCCGCGAGCGCCGGGCCGCCGTCACCCGCGAAGCCGCGCTCGGTGCCGGCCACGAGCTGGAGCGCGCTGCCGTCGTAACGCTTGATCGTGTTGCCGCCATTCTCGCTGAAGAGCAGCTGGCCCGCGGCGTCCAGCGCGACGCCGGTCGGCGCGTTCAGCGAAAGGCGCGACGCGTCGCCGGTCTGGGACGCGCCGGTGATGCCCGCGACCGTGCGGATCACCCCGTCCGCCCGACCGCCCTCGATCGCCCGCACGCATCCGTTGCCGTAGTCGGCCACGTACAACGTGCCGTCGGCCGCACGCCACAGGCCCGCGGGCTGGTTCAGGCTGGCCGCCGCGGCTGCGCCGCCATCGCCCGCGAAGCCGGCCTGGCCGGTGCCGGCGACGGTCTGCCGTGCGCCGTCCGCGCCCACCTTCGAGAGGCGGTGGCCCTTGTCCTCGGAGAGCCAGACGCCGCCGTCGGGTGCGGCCGCGAGCGCGGCCTGGGCGCCGAGTTGGAGGCCTGTCGCGACCTGCTCCCACGTCCCGCCCGGGCGCTTGCGCAGCAAGGAGCCGAGCTGATCCGGCGCGTCCGGGCGCTTGCCGACGGCCGCCCACAGCGTGCCGTCGGCCGTGACGGCCAGGCCGCGGGTGGCCCCGTCCGTCCAGGCGGCCTCGCCGTTGCCGATGCGCCGCAGCGTGCCGTCGCGCAGGCGCTCGTAGATGCGCCCGGGCGTGCCGACCGCCTCGCCTTCGACCGTCCCGCTCTCGGCCAGGTACAGCGTGCCGTCCGGCCCGAAGGCCAGGCAACTGGGGTTGAGCGCGGCGTCTACAGCCATCAGGCCGTTCGCCTCCTGGGTGCCGTCCTGCACCCGCGGCAGGCCGGCGTTGCCCGCGACCACCTCGAGCGTGTTGGTCGGGCCGATGCGCCGGATGCGGCGGGACTTGGGCTCGACGACGTAGAGCAGGCCATCCGGGCCGACCGCCATGTCGTCGATCGCGGCGAAGGCGTCGGCGATCAGCCCGCCGTCCGGCGCGACGAGCGTGTGGATCGCGCCCTGGCCGTCGACCTCGCGCACGCGCCCGAGCACCGCTTCGCCCACGAAGAACCCGCCAGCAGCGGTGCCTGCGACGGCCACCGGGTAGGCCAGCGCCACGGTGTTCGCAGGCAGCCCGGCGCCCAGATTCGCCTGGCCGAGCGTGAGCAGCTTCTCGATGCGCACGAGCGTCGCGTCGAGCGCCGTGTCCTGGCCGCGCAGGCCCTCGACCGCCTGGACCAGGTCGGCGGCCTTGTAGGTGGGCGGTCCCGCGAGCCGCCCGCGCGCGGCGTCCAGGTCGCGGTGCAGCGCGGCGTCTTCCGCCCCCGGCAGGCGCTCGTATACGTCCTGCTTGCCCTTCACGTACTTCTCGAGCACGTACGCCGAGCCGAGCGTCGAGGCCGTGTCGATGTCGACAGCGCTCGGCCCGCCCGCGCTCCGGCCGTCCCGGGTGAGGAAAGCGCGCAGCTCGCCGCCCGCGGCGACGTCGTCGGCGAGCCGGATGCGCAGCACGAGGTTCTCGTTCGGCAGCGGCGTGGTGAGCGCGTACTGGCCGTTGGCGTCGGTGCGCGCGACGATCGGCTTGCCGTCCGGGCCCACCAGCCGGTTGCCGGCCGCGTCGAAGACCTCGACCCAGGCGTCCGCGAGCGCGGCTTCGGTGGGGGCGCCGATGGCCTGCAGCAGCGCCCACTTGGTCTTGCCGATGAGGCCCGAGCCGCCGTCGCTCACGAGGCCGCCGCCGTTGTTGCTGATGAGGCCCGAGCCGCCGTCGCTGACCAGGCCGCCGCTGTTGTTGCCGATCAGCCCGGCGGCGTTGTTGCTGACGATGCCGTTGCCCTTGTCCGAGATGAGCTTGACCTTGCCGATCAACTGGGCCGTCTCGCCGGCGGTGGACACGACGCGCGTGGGCGGCGGCGTGTCGAGGGCGAGGCCGAGGCCGGGGCCGACCAGCAGGCCGCCGCCCGGCGCGAGGGCGGACGAGCCGCCCGCGCTGGTGCCGCCTGCCTGGCCGCCCGCCTGGGTCCCGCCGGCGGCCTTCTCGTCGCCCTTCGGCACGATCGCGCTGCCGCCGCCGCTCTTCGCGCCGCCCGGCGTGGCCGTGCGACCGGCGCGCTTGGCGGAAACGGCGCCCGCGCGATCGCCGCCCCCGGTCGGACCGGTGGCGCTGGGCGGCTGGCAGCCGGTGGCCGCGGCGAGGGCCACGGTGAGCGCCAGACCGACGAGCTGGGTGGGCGTTGCGCGGACCAAAATTCGCTATTCCCCTCGTTTCCGTAGATTTTGTACCCGCCCGGCGAGCAGACGACGCAGCGTTGTGGCGCCGCCGCCCGGCCCCTACGATCGGAGCCGGGGAGGTGCGTGAAATGACCGAAGGACCTTGGGATGGCTCGGATCTGCCGCCACAGGCGGTAGTGCCCGAGCAGGTGCCGGAGCACGGGGCGGAAGCAGCGACCGGCGGGGGCGGCGGCGGAGGCGGTGATCAGCCGCTCGACCCGCGCGAGCGCGCGGCCCACCCGCGGCCCGACCTCCACGTCGACGAATGGCCGGACCACGGCGTGAAGCCGGCGCTCGGCGGGCTCACGATTTAGGCGGGGGGCTGGATTCAGGCGGGGGTTGCGATCCAGGAGGCGAGAGGATGCGGAAGACCGAGAAGCTGCCCGACGGCACGGAGCGGGAAATCCAGGTCGATACAGGGACCCGAGACTGGGACCGCGCGGAGTTCCGCGGCGAGGCGCCGCCGGACCGCTCGGGGCCTGTGCCGGACGAAGTCGTGGGCACGCTCGGCGCGGTGATTCCGCCGCCGACGGCGCTGCCGCAAGAGAAGAGCCACCCCCCGACGATCCAGGACTGACGGACCCTCCCCTCACGGGCCGGGTTCAGTGGAGCAGGTACTCGAGATCTTCGATCGTGAGCTCGGCGCCGAGGTCGGATGAGCCCAGCACGTCGCGCACCATCTGGCGCTTCTGCGCCTGCAGGCTCAGCACCTTTTCCTCGACCGTGTCCTTCGCGATCAGCTTGTAGCTGAACACGTGGCGGGTCTGGCCGATGCGGTGGGCGCGGTCGGTGGCCTGGTCTTCGACCGCGGGGTTCCACCAGGGGTCGAAGTGGATCACGTAGTCCGCGCCGGTCAGGTTGAGGCCGGTGCCGCCGGCTTTCAGGCTGATCAAAAAGACCGGCGTGTCGTCGGCGTTGAACTTCTGCACGCGCTCCAGGCGGTCCTTGGTCTGGCCATCGAGGTACGCGTAGGGGATGTCTTCGGCCGCGAGCGCCTCGCGCAGGACCGTCAGCATCTTCACGAACTGCGAGAAGACCAGCACGCGGTGGCCCTCCTCGATCATCTCGCGCAGCAGCTCCATGAACTGCTCGACCTTGGCGGAAGGCACGGACGGGCCCTCTTTGAGCACGAGCCGGGGATCGCAGGCGACCTGGCGCAGCCTGAGCAGGCCTTCGAGCACGTGGAAGTGAGCCCTGCGCAGGCCCTTGGCGCGCACCTCGGCGAAGATGTGGCCGCGGACCGCCGCCAGCGTCTCATCGTAGAGCTTGCGCTGCTCCACGCCCATCTCGCAGTAGGTCACGATCTCGGTGCGCGGCGGCAGGTCCGTCGCGACGTCCTGCTTGAGGCGGCGCAGGATGAACGGCCGCGTGAGCCGGCGCAGCTGGTCGCGCGCGGAGTCGGCCTCGCCGGGCTCGATCTTGAAGTAGGTCTGGCGGAAGTGCCGCTCGGAGCCGAGCAGGCCCGGCATCAGGAAGTGGAAGAGGCTCCAGAACTCGAGCAGGTTGTTCTCGATCGGCGTACCCGTCAGGCACAGGCGGTGGCGCGCCCGCACGCGGCTCGCCATCTTGGCGGCCTGCGAGCGCGGGTTCTTGATCTTCTGCGCCTCGTCGAGGATCGCGTAGTTGAAGGGCTGCTCGAGCAGGATCGCGCGGTCGCGCTGCAGCAGGCCGTAGCTCGTGACCACGACGTCCGCGTCCGGCAGCTCGTCGTAGCGCGCGTGGCGGTCGGAGCCGTGCAGCACGAGCACCCTGAGCGAGGGCGCGAACTTCGCGATTTCCTGCTCCCAGTTGTAGACCACGCTGGTGGGCGCGACGAGCAGGCTCGGGCCCTTCACGCCCGCTTCCTTTTCGGCGAGCAGCAGCGCGATCGCCTGAATGGTCTTGCCCAGGCCCATGTCGTCGGCGAGGATGCCGTGCAGGCCGAAGTCGCGCCAGAAGGCCAGGCGCGCGAGGCCGCGCAGCTGGTAGTGGCGCAGCTCGCCGAGGAACCCGCCGGGGGTCTCCACCTCGGCGATCGTCTCGACGCCCTCGAGGCCCTGCAAGAACTTCCGCCAATCGACGTCGGCCTGCGCCTCCGAGGCGGCCTCGAGCAGCTCGCGGGCGGCCGGCGCGAGGTAGCGCGGCAGGCGCTGGACGAAGCCGTCGCCGTCGGCCTCGCCGGTGAAGCCGAGGCTCTGGGCGAGCTGGGCCTGCTTCGACAGCCACTCTTCGGGCAGCCGCCCGAACGCGCCGCTGCCCAGGCGCACGAAGCGCGAGTTTTGCTTGAAGGCGTCGCGCAGCGCGGTCCACGGCACGGCCTCGCCGTCGATCGTGACCGCCGTCTTGATGTCGAACCAGTCGATGCCGGAGGTCACGCCCACCGTCACGTACGGCGCCTTGCGGTTGACGCGCAGCTTGCTGAGGCGCTCCTCGCCGAAGATCTCGATGCCTTCCTCGACCAGCTGCGGCACCTCGTCCATCAGGAAGAGCAGCGCCGATTCGCCCCAGGCCAGGAACTGGCCGCCGCCGCGCGAGTCGAGGTGGGTCTGGCCGACGCGGTCGACGAGCTCGCGCTCGGCGGCGATGTCGCGTTGCCAGAAGCCCCAGCTGCCCTCGCGCTCGCCGCCCACCAGCGCGCGCGCGTCGGCGGGCGAGACCGGCTGGGAGTTCTCGTAGCGGAAGTTCAGGCGGACGAGGAGGCGATCGCCCTCCTCCGAAAGGTTCAGGCGCGCGCGCGGCTTCGCCGGCGGGTGGATCGTGGGCTCCTCGAGGGTGTTCTCGGGGCCCTCGCCCATCTCGGGCTCGCCCTCGCCGTCACCGGCCGAGGACGCCAGCGGCGGCCCCTCGATCACGGGGCGCAGGCTGTCCTTGACCTGCAGCCAGCCCGGCTCGACGCCCACCAGCCGGCCGGGGACGCCGGCCACCAGATGGCCGTCGATGTCCCAGAGCGACTCGTAGGGACCGCCTACGCTGCGGATCGGCATGTCGGGCCGGATCTCGACGGGCGAGCGACCCGCGCCGAAGACGAACGGGCAGCGCGTCAACAGCGCGAAGACCGGGTTGACCATGTCGTCCTTGAGCGGGATGCCGTGGGCATGCGGCGACGAGAAGTCGCGGTTGCTCGCGCGGTAGTAAGGCTCGATGATGTCGAGCACGCCGCGGTCGGCGGCCGAGAGGCCGTCGCGCTTGATCGGGCCCCACATCGCGAGCGGACGCGGCATGCCAGGCAGCCCGTCATCCATCACGATCGCGCGCTCCATCGAGAGCCAGACCGCGACTGAGCGCGTGTAGAGCTTTTCCATCTTCTTGGGCGGCGGCGCCAGGTGGATGTTGTAGAAGAGCACTTCCATGCCGGGGCGCAGGCTGCCGTCGCCGTCGGCCGTCGGCTCCTCGGCCGGCGGATCGTGCAGATGGGCCATCGCCACCGCCATCGCATGCTTGCAAGGCGCGAGCATCGGGCAGGTGCAGTCGGCGGTGAGCTCGCGACCGTCCCACAGCAGCTTCACGCGCGCGGGCGCGAGCGCGCCTTCGTCGACCTCGGCCTCGATCGCCAGGCTGCCTGGCGCGGGGACCGTGACCTTACGATTGCCGACCGCCCCACGTTTCATATACGTGGCGCCACGCTTCAGCGTGGCGGGGTCGGCCCATTTCTTGAGATCCCATTCCTGCATGCGGTGGTGGTGTTTCCCGATTGGCGTGGAACGGTCATTGTAACACGAGTCGTCGCCTGGTGATCGCCGTCATTCACCCGGCGACATGGGTATGATATGCTCACGGAAGACCGGCGTGGGATGCTGGTGGAAAGGATTCGAAGACCTTCCCAATGGCCAAAGAAGACGTCATCGAGCTATCCGGAACCGTGCAGGAGGCCCTCTCCAACGGGATGTTCCGCATCACCCTCGACAACGGCCATGAGGTGCTCGGTCACCTCGCGGGCCGCATGCGCCGCTTCCGGATCAAGGTGCTGCTCGGCGACAAAGTTCGCGTCGAGCTCTCGCCGTATGATCTGACGCGCGGGCGCATCACCTTTCGTGAGAAGGTCTCGTTCGGACCCGGCGGCCCCGGCGGTCCGGGCGGCCCGCGGAAGTCGTAGGTGTCGGATCTCCCTGGCCTGCCCGCGCCCAAGCCCGAGCCCACCCCGGCGCAGCCCGCGCCCGCCGGTGACGCGCAGCCTCCCGTCACGCCGGGCACCTCGCCCGAACAGGCGGCCGGCAGCGTGCAGCGCGAGCTCTCGCGCTCCGTCGCCCAGCTGATCCCGGGCGCCGTCGAGCAAGAGCGCCAGCCCGATCCCAACACGCGGTTGGGGCTGCACTGGCGCATCTTCGACGTCACCTCGAACTGGCTGATCCTGGTCCTCGCGATCTTCAACCTCTCGCTGGTCTTCTTCGATTACACGTACGTCGATCTCCGGCATGTCTACCAGCAGAACGAGTTGCACCAGCTGGTCGAGGGCTACGATCGCATCAAGGGCATCGAGCCGCATCGCGTCACGGACGACTACGTGAAGAGCGCCGAGCGCACCTTCCGGCTCGTCGAGGCCTCGCCCGACGACCCCTTCACGCAGGCCGCGCTCGACGGCATGATCGAGAAGACCAAGGCCATGCTCAAGGAGGATCCGTTCCTCACGGCGGGCCTGCGCGGCGTCTCCGAGCAGACCAAGAACCACATCCGCAAGCACATCTGGCTCAAGAACGTGCCCCCCGACGAGGCGCTGCGCTGGAACCGCATGTGGAGCCAGGAGCGCATCGAGGCCCGGCTGACGCTGCACCACAAGCCGTGGGAGTCGTTGTCGGCGACCAAGTCGTGGACCGAGTTCTGGTCCGCCGACAACCTGCGCGACAGGCTCCGCGAGGAGGAGCTCTGGTTCAAGGCGGAGATCAAGCCGCTGATGGACCGCAACTACTGGCAGACCTACGGCGAGGACGGCCGCGCCAACGACAACTTCTGGATCATCGACTGCTTCTTCCTGCCGATCTTCCTCGGCGAGTTCATCATCCGCGGCACCCTCGGCGTGAAGCGGGGCGTCTACAAGAACTTCAAGCACTTCTTCGAGACGCGCTGGTACGACGCGGTCTACTTCGTGCCGGTCCTGGTGTACGCCTTGCCGCCCTCGCTGCAAGGGCCGCTGCACCTCCTGCGCGTGATCTCGGTGGGCGCGCGCATGGAGCGGCTCGGCCTGATCAACCCGGTCGCGCTCGTGCAGGCGCGGGTCGCCAAGATCCTCGACATGATCACGGACATCGTGAACGTGAAGCTGCTCGGCAACTACCAGGACGGCGTGCGGCGCTTCGACCTCGAGGAGAGCATGAATACGCTCACGCCGGTCCAGCGCCAGCAGCTCGCCCACCTGATCGAGAAGAACCTCTCGATGGTGGTGGGCAAGGTGCTGCCGGACGTGATGGACGAGGCCGAGCGGCTCATCACGCACTCGGCGGCGCACGCGCTCGAGATGGCGCCGGCCTACCAACAGTTCAAGCAGCTGCCGTTCTTCGGCGGGCTGCCCGAGCAGCTGATCCAGCGGATCGTGACCGAGACGATCGCGCAGATGCAGGTCACGATGCTCAAGCAGGTCAACGACCCCGAAAATGTGCGGCTCACCAAGGACCTGATCCAGGCCGTCACCGAGTCGCTGATGCGGCACATGGCCGATGTCGGCACCGAAGATCAGTTCAAGGCGATGGTCATCGACGTGCTGGAAGAGCAGAAGAAACGCATCATGGCGGACTGAGCCGCCCAGGAGGAGCGTCATGGTCGAGCGTCAACCGAGCCCTGCCCAACTCGAGCTCTTCAAGCTCCGGGTCGCGCGCATCATGCGCGACCTGTGGGACGGCTACCTGGAGCGCCGCCAGTCTGCCGAGGAGGCCTTCCAGCCCTGGGACGATCTGGCCGAGCGCCAGAGCGCGACGAGCGTCGGTGGCACGATCCTGGAGATCTTCGACCTGACGGGCGACCGGCTGGTCTCGCAGTGGGACTGGGAGGGCAGCGACGCCGAGCTCGCCGAGAATTACGTGCACGACGTGACGAGCCCCTTCCCGACCGGCCAGTACCAGGTGCCGCCCGAAAAGGTCTGGGCGATCGTCGAGATGCCTGACGAGAAGTTCCTGGCGGCGCGCACGCTCGCGCGCCGGCGGCCGATCGGCGCGGCGGACGCCCCGCGTGAGGGCTTCGCGGCCCCGTGACCCCGGCGCCCGACCGTACGGCGGCCGCAGGCCCGCTTGGCGATCTTGCGCTAGAATGGTGCGCATGACCACGCCGCTGCATTTCTTCTTGATCATGGCCGCCACCGACGGCCTCTACGCCCAATCCTTCTTGCGCGAGCTCAAGGCCAAGGGCCAGCGCGTCATCGTGCTCACGCGCGCCGACGCGCTGTCCTACGACTGGCCGCGCGACCTGATCGACGGCCTGTACGCGGTGCCCGACATCTTCGACGAGCAGACCGTCGAGAACGCGGTGACCTACCTCGCGCGCGAGGAGCGCATCGACAGGCTGGTGGGCCCCGGCGAGTACGACATCGAGCTCGCGGCGCGCCTGCGCGAGCACCTGCGCGTGCCCGGCATGGGCGAGACCACCGCGCGCTACTTCCGCGACAAGCTCGCGATGCGCGAGCGCGCGGCCGGCCGGGGCATCAAGGTGCCGGCCTTCATCAGCGCGATCCACCGCCCGGCGGTGGCGAAGTTCCTGCGCGACACCCCCGGCCCGTGGGTGCTCAAGCCGCGGATGGCGGCCTCGTCGAAGGGCATCCAGAAGCTCTACGACGTCGAGTCGGTCTGGCGGGCGCTCGACAAGCTGGGCGACAAGGCCGGCCACTACCTGATCGAGCGCTTCACGGCCGGCGACGTCTACCACGTCGACGGCGTGGTCTCGGGCGGCCAGATCCTCTTCGCGTCGGCCCACAAGTACGGCAAGCCGATCCTCGAGCTGCACACCACGGGCGGCGTCTACACCACCTGGCGGCTCACCGAGAACGGCGATGAGGCCCAGGCGCTGTTCGCGCTCAACCGGCGCGTGATCGCGGCGTTCGGCATGCTCGCCGGGGTGTTCCACATCGAGTACATCCGGGGCAAGTCGGACGGTGAGTATTACTTCCTCGAGGCCAGCGCCCGCGTCGGCGCCGGCCTGATCGAGGAGATGGTCGAGGCCGAGAGCGGCGTGAACTTGTGGCAGGAATGGGCCCGCCTCGAGATCGGCGAGATCCAGCCGCCTTACCAGATCCGCCGCGAGCGCGACAAGTATGTGGGCGTGCTCGCGAGCGCGGTGGCGGCCGCGAAGCCCGACGTCACGGCGCTGCTCGACGAGCAGGTGCAGGCGTTGCCGTCCAAGCCGCACCACCTGGGCCTGTTGATCACCGGGCCGGACGAGGCGGCCGTGCGGGCCAAGCTCGAGCAATTGGCCGAACGCGTGGGCCGCGAGCTGATGGTCCGGCTAGGTTGACGTTTAGTCAACAGCACTGATAGACATCTAAAAGCAGGCATGCTTCTCTGGCGCCCTTTCAGGCTTAACCCGACCTTACTGGCGTCTTGAGCAAGTCCCAACGCCCGTCTCCCGATACTCCCCCTAGGCTGTTCAAGAGCCGTTAGGAGAGTTCGGGATGAAGGCTGCGGTCCGCACCGTCGCGAAAGAGCTGGAAGGCCTGGTGGCCAGCGTGACCCGCCGGGGCGCCAAGCGCCGGGGTGCCGCCGCGGTCACCGAGAAGGTAGCGGCCGACGTCTTGGGCACCGACGTGGCCCACCTGAGCGGCCGGGCCAAGGCGCTCGCCAACCTCAAGGTCGCGCCGAAAGGCGAAGGCAAGCAGATGCTCTTCCCCTTCGCCGAAGCGATGGAAGACGACGCCGTGCGCTTCGCCACCAACCGCGCCGCCGGCGAAAAGCGCGAAGCCATCGTCGAGGCGATCCTCACCGCGCTGTTCCCGAAGGACAAGGGCTTCGTGGTCAAGGGCGAGCAATACCTGCGCGATCGCCACGGCAAGATCGCGCTCGACGAGGTCTCGGGCCAGTCGCGCCGCATCGACTTCGCGGTGTTCAAGGGCGAAAACGTGTTGAAGCTCTTCGAAGTGACCTCCGAGAAGGTCAACAAGGCCTTCCAGCTCGCCAAGGAGCAACGCATGCGCCGCCACGGCGGGCGCTACATGATGCACCCGACCACCGGCGAGCGGCTGCGCATCGCGGCCGAGGTCAAGACGACGGTGATCCGGCTGCCGTAAGGTCGCCCACCCCCTGGCGGCTCGCCGGCAGGGTGAACCAGAAGGTCGAGCCGCGACCCGGCTCGCTGTCGACGCCGATGCGGCCGCCATGGGCCTCGACCAGCGCCTTCGCGATCGAGAGCCCGAGCCCGGTGCCAAGGCCGCCGCGCGCGGCCGGCGTGCCGAGCTGGCTGAATCGCCGGAACAGGCGCTCTTGCTCCGCGGGGGTGATGCCCGGGCCGGTGTCCTGGACGCTGACGCGGACTTCGCCGTCGGCCGGCTCGACCACGAGCCGCACGAGGCCGCCCGACGGCGTGAACTTGATCGCGTTGGTGAGCAGATTCATGACCACCTGGCCGATGCGGTCGGCGTCCATCTCGATCGCCCAGGATCCCGGCGGAAGCTCGAGCACCAGCTGCAGCGAGGCCGACTCGACGAGCGGCATGAGGCTCTGCGCGATCTCGTGCACCTTGTCCGCGAGGTCGGCCTCGGCGACGCTCAGCCGGAAGGTGCCGGCTTCCATCCGCGCCAGATCGAGGATGTCCTCGACGAGGCCCTGCACGCGCCGGGCGCCGGCCTCGATCTGGGCGACGTACGCGCGCTGGCGGTCGTTCAGCGCGCCCGCGATCCCGTCGTCGAGGAATTCGGCATAGCCCATGACCGCCGTCAGGGGCGTGCGCAGCTCGTGGGCGATCGCGTTGAAGAAGTCGCGCCGGGCACGCTCACCCTCGTCCAGCTGCTTGAGTTCCTCGGCCTGGGCCGTCACTTGCCGCCTGAGCCGCGCGCCCCCCAGCCACAACGCGAGCTGCGAGCCCAGGGTCTGGAGCAGCTGGCGGTCCTCGGTGCCGTAGTCGAGCCCGGAGCGCGGGGGGCCGATCACCACGAGGCCCGGCGGCCGCCCCGGCCCGCCGCCGAGCGGCGCCACCAGCGAGGCCGGCGGCAGGCCGAGCGGCTCGCCATCATGCAACGTCTGGCCCTCCGATGCGCGCTCGCCGCCGAGCGGGAGGTCCGCGGCCAGCTCGGCAGGCAAGCTCGCAGCGCCCGTGCGCGTGCTCGCCGTGTAGCCGCCAGCGCCCGCGAGCACGTAGACGCCGAGGTATTCGGGCGCCAGCGTGGCCTCGACGACCGCCGCGAAGGCCTGCCCCAGGCCGGCCGCGTCGCTCTCTTCGTCGCCGAGCGAGCCGGCCCGCTCCGCGAAGGCCGTCACCACCGCCTGGAAGTCGTATCGGGAGCGGAAGAAGTGGCGATCGATCATGGCCTGGAGGCGATCGCGCAGCGGCGTGAACAGCAGGACGACCGCCAGGGTGGCGGCACCGTTGGTCGCGATCGTGCCGGAGTCGGTCACCACCGCACCCGTCAAGGGTTGCAAGAGCAGGATCACGAGGACGTAGACCCCGCCGAGGATCGCCGTGACCGTGGTGTAGAGCGCCGCCCGCTTGATGACGAAGGCGATGTCGAACAGCTGGTGGCGGATGATGGCGTAGGCGACGCTCAAGGGGAAGAGCACCGTCAGGCAGAGGGCCAGGCGGACGCCGACCGCGTGGTAGGCGGCCTGCGGGAAGACGACGTTCGGTAAGAGCACGATGGCCATGAAGGGCGCGTGGGCCGCAAGGAAGCCGTACAACACCGTGCGGGCCCGCGCGCGCCGCAACGACGTGTCGTCGCGGGCGCTCGCGTAGAGCAGGCGCGCGATGACGGCGACGTACGCCAGCGCCAGGCCGGCCGCCCAGGCGCTCAGGAAGCCGTTGAACACCGTGATCAGGCCCGGCGCGACGGCCGGGCCGGCGTCCTGGGCGGCCACCGCCCACGCCAGGCCCAGAGCCAGGGCCGCCACGTACGGCCCGGCGATCAGCCAGGGCCGGCGTCGCAGGGGCGCCACCGGCTCCGGGAAGACCAACGCCAGGTGGAACAAGGCCCCGATGATCACCCCGTCGACGATCAGCAGCGTCCGGTGGAGCGCGAGGCTCGGGACGGGGTCGGAGGCCAACGCCAGCGCGACCGACCAGGCGGCCGAGACGATCAAGAGGGCCAGGACGCCGGGGTGCCGCGAGCCCGAGCGAAAAGCCAGGGTGCCCACGCCGAGGTTGCAGAGGCCGATGATGAGCAAATAAGGCAGGATCGAGCTCAGGAGCTCCCGCCACCCCAACCGC
Organism: Candidatus Sericytochromatia bacterium; assembly: GCA_036675505.1. Classification (GTDB taxonomy): domain Bacteria; phylum Cyanobacteriota; class Sericytochromatia; order S15B-MN24; family JAQBPE01; genus JAKFEW01. The sequence continues at coordinate 60,598 of JAKFEW010000102.1, forward strand.
TGGGTGGGGACCTGGATGGTCAGGTGCTGATCGCCGCGCCGCACCTCGTACGTGATCGGCGTGCCGAGCGGCACCGCCGCCACGCGGGCCGTGAGATCGGTCAGGCTGGCCAGCGGCCGGCCGTCCGCGCTCACCAGGACGTCCTTGGATTGCAGCCCGGCCGCCTGGCCCGTCCAGCTCTGCGGGAGGTCCGCGGAGACGATCAGCTCGGGGGCTGCCTTGAAGCCGGGAAATGGGCCGCCGATCTGCCTCGCCACGCCCAGGCAGGTCAGCAGGAGCACGCCCAGCGCTGCGGCGATCAAGAGCCGCGGCATCAAAACCCTCAGATCCATCAAGAAACGGCGAAGGGACTGCCTGCATTAGCTGGCAGGGGAATCGCCGTGCGGGCCGCAGCTCGCAATACGATCCACCGAAAGCCTCGCCGACCTCCTCTCTCGTTTGATACTTGCAAGACACCCGAACTCGTCGTACAATTGTTCGAATGTCGACGGAGCGCCCGTAAATGCGAAAGACCTTTCGCTACCGCCTCTACCCGACCAAGGCCCAGGCAGAGGCGCTGACCCAGCAGCTTCGAGAAGCCTGCACGATTTACAACGCCGCCTTGCAGGAGCGCCGGGACGCCTACAAGCAGGCTGACATCTCGATCACGTACTACGACCAGGCGAATCAGTTGAAGGAGATTCGCGCAGAGGGCCTGACCGGCCTTGCGAACTTCTCGTGCTGCCAGGACGTGCTCAGGCGGCTCGACAAGACCTTCAAGGCGTTCTTCCGCAGAGTCAAGAGCGGCGAGACGCCGGGCTACCCGCGATTCAAGCCGCACCAGCGGTTCGACAGTGTCACCTTCCCCTCCTACGGCGACGGCGTTCGTTTGCTGGATTCCGGCAAGCTGCGCGTTCAAGGCGTTGGCTGTGTCAAGGTAAAGCTGCACCGCCCGGCCGAGGGCAGGATCAAGACCGTGAGCATCAAACGGGAGGCCGGCAAGTGGTACGCCTGTTTCAACGTCGAGGTTGCCCCCACGCCACTCGAGCCGTCCACCCTGGACGTTGGCATCGACGTGGGATTGGAAAGCTTCGCGGTCTTGTCCGACGGCACGGTAATCGCCAATCCTCGGCAGTATCGTCGAGCCCAGGCGACCCTTCGTCGCGCCCAGCGCAAGGTAGCCCGGCGCAAGAAGGGTGGCCTTGGTCGCAAGAAGGCCGTGCGAGCACTTCAAGCTGCTCACGCCCACGTCCGCAACCAGCGGCTCGACTTCCAGCACAAGCTGGCGCGCGCCTTGGTGAGCCGTTTCGGTCTGATCACGATCGAGGATCTGAACATACAGGGTTTGGCGGGCTCGATGCTCGCCAAGTCCGTACACGATGCCGGATGGTCCGGCTTCTTCCAAAAGCTGGCGTACAAGGCTGAAAGTGCCGGTCGCCTGCTCGTTCAAGTCGATCCGCGCGGCACCAGCCAGCGATGTAGCGGGTGTGGATGTGAGGTTCGAAAAGAATTGAAGGAGCGCTGGCATGAATGTCCTGCCTGTGGCCTTTCGGTTTCGCGGGATCTCAATAGCGCGCGGGAGATTTTACGGCTCGGACGGAGCCTTGTAGCGTCAACGTGGCCGGTTACGGCGTGCGTTGCTACAGAAGCCGTCGGCTTCTAGCCGACGGAGTCGTCACCGGCCGTCCTCGATTCGATCGTAGGACCCGCGCGCCGAAATCCAGCAAACGAGCTGTTGGCGATTATCGAACTCGGGCGGCTCGCGCTCGCCCCCGTTGACGAAATTTTAATCGAAACTTAAGGCGTTTTTGGCGCGAACTTGGCCACAACATAGCTGGGCGCGTGGCGCCGGTTGGAGGAATTGGCCATGGTGCGTTGCCGCTCCCGTCTCGTCGCGTCGTCGCTGGCGCTCGCGCTGCTCGCGACCGCAGGCTGCGGCCGCCCGGCCTTCACCGCCGCGCCGGCCAGCGCGAAGACCGCCGCGAGCGCCTTCGCCGCGCTCGGCGTGGCCGACGCGCAGGCTGGCGAGGCCAGGCTGTACGCAGCGATCTTCCGCGACCTCGATCGCGACGGCGACGGCACGGTCGTGGCCGCCGAGGCCCGCGGCACCTGGCTGGAGGCCGAGATGACGTTGATCGACGGCGACCGCGATGGCCGGCTCACGCGCGCCGAGGCCGAACGCTTCTTCCAGGCCCAGGTGCCCCGCGCCAACCGCCAAGGCGGCGAGGGCCTCGGCCTGGTGGGGGCGATCGGCGCGGGGGTGGTGGGCCTCGGCCTGGCCGGCTACCTGACCTATACGGGCCTCAAGGGCTCGCACGACCTCATGTATCCGAAGAAGGAGACCTTCGCCAAGCCGCCGAGCGAGTTCGGCATGCCCTACGAGGAGGTCGCGTTCAAGAGCCACGACGGGCTCAAGCTGGTGGGCTGGTACGTGCCCGCGAGCGCGCCGACGACGCGCGCGATCATGCTCTTCCACGGGCATGGCAGCAACAAGGACTCGGTCTTCGACAAGTACGCGCTCTGGCTGCAGGACGACTACAACCTGTTCGTCTACGACCAGCGCTACTCCGGCCAGAGCGAGGGCAAGGCCTCGTCGCTCGGCCCCTACGAGGTGAAGGACGCCGTGCTCGCCGTCGAGCAGGTCCGCGCGCGCGGCAACACGCGCATCGGGTTCATGGGCGAGTCGATGGGCGGCGCGGTGGCCGTGGGCGCGGCGCCGCTCGTGCCGGACGTGCGCGCCGTCTGGTCCGATTGTTCCTATTCCTCGCAGTACGACGCGATCGAGCCGCGCGCCCGCGCGCGCAAGTACCCGCTCTCGGTGCCGGTCACGCACAGCGTGATCAAGACCGCGAGCCTGCGGCTCGGCGCGGACCTGACGCTCGTCGATCCTGTGAAGTGGGCGGCCAAGATCGCGCCGCGCCCGCTGTACGTGGTGCATGGCCTGGCGGACGACGAGACGACGCCGGAGAACGGTGAGAAGCTCTTCCAGGCGGCGCGCGAGCCGAAGTTCATCTGGCGGGTCGAGGGCGCGAAGCACGCGCAGAGCTACAAGGTGGCGCCCGCCGAGTACCGCGAGCGCCTGCGCACCTTCTTCGACGAGGCGCTCTAAAGGAAGCCCTTCCTTCTGAAAGGGTTCCGACGGCTCAGGGCAGGCCTTCCCAGGCCAGGTCCGGGGTGCCTTCGACGTTCACCCGGAAGTTCCCGCCGCCGGGCGTGCGGATCTCCTTGCTGCTCTCCGCGAGCCGCTCTTCCATATATTTGGCGAACGCCTTCACGGTCGTCGCCTGCGACGTGCGCACGTTCAGCTGGTGGTGCCGATCCAGGTCGCCCGCGTACAGGTTGGTCGAGCCGAAGAGCACCTCGCCGCGCGCGGCGGCATCGCGGATGATGAACTTGCAGTGCGAGATCTGCTCGTAGCGATCGAACCAGACCTCGTCCACGCCACGCGCCGCCAGGTACTCGCGGGCGTTCCAGGCGGCCTCCAGCGTATGGCTTTTGTGCAGCTCCGGCCGGATGCCGTTGTTGTCGAGGAAGAAGCGCACGCGCAGCGGCTTGCCGGCCTTCTTCGCGGCATCGTTGCGCGCGATCACGGCGTCGAGCAGGGCCTTCACCTTGGCGTCGTCCGCCTCCCGGCCCTTGCGATAGGCCAGGAAGTAGGTGCCGATGTCGAGGCTGCGCCTGGCCTTGCCGATCACGTCGAGCGCCTCGTCGTAGAACGCCGTGTCCGTGAGCAGCGCGGTCTGGCCGTCGACGTGCTTCGACCCATGCATCGCCTCCTGACCGCCCCACAGGCGGTCGAAGTAGCCGGTGAAGGCGGCGCCGAGCGCCACGGACTCGACCAGCGCGTTGGTCTCGTTGTTCTTGCCCCAGCTCGTGACCGTCCAGTTGGTCGAGCCGAGCAGCAGGCGCTTGCCGTCGAAGCAGACGGCCTTGGCGTGCACGGTGTGCTGCTTGCTCAGGCGCACTTCGATGCCGGCCGCCGTGAGCTTCTTGACGGTGTCGGCGTGGCGCTTCTTGGGCTCGTCGCGCGTGCCCTCGAGGAAGACGCGGATCGCGACGCCCCGCTGCTTGAGCGCGACGAGCTTCTCGAGGATCGCCTGGGTGTCGCCGCCGTGGTCGGCGTAGAAGTTGAACTGGAGGATGTCGACGCGCCGGAGGTCCGCGCGGTCGAGCTCCTCCTCGAGCCGGATCAGGTAGTGCTGGTTGGCGACGACCGTCAGCTGGGCGCCTGTGCGGGCGCTCGCGCCATAGGCCGCGCCATCGCCGATCAGGCCGCCTTGCATGGGACCCCGCCCCCCGCAAGCGGCGAGCGCGAGCAGGGCGGCGATCGCGAGGGGCAGGTGGTACTTCATGCGGACACTCCTGAGCTCTGAGCCGCAGGCGCTCGGCCGGGGCCATGCTGGGTTATCCGCCGCGGGCGCGCCGGCCTGACGCCGATCAGGGTAAGGATGTATCAAAGCCTGATTAAGGATTGGTATCCATCGCGGCCCGCCCACCCGTCTGGTACGATAGGCCCATGTCCAAGAAATCCGACTATTACGCGCTCCTGGGTGTGTCGCCCACGGCCTCCGAGAAGGAAATCAAGGTCGCCTACCGCAACCTGGCCAAGAAGCTGCACCCCGACCTGGGCGGCGATGCCGCGAAGCTCGCGGCGGTGAACGAGGCCGCCGACGTGCTGACCGACGCCACCCGCCGGGCGGCTTACGACATCGAGCGCCGCGGCAAAGCGGGCGCGGGCGCCGCCACGGCCTCGCAGGCCCGGCCCAGGGCCGATGAGCCGAAGCCGCCGCCGAAGGCCACCGTCGCCTTGTGCGAGCTCTGCGGCACGGTGAACCGCGTGAAGGGCGACCCGCGCTTCTACCCCGCCAACTGCGGCAAGTGCGGCCGCACGCTGGGCAGCCACCCCGGCGAGCCCGCGAGCGGCCGCGACCCGTTCGCCGAGTTCGAGGAGGCCGCGCGCCAGGCGCCCACGCAGGCACGCTGCCCGCACTGCCAGGCCCGCAACCGCGTCGTCACGGGCCCCGGCCGGCCGATCACCTGCCTGAGCTGCAACCGCGAGTACATGCCGGGCACCGGCGAGATCGAGAACGAAGGCTTCGGCCGCGCGCTGGGCGACCTCGCGCACAACCTCTTCGGCAGCGGGGCCGACAACACCACGCGCGGCATGCGCTTCGCGGAGGGCAAGCTGCGCGACATGGCCGACGAGCTCAAGCGCCGGCGCGAGGAGATGGAGAAGCGGCGGGGCGGCTGACCCCGCCGCCGCCCTCAGACCTCCTGGGACAGGGCCTGGCCGATCGCGAGCCCGCGCAAGCTGGCGAGCAACTCGCCGGGCTCGACCCCGGCGACGTATTCGGCGTGGGTCGGTTTGCCGATGCCGAAGCGTCCGACCAGCGCGCCGTAAAGGCCCTGCTCGCCGATCGCGTCCAGCATCGCCGTCTGAGAGCCGGGCTTGCCGCCGAAGGCGTTCAGCGCCGCGACGCGGGCCACGAAGCCGCCCAGGCCGCCCGTAGTCGTCGTGACGGCGTCGAGGGCCGCGCGCGCGCTCCCGCGCTGATCGCCCACGTAGGACACGGTGCCGGCCACGAAGGTGTGGTACCAGTCGTCGCCGATGCTCTCGCCGGGCTTCGGGTCGCGGATGCCCGCCGAGCGCCCGTCGAGGTACTTCTGCATGAAGGCCTCGCCTTGCTTGTTGTTGCTCGCGACCATGTCCGTGACCTTGCCGAAGTGCTCGGCCTCGTCGCTTGGCCGGGCCAGCGCCCGCAGGGTGTTGTGGGTCGTCAACAGCGCCTTCGAGACGTCGCCGCCTGTCGTTTTGAGGGCGAGGTTGAAGACGTCCGCCATGCTGAGCTTGCGCGCCGGCGGGCCGTCGCCGGTCCGCTTGATCGCCTGCGCCAACGCCGGCTCCTGGCCGGTGCGGAAGGTGCTCACGAGGCCGCGGTTCTCACAGGATTGGTGCGCGACCCACTGGTTCAGCTCGACCAGGTTGTAGGCCTCGGCCCCGGTTTTCAGCTGGCCACCTTCGGCCTTGAAGCGACGGATCGCCTCTTGCATCTGGTTGGCGGCGGCGCCGTACTGCTCGGCCGCGACCTGGACGGGTGAGGTCGCGATGCGGCCGAGGTCCTCGCGCGCCTGCGCGTTCGCCGGCGGCGGCACCGGCACCGCGCCGGTCTGGCCCATCATCTGCTGCTGGAGGGCCGTGCCCTGCGTTCCCCCCCGATCGCCGGCGGCCTGCGGCACGGGGCGCGTCGGCATCGGCGACGGCGCGGCCGGCGCGGGCCGTGGGGCCGGCGTCGGCGTCGGGACGGGGGTCGAGCCGGGGCGGATTCCGGGCGTTTCACCAGCCATGACGAGCCTCCTGATGGTCGCACCGGATTCAGGACCGGTCTGCGGGGCGCGTTGAATCATGTACCCCTGGCTGGTCGGCTCGATGCGTTCAGACCGGATAGACCGGGTTGCGGCGGACGCTGAACGGCTCGTCTTTCGTCTTGTAAACGCTGAAGCGCGCCACGAGCTCCTTGCGGAGGTTGTCGAAGGGCACGACGGCGTCCACCACGAGCTCGGCGGCCAGGCGGTAGATGTCGATGTCGGCGGCGTACTCCGCGCGCCGGGCCGCGACGAAGGCCTCGCGCTCCTCCACAGGCAGCTTCTCGATCTGCGCCGCGTAGACCGCGTTCACGGCGGCCTCCGGGCCCATCACCGCGATCTGCGCGGTCGGCAGCGCGAGCACGGCGTCGGTGCCGAAGGCGGGGCCTGCCATCGCGTAGAGCCCGGCGCCGTAGCACTTGCGCACCACCACCGAGATCTTCGGCACCATGGCCTGCGAGACCGCCGCGATCAGCTTGGCGCCGTGGCGGATGATGCCGGCCTTCTCCACCGCCGAGCCGATCATGTAGCCCGGCACGTCGGCCAGGAAGAGCAGCGGGATGTTGAAAGCGCTGCAGAGCGAGACGAAGCGCGCGCCCTTGTCGGCCGAGTCGACGAAGAGCGTGCCGCCCTTCACCTTGGGCTGGTTCGCCACCAGGCCCACCACCTTGCCGTTGAGGCAGGCGAGGCCCGTGATCAGCTCGGGCGCCCAGAGCTTCTTGATCTCGAAGAAGGTATCCTCGTCGACCAGCGCGTCGATCAGCTCGTACATGTCGAAGGGCTTCGCGGCGTCCTCGGGCACGATCATGGCGAGCGGGGTCTGCGTGGCCGGCCCGGCCGGCTCGAAGGTGGGCGGCAGCTCGCGCCAGTTGGCGGGCAGCAGCGAGAGGTATTCGCGCACGAAGCCGATCGCCTCGTGCTCATCGTTCGCGAGGATGTCGCCGAGGCCCGAGACCTGGCAGTGCATCCTCGCGCCGCCCATCTGCTCGAGCGTGACCTTCTCGCCGATGGCCATCTCGGCCATCCGCGGCGAGCCGAGGTAGGCGCTGGCGTTGCCCTCGACCATGACGACCAGGTCCGAGAAGGCCGGCACGTAGGCCGCGCCCGCCGGCGAGGGGCCGAAGAGGATCGTGACCTGGGGCACCACCCCCGACATGCGCACCTGGTTGTGGAAGACCCTTCCGCCGTGGCGGCGGCCCGGGAAGACGTCGAGCTGGTCCGTGATGCGCGCGCCGGCGGAATCCACCAGGTAGACCAGCGGGATGCCCTGCGCGAGCGCGAGCTCCTGGATGCGCAGCAGCTTCTCGACCGACTTCGCGCCCCAGCTGCCGGCCTTGACGGTGGCGTCCGCGGCCATGAACGCGACGGACCGCCCGTGGATGCGGCCGACACCGGTGATCACGGCGTCCGCCGGCAGCTCGGGGTCGAGGCACTCGGCGAGCAGGCCATCCTCGAAAATCGCGTCGTCGTCGAGCAGGATGCGCAGCCGCTCGCGCACGAAGAGCTTGTTCTGCTCGAGGAGCTTGGCGTGCGCCTTCGGCCCGCCGCCCTGTATCACGCGGTCGATCTCGGCGGCCAGGCGCGCCGAGGGGTCGGCGGGCCGCGTGGTCTGGTCAGTCAAGGCGTTCCTCCCACCCCGGCGGGGCGTCGATTTCCATCCGCAAGAGCGCCGAGCCCAGCGTCTTGCCCAGATTGTCCCCACGCAGCGTGCGCGCCGCGCCGCCCGGCAGCGCGCCATGCAACACGAGCTTGAGCGCGCGGAGCTTCGGCAGCTCCCAGCGCTCCACGCGCGTGACGCCGAGGGGCTGGAAGTGCGTCTGCACCCGCTCGGTGGTCACTTCCTGCACGATCCAGGCGAAAGTCAACTCGCTCGATGCAAACACGCCAAGGTCGATCTTTTCGCCTTTGTCGCCGCTGCGGGCGGTCGCGAGCTCGACGAGCCGGATCTTCACGCCGTCACCTCCGCCGCCTCGATGCGCGGCGCGACCGCCGCGCGCGAGACGAGCCCGGTCCAGAAGCCCAACAGCTCGCGGGCCGGCATGAGCCCGCCATAGCCGCCCGCGCCGGGCGGACCGGCCAGCGCGAGCGGCGGCACGAGCCGCGTGAAGGCCTCGGCCGCGCGGCGCTCGGCGCTGCGCGCCGCCACGCGCAGGTAGACCTCGTTGGGCTCGGCGGCCGGGCGCGGCGCGAGCGGGCCATGCAGCGAGTCGAGGCCGAGGTACTCCTCGTGCCACTCGTCGATCGCGAGCCGGGCGTCCGTCGCGCGCGTGCGCAGCATGGCGGCGGCGGCGCGCGCCTTGGCCTCGGCGTCCGGCCAGGCGTAGCCCATCAGGGCCGTGCCGACCCAGCCGTCCGGGTAGCCCGCGACCACCTTGAGGCGCTCGGGCGGCGGCGCGCCGCGCGCGCCGGTCACGCGCACGCGATCGCCGCCCAGGTCGTCGAGCGTCACGCCGCCGAGGTCCACCGTCACGTCCGGCGTGTGGTAGGCATGCGGATCGTGCACCTCGTAGAGCAGCTGCTCGCGCAACGTCTCGAAGCTCACGCGCCCGCCCGTGCCGGGCGCCTTGGTCACGATCGCCGCGCCGTCTTCGCCGACCTCGGCGATCGGGAAGCCGCCATGGGCGAGGTCCGGCACGGCCTGCCAGTCGCCCGCGAAGTTGCCGCCCGCCGCCTGGGCCGAGCACTCCAGGAGATGGCCGACCACGGCGCCCTGGGCCAAACGGTCCCAGTCGTCCCAGGCCCAGCCCAGCTCGTGCACGAGCGGGCCGAGGAAGAGCGCCGCGTCGGCCACGCGGCCCGTGATCACGATGTCCGCGCCCAGCGCGAGCGCGTCCGCGATCGGGCGGGCGCCCAGGTAGGCGTTGGCGAAGATCAACCTCTCTCGAACTTGAGAAAGCGGCGCGCCGCCGGGCTCGAAGGGCGTCGGCGCGAGGCCTGCAGCCTCGAGCTCCGCGAGCCGATCGAGCAGCGCGTCGCCCGTGACCGCGACGACCCGCGCCCGCGCGCCGACCCTGGCCAGGGCCGCAAGCAGCGCGTCGCGGGCCGCGAGCGGGTTCAGGCCGCCGGCGTTGAGCACGAAGCGGACGCCGCGCGGCAGCGCGAGCGGCAGCAGCTCGGCGAGCATCGGCACGAGGTCGCGCGTGTAGCCGGCCTGCGGATCTTTCGCGCGGTCCTTCGCGAGGATCGCGAGCGTCAGCTCCGAGAGGTGGTCCGAGCAAACGTAGCGCACCTCGCCGCGTTCGATCGTGGCGCGCACGGGCGCCCAGGAATCGCCGTAGAAGCCGGGCCCCGCGCCGATGCGGACGGTCTTCACGGCACGGCCTCCGGCCGGACGTAGAACGTGCCGGTCCAGCGCACCGTCTTGGTCTCCTCGAACTGGGCGAGCACGCGCTGCGGCGCAGCGGGGGCCAGCGACGGCGCGTTCGTCGCGGCGATGGCGGGCGACGGCGCAGGCGTCGCAGTGGCGGCCGGCTGCGGCGGGACGCTGGCCTGCGCCGGCGGGGCGCTGGCCTGCGCC
>JAKFEW010000157.1:0-17664 GCA_036675505.1 Candidatus Sericytochromatia bacterium
GTCGGCGAACCACGCCTCCTTGGGGTTGTCGACCTTGATGCCGTCCACGTAGACCGTGGCCGCGGCCAGCGAGACGCCCCACTGCGTGAAGAACTGCCAGACGTTGTACTGCGCGCCGGTGGGCCCCTCGATGTGGATCTTGTTGCTCGTATTGTGCGTGTGGATCGGCGAGGCGAACGAGCTGTCGTCCGCGACCCCGCAGTGGGCCGGAATGATCACCTGCTCGCCGTTGTAAAACACGCTCAGGTGCGCATGGAAGTGATCGCCGTACACGCTCCCCGACACGGCCGACAGGCCGGCCGCCTGCATGTTCATGACCAGCTGCTCGGTGTCGGGGCGGGGCCACGGCGGGGCGGGTGGCAGCGGCACGGGCGTCGACGCCGGCTCGGCCATCGTCGTGCCGTTCGGCCGCACATCGTAGACCCTGACCGTGTTGCTGGCATTCAGGACGCGAATGCGCACGAACTTGGCCACCGTGCCGTCCGGCAACGCCTTGGTCTCCCAGCCGTAGGTGGCATTCCGCAGGCCGGTCGCGACGGTCTGCCACGCGAATCCGTCCGTCGAGACGTCGATGCTGTAAGAGCCGGACGCCGGGCGGAGCGAGACGCTGAGCGAACTCAAGCTCGCGTACGCCTCGAGGTTCAGCCAGAGCGTCGGGTTGGAGAAGCTGTACGGGCTGTCCCACGACGTGGTCAGGCTCCCGTCGATCGCGTTGCCGGCCAGGCTCGAATTGTTGCTCGCGGACGCGCTGCCGAACCGCGCGGGCAGCCCGGGCATCGGGGTGGGCGTCGGCGTAGGCGTCGGCTCGGGCGTGGGGGTGGGGGTCGCATTCGGATCCGGCGGGGGCGTGGGCGTGGCCTCCGGCGAGCCGACGGCCCTGAACTCCATTGCCTTGATGGTCCGGCTCGTGCGGAACTGGAGCCGGAGGTACCGGGCGTGGGTGTTGGTCGGCAGGGTCTTGGTCTCGACGCTCCAGGTGGCGTTGCTCACGTCCTTGCGCGCCGCCACCCAGCTGGTGCCGTCCATCGAGACATGGATGTCGTAGGGCCCCGTGTTTGGCGACACGAGCGTGCCGACCGCCGTGACGATGTAGGCCCCTGGCAGCGTGTAGGTCAGGTTGGGGTAGCGGACGCTCCAGGGCGCAATCCAGCCCGTGCTGGAGATGCCGTCGATCGTCTTGGGCGCGTCTTCCGGGAGGTACGTCGACGTGGCGTTGGCGATCGGGATGACCGCGTCGGCGAGCAGCCGGTAGCTCCGGGGCGGTGGCTCCTGACTCGAATTGTTGCTTCCTGGGGGGCGAGACCAGGCGTCGTCGGGCGCCTGGTGGGTGGGCAACGTGCCGCAGGCCCCCACCAGGAAGCCGAGCAGCACGAAGGTCCGAAGGGTACGTCTTGCCATCTCAAGTCCTTTCTTCAGAAGCGCGAGCGCACCCGGACCGCGCCTGAAATCGAGATTGAAGCCCCGAGCGAGGGCCCGGTGATACCGCGAGCCCTCAGCTCGCCAGCAGCGTGAGGCGGCGGGCGGGGAGGTCGCGGAACAATATCGCGGCGCTGTGCGGACCCTCGTGCATGAGCAAGTCGAGGATCGACAGATACGGCGTGAAGGACGGCCGATCCTTCTGCGGGTAAGTCGGGTGAGCGAAACGGTGGTACCGCACCGCGATCCCGGCCTCATCGAAGGGGGTCTCGTCGAGGTAGTCCGCGCCCGACGGCCCCGACAGGTAGGTCGAAGCGCCGACGCGCAAGCAAACCGAATGGATCAGCTCGGTCTTGGCCCCGTGGGCCTCGAGGTCCGACGCCCGCAGCGTGGGCGTCGTGATGCCGAGCTCCTGCCGGAACACGTTGATGAGCGCGTAGTTCAAATCGACCAGGCGCTCGTGCGGCGCCATCACGATCGCATGCAGCCGCTCCGCATAGCGGCTGAAGTACGGGTGGCGCCGGTAGTTGTGCGCGATCGAGCCCCAGTAGGTCTTGCGCCAGTTGCGCGAGTTGTCGATCCGCACGTCCTTGATCGGGCCGTAGCGGTGCTGCTCGCACAGGACCGGCACGGTGACCCAGACGCCCGCCTGGGCGCCGCGCACCCGGTTGCGGTTCTGGAAGTATTGGTGCCGGTACTGGACGTTGTCGACGTAGATGTAGAGGTCGGCCTGGGCCATCTTGTGGAAGAACCCGAGCCAGGGCAGGTGTTCCGGCTGGTGGAGCGTGACGATCATCGCCTGGCCCTCCTAGCTTGCGAGCAGCGCGGTGCGCAGGTCGATGTCGCCGTTGCGCAGCCACGCGAGCGTCGCGCCCAGGCCGTCGGGCAGGCTCACCCGCGCCGAGAAGCCCAGCTGATCGCGCGCGCGGCCGACCGCGGCGCAGGAATGCCGCACGTCGCCCACGCGCGCCGGCTCGAAGACCGGGCCGACCGGCGGCGCTTCGCCGAGCCGGCGGACGATCGCGTGATAGGCCTCGATCACGCTCACGTTGCTGCCGGTGCCGATGTTGTAGACCTCGCCGGCCGTCGTGGGCGGGGCGATCAGCGCGTGCCAGTTGGCCCGCGCGACGTCCTTCACGAAGACGAAGTCGCGCGTCTGCTGCCCGTCGCCGTGGATCGTCACGGGGCGCCTCGCCGCGGCGGCGGCCATGAAGCGCGAGAGCACGCCCGAGTAGGGCGATTGCGGGCTCTGCCGCGGGCCGTAGACGTTGAAGTAGCGCAGACAGATCGGTGAGAGGCCATGGACCCTCGCATAGATGTCCGCGTAGGCCTCGTTCAGCCACTTCTGGGCCGCATAGGGCGAGCGCGCACATGGCGCCAGGTCCTCGGCGAGCGGCTCGGCGCCGCCGTCGCCGTAAACGGCCGCCGAGCTCGCGAGCACGACCCGGCGGATGCCTTCGGCGCGCGCGGCCTCCAACACGTTGAGGGTGCCGGTGGCGTTGACGGCATGCGTGTGCGCCGCCCGCGAGACCGACGCCGGCACCGAGACGATCGCCGCCAGGTGGATGACCGCGTCGCAGCCATGCATGGCCGCGCGCAGCGCCTCGTAGTCGAGGATATCGCCGCGAACGAACTGTTCACGCTCCTCGAGCCGGCGGAGGTTTTCCAGCGCGCCGGTCGAGAGGTCGTCGTAGATCCGGACGTCCACGCCGTGGGCGATCAGGTGGGCGACCGTATGGGAGCCGATGAAGCCAGCCCCGCCCGTGACGAAAACCCGCATGACTTCCTCCTTCATACGGGGCGCGAGCGCCCCGAACTCAACCGTGGGTCATCCGTCGGTCCGGCCACCAGGGGCCCGGCCGAACGCCAACGATCGGTGCTAGAGGCAGTGCATGTCGTGGGTCGACGGGAGCCGCCGACCGGGCTCCAGATCAGACGGCGAGGCCCATGCGCAGGACCTCGAACGACTCGGCGAACTTGACGCCGCCTTCGAAACCCCGGTGCCGGGCCCGCGCTTCGATCGCGTCGATCCACGTCTCACCGTACTTCTCGAATTGGCTGCGGTGGGCGCGCAACGACTCGAGCTTCTGGTGGATCGTCTCGGCGATGTCGACGTAGAGCTGCGGCCGGTAGCCGACGTAGGAGCGGCCCGAGGGCGAGATCGGCTCGTACATGAGCACGGTCGGGTGTCGCCGCGCCGCCGAGATCGTCGAGAGCGCGACGCCCTGGTGGGCCTGGTGCGTATCGAAGGTCCAGTGGGTGAAGATCATGTCGGGCTGGAAGTCATCGATGTGGGCCTCGATCTGTTCGACCACGCTGGAGTGATAAGGAATGTCCTTGGTCGGGTTGTTCAACACGACGAGATCCTTCACGCCGAGGATCGACGCGGCGCGCCGGCCTTCGCGCAATGCCTGCGCCTTGGTGCGCAGCACCTGGCCCTTGTAATTCGAATATTCGGAACCGCTCAACACGACCATGCGGACCTGATGGCCATTCTTGATGGCGCGGGCGAGGGTGCCACCGCATGCCAATTCAATATCATCCAGGTGTGCGCCGACGGCCAGGTATCTCATTTGCATCATCTCCTCGCGTCATGGGACTTGGCTGGGCGGAACCCGTAGGCGTCCATAATTATTCTTATGATGCAAGAATTGGTGATTGCTATCAACGCAAATAGTCTCAAAATTTTTGGCAGCCTGCCCCAGTCGCGCTTCGCCGACGATTGTTATAAACGGTAGACGCCGCCGTCACTGCTCGGCGGTCTCGACTGATACGAGGAGGTTGATGCATGGCGCGCAGGTCGCGGGTGTCCCACCTGATGGGGCGAGCAGTCTTTCCGGCCAGGGCGTTGCCGGCCGAGGCATTCAAGACCGACTGCCACCTTCACACATGTTGGACCGACGGCCGCTCGACGGTGGCCGAGATGCTGGCCGCGGCCGCCCGCAGCGGGCTCGAGGCGATCGCCTTCACCGAGCATGTGCGGCGCGGATGCACGTGGTTCGAAGCCTTCCGCGCCGAGGTCGAGCGCGAGGCGCGCGCCTATCCGCGGCTCACCGTGTGGGTGGGCTGCGAGGCCAAGGCGCTCGATTTCAAGGGTGGGCTCGACGTCGATCCGTCGCTGATCGCGCAGAGCGACCTCGTCCTGGGCGCGGTCCATGGCTTTCCGGACGGCCGGGGTGGCTTCGTCGACCCGGCCGCGCTGACGGCGCGTGAGGCGGCCTGGTTGGAGCGCGACGCCACGCTCGGCCTCATCGACCACCCGGAGGTCGACGTGATCGCCCACGTCGGGGCGCTGACGCGCCGGCGCTACGGCGAGTTCCCGCGCGCCTTCGAGGCGGCGATCGTCGCGAAGGCGTCGCGCGCGGGGAAGGTGATCGAGCTGAACGGCGAATACATGACGCCTGCCGATCTGGCCCGGCTGCTCGCCAACTGCCGGGCGGAAGGCGCCCGGGTCTCGCTGGGCTCGAACGCGCACGAGCTGGGCGAGGTCGGTCGCATCGGCGGCCTGCTGACGGAGGCCGCGGCCCATGCCGGTTAGGGTGCTGGTGACCGGCGCGAACTCGACGGTCGCCCAATCGATCATCAAGGCGCTGCGGGCCTCGCGGCTGGGCGTCGAGCTGTACGGCTGCGACATCAATCCCTATAGCCCCGGGCTCCACCGCGCGGACCGGGCCTTCCTGGTCAAGCCATACACCGACCCGGGCTACGAGCGCCAGATGCTCGCCATGATCGAGCGCCACCGCATCGACGTGGTGTTGCCGGGCGTCGAGGGCGAGTTGCAGCAGCTCGCGCGCCGCCGCGAGGCCTGGGCGAAGCGGACCGGCGTGCGGGTGATCGTGAATTCGCCGGCGTTGCTCGACGTCACCCAGGACAAGTGGTTGACGGCCAAGTTCCTGGCCTCCCGCGGGCTCGCCGCGCCGGCGAGCACGATCGACCTCGCGCCCGACGCGCTCGCGGCCTTCATCGCCCGCGTGGGGTTCCCGCTCGTCGTGAAGCCCCGGCGGGGCGCGACGTCGCGCCACGTCTACGTGGTGCGCGACGAGGCCGAGCTCGCGCGCGTGCTGCCTACCGTGCCCGGCCCCGTGATCCAGGAGCACCTCGGTTCGGCGGACGAGGAGTACACCGTGGGGGCGTTCATCGACGCCAGGGGCCGCCTGCGCGGCGTGGCGGCGCTGCGGCGGATCCTCGCCGCCGGGATCACGGGCACCGCGATCGCCGGCCGGTTCCCGGACGTCGAGGCCGAGGTGGCGCGGATCGTGGCGGCGCTGAAGCCCATCGCGAGCTTCAACGTCCAGCTGCGGCGCGGCCGCGACGGCCGTCCCACCACGTTCGAGGTGAACGCGCGGTTCTCGAGCTCGGTCGCGATCCGCGCACACTTCGGCTTCAACGAGGCCGAGGCCACGATCAGGTCCTTCGTGCTCGGCGAGGACGTGCCGGAGATGGCCCTCCGTCCAGGCGTCGCGATGCGCTACATGAACGAAGTCTACGCCGAGACGGGCGCCGTCGACGATCTGCTGGCCCAGGGCCAGATGCGCCCCCAGGCCACCGTGGAAGGCAACTTCTGAGATGAAAGGAGGGCTCGCCATGAGTCCCATGATCCACCCGTCGGCCATCGTCGATCCGGGCGCCCGCATCGGGCCCGGCACCCGCGTCTGGCCGTTCTGCTACGTCTCGGGCGGCGCCACGGTCGGCGCGCGCTGCATGCTGGGCCAGAACGTCTTCGTGGCGGACCACGCGACGATCGGCAACAACGTGAAGGTGGAGAACAACGTCTCGGTGTTCGACGGCGTGGTCCTCGAGGACGACGTCTTCTGCGGCCCGAGCGTGGTCTTCACGAATGAGAAGACGCCGCGCTCGGGCGCCCCGCGCAAGCGGCTCGGCGATCTGGTGAAGACGCGCGTCGAGCGCGGTGCGAGCATCGGGGCGAACGCGACGATCCTGTGCGGCGTCACGATCCGGCGCTGGGCCTTCGTGGCCGCCGGCGCGGTGATCACCCAGGACGTGCCGGCCTACGCGATCGCGGCCGGCGTGCCCGCCGCGGTGATCGGCTGGGCCTGCGAGTGCGGCCTGCGCCTGACCTTCTTCGCCGAAGAGGCCGTCTGCAGCTGCGGCAAGGGTTACCAACGCGGCCTGGACGGCAATGGCAACCTGCGCGTCCAGCAGCTGGCGTCGCCCACCGACGCGACGTTCGTGCTCTGCGACCACTGAAACCGCTACCGGCTGATTCCACGCGCTCGTGGAGGAAGGATACGCCCATGCGCCCTCGCACCTGGTTCCCTGTGCTCCTCACGCCGGCCCTGGCGCTGACGCTCGCGCTTGCGGGCTGCTCGAAGCAGAACCCACCGACGTCGCCCGCCAAGGCGCCCGCCAGGTCGTCCGCCAAGGTGGTCGACGAGGCGATGGTCGCGCAAGGCGCGCCCACGGGCGCGCTGCTGCTGTGGCCCGCGCCGCGCGATTTCGAAGCGCGCATCGGCGCGAGCGGGGTGCCGGCTTTCCTCGTCGAGCACGACGAGTTCCACGCCCATGTCCACCTCGAAGTCTACAGGAACGGCGAGCAGGTCGTCGTGCCCCCCAACATCGGCGTCGAGGTAGGCGGCAAGCGCGTGGCCCCGATCCACACCCATGCGCCGACCGGCGTGATCCACGTCGAGAGCCCGGACGCTCGCGTCTACACGCTCGGCGAGTTCTTCGCGCTCTGGGGCGTCCCGCTCGACGGCGCCAAGGCGACGGTGGACGACGAGCCGGCGCCCAACCCGGCCGCGATCCCCTTCAACAACCTCGCCCTCATCACCGTGATGTTCGGCGAATGACCGTGGGTGAAATGACCATTGGTGAGATGAACTGGGTGCACTGAAATCCCATCGTTTCTGACAATGAAGCGAACGATGTGATGGTTATATCATTCCGCTTGATGGATGGAATTAATTTTTTGGAAGAAGGTGGTTCGCTGTGATGATTAATCAGATTGAGCACATCTGTGTGTTGGGTCTTGGGTATATTGGGTTGCCGACGGCGAGCCTGTTTGCGACCAATGGTTTCTCCGTTACCGGCGTAGATGTCAATCCATTCGTCGTCGAGACGATCAATCGTGGTGATATCCATATCGAGGAGCCGGGTCTCCAGGCGGTCGTGCAGGCCGCGATCGACGCCGGCAGCCTGCGCGCCCGGATGGCACCCGTCGCGGCCGATGCGTTCATCATCGCCGTGCCCACGCCCGTCACGCCGTCCAAGCTCGCGGACTTGAAGTACATCCGCGCCGCGGCGAACGCGATCGTCCCGCTCCTGCGGCCCGGCAACCTGGTCGTCCTCGAATCGACCTCCCCGCCGGGCACCACCGCCAACCTGCTGGCCGACCTGTTGTCGGAATCGGGCCTCGTCGCGGGGCGCGACTACCACCTCGCGCACTGCCCCGAGCGTGTGCTACCCGGCAAGATCCTCCAGGAGCTGATCGAGAACCACCGCATCATCGGCGGCTACACGCCGAAGTGCGCCGAGCTCGCCTGGGCGCTGTACGGCTCGATCGTATCCGGCGAAATCCACCTGACGGACGCGACGACGGCCGAGCTCGTCAAGGTCATGGAGAACACCTACCGCGACGTCAACATCGCGCTCGCCAACGAGCTCGCGATGATCGCGGAGCACCTGGGCGCGGACGCCTGGGAGGTGATCCGGCTCGCCAACCTCCACCCGCGCGTGAACCTGCATTCGCCCGGTCCCGGCGTGGGCGGGCATTGCATCTCGGTCGATCCGTGGTTCATCGTGGAGCAGGCGCCCGAGCAGGCGCGCCTGATCAAGCTCGCCCGGACGATCAACGACCACATGCCGCACGTGGTCCTCGGCAAGCTCAAGGAGCTCCTGCGGGGCGTCGACCAGCCCAAGGTCGCCGTGCTGGGGGTCGCGTACAAGGGCAACGTGGACGACACGCGGGAGAGCCCGGCGCTCGAGGTCGTGCGGGGCCTCAAGGAGGCGGGCATCGACGTCTGCATCTTCGACCCGCACGTGCGCGAATGCGAGTTCGAGCTCTGCGACGTCGAGACCACGCTGAGCGGCGCGGACGTGCTGGTGCTGCTCACGCCCCACAACGAGTACCGCTTCTTGGACCCGGACGCCGTCGCCAAGTTGGTCCGGCGCACCGTCCTGGTCGATTGCCAGAACTTCTTGAGCCACAGCCAGTGGCGAGCCTCGAACTTCAAGATCGCCTCGCTCGGCGACGGGCCGCGGTACGCGGCGGTCGCGTGACGGTCGAGCCGTGCGACAGATCCTGCAAGACATGAAGGAGGGCCAGACGGCCCTCCTCGAGGTCCCGGCACCGATGCTCCGGCCCGGCCACGTGCTGATCGAGAACCGGTCGAGCGTCATCTCGGCGGGCACCGAGCGCATGCTCGTCGAGTTCGGCCGGGCGAGCTACCTCCAGAAGGCGCGCCAGCAGCCGGACAAGGTCCGCCAGGTCCTCGAGAAGGTCCGGATCGACGGCGTCCTGCCGACGCTGCGGGCGGTGCAGGCGAAGCTCGACGAGCCGCTGCCGCTCGGGTACTCCAGCGCGGGCGTGGTCCGCGCCGTCGGCGCCGGTGTGACGGAGTTCTTGGTCGGCGATCGGGTCGTATCGAACGGTCCCCACGCGGAGCTGGTCTGCGTGCCGCGCAACCTCGTCGCCAAGATCCCGGACGCGACCGAGCCCGTCCCGTTCGAGTGCGCGGCCTTCACGGTCGTCGCGGCGATCGGCCTGCAGGGCATCCGGCTCGCGGCCCCGACGCTCGGGGAAACGTTCGTGGTGCTCGGCCTCGGGCTGATCGGGCTGATGACCGTCCAGATGCTCCGCGCGCAAGGATGTCGCGTGATCGGCGCTGATTTCGATCCCGCCAAGCTCGCGTTCGCCCGTGGCTTCGGCGCCGAGACCATCGACCTCGGCGCGGGCGAGGATCCGGTCGCGGCCGCGCTGGCCTTCACCGGCCAGCGCGGCGTCGACGGCGTCTTGATCACCGCGAGCACGAAATCCAACGCGCCGGTGCGCCAGGCGGCCCAGATGTGCCGCAAGCGCGGGCGGATCGTGCTGGTGGGCGTCACCGGGCTCGAGCTGTCCCGCGCGGACTTCTACGAGAAGGAGCTCACGTTCCAGGTTTCCTGCTCGTATGGCCCGGGGCGGTACGATCCCGCGTACGAGCAGGGCGGCCAGGACTACCCGCTGGGCTTCGTGCGGTGGACCGAGCAGCGCAACTTCGAGGCGGTGCTCGACCTGATGGCGGACCGGCGGCTCGACGTCGCCTCGCTGATCACGCACCGCTTCGCGATCGACGACGCGAAGGAGGCCTACGAGCTCGTGACCGGTCGCGAGCCGACGTTGGGGGTGGTCCTGGAGTACCCGCCGGCCGAGGGGCCAGCGGCGAAGCTCGCCACCACGGTCATCCTCCGCGCGGGCGGCTGTGACCGGTCCGCGCCCGGGCGGCCCGTCCGCATCGCGGTGATCGGGGCGGGTGCCTACGCCAACGCGGTCCTCGTGCCGGCGTTCCGCGCGGCCGGGGCGGAACTCGCGGTCGTCGCGAGCACCACCGGCGCGGGCGGCGCGTACGCCGCGCGCAAGTTCGGCTTCGCGCGGGCCACGACCGACGTGGACGCGCTCTGGGACGACGACGCCATCGACGCGGTGGTCATCGCCACGCGACACGACTCCCACGTCCGGCTGGCGGCGCAGGCCCTGCAGGCCGGCAAGCACGTCTTCGTGGAGAAGCCGCTCGCGATCAGGCGCGACGACCTCGACGGGCTCATCGAGCGGTACGCCACGCTCGACCGGCGGCCGCTGCTGACGGTCGGCTTCAACCGCCGGTTCGCACCGCTCGTGGCGCGCATGCGCGCGTTGCTGGCGTCCACGCCCGGTCCCAAGACCTTCGTGATGACCGTCAACGCCGGCGCGATCCCGCTCGACCACTGGGTCCACGACCCGCAGGCCGGCGGCGGCCGGATCATCGGCGAGGCGTGCCACTTCGTGGATCTCCTCCGGCACCTGGCCGCGAGCCCGATCGTGAACACCCAGGCGATGGTCATGGGGGGGCCGGGCCCCCGTGCGGCTCGCGAGGACAAGATGAGCATCCAGCTCGGCTTCGCGGATGGCTCGTTCGGCACGATCCATTACCTCGCGAATGGCCACCGCGCGTTCCCGAAGGAGCGCCTGGAGGTCTTCGCGGGCGACCGGATCCTGGTGCTCGACAACTTCAAGGCGCTCACGGGCCACGGCTGGCCGGGCTTCCGCCGGACGTGGTCGTGGGCCCAGGACAAGGGCCAGCGGGCCTGCGCCGCGGCGTTCCTGGCCGCGATCGCCGAGGACGGCCCCGCGCCGATCGGCCTCGCCGAGCTCGTGGAGGTGACGCGCGCCTGCTTCGACGCCGTGGACGGGGCCCAGGTCGCGGGCGACGCCGGCCGGGCGTGGTGCGGTTGATGGCGCCACGCTCGCTGCTCCGGCAGCTCGACCTCTACCGCGTGCAGCTCGGGCACCTGCGGTGCCGCCAGGTCTACACGCGAGCCCGGCGGACGGTGGGAGCCCGGGTGGGCGCGATGTGGCCGGCCCGACCGCCCGTCGCGGGGCCATTCGTCCCGCTCGCACCCCGGCCGCTGGCCATGGAAATCGCGCAGGCGCCGGCGGCGGCGGCCGAGGTGCTCCGAGGCACGTTCCGCTTCCTCAACATGCCGGCGGTGGCGATGCAACCGGTGGACTGGTCGGCGGCGCCCGGCGGCAGCCTCCTGTGGAGCTTCAACCTCCACTACTTCCACCATGGCGTGGCGCTCGCCCAGGCCTGGCTCGCCACGTCGGACGAGGCCTACGCGGCCCGCGCCGCCGAGCTCGTGGCGGGCTGGATCGCGGACAACCCGGCGCCACGGGGCGCGGGGTGGCACCCCTACCCGGTCGCCTTGCGGCTGCAGGCCTGGTGCCTGATGCTCGCGGCGCTCCAGGACGTGCCCGCCTTCGCGCCGGTCGCGCCGCTGGCGGTGGCGTCGATGCGCCAGCAGGCCGCGCACCTCTACAGGAACCGCGAGTACGACCTGCGCGGCAACCACCTGCTGGCCGACCTCCAGGCGCTGGCGTGGTGCCGGCGCTTGCTGGGCTCGAACCTCCCGCCGGACCTGGCGGAGGCGCTGGCCGGCTGCGAGCGCGAGTTCTGGACCGAGTGCATCAGCCAGACGAAGGCCGACGGCTCCCACGAGGAGAACGCCGCGAGCTACCAGATGGTGGTGTTGCAGGGCATGTTCGAGACGGCGGTCGTCTGGGAGCGCGCCGGCTGGTACGTGCCCGCGGACGTGCGGGCGCGCATCGCCGCGATGTTCGACTTCCTGGCGACGATGATCCTGCCGGACGGGCGGATCCCGATGGTGAACGACACCATCCAGGGGTACCCGCTCGCGGCCCGCGACCTGCTCGCCGCCGGCGCGGCCTGGCTCGGGCGGGCCGACTGGGCCCATGTGGCCGGTGGGGCCGACCTCGCATACGTCCGCTGGACGCTCGGGGAGGCGGGCTTGGACGTGCTGCGGGCGCTGCCGCCCGGCCCGCCCGCGGCCACCTCGTTCGGGCACCAGGACGCGGGTTACTACGTGATCCGCGGCGGCTGGGGGCCACACGACGACTTCCTGCTGTTCGACGCCGGCCCGCTGGGGCCGCGCCACCTGATGGGCCATGCCCACGCCGACACCCTCGGCGTGGTCATTTACGCCCAGGGGCGGCCGCTGGTCGTGGATCCGGGCGTCTACACCTATATCGCCGGGCCCTGGCGCGATCACTTCCGCTCGACGGCCGCGCACAACACCGTCACGGTCGACGGCGCCGATCAGTCCGAGGTCTGGGCGGCGTTCCGCGTGGCCCGCTTCGCGCGCGCCACGCTCGAGGCCTGGGAGCCCGGGCGGCGCGTCGCGGCCTCGCACGACGGCTACCACCGCCTCGCGGGCCGGCCCTCCCATCGGCGCGAGGTGCTTTACCAGGGGCCTGGCGCCTGGCGGATCGTGGACCGCCTGACGGCGGAGGGCGGGATCCACACGTATATGCTCACGTTCCAGCTCCCCCCGGGCGCCCGGGCGCGCCTGGATGGGGAGTCGGCCATCAACGTGACGCTCGCCGACGGCCTGGCCGTCGCGTTCCGCTTCACGGCCGACGCGACCCTGCGACCGGCGATCGAGGCCGGTTGGGTTTCCTACGCCTGGACCGAGTTGCTCGAAGCCCCGGCCATCAAGGTCCGGCTGGCGAGCGACGCCCGGCTGGTCGAGCTGACGACGGAAATCTGGGTGTGCAAGCGCCCCGCTTGAATAGAGGAGGTCACATGCGGATCATGCTGGTCTATCAGCCGTATCTCCAACCGGGGGCGCCTGGCCACTCGCGATTCAACGAGTACGCCCGCCTCTGGCAGGCCCAGGGGCACGAGGTCGAGGTCATCGCGGGCCAGAACTCCTACATCTCGGGGCGCCGTGGCACGGAGTACCGCGGCAAGTGGGTCGCGACCAACGACGAGGCGGGCATCACGGTCCACCGCGCCTATGCGCCCGACACCTACTTCCAGGGCTACATCGGCCGGATGTGGGCGTTCTTCGCCTTCA
Source organism: Candidatus Sericytochromatia bacterium (assembly GCA_036675505.1). GTDB lineage: Bacteria > Cyanobacteriota > Sericytochromatia > S15B-MN24 > JAQBPE01 > JAKFEW01. Next base: position 12,988 of record JAKFEW010000157.1, read on the forward strand.
TGTTCAGCGCCTCGACCGCGGCGATCTTCAACGCCCGGCGCCCCGACGTGGTGATCGCGAGCTCACCTCCCCTGATCGCCGGCATTCCCGGCGTCGTGGCGGCCTTCCGCTGGCGCCGGAAGCTCGTGTTCGAGGTCCGTGACCTGTGGCCCGAGAGCGCGATCACGGTCGGCGTGATCAAGCGCAACGGCATGCTGGCTCGCCTCCTGTACAAGCTCGAGGCGGGCCTGTGTCGCTGGTCGGACCAGATCAACGTGCTGACCCCGGCGTTCATGGAAGACATCGTCGGGCGGGGCCTGGCGAGCAGCGACAAGATGGCCTTCACGCCCAACGGCGCGGACACCGAGCGGTTCTCGCCCGGCAGCCGCGACAACGCCGTGCGTCAGCGTTTCGGTTGGGGCGACAAGTTCGTGGTGATGTACGCCGGGGCCCACGGGCGTGCCAACCACCTGACCCAGCTGTTGGAGACGGCGGAGGAGCTGCGCGACCACCCCGAGGTGGTGATCGCGATGGTCGGCGACGGGCTGGAGCGCTCGGCGCTGCAAGCGGAGGCTGCGCGACGGGGCCTGACCAACATCCAGTTCCTCGGCTCGTTTCCCAAGGAGGAGATGCCGGCGGTGCTGCAAGCGTGCGACGCCGGTATCGCGGTCCTCAAGCGCATCGACACGTTCAAGACGGTCTACCCGAACAAGGTCTTCGATTACATGGCCTGTGGCAAGCCGATCATCATCGGGATCGACGGGATCGCGCGGCGAATGGTCGTCGATGAGGCGCAAGCCGGCGTGTTCGCCGAGCCGGAGGACCCGCGGGCGATCGCCGACGCGATCCTCTCGCTGGCCCATTACCCGGCGACCTGCGCGCGCTTCGCGAAGAACGGCCGCGCCTTCGTGGTGAGCCACTTCTCCCGCGAGCGCCTGGCCCAGGCCTACCTGGACGGCCTGACGCGCGTCGTGGCCTGATTCCGCGCGCCACCTCCCGGCCTCCGTCACGCCGCATCCTCCATGCGGGCCGCGGCGGGGGCCGGCTTGCGTGAGGTGAACGGCTTGAGCCGCAGCGCCGGCCGCTCGACGAGCCACCAGGAGAGGTAGGCGAGCCCGAACGTCACGCCGAAGATCACGGCGTGGACCCACGGCCCGCGCTGGGCGGCCGGCACGGCGTGCACCAGCGCGTTGATGACGACCATGTGCCAGATGTAGATGCCGAAGCTGAGGTCGCCGATCTTCTGCGTGAAGGCCCGCAGGACCCGCGGCCCGCGGCAGCCCAACCACATCGCGAGGTAGCTCAGCGGGAGGATGGCGGCCAGATGGAGCGCGGCGTGGAGCGGACCTTCCACCCCGTGAGAGAGGTACGTCAGGCCCGCGTAGGCGCCCAGGGCGAGCGCCGCCGGGCCGCCCTTCAACGGGATCCGATCGACCTGCCGGATCCAGAAGATGCCCACGGCAAAGTAGAACAGGTAGGGGGCCATCGTGACCTTGAACAGCTTGGCGAGGACGCCGCCTTCGTTCGGCATGACCGCGAAAATGGTGGCCAGGGCGTAAGCGGTGAAGCCCACCAGCCCTGTGAGCAAGAGCATCCTGGCGCGGCCGAGGCGCCGGTCGAGCAGGAACAGGAGCGGCACGGCGAGGTAGAAGGTGAACTCCGCCGGGATCGACCACAGCGCGCCGTTGAGCACGCCGGTGCCGAACCCCGCGAAGGCCGCCGGGTGGTAGATCGGGACGAGCAGCAGCGTGCTCGCGAGCCACACGAGGACGTCGGGGCGCAGGAGCCGGCCGACGTCGATCACGCCGATCGCCAGGAGCAGCGCCACCGACCCGATCGCGTACATGTAGATCGCCGGTGCGATCCGCAAGAAGCGGTTGGTCAGGTAGTGGGACGTCGGGCGGCCCTCCGCCTGGCAACGCTCGAAGGACTGGTAGACCAGCATCCCGCTCAGGATGAAGAAGAGCGGCACGCCGTCGAGGAACCATGCGTACGTGAGCGGCACGAACCAGAACAACGCGATCCCCGTGTGGCCGGTCGCGTGCTGCCCGACGGTCGCCAGGGCGGCGAACAGCCTGATGAAGTCGAAGTTGTTCGCGCGCGCGTCGCGCGCTTCCACCACGGCGGCCACTTACTTCACCTCGTACAGGGCGCGCCGGTAGAGCGCCAGCAAGGCCTCCCGGCCCGCGCCCACGTCGAAGCCTTCATACGTCGGCGTCGGGTGCGTGAACACATGGCGCAACGCGTCGGTCATCGCGCCCGCGTCGAAGGTCTTGTACGTGACGACACCCGGCAGGCGCGCGACGCAGTCCGACGCGACCACCGGCTTGCCGAACGAGGCGGCCTCCCGGATCGCGACGCAGTCGCCGTCGGCGTCGGTCGCGCGGACGAACACGTCGATCGCGGACAGGAGGTGCGAGAACGCCTCCGGGGTCAGATCGCGGAACAGCGCGTGCGGCAGGTCGTTCGGGATGAGGGCATCCAGCTCGGCGAGGTAGGCCTGATCGAACTTGGTGTAGAAGCAACAGACCAGCCCGACGTCGAGGCCGTCGTGCCGGAGCCGCTGGGCCGCCTCGACCAGCGTATGGAAGCCATACATGCGGATGGCGAAGCCCGAGATCAGGAGCAGGCGCCGCCCGGGCCGCGCGAGCGCCCGCATCGTGCGCTCGACCTCGGCGGAGGCCTTCATGACCGGCGGCAGGAACGCGGGGATGACCTGGATCCGGCCGGCCTCGAGGCCGTGGTCCGCCAGGTATTCCCGCTGCGCCGGGTTGACCGCGATCACCTCGTCGAACCGGCCGACGATCCGGGCGAGCCGGGCCTGGCGCGCCTGGCCGCCGCGTTCGATCGACCGGATGAACCCGCCGCTGTGGACCGTGAGGAACTTCCGCGTTCCAGCAGGAACGCCGCCCAGCAGCAGCGGGCCGTAGGCCAGGAAGTTGTCCATGCTCGCGACGTGGAAGTGGACGACCCGGGCGCGGCGGTCCCGTAAGAGCGCAACGGCACGGAGCGCCTCGCCGATCCCGCCGGCCCGGGGCCGGACGACACCCACGTCGTCCGCCTGGCGTTTGCGCCCGTAGAAGTCCAGGACGCGTTGCGGCTGCTCTGGGAATGCTTCGGTGAGAAGTTGGCTGAGGCGCTGAGCGTGGACGCTGATGCCGCCATAGGGAGGGGGGAAGGCCCCGACCAGGGTGATCATCGTCGGCAATCCCTTCTTCGATAATGCGGTGGTGTGGGCAGGCCAGCGCACGGAGCGGCGCTTCAGGGCGAAAACGCGTTCAGGCGAGGGATGATGCGGTTGAGCATCACACATCAATGAGTTTGGATGAATCCTATAGGGATGATAGGGGTGAGGCGTTTAATGTGGGTTCACACCGAGGTTGCGATTCCGCAACCTTGGCGTACGACGCCACGATATTTCCACGCGATACGACGATTCGAGCTCCCAGTGCCTTCACCCGTACACATCGACCTGGTGGTGTTTGAGGTGTTCGTCTCCGGTCGGGGACGAAAGAGGAGGTTCGTAATGGGTATGCGTCTTTGGCTCGCCCTGACCGCGAGCGCGTTGATCGTCACCGGTTGTTCCGGCACGTCGGCCCAGGAAAGGCTATCGGCGCTGATCGGCCAGAAGCCCGCCGATCAGCTGACGGCGATGGAGCGGACCAAGGCCCGGTTCAAGGCCTTGCAGGTGCTCGAGCAGTGCGCGAACTGCTGGGTGACCGGCGGCGGCAACGGCAACACGGCGGCGTCTTCGTGCGGCGACGCCAAGTTCGGCTTTGTCGCCCTGGAAGGCGATATCGCGACCACGACCGACGACAGTGGCCGGCTCAACTTCTGGTGGGAAAAGGACTTCCACATCAACGGTCCCGTCACCGACACGCGCTGCTTCGAGGTCCACGAAGGGCCTAACGGCCAGGCCAGCGGCACGATCCAATTCGAAGGCGACGTCGCCCCCGGTCCGTCCAATGGCGATATTCCCACGACCAACTCGGACCCGATTCCCGTGCGCTACCGCGTCACGGTCATCGACGACGCCGAGCCGAACGTCGACGACAAGCTCTCGATCGAGCTCCTGAACACCGCGGGCGAGGTGATCTGGTCCTACAACTGCACGTCCGCCGACGGCAACATCCAGCTCCACGATCCGCGCATCGCCCAGCACTGATCGCCCAGCCACCCGGGGCACCATGAACGAGTTCGGCGCTCGCTGAGGCGAGCGCCGAACGGCTTCAGGGCTTGGGCAGCGGGAGGCCGACGTTCCACGGATCGCCCGGGTTGCCGGCCGGCTGCACCGAGCCGGGGTACGGGTTCTGCTGCTTGGGCTTCTTGAAGAGGCTCACGAGGCCGACCACCAGGCCCACGATGCCGGCGATCGCGCCGACCTTGCTGTTCGGCGCCATGGGGCCGTTCGGGTAGGGGTAGCTGCCGGGGTAACCGCCGGGATAGCCGGGCTGCGGGTAGGGGCCGGGGTTCACCGGCGGGTAGTTGTTGCCGGGGTAGCCGGGCTGCGGGTAGCCGGGCTGCGGATAGCCAGGCTGCGGGTAGCCGGGCTGGGGATAGCCGGGCTGCGGGTAGCCACCGGGGTTCTGCGGATACACGCCGCTCGGCGGGCCGCCGAAGATGCCGGCGCCGTCGGTGTTGGCGGCCGCGATGGCCGGCGGCGGCGGGGGCGGCGGCGGCGGCGGTGGCGGGGGCGGC
>JAKFEW010000050.1:0-69722 GCA_036675505.1 Candidatus Sericytochromatia bacterium
GGGCAAGGTACCGCGGTCGCCGGAAGAATCTCTTCGATTTGAGGCGGCACGCCGCTGTCCACAACCTTCACCTGGTGGACCGGCTCTTGCGCGCCGCCTCTTAATTGGTCAGGTCTCTAGCGCCCGCCGGCTGTGGGTAAGTAGCGCATGCCCGGCTGGGCCAGGTGGCCCGGCGCGCTCCGACCTCAGGAGTCCCGCATGCGCTTCACCCTGGCCGCCGCTCTGGCCTTCGTCACCACCGCCTTGCCCGCCTTCGGCGCGCCACAGCCGGCCTTCGCTGCCGAAGCGTCCGCAGCCCCGGCGCCCATGAACTACCAGCGCAAGGCGGTCATGGTCTATGGCCAGGCCGACGACCCGATCACGAAGCTGCTGAAGAGCGATCTCATGAACGCGGGGCGCTTCACCATGGCCGAGACCCCGCTCGCGGCGGCCGGCCAGCCGATCGACCAGTTCGTGAAGGCCGTCGGGATCCGCCGCGGCCAGCAGGGCAGCGCCTACGTGCTCGTGCCGAGCCTTGCGTTCGGCGACACGCGTAGCACCAGCCCGCGCATCGACAAGGACGAGAACAAGGACGGCACCTGGCGCGCGACGACCTACGCGCACCTCGAGGTGCCATACACCCTGACGCTCGCGCTCTACGACAGCGCCACCGGCCAGGGCGCAGGAACTGTGCAGTACACCGACACGCTGCAGCGCCGCTTCGAGTACCGCTATGACGATCGCACCTCCACCGAGGCGATCCAGTACAAGGCCCACGAGATGGTGCGCGTCATGGCCCAGGAGGCCGGGCGGCAGGCGTCCGCCGCGTTCGAGTCGCAGGCCGAGCGCGCGCGCGGCGGGCTGGTCGCGGGCATCGTCGAGCGGCTCAAGTCCCACCCGCTGTTCCGCCTCGAGGTGATGGTGAGCGGCTGGTCCGACGTGAAGGAGCGCATCTACTTCAACCTCGGCAAGGACGTGCGCGTGAAGATGGACGACGGCTTCCGCCTGATGAAGGGCGATCGCCAGATCGGCTTCCTCAAGGTCCGCGACCTCGATGCGAACCTCAGCGGGGCCCAGCCGCTCTGGCTGGAAGAGACGCTCGCCACCACGGATCGCGTGATCGAGGCGCCGAAGGCGATGTGGAACCACGGCCTGCGCATAGGCTACGCCTGGCTCGGCACCTCGATCGCCTCGTTCGGCTACGCCGGCGAGGTGAACGTCGGCCCGGCCTGGTTCGGTGCATCGGAGCGCTACGTGACCTTCGACGCGGCGGGCGTCACGAACTTCCAGTCGGGCGGCGCGGCCTTCAACCTCGGGTACGCCCAGAAGTACTTCCTGCGGCGCTGGGCCCTGCGGCTCGGCGGCAAGGCCGGCGTGATGGCCGGCGTCGCCGGCGACTTCCCGCTGCCGGGCGCGGCGATCGCCACGGGGCTCGAGTACCACTTCAACGAGCACGTGCTGTGGGGCTCCGACGTCGACGTCGCGGCCTACTGGCCATACGTGTCGCTGACCGGGCCGCGGCCCGGCGAGACGGTTTACACCTTCGGCCCGATCGCGCGAACGGGACTGACGATCTTGTTCTAGCCCGCCCCCTTGGCACCCTTCCCTTCCAAGGGTTCAGCGGATGCCGATCAGGCCCAGGACCACCGCCGACAGAAGCAACAGGGTCGATGGATCCATCGGAAGCCTCCTCGCGGCACAGGGCGTGTCTATGTGCGAGAAGGATAACTTACCAGTCTAGCGTTTACATATCTTCATTGTAACGCGATTGTGAACCCTTGCCCGCCGCATACGAGCTTGTGGCCTACTGCTCCGCCCGAATGCCCGCCTCATCGGCAGCAGGGACGACCGCCGACGCCGTAATGCCATTGCCGATCGGCACGGCCTCGAGCTTCGGATACAGCACGAGCGGGGTGACCAGGCGCAGGCAGACGATCGCCGCCTCGTCGTCCAACGTCGGGTGGCCGACGAAGGTCTCGACGGTCTGGCGGATCGTCGCGACGACCTCCTCGGCGTTGCAGCCGGGACGCTCGCGCAGGCACTTCTCGAGCCGCTCGAGGCCGAAAGGCTCGCCGCTCTGGTTCTCGGCCTTGAGCAGCCCATCCGTGAAGAGCAACAGGCTCTCGCCCTCGTTCAGGCGCACGTGGCCCTGCTCGAGGCGGTCCGCGAAGAGCTCCTGGCCGACGCCGAGCGGCATGCCGCGGCCGCTCAGCATCGTGAGGCCGCCGCGCCGACCGAGCACGAAGGCGCCGGTGTGCGCCGCCGTGGCGTAGGAGACGGCGCCCGAGAGCAGGTCCACCTGGGCGTAATGGGCCGTGACGTGATCGCCCTGCGAGATGTAGTCGACGAGGTGGCGGTTCATGTCGAGCAGCGTGCGGCCCGGCGCCACCTGGTCCGCCGCGTGGGTGCGCCACAACAAATTGGCGACGCCGCGGTAGATCAGCGCCGTGGCGTTGCGGCCGGTGGCGTCGCCGATGAAGATGCCGAGCCGCGACTCCGAGAAGAGCCTGAAGTCCGCGAAGCTGCCGCCCGGGTCGTCGCCCGGCAGGACCGCCTGGGCATGCTCGACCTGCCAGGGCGAGCGTACGGCGTTGCGGTCGAAGAGCTGCGCATGCGGACGGAAGCGCTCACCCACGACGCCGAGCAGCTGGGCCTTCTGGCGCTCGAGCTCGCGGCGGCGGCGGCGGTTGAGCAGCAGGCCTGCGCCCCACCAGGAGAGGCCGACGCCGAGCATGGCGGCGAGGGCGAGGGCCAGGGCGGCTTCGCGGCTCATGGGTGCGGCGGGGGAGGCCCCCTCACCGGCCCTGCGGGCCACCTCTCCCTGGGCGGGTTCGTGGGGGGGCTGGAAAGGGTTCGTGGGGCGGCTGGAAAGAGGGTAAGGTTGCTGTGGTTGGACCCTTCCCCTCTTTCCAGCTCCCCCACGATCCCACCCGGGGGAGAGGTCCCGCGCAGCGGGGGTGAGGGGGTTCGCGGCGACCGCGATCGGCATCGGCAGCGTGATCCGCAGCGCGAGCGGCACAGGCACGCTGCGTCGGGTCTCGACCGGCGCCGCCGGGACGGCCTCGGCCGGCGCGGCCGCCGAAGCCACGGCCACCGGCGCCGCAGGCAGCGCCTCACCCGGCGCGAGCTTCACCTGTCGGCCATCTGCGTAGATCGCGATGCGCTGCTCGACTTCCGTCTCGCCACTGCCCGTGACCACGCCGCCCGGCGGCAGGTTGAGCACGGTGCCCTTGATGAGGTTCGAGCGGTTCGGGATCTTCGCGCGGTTCGCCTGCCAGATCGCGTAGAACTGCGAGGCGTCGCCGTAGTACGTGCGCGAGATCTTGTAGAGCGTGTCACCCGGCTTCACGACGTGCGTGGTGGCGGGCGCCGAGCCGGACTGCTTGACCGTGCGCGTGATGACGCGCAGCGGGCGCTCGACCTTCGGCGCCGCCGGCTTGGCCGCCGCGCGGACGGGCAGCGTCGTCTCGGTGATGACTTCTGTCGACGTATGCGTGAAGTACGCCGTGTACTGTGCGCGCGCGTCGCCCGCCCCCGCCGGCACGACATCGGCAGCCGGCCGCTTGCCCTGCAAGGCCTCCACGAGGCCGCCGTCCGGCGGCTGGCCGATCAGGCCGGCCTCGTTCGAGGCCAGCACGCGCAGGCTGCCGCCGGCCTGGCCCACGCGCCCGGCGAGCTCGAGGGACACGCCCTCCTCGGCCGCGACGCGCTTCACCGTGACGATCACCGCCTCGAGGTCCGCCACCGCGAACACGGCCTTCGCCAGCCGGGCCGCCCGCGCCGCTGCGTTCTTCTCCGCCTGCGCCGCGGCCGTGCGTGCGGCCTGGGCCGCCGCCTCCTGCGACGCCGCAGCCGCCTTACGCTTGGCGTCCGCGGCCCGATTCAGCTCAGCCGCCCGGTCCGCTGCCGCCTTGCCCGCCGCCGCCGCCGCCGGTCGCGCGAGCGCCGCAGGCGCCGCCCGCCCCACCGGCTGGACCGGCTGGCTGGCGAGCCAATACACCCCGCCGCCCACCAACGTTATGTTCGTGAGACCAAGCAGGCCGAAAACGCCCCAGACCATGTTGGGTCGGGGCGCCTTCTTGATCGAGCGAAACTTGGATTCTTCCGTCATTGGGAACGGTCAGCTGAGCCGGGGACTTAGGTCGAAGCCTCCTGCGGCTGCGCCTCCGGCTCGATATCCTTATGGTACACCACCACGCCCTCTTCCTCGATCATCTTGATGAACTCAGGGCCAAGCGCCGGATCGAAGTGGGTGCCGATGCCCTGGCGGATGATGTTGAGCGCCTGCGAGAGCGGCATCGCCTCGCGGTAATCACGCTTCGAGGTGATCGCGTCGAAGACGTCGCCGAGGGCCATGATGCGGCCGCCCAGCGGGATCTCCTCGCCGGCCTGGTTGTTCGGGTAGCCCTTGCCGTCCCACTTCTCGTGGTGGGCGCCGGCCATCGCGGGGATGTGGCGCTGGTTCTCGTCGAAGTGGATCGTGTCGAGGATCTCCTTGGTGTGGACCACGTGGCGCTTCATGATCTCGTACTCCTCGTTGGTGAAGGAGCCCGGCTTCATGAGGATCTGGTCCGGCGTGCCGATCTTGCCCACGTCGTGGAGCAGGCCGGCGATGCGGATGTTCTCGACCTCCTCCTCGGGCAGGCCGAGGCGGCGGGCCAGGCGCACCGAGTACTCGGTGACGCGGTACGAGTGGCCGGCCGTCAGCGGGTGCTTGGCGTCGATCGAGGCGCCCAGCGCGTGGACGAAGCTGTAGAAGGTCTTCTTGAGGCTGTCCGCGAGCTTCATCGTCTGGGCGTGGAGCTTGGCGTTTTCGATCGAGACCGAGGCGTGGCCCGCGATCGACTTGAGCAACTCGAGGTCCTTGTCGCCGAAGGCGTTGACCACGGCCTGCGAGTCGACGTAGAGCAGGCCGATGACCTGGCCCTTCGCGAAGATCGGCACGCACATGACCATGCGCAAGTTGAGCGCCATGATCGACTGCTGGAACTGGAACTCCTCGTCGTTCAGGGCGTCGGCCACGTTCTCGGCCTCGCCGCTCTGCAGCACCTTGGTGCAGACCGACTGCGAGATCTCATGGTCATGATCGAGCGGCAGGCTGTGTTTCGTGTCGCGCGCGGCGCGCACGATGAGTTTGCGGCGGTCGTCGTCGAGCAGGAACAGGAAGCCGCGCTCGGCGCGCGACACCTCGAGCGTCATCTTCACGATGAGGTCGAGGACCTCCTCCATGTCGAGGGAGCCCGAGATGGTCTTCGAGAGGTTGTTGAGCATCTCGAGGCGCTTCGACTTCTCGACCCACTCCTGGTGGAGGCGGGCGTTCTCGATCGCGCCCGCGGCCTGGGCCGCGAGGCTCATCACCATCTCGAGGTCGTTCGGCGTGAAGTTCTCGTTGATCGACTGGCGGTCGACGTAGATCGCGCCGATCATCCGGCCCTTGATGCGCATCGGCACGCAGATGACCGTGCGCAGGTTGAGGTCGACGATCGACTGGCTCTGGTTGAACTGCGTATCCGACAGGGCGTCGAAGACGCAGACCACCTGCCCGGTGTTGAGCACCTTCTCGGCGATCGACTTGGAGAACTGCCAGTCCATCGGCGAGCGGCGGTCGACGTTCACCCGGCTGACCTGCGAGCGGATCTGGCCGTTCTCGAAGAACAGCAAGAAGCCGCGCTCGGCGCCCGTGAGCTCGACGATCATGTCCACGGCCTGCTCGAGGATCGAGTCGAGGTCCTGGATGTTGCTGACCGCCATCGAGAACTTGATCAGCTGCTCCATCCGGCGCGTGCTGAGCTCGAGCTCCTCGATGTGGCTGGACTGGCGCCCGACCGTCTCGGCGAGGATCTCGTATTCCTTGGCGATCGAGGCGACGCGCTGCGCTTCCGCGGCGGCGGCGCCGGCCGCGTTGTTCAGCTCCTTGCTGACCCACTTGGCGCGCTCGCCCATGGGTGCGTCTTCCGGCATCGCCGGTGCGACATCGGGGATCGGGCCCATCGCGGACACGGCCGCCGCGGGCTTGGCGCCTTCGTCACGCTGGAGCTGCGCGCGCTCCATGAAGGAGAGGAAGTGCACCTGGTTCTCTTCCGAGAGCTGCTCGAGCAGGATGGCCTGCTTGGTCTTGGCGTCCTTGAGCCAGACCTTGGCCTTGGCGGCGTCGGTCGTGGACTTGGCCATACCGTGCAGCGCGACCGCCTCGAGCGCGGGCGCCGCGAGGTCGGCGCCGAGGTCGACGGCCTCCTGGAAGAAGCCCATCGCCTCGCCCTGGTCGCCCTTCGCGAGCGCCAGGTGGCCCTGCAAGTAGAGGCACTCGGCCTCCTGGTAGCTCATGCCGAGCTGCTTGGTCAGCTTCATGGCCTTGTCGAGGTGCTCGGACGCGGAGTCCAGCTTGTTCTCGAGCATGTCCATCCAGCCGAGGCCCTTCTCGGCCTTCGCCACCATGTGAGGCTCGCTGGCCTTCTGGGCGTGGTCGCGGGCGCGCTCGAAGTAGCTGCGCGCGGCGGGGTTCTCGCCGAGGCGGGCGTGGATTTCGCCCATGAAGACCCACAGCTTGGTCTCGATCTCGGTGTTGCCGGTCGAGGTGACCAGGTCGCGCGCCTCCTGGGCGGCGCCGAGCGCCTCCTGCAGGCGACCCAGGTACAGCCAGGCCTCGATCACGTACGGGATGATGTACGAGAAGAGGTAGCTCGAGGTCTCGCGGGCCTTGGTTTCGCCGGCCTTGATCTGCTCCTCGGCCTGCTTGTAGCGGCCCTGGTAGAGCGAGGAAAGCGCGAGCAGCGCCATCGAGACGGGCAGCGCCTGCTTGTGGTTGACCTCGGCCGCCAGCTTGTGGCACTTCGCCGCGATCTCTTCCATCTTCACGAAGCTGCCCATGTCGAAAGACACGATCGCGTGGTTGAGCAGCGCGATGGTGGCGTCGTCGCGGCTGCCGAGCTCGGTCATGATCTCGCCGTAGCGGACCGTCGAGGCCTCGGCTTCGCGGTAGCGGCCAGACTGCATCTGGACGTTGGTGAGGAGCATGTAGGTGTAGCCCTCACCGTACTTGTCGCCGATCCGCAGCTGGATCTCGGTGGCCTCGGCGAGGTGCTTGAAGCCTTCCTCGCGGATCTCCGGGTTCATCGTCTTGAGGAAGCCCAGGAAGCAGAGGCTGCGGGCGTAGAAGAACGGGATGTCGTGTTCCTTCGAGAACGCGGCGCCCTGCTCGAAGACTTCCTTCGCCCGGTCGTTCTGGCCGAGGAAGAAGAGGCCGCGGCCCAGGTTGGTGAACGCGCGGGCGCGGGCCTTGAGCTTGCCGACCTCGCCGGCCAGCGCGACGACCTTCTCGTTGAGCTCGACGCCCTTCTTGAGCTCGTCGGAGCTCGCGGCCATGTTCGACTTCTGCGCGAGGTAGGCCAGGATCTCGACCTGACGGCCCTTGTCGTTGTGCTTCTCGGCGATCGCAAGCGCCGTGTTGAGGAACTCCGCGGCCTCGTCGAGGGCGTGCTTCCACATCCGCAGGCCGCCCAGGTGGGTCAGGTAGTCGCAGCGGACGGGCTCCCAGGCGGTCTGGTCGGTCTGCTGGTCGAGCAGCGCGATGCCGGCGTCGAGCAGCACCATCGCGGCCTGGTTGGCGACGATGTCGCGGTTGCGCGTGGCGGCCTTGAGCGCGTAGTTGATCGCCTTTTCCTCGTGCTTGCTCTTGAGGAACTGGTGGGCGACCAGCGTGATCAGGTTGATGTCCGGCTCGCCGTCCGCGGGCAGCTGCTTCTCGAGGTATTCGGCGACCAGCGTGTGCAGGCCGAGGCGATCCTCGATCGGGAGCTTCGCGTACAGCGCGTCCTTGAGGTCCGCGTTGGCGAACGAGTAAACGGCGCCGTCGAACTCGAGGACCTTGGCCTGCCGCAGCTCGTCGAACGCGTCGAAGAGCTCCTCGTCCGAGAGGCCGAGCAAGTCGGCCGCGAGGCGCAGCGTGAAGGCGTGGCCGTAGACGACGCCCAGCTGCGCGACCTTGAGTGAGGCGGCCGACAGCGAGGAGAGCCGCTCGACGAGCAGGTCCTTCACGTCGCCGGGCAGGTCCTCGGGCGCAATCTGGTCGGGGAGCTGCCACTTGCCCTTCGACTTGCCGAGCACGCTCGTGCGCAGCAGGTGCTCGAGCAAGTTGCCGACGAAAGCGCCGTTGCCGCCGGTCAGCTCGTGGAGCTGGGCCGCGAGGCCTGCGGGCAGGGCTTCGATGCCGAGCATGCTCTTGATGACTTCGGTGGTCTCGTCGGCCGTCAGGGCGTCGAGCTCCACGACCTCGCCGGCCAGGCCGTCCTTGGCGGTCGACGTGCCGACGAGCAGCAGCGGCGCGCCCGCGGCGTTGCGGGTGAGGTAGGTGAGGGTCTCGGTCGACAGCGGGTCGGCCAGGTGCCAGTCTTCGAGGACCAGCACGCCGCCGGTCTTGGCGATCGCCTTGAGGATGATCGTCGTGAACGCGGCCTGGATCAGGATCTTCTCCTGGTCCGGTTCCAGCGCGGGCGCCGGCCGGCCGTCGGCGAGCTCGGGCAGCAGCTTCGAGAGCAGCGGCGTGTGCTCCGCGAGCTCGGCCGGGCAGTTCTCCTTGGCGAGCGGCAGCACGGCCCTGAGGATCTCGACGAACGGGCCGTAGGGCGCCTTCTGCTCGTTGCAGTTGCCGGGCAGGAAGGGCATCTCCTCGAGCTGCACGCCGAAGCGGAACTCGCCGATGATGCGGCTCTTGCCGATGCCCGACGGGCCGGTGACCCAGAGCTGGGCGCCGGTCTTGTCCGTCTTGAGCGCGGCGAGCGCCGCGTTGAGCTTGGCGAGCTCGCCCTGGCGGCCAACGAAGGCCGACGCCAGCAGCGTGGCCCCCATGCCCTCGTCGACCTCGATGCCGAGGGCCGCGAGCACGTCGTAGGTGGACTGATAGCGCGCGATCGGCTCCTTCGCCATCATCTTGAGGACGACGTGCTCGAGCAGCGTCGGAATGGCGGGGTTGTGCTCCTTGAGCGGACGCGCCTGCTGGTTCAGGTGGGCGCGCAGCACTTCGACGGGGGTCGTGCCCTTGAAAGGGGTCTCGCCGGTCAGCAGCTGGTAGTTCACGGCGCCCAGCGAGTAGATGTCGGAGCGCTGGTCGATGCGGTCGCGCTTGGCGACTTCCGGGGCGATGTAGGCCAACGTGCCCTTGATCGCGCCGCCCGAGGTGCCGGCGACGTCCATCAGGCCGAAGTCCATCAGCTTCACGGTGCCGTCCGGCTTCACGCGGACGTTCTCGGGCTTGAGGTCGCAGTGCACGAAGCCCTGCTGGTGGATGAAGCCCAGCGCGAGGCTGATTTGCCGCAAGATGTCCATGAACAGCTCGGGCGCGACCGGGATCATCTCGTCGAGACCCTTGCCCGGCACGACTTCCATGGTGAAGTACGGGTTGCCGTCGGGGAGCATGCCGAAGTCGTACACCTCGCAGTTGTTCGGGTGCTTCAGCTTCGACATGATGCGGAACTCCTGCTTGAACTGCAGGACCGCGTTCGGGTCGACCTGGCCGCCCGCCCCCTTGATGGACAGGACCTTCAGGGCAACCTGGTTGCCGTTGGTGCTGTCCTCAACCAGAAACACGGTGCCCATGCCGCCCACACCGAGGGTGGCGAGCACCTTATAGCGGTTTCCGACTTCTTTCAGCGTTTCAGCCATCGTGACCCTGTTCTCAAGCGAGTTCGGCGGTTTTAGGGACCACCGTAGGAATTCCACGTTGACCAATATACCCTCCTGGGGCGGATGTAACCACCGGCACGCAAGCGGCGGGACACACCGATCGGGCGCTTTCCGTAAAGAATTATTGAACGGCGTCCCTACATCGTGCGCTCGCCCCGGCGCCGCGTTCATGCTTTACTTGGGCCCTATGACATCCCCCGCTCGCTCGCCAATTCTCGTCGTCGGCAGCGGCGTCACCGGTCTCCTGGTGGCGCTGGAGCTCGCCGAAGGCGGCCTGGAAGTCCACCTCATCTCGAAGGGCACGCTCTCCGAGAGCAACACACGCTACGCCCAGGGTGGCATGGCCGTGGCGCTGGCCGAGGGCGATTCGCCGGATTCCCACCTCGCCGACACGCTGGTGGCCGGCGCCGGGCTCTGTGACGAGGAGGCCGTCCGGGTGTTGACCCGCGAGGCGCCCGCCCGCTTCCGCGACCTCCTCGCGCGCGGCGTCGGCTTCGACCGCGAAGGCGGCGCGATCGCCCTCACGCTCGAAGGCGCCCACAGTCACCGGCGGGTCGTGCACGCCCGCGGCGACGCCACCGGCGCCGAGCTCGAGCGCGCGCTCGTGGCGCAGGTCCATGCCAACCCCGCGATCCGCGTGCGCGAGCACGCCTTCGTGCTCGAGCTGATCGTCGAAGATGGCCGGGTGACCGGCATGACGCTGGTCGAAGGTGGCCGCATCCGGCGCGAACCCGCCCGCGCGGTCGTGCTGGCCGCCGGCGGCCTGGGGCGCGTCTACAGCCACACCACCAACCCGCCGGTCGCGACGGGCGACGGCGTGGCGATGGCCTTCCGCGCCGGCGCCGCGGTGCGCGACCTCGAGTTCGTGCAGTTCCACCCGACCGGCCTGACCCTGCCGGACGGCGCGACGTTCCTCATCAGCGAGGCGGTGCGGGGCGAGGGCGCGATCCTGCGCGACAAGGCCGGCCACGCCTTCATGGACGGCGTCCACCCGCTGCGCGACCTCGCGCCGCGCGACGTGGTGTCGCGGGCGATCGCCGCCCGCATGGCCGCCGACGGCACCGACCACGTCTGGCTCGACCTGTCCCACCTCGACCCGGAAATGGTCGCCCGGCGGTTCCCGACGATCAGCCGGGTCTGCGAGGTCGCCGGCATCACGCTGCCGACCGAGCTCATCCCGGTGGCGCCCGCCGCGCACTACTCGTGCGGCGGCGTGGTCACCGACCTCGAGGGCCGCGCCACCTTGCGCGGGCTGTACGCCGCGGGCGAGGTGGCGAGCACCGGCGTGCATGGCGCGAACCGGCTCGCGAGCAACTCCCTGCTCGAGTGCGTGGTCTTCGGCCACCGGCTCACGCGGGCGCTGCTCGCCGCGGCCGAGGCGGGCGAGCTGCCCGGCACGGCCTGGCCGGCCACGGACGAGGGCGCAGCGGAGCAGGGCCTCGCCCCGCAACTGGCGGCGATCCGCGAGGAACTGCCGCGCCTGATGTGGAATTTCGTCGGCCTCCACCGCGAGGCGGCCGGCCTCGCTGCCGCGTGCGAACGCCTCGCGGCCTGGGCCGACGACGTGGCCTCGCCCCCGCTCCCCCGCGGGGCGGGTGTCGAGGCGGCGGAGGTCCGCAACTTGGTCTGGGCCGCCGGGCTGATCGCCCAGGCCGCCCAGTGGCGTGAAGAGAGCCGGGGGTGTCACTACCGGCTCGACTACCCGGAGACGAGCGACGCATGGCGCAAGCACCTGACGCAACGGCGGGAGGAGCCGAATTCCTTCCCCTCCATCCCTTCCTGACCGAGCCGATCGTCCGCCTGGCGCTCCATGAGGACCTCGCCTGGGGCGACGTGTCGGCCTGGGGCGCGGTGCCGCCCGGCAACACGGGCACCGCGACGATGCTCGCGAAGACGCCGGGCGTGATCGCCGGGCTGCCCATCGCCGCGCAGGTCTGGGCGCTGCTCGACCCGGCGGTGCGATTCGAGCCGCTGATCGACGACGGCATGTACGTCGACGAGCGCGTGCCGATCGCCCGCGTGACGGGCTCGGCGCGCTCCTTGCTCTCCGGCGAGCGCGTGGCGCTCAACTTCGTGCAGCGCATGAGCGGCATCGCGACCCGCACGCGGGCGTTCGTGGAGGCGATCGCCGACACCAGGACCCAACTGGTCGACACGCGCAAGACGACCCCCGGCCTGCGTCAGCTCGAGAAGTACGCCGTGCGCCAGGGCGGCGGCCGCAACCACCGCTTCGGCCTGGCCGACGCGGTGATGATCAAGGACAACCACATCGCGCTGGCCGGCGGCATCCGCCAGGCCGTGGAGAATGCGCGGCGGGTGGTGCCTTTCACCGCCCGCATCGAGGTGGAGTGCGAGAACCTCGAGATGGTGAAGCAGGCCCTCGACGCCGGCGCGGACGTGATCATGCTCGACAACATGACGGTCGACGCGATGCGCGAGGCGGTGGGCTTCGTGGCCGGGCGCGCCTTGCTCGAGGCGAGCGGCGGCGTCACGCTCGAGACGGTGAAGGCGATCGCCGAGACCGGCGTCGACTTCATCTCCGTCGGCGGGCTCACGCACAGCGCCCCGGCGCTCGACATCTCGCTCGATGTCGAGGTCTGAAGAAACCCGCTAGATCGGCAGCCCCGGGAACGCGAAATCCGGCATCTCGTCGCGCTTCCGCCGCGGCGTCGGCGGCGGAGCCGCCACGTTCTCGCCCGCGGCCCAGTCCTGTTCCAGCACGAAGCGGACGCGCGACACGAGGTCCGGCGAGGCGACGATCAGGCCCAGCTCGCGGTTGTTGTCCATCGAGTTGGTCGTCAGGTTGACCGAGCCCGCGTAGAAGCGCTCGCCGTCGACCAGGATGTTCTTGGCGTGCAGGTGGGGCGTGTGCTGCCAGCGCACGTCGGCGCCGGACTTCTTCCAGGCCCAGGCCACCTCTTCGTTCGAGCGGATCGGGGCCGTGCCTTCCTTCGACTGGAGCTTCTTGAGCTCGGCGAGCAGCGCCCGCACCTTCACGCCCTCGCGGACCTTCTCGGCGATCAAGGTGTCGAGCGCGGGGTCGCCGGCCACTTCCACCTGGATCGTCACGTCGCGCTTCGCCGAGCGGAGCAGCTCGAAGATGCGCGCGCGGCTGGTGGTGGGGCTCACGACCAGGTCGGGATCGGTGACGGTGTAGGCCTGGTGGGCCCAGTCGGCCGCGAACATCGCCACGAACTCCGCGACGTCGGACGGCGAGCGGTCCTCCACGACGTACTCGCGCGCGCCCTGGCCGCCCACGCCCAGGCCGCTCTTCGTGAAGTTGGCGGTGGAAACGTAGGTGACGGCGTCGTCGACGGTCAGCGCCTTGGCGTGCGTGTACTTGAAGATCGGGTTCGTCCACTTCGGCGTGACGCCGCCCGCCAGCAGCTTCTTCGCCGACACCTTGTTGGTGGGCAACGGGCTGTTGGGGTTGCCCGGGTTGAAGGGCTTCTCTTCCAACATGACCTGAACATCCACGCCGCGGGCCTTGGCCGCGATCAGGCCGTTAATCAGGCCCTGGTGGGTGAGCAGGTAAACCTGGACCTTGATCGAGGACTTCGCGTTCGCGATTGCGCTCAGGATGAACGCGTCGGTCGCCTCGGGCAACACGTGCAGGCGCAGCTCGCCGGGCAGGTGGCCCTGCCGGCCGCGGACCGGCTTGCGGGCCGTGGCCTGCGCGGCGAAGGCGCCGCCGCGCCAGCCGGAACCCGCGAGCGAGCCCGACGCGCTGCAGGCCGCCAGGGGGGCGGCCAGAGCGAGCGTCACGATGGAAGCGACGAGGCGGTTCATCGACTAGTTGAGTTCGTTGCGGTCGTAAACCTTGCCGGCGTACTTGATGTAGCCGCCCTCGCCGCCCGCCGGATCGTAGTGCGTCCAGTGCGCCACGTCATACGGCTTCGAGCGGATGAACTCGCACTTCACTTCGACGTCGCCGCCGACTTCGACGGGCACGTGGGGCGCGAGGTCGATGTTGTGGGCGACCTTGAGGGTCTTGCCGTTCGCCACGAACAAGAAGTGCTGGTGCTTCGAGCCGTTCAGGTCGTCCGGCAGGATCTTCGAAACCTTGCCGGTGATGACTTTCCAGTCCTTGTTCGCATCGGGGGTCGGGAATTCGCGCTTCTCGAGCGCGAGCGCGGCCTGGGCCGAGATGCGCGTGGCCGGCGCGAGCGCCTTGGCCGGGGTCATGAGGCGGGCGCTGCCGCAGCCGGAAAGGGCGAGCAAGGAGATGGTCAGGACGGCGACCAACGGGTTTCGGTTCATCGGGGAAGTGCCTTTCTCTCGCGGTGAACTTCGGTGATCCCGGCCGGGTCTACGTTGACCCGGCGGTCCGTCGAAGTGAACGACGGAAGTTAACTAGAGGTTAACTGCACCTAATATAAGCTTAAGGTGACAGTCCGCACAACCCTATTTAGGCAAGGTTTTGCATGAATTTATCGGGGATTTAACAAAGAACTTGCGCGACCGCCGCCGATCGCGCCGCGCGATCGCCACCCGGCCTGGCCGATCGAAAATCCGCCGACAAACGGACGATGGAAATCGTTGTGGAGCGGGCAGAAGATCATTGTAAGGAGCACCCGCCCGTGCGCTTCGAATTCACTTCCAGCCGAAAGCTCAGCGGCACGTGCCTCGTCGCGGGCCTGATGCTGTCCGCTTGCCTGGGCACGCCTCCCACGGCGACGACCGGCGGCGCGCCGGAGCCCGACAAGCCGACGCGCCCGGTCCGGATCGACGCGGCGACGCCGTTCCCGATCCTGACGCACGCCACGCTTCGGCCGGGCACCCCACGCCCTTCGCCGTCGGCTGCGCCGTCGGGCGCCGTTCCAGCCAGCGACGCCCCAGCTGAGTCGCCGGCGGCCACGACGCCGGCGAGCCTGAGCGAGATCTTGAAGGCCACGGCGCTCGCGAGCGCCTCGCCCTTGCCGGCGGAAGATGCCGCGGCGGTTGCAGAAGCGTTGGCCGACGAAGAAGTCGTGGTGCTGCTGCCCGCCGACCTGATCCACGACGGCGGCACGGCGCTGTACAGGCTGGCGACAGTGGACGGTGCGGCGATGGACGACACAGCAGCCAGCCCGCCGGCGGAAACGCCGGCGACGGCGAGCCCGGCGACAGCGAGCCCAGCGACAGCAAGCCCGGACGCGGAAAACCCCGACGAAGAGACCCCGGCGGCGAGCCCGCCGGCGCGCTCGCCGCGCCCCAGCAATCGCCCGGCCGCTGCCGAGCCGCCCGCCGAATGGGGGCGCCAACAGGTCGCCGTCGGCAAGCGCGAGGCCGCCACCGCGCGCGGCGCGCGCAAGGACGAGGCCGGTGCGGCGATCGGGTCGCTGAACCGCGGCACGTTCGCCTTCAAGCCCGCGGACGGCGGTGAGACCATGCGCAAGCCCTTCATCGAGGTGTTCCGCCGCCAGGTGGGCCTGAAGAAGGGCAAGGCGGCCTGGCACCCCACGGCCCTCGGGCCGATGCGCTTCGAGACCCAGGGCGGCCAGTCCGGCCTCGAGGTCGTGCGCCTGAAGCTAGACTCGCCCGATGACGTTTCAATCGGCTTCGAGATCGGCGCGACCGACGTCCTGACGCCGATCGCCGACCTGCCGCATGCCACGGCGGGCGGCAAGCTGCGGCTCGAGGCCGAGGTGCGCGATCGCCTGCCCGGCGAGCTCTTCGTGTACGGCCGCCTGGTCGGCGCGGGCGCCGCGCAGCGGGTGCTGCTCCGCGACGACGGGGCCGGCGCCGACCGCAAGGCCGGCGACGGCATCTACGCGTGGGAGCTCAAGGCCCCCACGGCGGCGGGTTTCCACCACCTCGCGATCGACGTGCTCGACGCCCGCTGCTTCCAGGCCAAGGGCCCGGTCCGCTCGCTGGCGGTGGGCTTCACCTTCGAAGTGAAGCCTTAACCCGTATTCTTCATCCCCGCCGCGATCCCGTTGACGCTCAGCTTCAACGCATCGTCGAGTCGCTCCCGATCGGCCTCCGCGCCCCCTTCGCCCAGCGCGCGCCGGCGGCGCAGCAGGTCCACCTGGAGGTAGCTCAGCGGGTCGACGTAGGGGTTGCGCAACGAAATCGCGCGTTGTAGCGCCGGGTTCCCCGCGAGCAACTCCGCCTGCCCGGTGATCCGCAGCAGCATCGCCTCGGTGCGCTCGTACTCGGCCTCGATCGCCACCCAGATGCGGTCCTTCGCCGGGTGCTCGCCCAGGCCCTCGACGTAGCGGCGGGCGATCGGCAGGTCCGCCTTCGCGAGCGTCATCTCGACGTTGGCGACCAGCACGCGGAAGAACGGGAAGCGCGCGTACATGTCGCGCAGGACCGCGAGGTGCTTCTCGGGGGCCTCGCCCCAGTAGGCCGCGAGGGCGGCGCCGACGCCGAGCCAGCCGGGCAGGATGAAGCGGCTCTGCGTCCAGGCGAAGACCCAGGGGATCGCCCGCAGGTCCTCGATCGCCGTGCTCGCACGCCGCTTGGCGGGCCGTGAGCCGATCTGCAGCTTCGCGAGCAGCTCGAGCGGCGTGATCTCGAGGAAGACCGCCGCGAAATCCGGGTCGTCGTAGACGATGCCGCGGTAGGCCGCCATCGCGCGGCGCGAGAGGTCGTCCAGGATCGCCTCCCAGCGCGCCACGTCCTGCGGCGGGGCGGCATGCAGCTCCGGGCGCAGACTGGCCTCGAGCGTCGCCGAGGTGACCAGTTCCAGGTTGCGGCGGGCGATCGCCGGCAGGCCGTACTTGTTGCTGATCACCTCGCCCTGCTCCGTGAGCTTGAGGCGGCCGCCCAGGGTGCCTGGCGGCTGCGCGAGGATCGCCTGGTGCGACGGGCCGCCGCCACGGCCCACCGAGCCGCCGCGGCCGTGGAAAAGCGTCAGCTCGAGCCCGTGGCGGCGCGCGACCTCCCAGATCGCCTGCTGGCCCTTGTAGAGCTCCCAGGCCGAGGTGAGGATGCCGCCGTCCTTGTTCGAGTCGCTGTAGCCGAGCATGGCCTCCTGCACGTCGCCGAGCGCGCGCAGGTGGGCGCGATAGAGCGGCTCCGTGAACAACGCCTCGAGGATCTTGGGCGCCTGCCTGAGGTCCTCGATCGTCTCGAAGAGCGGCACCACCTGCATCGCGGTGCGTACGCGGCCGCCGCCGAGTGATTGGGTGTCCACAGGACCCGAAGGGGCGCTGTGGCCCCATGGGCTCTGATAGAGCCCGGCCTCTTTCATGAAGAGCAGCACGGTGAGCACGTCCGAGGGCCGCGTGGTCATCGAGATGATCGCCGCGCCGAGCGCCTCGGGGCCGAAGACCGCGCGCGCCGTGGCGATCGTGCGGAAGGTGCGCACCACCTCGCGCGTCATCGGCTGGAACGCCTGGAGGTCGTGCGGCACCAGCGGGCGCGCGCCCGCGAGCTCCTGGCGCAGCCAGGCCACGCGCGCAGGCTCGTCGAGCTCGCGGAACGGCCGGTCGAGCACGCGCAGGGTGTCGACGACGTCGGCGATCGCCTCGGCGTGGACGTCCGCGTGTTGGCGCACGTCGAGCGCCGCCGCGTGGAAGCCGAAGGTCTCGACCTGGCGCCGCCAGCCGGCGAGGTCCACGGCGGCGGTGCGCGCGCCGCGGTTCGCGATCAGGCTCTCCTCCATCAGGCGGATGTCCTGGATCAGCTCGCTCGCGGCCCTGTAGCCGAGGTCCAGCCTTGCAGGGTCCCAGCGCTCGGCCTCCGCGAGCGTCTCGGGCGTTTGCGCGAGCGTGTGGCGCAGGCGCGCGTGCATGTAAGCCAGCTTCTGGCGGTACGGCTCGAACGGGTTGCGCTCGCGGAACTCGGCCCCCACCGCGGGGAAGACCTTCTCCTCCGCCTCCAGGCTGCGCGTCAACGAAGGCGCGACCGCCGTCCAGTGGAGCGATTGGCTGAGCGCCGTCGAGATCGCCTCGGCGCGCGCGATGTGGCGGCGCAGGAAGAGGCGGCGGGCCAGCAGCAGCGCCTGGTAGGTGGTCTCGGCCGTCACGTTCGGGTTACCGTCGCGGTCGCCGCCCATCCAGGCGCCGAAGCGCAGGAACGACGGCGCGGCGAGCGCCTCACCCGGGTAGTGGCGCGCGAGCGCGGCCTCGAGGTCCGCGTAGAGGATCGGCACGGCGTCGAAGAGCGTCGAATCGAGGAAGTAGAGGCCGTGGCGGGCCTCGTCGAGCACGGTGGGCGCGCGGTGGTGCACCTCGTCGGTCTGCCAGAGCGACTCGACTTCGGCGGCGATCGCCCCCGTCAGCCGCGCCCGGTCCGCGGCGCCGAGCCGCGGGTCGTCGCGGTCGTCGAGCGCCCGCGCGAGCCGCTCGTGCTTCTCGAGCACCGTGCGCCGCAGCACCTCGGTCGGGTGGGCCGTGAAGACCGGCGCGATCCAGAGCCTCGCGAGCAGCGCGCGCACGGCCGGGGCGCTCACGCCCGCGGCGGCGAGGCGGCCGAGCACGTCGTCGAGCGAGCCGGGCGCGGGCCTGTCGGTCTCGGCGTGGGCGTAGGCGCGGATGCGCCGCACGCGGTGGTGCTGCTCGGCGAGGTTCACGAGCTGGAAGTAGAGCGTGAACGCGCGCATCACCTGGGCCGCGGCGTCGGTGTCGAGCCCGGCGACGAGCTTCAAGAGGCGCTCGCGCAGCTCCGGCCCGCCCTCGCAGCGGCGCAGGGACTTGAAGCCGCGCCGCAGGATCTCTTCGGTGTCGAAGATGCCTTCTCCGGCCTGCTCGCGGAGGATCGTGCCGAGTTGGTCGCCGAGGAAGCGCACGTCTTCGCGCAGCGGGCGGTTCTTTTCTTCGTGCTCCCACGCGCGGAACGCGTGGGACGAGCTCGTGAGGGGTTGAGACATAGGCCGTGACCTCCAGCGGGCCCCATCATACCGCCAAACGCGGTTTCCTTTTCTCGATTGGCGGCAGCCGCGGCGGCCCGTGGTAGCGCAGCCGCTTGCGGAGCGGCTTGATCCCCACCACCTCGTAAAGCGGTTGGCTGTATGGCAGCAAATACTCGACCGTGCGCACCTCGAACCGCGCCAGCAGATCGTCCATTTCCGACGGGAACCGCATCAGGTAGACGGGCCGGACGCCGAGATTCAGCTCCACCGCGGTCATTGGGTTCAGCCACCCGTAGTCGAGGATCCGCTGCGTATCGACGATCTCGACGTCCGGCCGCTGGCCTTCCACGTACCGCACGTACCAGAGCGGCGTCGCGAGGTTCCACCAGGTGACGACGAGCGCGCGCGGCTTCACCACGGTCATGACGCGTTCGGCGTAAATCCGTCCGAGCCAGTCCTCGCTCCGGTCGATGCCGGTGTAGAAATAAGGCACGAGCCCGAGCGGCAGGATCACGAGCGCCAGGAGCCAGGCGCGCGCCGCGCGCGGGCCGATGCGCCGGCCGAGCTCCGTAGCCGCCACGGCCGCCCAGCCGATCGCCACCACCGTGCAGGCGAAGTAGTAGCGCCGGAGGTCGGCGTCCTCGTAGTTGGTCGCCATGTACAGCGGAAACGCCAGGATCAGCAGCGTGAACCACGCCGTCGGGGCGTCGGTCCGCGAGAGGCGAGAGAGGCCCGCGAGCGCGAGCGCTCCGAACAACAGACCGCCGAGGGGCGTGAACCACTCGCCGTACTGCTGCCAGACGAAAGGCAAAGTCGAGAGGAAACGAAAGGGCCCGTACCAGGTGAGATAACCCATCGTATGGCGGAATTCCTCGCCGAAGAACACGTAACGGAAGCCCTCCCAGGTGGATGGCCGCCCGTAGTTCAACGCCGGCTCCTGCAACGCGCGTAGCGGGATGAAGAGGTAGGACGTCAGGCCGAGCGCACCCAGGCCGATCAGGGCTCCGAGGCGCCAGGTCGCGAGCAGCTGTGGCTGCACCAGGCAGATCAGCGCGAACGTGGCGGGCACTGTCAGGGCCATCAGGTGGTGGTTGCCAAGAGCCAGGCCGGTCATTAACGCCGTGGCGGCCATGTAGCGGAACTCGCGGGTGCGCCGCCAGCGCAACGCGAGCCAGATCACCTCGACCAGGAACGCCGCGTGCAGCGTGTGGGCCTCCGCGCGGATCGCGTTGTCCCAGAAGGCGTAATGAAACGCGAAGGCCAGCCCGGCGGCCACGGCCGCGGCCCGCGCGGCGCCGAGCTCGCGGGCGATTGCGACCACGCCGGCCACCGTCAGCGCGGCGCAAACCGCGGAGAACAGGTTCAGGCGATACGCAACGGTCCCGATGGGCGCCCATGAGACCATGTGGGTTACGATCGTGTAGAGCGGGAAGCCCGTCGGGTGGGCGATGCCGAGGACGGGGCCGACCGTCTGGTACTCGGCGGTGTCCCAAAATCCGAGGTCGACGAGCAACGTCGACCGATAAACGGCGAAGGCAAGAAGCGCCACCCAAACGCCGTCGGCGACCTCGGGAAAAGCCCGCCAGCGTGCGTTCACGCGCTCCTCCACGGGAGCACGCGTCTCAAGGGCTGGCGGCCGGCTCGGGCGTCGCGTCGGCGCCGCCGTACTCGTAGATCTGGACGACCTGCTGGAACGACTGCCCGATCATCACCTTACCCGGCATCGTGCGCGCCGCGAGCGACAGCCGGAGCAGCACCCTGCGGAGCTCCGGCGGCCCGGCCACCATCACCTCGAACCCCATCGGGTAGGCCGTGTTGTCGTCGGCGTAAGCTGGCACGTCGAGCCCGTTCACCGGCACGGAAGTGGGCGCGGCGGACGGCCCCGTATTGAACGCCACCATCGGCTCGCCAAAGGCCGACTTCATCGAGAAGTCGACGGCGGACCCGAAGCGCTTGGTCTTGAGGGTACCCGTCCACGACACCAGCTCCCGCCGGGTGCCGGTCGCCGTCAGCTGGTAGATCGCGGGCGGCGACGCGGTCGTGCGGGCGTCGGCCGCGCCGATGTCGATCGCCCCGGCGAAGTGGAGCGGCTTGGTGGTGGTCTGGAGCGAGCTGAGCTTGGCGTCGATCAGCGCGTCGCCCCCGGCGTTGCCTGAGTCCTTGACCATGTTCATCCACTTCACGAGGTCGCTGTAGTCGACGTACGGCTCGCTCTCCCAGTGCATCAGGTTGTAAACGAAGCGCTCGTTCGAGCGCACGGCGTTCGCGGTGACCGCGAGGTCGCGGCGCGCCAGGTAGTAGAAGTGCAGCTTGAGCGTCTGGAGGAGGTAGGTGCTGCCACCGAACAGCGTGTTGTGGATCGGCGCCGCGCCGCTCTCGTTCAGCGAGACCTTCGGCTCCACGGTCGCGAAGAACAGGCTGTTGCCGACGGCGTTCGCGTCCCAGCCGGGCGGCACCGTGCCTGTGTCGTTCACCCGCAGGAAGCTGCCGTCCTCCTTCGCGAGCGGCAGCCGCAGATCGACGTACGGATCGGGCGAGGGCAGCCCCGGCGACAGCCCGGCGGTGTCATACGGCCGGATCGGCAGCCGGCCGAGGAAGGTGGGCGTGACGTCGTTGCGGCTGAACAGGTGGCGGTTCTGGTGCAGCAGGCGATAAATGTCGTTGAGCGCCTTCTGGCCCGAAACCTTGAGGATCCCGCCGCCCACCGCCGTCGCCTGGGCCTTGTTCGCGCCGAAGTAGGCCTGGACCACCGCGCCCATCACGATCAGGCCCACGCCGACGGAGATCATCAGCTCCAACAGCGTGAACCCGGCGCGCCGCGCGCGCTCAGTCAAGCTTGACCTTGAGTTCGTGGAAGGCATGGTGCGTCCGATCGATGTAGGTGCCGATCTTCCGGTAGGCCTCGACGCGCAGCGTGTATTCGCCGGACGGCAACGCCGACGTGTTCCAGCTGTAAGTCACCGGGCTGGGGTAGGCCGCCGACGCGATCGACAACGTGGTGGGGATGTCGATCTCGCCAGGGGTCGCGATGCCGCCGCTGCGGTTTCGCCAGACGCCGTCCGGCCCCTTGTACTTGAGGAAGTGGACGATCGGGGGGGTGTTGGTCGGGTTGAAGGCGTAGAACGGCGAGAACTCGGAGCCATCCACCTTCGCCGGGCGACTGTACCACTTCACCGTGTAGGTGTCGGGCAAGGTCTCGTCGGGCTTCGGCTCGATGACCTTCACGCGGGTCGTCGGCCGGACATGGTTGATCGTGAGCGCGTTGTTGGTGCCGTCGAAGTACGCCGCGATCGCCGAGGTGAGGCCCACCTCGAAGATCGTCGCGACGTCCGCCGCCTTCTCGGGCTTGAGCGTCACCGGCAGCACGATGCCCTTTCGCGAAGTCGAAGTCGTGCCTGAGTCCTCGAGCAGGATCGGGGCGACGGCGTAGACGCCGGACTGGCTGTCCTGGGTGAAGAAGCCGGGTGGCGACTCGCCCGTGTCGAGCCAGTTCATGAGCAGGCGCTCGCTGGCGAACGGGGCCTGGAGCCAGTGCGTCGGCTGGTCGGCGGTGTCGGCCCCGCTGAGCTTGTAGCCCCATTTCGACCGGATGCCGAGCGCCAGCTTCTGGCGCAGCGCGCTCGCGGCGGTCTTGCCGGTGGCGGTCATGGAGCCCTTGCTGCCGCCTTCCTCGAATTCGATCGGGCCGCTGCCGGCGGAGTCTTCGGCGTTCAGGAGCGTGGCGAGGCTCACGTGATCGTCGACATGGTGCTTGTTGTTGGTGTCCGAATTGTCGGTCGCCCAGGACCAGTTGGTGATGCCGCTGACATTCTCGCGCATGAGATCCGAGCCGGCGTCCAGGTTGCCCTTCGAATTCCACTGCGTCCACTTGTCGGATGGATAGAGCTCGCCGATCCACGGCTTGGCGTACCAGCCGTCGCCGCCCTGGCGCTCGATCAGGCGCGTCAGCCCCCCGAACAGCTCTTCGCTGTCGGTGCCTGCGTCGGTGTCCGGCGAGAGGTCGTAGGGCGTGTCCGCGATTTCGAGCTCGCCGATGTCGTTGATGTAGTTGTTGAGCTCGAACTCGCCGCCGAGCCCGGCGAAGCGGGCCGGCTCCCCGCCCATGTTCACGAAGACCAGGTTGTTGCGCAGGATGGCGTTCCGCCACATGCGCAGGTAGGCCGGCATGTTCACCTTCGTGCCGTGCCATTCGTCATCGGTGTTCGGGAACCCGACGTCGTAACGGGTGGTGGCCACGATCGGCGGCCGCTCGGCCAGCGGGGCGAGCAAGACGAGCGGGTTGGCAGCATCCATGCACTGGGCCGAGTCGGTCGTGTCATTCGTGACGACGTCCTTGAAGTAGACGCTCTTCTCCGTGACAAAGGCGCCAGTCCCCGTCTTGTGCTGGAAATAGGAAAAGTAAGGGTTGTAGGTGCCGTGGGCCCGCACGTCCTGGTAAGGGTTGTGGCGCGGATCGCCGACCAGCTGGAGCTGCTCGGTCCACGGGATCGCCGGCGCGTCGGCCGTCGAGTCCCAGTAAAGTTTCTTGGTGTCGTTCCAGGTGCTGACGGCCTTGTCGGTGTAGAACCAGGTCTTCGATAGCGCCGGGTCACCTTCCGCCGGCCAGCCGGCCATCGTCTCGAGCGCGGTCTGCACCTCGAAGCACTGGCCCGAGGCGTCCCACGTCCCGGTCGCCTGCATGTTGAACTCGATGATCACGCGGGCGGTGTTGCGCGGGTAATTGTTGCCGTTCGCCACGTCGAGGAAAGGCAGGAACGGGTCGGGGAAGTACTGCATGCGGTGCAGCAGGTAGTCGGAGTCGGGCGCGCCGCTGTTCTCGCGGATGCCGTAATACGGACCGCTGCCATTGGTGTCGTCGCACATGCGGGCGTCGTAGTCGAGGTCGTAGATCGGGATGGTCAGGTCGTTGCCGGTCCAGAACGGGCCGATCCCGTGCGACGTCGACGAGGCGCCGCCGTGGTGATCGGTGCCGCTGTGGGCCGCGATGTGCGGGCCGGAGTGCCGGAAGTTGACGCAGCTGCCGGTCGGCCAGGTCTGGAAGCGCCGGTAGCCGGACTTCCGGTTGGGCGAGCCGTCGTGCTTCTCGCGCTGCACGACCTCGATCTTCACGTCGTTCTCGTCGATCGTCGTGGGCGTGACCGTATCGACGAGGGTGTTGGCCGCGAGGTAGGGCTTGAGGTTCTTGATCGTCACCTTCGCGCTCGTGGCGTGGTCGCCGGCCGACCAGTCCATCATCACGTCGCGGTGGCCGCTGCTGTCCGCGGTCGGCGTCTTCTGGCCGTTCGCCATGAAGGGATGGACCAGCAAGCGGACCGGCTGGGTCGCGATCGGCGTGACCAGCCGATACGGGTGCGTCACGAGGCGGCGCTCTGCCCGCTTCGACGTCTGATCCGCGCCGGGATCCTTGGCCGGATCCGAGTAGTTGCGTAGCGGGATCACCGGGAACAACTCGCCATGAAGATTCACGACGATCGCGTTGCGAAACCAGGTCTCGTCCTTGCTGGCATCGCCGCCATTCAAGGCCTCGATGAACTGACGTAGGCTCATGTCCGAGACCGTGGTGCCAGTCCGGTCCGCTGGCATCTTCGGCTGTTGCAGCGGCGCGTTCGCGCTCGAGAATTGCTCGAACTCCTCCGGGTAGCGGACGGCGTGGTTGTACTGGTCGGCCATCGCATACGCCGCGGCGTTGACGTCCTGGCCGACGGCGGACGCGTCGCCGACCGCGATGCGGCCCTTGATGCCGTCCGGGTCGTAGTAAGGGTCCTGCTCCTCCGCCGTCTGGCCGATGACGCCCGGGTAGAAGTAGAGCTTGTTCAGCGGATCGCGGGCGCTCGTGCTCGGCGCGTTGTGGAGACTCTTGCCCTTGTTGATGTAGGGGCGGTAGAGCTTGTCCCTGCCCTCGGAGAGGCGCGAGATGTAATGGAGCTGGATGTCGAGGCCCGAATTCTGGGCTTCGAACTTGGCCACGGCCGCCTCGAACTCCCGGCGCGCTTCCAGCGTGCTTGGGTAGTACTGGTTGTTGTCGTCCTTGCGATAGACGTGCGGCAGGTTCTCGATCGAGATCGCATAGACGTCGATCACCTGCTTCGGCCCGAGCGCCGCCGACGACGAGCGCAGCACGTTGGTCACCACCGCGAGCGGGTTGTTCGCGTCTTCGGGCAAGGGCGCCGTCTGCTTCTTGGCGGCGAACACCTTCACGGTCACGCGGCGCGCGTAGGGATCGCCCTCGACCGGGGCGACCTTGATCTCGCGGACGTACTTGTAGATACCGTTCGGCTTGTTCAGCACGGCCACGTTGCCGCTCAGCGCATCCTTGATCGGCGCGGGATCGATCGTGAGCTTGAAGTTGTAATCGCCGGAGAACTGGTCGATCGCGTCGAGCGAGCTCTGCGACTGGTACGCCGCCAACTCCTCCATGATCTGGAGGGCCTTCTGCATGGCGAAGGTCCTGTCGCGGTCGCTGTTGGAGGCGCGGAAGGTGGACGTGATGAAGCCGCCGAGCGCCAGCATGACCGTGGCCGCCACGGAGGCCGCGACGAGCACCTCGATCAGGTTGACGCCGCGACGCGCGCGGAAGAACGAGAGCAGGAATCGCATCTTCGGCACCCCTTCAGAAGCTGTACGTGGTGCTGGCGTCGTCCACCGAACGGATCGTCGAGCGCTCCATTCGATAGGCCCCGAGCGCCTGCCCGACGTTCGCCAGGGTATCTGGCGAATACAAGATCCGCGGCTGCTTGCCCGAATCCGCGTCCATCTTCACGTGGCCGCCCACCATCACGCTGCCGGTGATGGTCGCCGTATTCTTCAGCGTGAAATCGCCCGTCACGATGACGAGGCCGTCCCAGCTCTGAAGCGCCGACGCGCCGTCGATGGTGAGGTTGCCCGCCACGAACAGGATGCCGCCGCCGTTCAGGGGCTTGCCGGCGTTGAAGGTGAAGTTCGTGCTCGATTTGCCCTTCATGTAAAGCAGGCTCATGGGCGGCTGATCGAGCGGCACGTCCGTCACCGCCGTGTAAACGTTGTTGGCCATGTACTCGACCTCGCTCGCGCTGCCGACGCCGAAGACATACTGGAGGTGGTCGGCGAGCGAGGAAGAGATGGTGGTGTCGGGCGCGGGGTTCGACGCGCAGCTCACCAGCGTCAACTCGTAGTCTTGCCCCGAGAGGTCGCCCGTGCGGAGCTGGTAGCCCTTGGCGCCGGCGCCGTTGATCAATGGCTCGGTGCCGTCGGACCCCTGGACGAAATCGACGTCGACCGAGGAGAGGCCCGCGCCCCAGCCGTAGAGGGCCGCCTGGCGGAACTTCATCGGCGACGATTTCACCTCGGCCTCGAGCGTCATGACGTCCTGGATCGGCGTCGGGTTGCCGGTGGGCGAGAACGCGTCCGTCGTGACCTTGCGCTGGAAGACGTAGGCCCGGCTGCGGATGCGCCAGATCGAGCCCGGCTTGTCCATCGCGCCGCGCTGGGCGCTGATGTCTTCGGCCGTCCAGGTGATCGGGCCCGGCGAATAAAGGGGCGAGCCGGGTCCCGCGATCGAGACGCCGGACCGGGTCGGTGCCGGGTTCGGCTGGCTCGCGGAACGGCCCACCTCGTAGCGGCCCCAGAGGCTCTTGCCCGCATCGATCACGAACTCGCTGACCAGCCCGAGCTGCTGCTCGTCGGCCTTCGTCTCGTTCTCCTCGTCGGGGAAGGCCGTCAGGCTGACCGAACGTGGGTCGAAGACCTCGACGGGCTGGACGTTCTGCTTCTGCATCCAGAACGTCGCATGGGTGATGCCGGCCAGCGCCACGTTGTAGACCTGGGCGTTGGACTTCGACTTCCGCCCGGCCTTCATCGCCTGGGTCGTAAATTGGATGCCCGCCACGAGGAACGCCGTCGTAAAGATGGCGAACACCAGGACGTTTACCAGCGCCAGGCCCGAACGCGCCTGCAGCTTCATCGCGCTCATGACGATCACCCCAATCGACACCACTTCATGTGATCTATTACCCGGCGCAACCGAGCGCCAATCACCGCCACCGCGCGATGCGTTCACTCCTTTGGTGCTTCGTCCTTGGGGACTCCCACCGCCCCTTCATCCTTGCCCTCGCCTTTACCTTCGTCCAGGCTGGGCGGGGTGAGGATGACGTCTCGGCCATTCTCGGCCAAGGTGGTCCCGCCGGCGTCGAGCGCACGCACCTCCACGCCCGCGGCCGTGGAGTTCAGGATGATGGTGAGCGGCTCCGTCGCCGGCCCGTTGAGGACGAGCTTAAGCGGTGGGTTCATCTTCTTGAGATCGAGGCCCTGCGCCTTGATTTGTTCGATCACTTGATCGACCGTGTCAGGCGGCCGGCCGGTACGGCCCTGGATGGCGATCGTGGCTGCCTGGACGATCTTCATCTCGTCGCGCAGCGACGCATTGGCCTCATCCGGGGTGAGGCGCGGTCGCCCGTCGCCGAGCAACATGTACGCGGCGGCGCCGAATAGCAGCAGACCGCCGATCACGAAAACCATCGCCGGCGGCCCGGGCTTCTTCTTGGCAGCCTGTGAAGCCAACGGCCCGCTCTTGCCGGGCGGTCGGTAGCCGGGCTGGCCGGGCTTGGGCGGCGTGAGCGGCGCCTTCTTGGGCGCCGGTGCCCCACCCGCGGGCGCGGGCGCCTCGGCGAGGTTCCCCGTCGTGGCCTTGGACGTGGGCCTGGGCGGTGCCTTGGCTGGATCGAGCTTGCCGGTCGCGGGCCGCGGCGCCTGCTTGGCCGCCGACACCTTCGCCATGCCGAGCGTGCGGCAGCGGTCGCAGAAGGGCGTGTTGTCGAGGCACAGCCGGCAATAATCGAGGTTGCAGCTCTCGCACTTGGCCGCCGACACCATGCTTTCGTGGCGCGAGCAGTGGGGCAGGTTGCGGCACTCGACGCAGAGGTCGTAGAGGTCGAGGCAGTAGGGGCAGACCTTCTTGCGGCAGTTCGTGCAGGCGGCCGTCAGCTGCTGGCCGTCGTGCTCGGCGCAGAAGCCCGCCTTGCTCGCGGGCTTCGAGCCGGCCGACGGCGCCTTGGCCCCGTTGGCAGGCGCGCCCTTGGCCGCCGCCGCGGGCTTGGCCAGGCTGCCGGTCGTGGCCTTGGCGGGGGGCTTCTGGGGTGCAGCCGGCTTCTGAGGCGCCGCAGGCCTGGGCGCACCCGACTTGCCCGCCGCCGCGGCCTGCGGCGCGGGCGCCGCCGACTCCATGCGCGCCTGCCGGCTGGCCTCGTTCGTGGCCTTCCGGGCGTTGCTCATCTCGAGGCACATCCCGCACATGCCGTCGGCGCCGAACTCCTGGCACTTGCCGCAGATCGACGACTTGCAGACGACGCAGGTGGCGACGGCCTCGGTATCTTCGTGGTAGTCGCAAAGGG
Source organism: Candidatus Sericytochromatia bacterium (assembly GCA_036675505.1). GTDB lineage: Bacteria > Cyanobacteriota > Sericytochromatia > S15B-MN24 > JAQBPE01 > JAKFEW01. The sequence continues at coordinate 27,805 of JAKFEW010000050.1, forward strand.
CCATGGTGCGCGCTTCCTGAGCAGGCCGGCAGATGCGCCGGCACCATGGCTATTCTACCCCGTGGCCCTGCGGCCAAACGGCTAGAAGTCGGCCACCTGCACGATCTGCTGGAAAGTCTCGCCCACCATCACGTTCCCCGGCGAGGTGCGGGCGGCGAGCGACAGCCGCACGAGCACCTGGCGCTTGTCGGGCGGCCCGCCGATCAGCACCTCGAGGCCGAAGGGGTGGCGGTCGTCGTCGCGGGCGTAAGCCGGCACGTCGAGGCGGTCGACCGGCACGGGCGGCCGCGGCGAGGCGCCGGTCGTGTTGAAGGCCACCATCGGGATGCCGAAGTTCTGGTTCATCGCGACGCTGAGCGGCGTGCGGAACTGGCCCTCCTCGATCGGGTCGGTCGGGTCGGGCGCCAGGCCGAGGTGGTCGGGGCCCGCCGCGAGCTCGTAGACCGCGGCGCCGGCTTCGTTGGCGTCGAGGGCGATCGCCCCCGGGTGCTTCGTCGCGAGCTCCGCGAGCCGCTCGTCGATGAACGCGTCGGCGCCAGGCCCGCCGGCCGCCTTGAGCTGCCTGAGCCAGTCGATCACCTCGCGGGCGTCGAGATACGGCTGGCTGCGGAAGTGCATCAGCTGGTAGACGAATTCGTCCGGCACGCGCACGCGCTGCCCGTGCGGCAGGGCGCGGTGGGCCAGGAAATACAGGTGCAGCCGCAGGGCGGCGAACTGGATCGTGTGCGTGCCGAAGACGTCGCGCTGCAAATCGCGGCCGGGCGGATCCGCGATCGGGGTCTTGGGCTCGGTGGTGGCGAAGAAGAGCGCGTTGCCGACCGCGTCGGGGTCGAAGTCCGGGTTGGCGGTGCCTGAGGCGTCCTTGATCCAGAAGGAGCCTTTGAGCCGGATGTCGGCCAGCCGCATCTCCTCCCGCTCGATGCCCGGGCTGAGCTTGCCCGGCCCGTCGTAGTACGGGACGATCGGCAGGCGCTCGATGAAGGTGTCGGCGGTGTGGCCGCGGCCGAACAGGTGCCGGCTCTGGTGGAGGTTCTTGTAGATCTCCGAGATGGCCTGGGCGCCGGCCACCTTGAGGATGCTCCCGCCCACGGTCATCGCCTTGGCCTTGTTGGCGGCCATGTAGGCCTGGGCCACGATGCCGAGCACGACGACGCCGATGCCGGTGGCGATGACGATTTCGAGCAGGGTGAACCCTTTTTTCCCTGGCGTGCGATCAGCGGACAAGGGTGACGGGGATTTCATGATAGGCGTAGTGCGTCCCCACGATCGTGGTCCCGTCGGCGCGGTACGCCTCGACCCTGAGCAAATATTGCCCGGCCGGCAGGCCGGTGGTGTCCCAGCTCAACGACACAGGCTCCGGGTACGCCGGCTTGTTCGGGATCGGCTTCACGTCCGCGTGCGCGACCGGCTGCCCCTCCGCCACCGCCACGCCGCCGAACGCGGCGCCGCCGGCGTTCGTCACCGTCCCGGCCGTGCGGGCGAGCGTCCAGGGCCCGTTCTCGGTCTGGTTGCGGTACTTCACGAAGTAGACCACGTCGAGCGGCCCGCCATCGGCCGGCGCGGTGTCCATCGGGTAGGCGAACAGCGAGGAGTACGGCTTGCCGCTCCCCTTCACGCTGCGCGCGAACCAGCGGATCGGCACCGTGACGCCGTCGAGCAGCTGCCCGGTCGCGGGCTCCTTGATCTTCACGCGCGGCAGCGGCTTCACGTTGTGCGCGCCGATCGGCTGGCGCACGCCGTCGAAGTAAGCGCCGACGCTGGTCACGGCGGCAGCCTCCATCGTGGCGAGCAGCTGGGTCGGCGCGTCGGGGCGCAGGGTGTTCACGAGCACGATCGCCCGCCGGCTCGAGGCCGGCTCCTTGAGCAGCAGCGGCGCGCTCGCGTGGGCCCCGTCGGTGCCGTCCTGGTCGAAGTACGCCCGCGGCGAGAACGGCTTGTTCAGCCACTCGAAGGCGAGGTGCGGCGTGTAAGGGGCCTGCGACCACTCGGGCGGCCTGTCGCCGCCGTCCTGCACGACGCCCGCGTCGGCCGTGAGGCTCGGCATCAGCGAGACGTGCAGCGCGGCGGCCATCGCGACGCCGGTGTCGGTCACGCGGCCGCGCGCGCCATCGAGCGCGACCGCGGGCGGGGAGCCCGCGCCGTCCGCCACGGCGTTGAGGAACGAGGCCAGGCCGAAGGTGCCGTCGACGGCGCGGTGGTCGTGCGCCTTGGCCTTGTCGGTGCCGGCCGGCCAGTGGGCGAGCTCGTCGACCGAGCGGCGGCGGAACGTCCCGGCCGGCAGGTTGCCGGTCGTGACCCACGCCTCGGCCTGGTCGGGCGGGTACAGCTCGCCGAGCCAGGGCTTGGCGTACCATTCGTCGCCGCCGTCGCGCGCGATCCAGGCGCGGCGATCGCCGGTCAGCTCGTCGGCCTCGTGGTCGGTCGCGCCGCTGCCGCCATAGGGCTTCTTCGAGACGTGCACGGGGTCGCCCGCGCCCACCACGCCGTCGAGCGCGAACTCGCCGCCGAGGCCGAGCAGCCGTGCCGGCGCGCCGCTCGCGTTCACGAACACCATGTCGTGGCGCAGCAGCACCTCGCGCCAGAGCCTGAAGTAGGCCGGGGCGTCCACCTTCACGCCGCCCCAGGCGTCCGCCGTGCCCGCGAACGCGGCCGGCTGCGCCACCGCGAGCAAGCCCGCGTAGGGGTTCGCCTCGTCCAGGTCGCCCGTGACGCCCTTGTAGACTTCCTCGCCCGCCGTGAAGTCGCTGAAATACGGGTTGTACAGGCCGTTCTGGCGCACGTCGAGGTAAGGGTTGTGGCGCGGGTCGCCCACCAGCTGCAGCTGCTCGGTCCACGGCACGGCGGGGCGATCGCCCGCGAGCTGCCAGTAGAGCTTCCGCACCGGATCCCAGTCCGCGCCCGCCACCGTGTGGATCCAGGTCCGGCTGGTGGCCGGGTCGCGGGTGCCCGCGGCGGGGAACACGCCGTCGGCCTTCATCAGCTGAGTCAGCACCTCGAAGCGGCGGCGCGCGGCCGCGTCGGTCAGCTTGAACTCGATCACCGCGCGCGCCGTATTGCGCGGCTGGGTCTGGCCGCTCGCGGCCGTGAGGAACGGCAGCAGCGGGTCCGGGAGGTACTGCAGCCCATGCAGGCGGTAGGCCGGGTCGTCCTTGATGCCGTAATAGGTGGTGCCGGCCTTGGTCTCATGCGCGTCGTAGTCCACGTCGCGCAGCTGGACCACGAGGTCGTCGCCGTCGAAGGTGGGATCCGCCCCGCCGCCATGCCCGGCCAACGCCCGCACGTGAGGGCCTGAATGATTCTTGCGACTCGCGTCGGCCTCGACGTCGGCCGCGGCGGGCCAGGCGGTCTTCACCTGGTAGGCGGCCTCGTCGCAGGTCTCGCAGGCGCCGTTGTTGACCCGCTCGCGCTGCACCACCCGGATCGTCACGTCGTCAGCGGTCGCGGCCCCGCTCGCGAGCGGATCGAGCTTGGCGAGGTACGGCTTGATGCCCTTCACCACGATCCGCGCCGCGCGCGCGTGGTCCGGGAACGTGCCCGCGAAGCTCACATGGTGGTCAGCACCCGGCGCGAACGGCGTGTTCGAGCCGTCGGCCATGTAGGGATGCACGAGGAGCCTCACGGTGTCGGTCTCCGGCACGAAGGCGAGCTTGTAGGGGTGGGTCACCAGCCGGCGCTTGCGCGCCTCGGCGTCCGTGGCCGCGGGGTCCTGGGCGGCGTCCGACCAGTTGCGCAGCGGCACCACCGGGAACAGCTCGCCGTGCAGGTTCACGACGATCGCGTTGCGCATCGCCCCGGGCGCGGCGCTCAGCGCCTGCTCGAGGAACTGCCGCAGGCTGAGTTCCGCGCCCGCGGGCACGATCGGCTCGCCGGCCGCGTTCTGCTCCTCGCCGAGGCGCACGGCGTGGTTGTACTGGTCGCAGGCCGGGTAGCCGCCCTGCGCGGCCGCGCCGCCGGCGCCCGTCACGCCGCCGAGCGCCACGTTCGCGCCCATCATGCGCGGATCGAAGTAGCGCGGGCTGTCGGCGCCGTCGGTCAGGCGGCCGGGGTAGTAATACACGCGCTCGAGCGCATCGCGCGTGCCGCCCATGAGCGGCTGACCATCGTTGACGTAGGGCCGGTAATGGGCGTCGCGGCCCACCGAAAGCCGCGAGACGTAGTGAACGCGGAAGCCGAGCCAGGGGTTCTTCGACTCGAGCTGGCGCAGCGCGGCCTCGAAGTAGCGCCGGGCGTCGGGCGCCGAGGGCGCGAACTGCGTGCCGTCCGGCTTGCGCATCACGTGGGGCAGGTTCTCGATCGAGAGCGCGTAGACGTCGAGGATCTGGCGCGGGCCGACCCGCGCCGCGTTCAGCCGGATGATGTTGCTGACCACCGCCAGCGGCTTCGCCTTCACAGGCACTTTGGCCACGCGGTCCTTCTCGGCGTAGAAGACCTCGACCGTCACCTGGCGCGCGAACTCGTCGCCCGGCACCGGCGTGCTCGAGATGCGGCGGACGTACTTGTAGTAGCCGCCGACGCGCGGGTTGCCGGAGAGCGCGTCCTCGGGCTGGCCCTCGCGCGTGGTGGTGAGGAGGAACTGCGCGCCGTCGGCGGCGAAGCCGTCCACGCCGCGGTCCAGCGCCGCGTCGGCCTTGTGGGCCGAGACTTCCTCCATGATCTGGAGCGCCTTCTGGAGCGCGAAGGTGCGGTCCTGTTCCTTGCCCGAGGCGCGGTAGGCCGACGCGATGAACCCGCCCAGCGCCAACATCACCACCCCCGCCATGGAGGAGGCGATCAGCACTTCGATCAGGTTCGAGCCTCGGCGAGCCTTCAGTCGCTGCGCTCCTTCCAGCCGCCCCACCCACCCACCCCACGAGAGAGAGCTCAGATCCCGCTTCGCTTGGGCCTTCGGCCTCCGCTGCGCTCCTTCCAGCCGCCCCACCCACCCACCCCACGAGAGAGATCTTTGATCCCGCTTCGCTCGTATCATGGCGAAGCCACCGCGCCCGGCTGGGTACCCTCGATGATGCGCAGCGACGAGCGCGCCTCGCGGTAGGAGCCGAGCTGGGCGTTCACGCGGTCGAGCACGGTCTTCGAGTAACGCACCACCGCCGGCTTGGCTTCGCTGCCGTGGATCTCGATGGTCTTGGCGGCGATGACGGCGCCGGTGATCGTCGCCGCCTTCTCGATCTCCAGGTGGCCGGTCACGAAGAGCAGGCCGTCGAAAGTCTGGGCGGCCGACTCGCCCTTGATGTGGCAGTCGCCCTCGACCACGAGCACGCCGCCGCCGCCGAGCTGCGGCGCGCCGTCGAAGACCACCTTGCCGCCGTCCGGCCGCAGGTAGTAGAAGCCCATGGCCGACAGCGGCTGCGGGAGGTCGAAGGGATCCTCGTAGTAGCTGGTCGCGAGCTCCTTGAGCTTGAGCATGTCCGGCACGCCGAAGACGTCCTTGAGCTGGGCCGACAGATCGGCCTGGACGAAGTTCGCGCCGGCCGGGTCCGAAGCGCCGGCGACGGCCTGGCCCGTGAGCGAGGTCCCGTCGTGCCACTCGGCGCGGTTGGTGATCAGCCGGTCGGTGTGCAGCAGGTAGGCGTAGCCCGCGCCGTCGGCCACCTCGAGGCGCGTGTTGGCCTTGTCGCCGTGGGCATGGAGGTCGATGTGGGCGCCGTTGACGCGGGCCGGGTCCTCCTGGCCGATGAAGCCGTAGAGCGCCGCGTCGCGGAAGCGGAAGGCACCGCGCCGCACCTCGGTCTCGAGGGTCATCACCTGGTGCGCCTTGAGCCTGTCCGGGTCGAAGGCCTCGCTCGCCCGCTGGCGCTCGAAGACGTAGCCGCGGCTGCGCACGCGCCAGACCGTGCCGGCGATGCGGCTGCCGCGCTGCAGGCTCACGTCCTCGGCGGTCCAGCTGATCGGCCCCGCGTGGAGCATCGACGCCGGCCCCGCCGCGAGCGAATCGCGCGCCGGCGCCGGGTTCGGCGAGGCGGCCGAACGGGCGACCTCGTAGCGGCCCCACAGGTGGCGGGTTGGATCGATCTCGAACTCGTGCACCAGGCCGAGCTGCTCCTCGCCGACCGGCGTCTCGGGGTCTTCTTCCGGCGCACCGGTGTGGGCCTTAGGGTCGAAGGCCAGCACGGGCTGCTCGTCTTGCTGCTGGAGCCAGGACACCGCGTGGGCGATGCCCGCGCGCGCGACGTTGTAGACCTGCGCATCGCCCTTGGCGTTGCGACCGGCCTTGAGTGCGTTGGTGACCATCTGAACGCCGACGACGAGGAACGCCGAGGTGACAAACGTGAAGAAGAGGACGTTCAGCAGCGCCACGCCTGGTCGCTTGGCCATGTCCCACTCCTGGCTCATGAACGGAAAGGGTCCCGTTTTTCCTTATACCCCCGCCGCGGGCCTCACGGCGCGGTCCGGATCGTCAGCTTCCTGACGCGGTTCGCGGCGATATCGGCCAGGTAGAGCGCGCCGTCGTCGCCCGCGGCGAGGTCGGCGAGCCCCATGAAGCGCGCGTCACGCCCGCTGCCGTCGACGTAGCCGAGCGGGCCGCCGGCGATCGTGCTGACGGGTCGGCCGGCCGCCTTCAGGTCCACCAGGCGGATGGTCTGGCTGGTCGGCGACTCATCGGCGACGAAGAGGCGGCCCTGGCCGTCGAGGGCGATCGCCCACGGCCGCCGGAACGCCGCCTCGGTCGCCAGCCCGTCGAGCTCGCCCTCCTGGCCCTTGCCCGCCACCGTCTCCACGGTCGCGCCGCCGGGCGCCAGCACCACCTTGCGGATGCGCAGGTTGCCCGGGTCCGCGACGTAGAGCGCGGGCGGGCTCGCGGCGGTATCGATCGCGAGGTCGCGCGGCCCCGCGAAGCGGGCCGACAGCGCGGGCCCGTCGGCGAAGGCGCCGGCCGTCGGGCCTGCGCCGTCGCCGCCGCCGGCCACGGTCACCACCTCGCCCGCGGGCGTGATCGCGCGGATGCGGTGGTGATCGGCGTCGACGACGTAGACCGTGCCATCGGCGCCTACCGCGACGCCCGTCAGGGCGCCGAAGCGGGCCGCGAGCGCCGGGCCGTCGTCGCGGCCGAAGACGCCGGTGCCGGCGACCGTGCTGACCGTGTGCGCGGCGTCGGCCAGCGCGACCTTGCGCACGCGCCCGTTGCCGAAGTCCGTGATCCAGGCCTGGCCTTCGCGCACAGCTGCGAAGGTCGGGAGGTTGAACTGCGCGCTGGCCCCCGGGCCGTCGGCGAAGCCCTGGGGCCCGCCCGCCAGCGTGGAAACGGTCGGGCCGCCCGCCGCCAGCTCGATCCGCCGGAGCTTGTACCCGTCGAGCACCAGCAGCCCGCCGGCGCCGTCCGGCGCGAGCCCGCTGGCCGATCGGAAGCGCGCGCTGGCCGCCGGACCGTCGAGGTCGCCGGCCTCGGCGGCGCCCGCGATCGTGGTGACGGTCGCGAGCAGCGGCACCACGCGCAGGTCGAGCGTGGCTGTGAGGTCACCGACAGCGGCCTTCAAGGTCGCGGTGCCGGGCCGGGCCGCCGTCACGGATCCCGTGGCGGCGTCGACGGTGAGCGCGTCGCCGGCGACCGACCAGGTCGCTTTCACGTCTGCGACGGCCTTGCCGCCCATGTCGGTCGCGGCCAGCGGGAAGCTGCGCGTCTCGCCGTTGAGCAACTCGGTCATGGCCTGGTCGATCGCGAGGGTCTTGAGCACCACGAACGGCACACCCGCGCTCGGCAAGCCGCTCACCGTCACGACGATGTCGCCCGAGGCCGGCACCGCCGGCACCTTGAACTGGATCGTGCGGTCGTCGAGGCGCTTCGGCTCGGCCGCCTGCACGCCGGCGACGCTGACCGTGAAGGTCTTGGCGGCCGAGGCGCCGAAACGTTCGCCGCGCAAGGTCACGGTCGCGCCGGCCGCGGCGACGGAAGGCTCGATCGCGGCGATCACCGGCACGCTCGGCACCATCGCGAGGTCCGGCGCCGTGGCCGTCTCCTTCGACGCCACCTGCACGCCCGCCACGCGGGCCCGGCCGAGGCCGGTGCGCGAGGCCACGAGCTCGTAGGCGGCGGGCGCCATGTTCGGGATCGTGTAGCTGCCGGCCTTGTCGGCCTTGGCGAGGTAAGCGGTGCCCGGCACGAAGACGTCGACGCCCTCGAAGTCCGTCACGTCCTTGGCCGTGGGCGCCGTGACCTTGCCGCGCAGCGAGCCGGTGGGCGCGAGCTTCAAGTCGATGCCGCTCGCCGTGGCAGGTACGTTGAAGCGGATCGCCTTGAGGGTGTCGCCTGAATCGGCCTCGAGGTTGAGCGGCCGCTGCTGGGGATCCTTGAGCTCGAAACGGCCCTGGGCGTCGGTGCGGGTTTCGAGACCCACGTCGCGCAGGCGGTAGGCGCCGCCGTTGTTCGAGACGGCCGCGCCGCCGTTGTTCGAGACGGCCGCGCCGCCGTTGTTCGAGATGATCGACGCGCCTGCGTCCGAGACCAGGAAGCCGCGAACGCGGATGCCGGACACCGGTTGGCCGTCCTCGCTGAGGACGCGGCCGAAATAGGCGCCGGCCACGGCGGGCGCCTGGGGCTCGCCGGCCTTCACGGGCGACGACGCGGTGACGCCGGGCGTGCGGTCGGCCTTCGGTCGGGAAGCGGGCGTCTCGGGCGCAACGGCAGACGGGGCGCAGCCCACGGCTGTGCCCACGAGTGCCACGAGGAAAGGCCACCGCCATTCGGACCGCATCATGCCCTCCGAGTCGTCATGTACCCGTTTGCCGGTCACTTACCAGCCGGCGCGCCCGCCCGCCGAACAGCCCCACTTCGTGATCTCCGCAGAGGCTCATTGGCCGATTCCACCTAAGCCGAAGCGCGACCCTTGGTTAGTATCGAGATGGCCAGGTTGCGATTTCGCAACCTACGCCACCACCAGCCCGGAGAATTGCCCAATGGCCAAAGTCGCGGTTCTCAACGACTTCGAAGTCTACGCCGAGTTGTTGGCGGGGCCGCTGATCCGGGCCGGACACGTGGTGATGATCGAGCTAGGACCGATCGACTTCGAACGCGTGTTGAACTTCGGGCCGAACGTCGTCAGCCTCGGCCTCTACCGCAAGAAGTATGCCTTCGACCGCCCGATCGCCCGCTTCGACGCGGACGTGGTCGGCTACCAGCCCCTCGAGGATATGGAGCGCTACCCGGCCATCAACGTGATCCCGTTGATCCTCATCGGCACGGGCCTGCAGGAGAAGGACATCCCCACGAAGCTCAACTACGACCTCTTCTTGACCTTCCCCGACGATCTCGCGCTCTACTTACCGAAGGTCGAGGAGCTGGCCGCCAAGGTCAAGACCCGCCGGCGGATCAGCGGCTACGTCTGCCCGAGTTGCGGCAGCCGGTTCGTCTTCGTCCAGCGGCCGGAGGACCTCTTCTGCCCGCGCTGCGGGACGACCGTCGCCATGATGGACAAGACCCATTGCATCGTCGCCGTGCATGGCGTCGGGCCGATGCGCACCTGTACGATCGCAGAGCTGCTGGCACCCGAGCCCAACCAGCAGCTCTTCAAGAAGGAGCTCCACATCGGCCCTGAGGGCGCGACGGATTTCTATCCCGGCACCGCCTCGTAAGGGCGATCGCCGGGCTCATTCGACCGGCGTGACGACCTTGCCGTTGAACAGCTCCACGGTCAGCCTCAACGCCTGATCCTCGCTCGCCACAGGCCCGGTCATCGCGGGCGCCGACATCACGGGCGCCGCCATCGAAGGCGCCGGCCCGGGCCCGGCGGTCGCCATCGGCGGCCTGGAGCTTCCCGCCGCCTCATCCGGCCGCACGGCCGGCGGCTGCGCGTCCTCGAACTCATCGAGCCAGGCCGGCGGCTCGTCCATCGGCGGCGGACCGTCATCGAACCGCGGCGGCGGCGGTGGCGCAGCCGGCCGAGGCGGCGCCTCGTAGCTCGGCGCCGGTGGTGACGGCGGTGGCGCCGCGTAGCTGGGCGGAGGTGCCGGTGGCGGTGGCGCGGCCGGTGCGGCGCCCGCGGCCGGCTTCGCCTTCGGCAAGACCTTCGTGTCGCCGGCCTCGATGCGCGCATAGGCTTCGGCGCCGAACACCGCCGCGACGGCCTCGGAGAGCAGCGTCTTTTTCGCGGGCTGCCGCTCGAACTGCTCCTTGAAGGTCTTGGCCATGCGGACCACGACCGCGCCGTCGGGCTCCCAGCGGTCGATCGACGCCTGCTGCGAGAGCAGCGCCGCGGTCGGCAGGCTCTTCACGCGAACGTGCTCGTGCACCCGCTCCCACGCGCCCGGCGGCACCGGACGCTGGCCGCCGGCCGCCACGCCCGGCGTGGCCGCGGGCGCATCGGCGGGCGGCTTCGGCCGCGGCGCGGGCGCGCCGCCATCGAGCACCTCCAGGGGCGGCCGCGGCGGCATCGCGTGGCCGCCGGGAGCGGTGCTCGATGGCGGCGCCGGGGGCATTTCGTAGCCGCCGACAGCTGGCGGCGCCGGGGGCATCTCGTAACCGCCGGCGGCGGGCGGGGCCGACGCGATCAAGGGCGCCGGCCGCGGGGCCTCGAGCGACAGCTCGGCGGCCGGCATGGCCAATGAGGGCGGCGCGGCCGCGGCGGGGCCCTGTGCCAGGGAGGCGGGTGCCTGAGCCACCGGGGCAACCGGCGCAGCCACCGGGACGGTGGGCGCCGCGGGCGGTGGCGGCGGAGCTGAGGGCGGTGCCGGCACCGCCGAAGGCGACTGGCCCGGCCGGGCCGCGAGACGGGGCACGGGGGCCGAGGCCGGGGCGGCGCCGCCCGCCATGGCGGCCTCGAGTGCCGCCACACGCTCGGCCAGCTCGACCAGGCTCGGGATCGACGGCCGGCGGGCGACCTTCACGAGCCCCAGCTCGAGCCAGATGCCCTGCTGCGGCGACCGGCGGACCACGCCCTCGGTCTCGTTCAACGCCTCGAGGATCCAGGGCAGCTCGGCCGGCGGCACCGCGTCGGCCTGGGCGCGCAGCGCCGCCAGGTGGGCGAGCGGCACGTCGAGCGCGCCGGCGCGCTCCGGCGCGAGCTGCAGCACCATCAGGTGCCGGAAGTGTGCGAGCAACTCGCGAATCACCACGCCGTGCTCGTGGCCGGCCGCAATCAAGCCCTGGGCGAGCTCGAGCGCCGCGGGCGCGTCGCCGCGCACCACAGCGTCGCCCAGCGCGACGATCTGGTCGCCGGACACCAGGCCGAGGCCCGTGCTGACCGCCGCGGCCGTGAGCGGCTGGCCCGCCATGTTCGCCGCGAGCTGGTCGAGCAGGCTGAGCGCGTCGCGCAGGCCGCCGTTCGCCCGGCGGGCGATCGCCTCGAGCGCCCCCGCCTCGGCCGGGATGCCCTCCTGGCCCGCCACGTAGGTGAGCCGGGCGACCAGCGGCGCGAGCGCGATGCGCCCGAAATCGAAGCGCTGGCAGCGCGACACGATCGTCGGCAGCACCTTGTGCGGGTCGGTGGTCGCCAGCATGAACAGCACGTTCGGCGGCGGCTCCTCGAGCGTCTTGAGCAGGGCGTTGAAGGCGCCCTGCGACAGCATGTGAACCTCGTCGATGATGTAGACCTTGTAGCGGCCCCCCACCGGCGCGAGCGCCACCCGGTCCTGCAGGTCGCGGATGTTGTCGACGCCGTTGTTGCTCGCCGCGTCGATCTCGATCACGTCCAGGTTGGTGCCGTTGGTGATTTCGCGGCAGGTCGAGCAGGTCCCGCACGGCTCGGCCGTGGGCCCATTCTGGCAGTTGACCGACTTCGCGAGGATGCGCGCGACCGTGGTCTTGCCGGTGCCCCGCGGCCCGCAGAAGAGGTACGCGTGGCTGAGCTTGCCCTGCGCGATCGCGCTGGTCAGCGTGCGGGCGATCGGCTCCTGGCCGACCAGCTCGGCGAAGGTGACCGGGCGGTACTTCCGATAGAGCGCGACGTAGGAGGTCATCACGTCATGATACCGGATCGAGAGCCGCAAAGAAACGGATCGGGCGGATTTACGGCTTTACCTGCCCGTACCGCGCGTCGCTCAGGACAGCCTCGCCCGGCTGAGGTCCACCGTCCCCAGCGAGCTGCCGCCGCCGCAGAGGTGCCACGTCCCGGTGGCCTTCACGGGCAGCGCGAAGAGTATTCGCAGGCGGCATTCGCCCCACAAGCCCTGGCCTTCCGCGCTCTGCCAGGCGTCGTCGTCCCACAGGCGGGCATCCGACACCCCCACCGTCGTGTTGCCCACGAGCATCAGCTCGAGGGCCTTGAGCTTCGACGACGTCGACGTGACGGTGACCTCGACGGCGTACCAATCGTAGGGCTCGGCGGAAGCCGCCCAGGCGGGCGTCGGCATGCGCCGGACGGCGTGGACATGCGCGCGCGCGTCGGTGGATTTCGGCGGCGCGGTCTCCGCCGCAGGGCTGCCGCGGCGCAGCTTATTGCGAAGCTTGTTGCGCAACTTCTCGAGCAGGTTCATGGGATCCTCGCCAGAATCCCCCCTCACCTCCGTTATACCGCAAATCGATCCAAAACGAAGCGGCCCTCCCGGGCTGGGAGGGCCGCCTCGGACGGGCGGTCGTTAGACCGCCACCGCCTTCACGTCGAAGAACCCCGGCAGCGCCCGGATCTGATCCAGCACCACTTCGGGCACGCGGTCGTCGAGGTTCAACACCATCAGCGCCGGTCCGCGCACGGCGCTGCGGCCGAGCTGCATGCCGAAGATGTTGACGTTGTGCTCGCCGAGCAGCGTGCCGACCTTGCCGACCGTGCCTGGCACGTCCTGGTGGGGAGCGAAGAGCATCACGCCGCGCAGGAACAGATTGAAGGCGTAATCGTCCACCTGCACGATCGTGGGCAGGTCGTGGTGCAGCAAGGTGCCCGCCACGACGCGCTCGCGCTGCGCCGTGCGCACCCGCACCTTCACCAGATCCACGTAGTCCTGGGCGTCGGGCGTCTTGGCCTCGGTGACGTGGATGCCACGCTCCTTGGCGAGGAAGCCGGCGTTCACGAAGTTCACGCCCTCGGCCAGGATCGGCGTGAGCAGGCCCTTGAGCAGCGCGTTCAGCAGCGGCTTGGTCTCGTGGTCGGCGAGGCCGCCCGCGAACGTGACCTCGAGGGCCTCGATCGGGCCCTCGGCCAGCTGGCCGGCCACGGTGCCGAGTCGTTCCGCCAGGCTCATGTAAGGCCTGAGCGCCGCCATCAGCTCCGGGCGCAGGTTCGGGATGTTGACCGCGCTGCGGGCCTCGCCGCCGCGCAGGACCTCGGCGATCTGCTCCGCGACGTCGATCGCCACGTTCATCTGGGCTTCTTCAGTGCTCGCGCCGAGGTGCGGCGTCAGCACGACCTTGTCGCCGAGCTGGCGCAGCGCGTCGTTCTCGAGCGGCTCCTTGGCGAAGACGTCGAGCGCGACGCCGGCCACATGGCCGCTCTCCACGGCCGCCACCAGGGCGGCCTCGTCGATGATGCCGCCACGCGCGCAGTTCACGATGCGCACGCCCTTCTTGGCCTTGGCGAGCATCGCCGCGTCCAACAAGTTCGTGGTTTCGGGCGTCTTGGGCACGTGCAGCGTGATGAAATCGGCCTGCGCGACGAGCTCTTCGACGGTCGCCAGCGTGACGCCCATCTCCGCCGCCCGCTCGGGCGAAACGAAGGGATCGTAGCCGACGACGCGCATGCCGGCTGCGCGCGCGACGTTCGCCACGTGCGAGCCGATCTTGCCGAGGCCGACCACGCCGAGCACCTTGTCGTAGAGCTCGACGCCCGTGAAAGCCGAGCGCTTCCACTCGCCGCGCTTCACCGATGCGTCCGCGGGGGCGATGTGGCGGGCCAGCGCGAACATCATCGCGATGGTCTGCTCGGCGGCGGCGATCGTGTTGCCGGCCGGCGAGTTCACGACGACGACGCCCTTGCGGGTCGCGGTCGGGACGTCGATGTTGTCGACGCCGACGCCGGCGCGGCCGATGATGCGCAGCTTCTTGCCGGCCTCGATGACCTCGGCGGTGACCTTGGTCTGCGAGCGGACCATCAGCGCGTCGTACTCGCCGATCACCTCGAGCAGCTGGGCGGGGGTGAGGTCGGTCCGCACCTCGATCGCCGCGACGCCCTGGAGCGCGGCCAGGCCGGACTCCTCGATCGGATCGCTGACGAGCACGCGGGGCAGGCCGGTGGCGGTGGTGGCGGCGCCGGCACCGGCGCCCTGGATATCAGGGGGCGCCTGCGGCTGGACCTTGGGGTCGTCACCGATTGGCATCTTAGGCATAAAGAGGGGTCTCCTTGTTCGCGCCCGCGATGAGCGCCTGTTGCGCCGCAGCCACGCCCGCGCCGAGCTGGATGTCGGCGCCATGGCGCTTGCAGACGACCTCGAGGGCCGCGAGCACCGTGAGCATGTCGAGCGGCTGGTAGAAGCCGAGGTGGCCGATGCGGAAAATCTTGCCCGCCATCTTGCCCTGGCCGCCGGCGAGCACGAGGTTGAACTCGTTTTGCACGGCCTTGCGCAGGACCTCGGCGTCGACGCCATCGGGCGGGTAAACGGCGGTGACGGCGTGGCTCGCGATCGCCTCGTTCGTGACGACCGGCCGCAGGCCCATCGCCGCGAGCCCGGCGCGCAGCATGCGCGTCATCGTCTCGTGGCGGGCGAACAGCGCGGGCAGGCCCTCGGCGCGCATGATCCGCAGCGCCTCGACGAGGCCGTAGATCTGCGGGATGGCGGGCGTCCAGGGCGTCTGGCCCTTGGCCTCGAACTGCTTGTGGAACGTGAAGTCCCAGTAATAGCGCGGCGCGGTGGAGGCGGCATGCACCTTCCAGGCGCGCTCGGAGACCGAGGCCATCGCGAGGCCCGGCGGGATCATGAAGGCCTTCTGCGAGCCCGTCACCACGATGTCGAGGTCCCAGGCGTCGACCGGCAGATCGACCACGCCGGCGCTGCTGACCGCGTCGACCAGGATCAAGATCTCCGGGTTGGCGAGCCTGGCGGTCTTCGCGAGCTGCTCGAGCGGCTGCATCACAGCGGTCGACGTCTCGTTGTGGGTGATCAGCAGGTGCTTGTAGTTGCCCGCCGTGATCGCCCGCCCGAGCTCCGCCGGATCGAAGGCCTCGCCGTACTCGACGGTCAGGCGCGTGACCTCGCCGCCGAAGCGCGCGGCCATGTCCGCGAAGCGCGAGCCGAACTCGCCGGCCACGAGCGCCAGCACCGGGTCGCCGGGCGACAGGACGTTGGCGACCGCGGCCTCGAGGCCGCCGGTGCCGGACGCCGCCCCCATCAGGACCACGTCGCCCTGGGTCTGGAACAGCCAGCGGATGCCGTCCATGCACTCGCGGTGGAGCTCGCCGAACTCGGGGCCGCGGTGGTTCATCAGCGGGCGGCCCATCGCCTGGGTCACGCTCGGCGGGACCGGCGTGGGGCCAGGCAGCATCAGGCGCATATGTTCGTTCATAGGAACTCCTCTGCAAATCGGCGCGCCCGGCTCTGATCGGGCCACCGGCCATTATGGCACAGCCGGGCGGTTTGCGGAATGCGCGTCCTCACGCCCTCAGGGGAGCGGACCGGTGCCCGGCGAGCGGTAATCGGGCATCGGCTGGACGTAAGGATTGGTGGTGGGCCCGCGCCGGCGACGGCCCGCCATCTCGCGGTTGTACGCGTCGAGCGCCGAGTCGAGCAGCGCCTCGTTGGTGCCGGCCGCGGCCTGGGTGCTGCCCCAGAGCAGCAGCCCGGCACCGAACGCAGCGCCCGAGCCGATGTACCAGGCCGGCTGCATCTCCCGCGTCGTGCTGGTGAGGTTGTAGATGAGCCCGTAGGCCAGCGAGCCCAGCCCGCCGAGCATGACCAACATGCCCGCCCGCGCGAAGCCGGTGGTGTAGGTGGCCGCGTCCTGGTAGCGATGCAGGTAGTTGAGCCCGCCCGGCGAGGCGTTGACGATCTCCCAGACCGAGGGGTTGACCGTGTGGGTCGGCCAGATCCAGTCCGTGCTCGGATTGCCGCCCAGGCCGTAGAAGACCTGCATCTCCGAGCCCTCGAGCCGGAACCACCGCCCGCCGCGCTGCCCGCGCTCCGAGTCGGCGATGAAGAGCACGCCCTGATCCGTCCATTCGAGCACGCCGCGCTCGAGGTAGCCTTGCGGCCGCACGTCGGCAGCGAAGGCGGGCGAGGCGGCGGTGGCGACCAGGGCGGCCGCGAGCAGGACGGGCGATGTACGGCGCATGGCCCTATTGTACCGCCTCCGCGGGCGGGTCACCGTGACGATTGACTCGCCCCCCGGCCGTCGTTACGCTCGGGGATGGAGATGGTTCGGCATAGTCCCCCAGGAGCTTGAAACGACGAGGAGAGCCTTCATGGCATCGGGCGCGAAGGTCGTTGAATCCGCCGAGCTCAGCGCCACCTGGCGCGACGGCACGCTCGATCTGACTGGCCCAGCGGGCCACGCCCTGCTCAGGGGCTGCTTCGCCCGTGTAGTGCTGACCGACGGCACGGCCTACGCCACCTCCGGGGCAGCGGGCCGCTCGGCGGCCGGTGGGCTGCTCATCGAGGCCACGCCACCCGCCCTCACGGTCCGGCAAGAGGGCAGCGTTCGGCTGCGCTGGTCGATCACGCCGGCGCCGGAGGGGCTCGCGCTGTGGCTCGAGGTGGAGAACGCCGGCACCACGCCGTTCGCGCTCGAGCGCCTCGACCCGCTGGTGGCCCCGACCGGCGTCAAGGGCGCCCCGCTCGCCGCACTTGAACTGCTGCAGGCGGGCTACCAGTCCTGGACCTTCGCGACGCCCGCCGTGCCGGCGGACCAGCACCGCGGCGGCCCCTACCCGACCATCGTGGGGCCGATCTTGCCTGCGACCGAGGCCGAGCGGATCCTCTCGCCGTGGACCACGCTCATCCGTGCGCCCGGCGTGCAGCCGCTGGTGGTGGGCTTCACCAGCGCGCGCGACTGGCTGGGCACGGTCGCGGTGCAGGCGGCGATCGCCGGCCACCGCCTGACGGCGAGCAACTGGCTCGAAGGCCGGATCGTGGCGCCCGGCGAGGTGGTGCGCAGCGAGCGGCTGCTGCTCGCCACGGCGCCCGCCGATCACGCCGCGCTGGACGCCTACGCCCGGGCCGCGGCCGCCGACATGGGCGCGCGCGCGCGGATGACCGCGCCGACCGGCTGGTGTTCCTGGTACTACTTCTTCGAAGAGGTCAGCGAGGCCGACATGGTGCGCAACCTCGCCGTGCTGACGGCTGAGCGCCGGCGCCTGCCGGTCGAGGTCGTGCAGCTGGACGACGGCTACCAGACCGCGATCGGCGACTGGCTGTCGCTCAACCCGAAGTTCCCATCCGGCATGCGCGCGCTGACCGACCGCATCCACGCGGCCGGCTTCGAGGCCGGCATCTGGCTGGCACCCTTCCTGGTGGCCGAAAACAGCGCCGTGTTCCGCGATCACCCGGACTGGGTGCTGCGCGACCGCGCGGGCGAGCCGGTGGCCGCGATCTTCAACTGGAAGGTGCGCTGCTTCGCGCTCGACCTCACGCACCCGGGGGTGCTCACACACCTGCGCGAGGTGTTCCGCACGCTGGTGGACGACTGGGGCTACGACTACCTCAAGATCGATTTCATCTACGCGGGCGCCCTGCGCGGCGAGCACCACGATCGCCAGGCCAGCGGGGTGCAGGCCTACCGTCGTGGCATGGCGCTGATCCGCGAGGTGGCCGGCGAGCGCTTCGTGCTCGGCTGCGGCGCGCCATACCTCTGCTCGGTGGGCCTCGTCGACGGCATGCGCGTCAGCCCCGACACGGCCCCCGACTGGGAGCACCCGGACGGCACGGGCGCCTCGCCGGCGCTGATCAACGCGATCCGCTCGACCCTCGCGCACCACTGGATGCACCCGCACTGGTGGGCCAACGACCCGGACTGCCTGATCGTCCGCATGGCTGACAGCCGGCTGACCGAAGCCGAGGTGCGCAGCTGGGCGACCGTCGTGGCGCTCTCGGGCGGCATGGTGCTGCTCTCCGACGACCTGGCTGCGCTCGAGCCGGCCCGCGCCGCGATCCTCCCGCGCTGCCTGCCGCCGCTCGGCCTGGCCGCTCGCCCGCTCGAGCCGGCCCACGACGGCATCCCGAGCAGGTTGTATCTGCCGGTCGAGCGCGGCGGGCGTCGCTGGTACCTGGCGGCGCTGTTCAACTGGCTGGACCGGCCGCAGGACCTGGGCTTCAACCCGGCCGAATGGCCCGGTGCCCCGACCTGCCCGTACTGGATGCTGGACCTGTGGACCGGTGAGGCGCGCGGCCCGCTCGAAGGCCCGGTCGCGCTCGGGGAAACGCCGGCGCATGGCGTGCGGCTGTTCGTGTTGGCGCCGGCGCTGGACCGGCCGCACCTGATCGGCTCGACGCTGACGCTCGCCGGCGGGGCGGTGGAGGTCGAGCGGGAGACGTGGGCGGAGCGCACGCTCTCGATCGCGCTGCGCTGTCCGGGTGAGCATGAGGGGGAGCTGGTGATCGCGGTGCCAGCCGGGTGGACCTCGGTGGACGTGAGGACGGTGGACGGGGTGGTGCGGGTGCCGCTGACGCTCCGCGACGCGCACGAGATCGCGCTGGCGTTCCGGGAGGTAGGCTAGGGACCGAGCGGCGGACGTGGGTTGTGCTTCACCCAGTCCTCGCCCCCGAACCTGCTCGCCGGCCGGATCCGGCCGTCGCCATGCCCCGGACCTTTCACCCACAGGTACGCATCCGCGCCCGCATGCCCGGTGTCCCAGGTCGGCTTCGGCCCATTCATGATCGGCCCGCCGTTCTTCGCGCGGATCGGGTCGCCCCACGTGCCCTTGCCCTGCTCGTCCACGCCTGGCCCGTTGCCGTTGCGGCTGGTGTCGACCACGTAGGTCTTGCCCGCGAGCGCCGGGTCGCGCTTCGCGAGCGCGGCGCGCAACCGGTCGCCGTATGCCAGGTTGTCGTTCGTCCACTGGAACGCCGACACGTTGAGCGCGAAGCCGTCGGCCTCGGAGATGCCGCCCGCGACGAGCAGCCTGGCCGCCTCGTCCGGCGATTTCCACGACGAGTGCCCGGCGTCGACGTACACCCGGGCGTTGGGGCAGTGGCGCTTGAAGAGCCGCACGGCCTCGCGCACGCAGTCGGCGTTGAGGCCGAGCGCCAGCCCGTCGGGCTCGACCACGATCATGCACGGCGCGTCGCCGATCGCCCTGGCGGTGGCCTCGACCGTCTGCTTGTACGAGGCCAGGTCCCTGGCCCCGCCGGCGGATGCCCCTTTGTTGTCGCGGCCCGGGATCGCGTACATCGCGAACACGGGCGTCGTGCCGGTCCGGCGGGCCTCATCGGCCACCCGCCGCGCGGTGGTCGCGTCCCACTTCGTGCCGCACAGCCAGGTCGCGCCGGAGCCGCCATAGACCTCGAATTGCTTGTCCCGATCGAAGCGGAACGGCCGCCCGACGGGCGCTGCCGGCGCCGAGGGGCTTGCAGCGCCCGGGCGCGCCGGCGCCGGACGGAAGGCATCCAGCAGGAAGGCCGGCAGGCGATCGCCGCCCCAGACCGACGGCGCGGTCACCGGCGCGGGCGCAGGACCAGGGGCCGGTGGCGCCCAGGTGCGGTATTTCAACAGCCGAAGGCTTCCAACGGTCCCGATCATCGCCACACTCCTCTCGCCCGACTCCCCGAGCGACTCCGAGTTCGATGTCGGCTCCGCTGGGCAAGGAGGTGCGTTCGTTGAAAGAGCTTGAGCTCACCTTGAGGCTGGCTTTACCGATCCTTCACCGCCGGCGATCACGTGGGTGGCCACGGCCACGCCGACGACACCGCCGCCGGCCAGCGCCACCGTATGGCGGAAGCGGCCCTCGGCCGCGCGTCCATCGTCGAGCCGACCATAGGCCATGAAGGTCGCCGTCCCGTCGCCGCTCATGTCCGTCAGCAAGCCCGTGAAGAGCCCATCCGCGTTCGCCGTCCAGCGCCGGTTGCCGCCAGCACCGCCTCCGCTCGCGGAATCGACGCAATGGACCGTCGCGCCGGGCAGGGCCCCGCCCCAGGGGTTGGTTACGACGCCCACGATGCGGCGATCGCCCCGCGCCGCCGACGCGCCGCCCGCCGGGAAGGCCAGGAGCGCCAGCCGGCCGGCGCCAGAGCCCGCGATCGCCTCGACGGTGACCGCAACCGCCTCGAATCCCACGGCCATCACCGCCACCTGGTGCGGGCCGGCGGCGAGGCCCACGCAGCGGAAGGCGCCCCGCTCATCGGTGACCTCCCCGGTCGCGGCCCCGTCGATCGTGATCGCCGCCGCCGGCAGCGGCGCGAACCGCTCGTCCCGCCAGGCGAATACCCGGCCGGCCACCGCGCCGGCGCTGCTCGCGCCTGGCGGCGGTCCGATCGCCCAGCTCACGGCCGGCGGCCATGCGCCGCCGCAGCCCACCAGCCCGATCGCCAGCACCCCGCCAACCCAACTTCCGACGCGCGTCATGGCGTGACCGCGAAGTTGACCGTCAGCAGCGTCGGCGACGACGGATAGAGGATCACCTCGATCGGCGCGGCTCCCGCCGTAAAGCCAACTTTCTCCACGGACACGAGGTAGGTGCCCAGCGCGATACCGCCGACCTGCCAGCGGCCGTCCTGAGCGGTCGTCACCACCGCCCGCTTCGCCGGATCGGCCAGCGACACGACCGTGATCGCGGCGTCCGCCACGGCGGCGCCGGCCGCCACCACATCCAGCACGCCGCCCGCGAGCGCGCCCGGACCGGCGTCGAGCGTGTTCTCGAGCGGCGTAGGCGTGGATGCCGGCGAGGGCGCGGATCGGGGTGCCGAGCGCCCGCCTCCGCTGCGGCGCGGCGCGACCGCCGGCGGCGTGCCGCCCGCGCCGCTCGAGCTTCCGCCGTCGGAACGGCTCGGCGTCGGCGTCGCGGTCGGAAGGGGCGCGGGGGGCGCGCCCACGGCCTGGCCCAACGGCGCCGCGGCCAGGTCGGTCGGCCCGACCTGGAACACGGCCCGCTGGTTGGCGAAGCGCAGCGCGGCGACCACCGGGGACGGCGCCTGGCATGCCGCGAGGCCCAGCACCACGGCGATCGCCATCGAAGCACTCCTCACTCGCCCGTTCATCGCTCAGAACCCGTCCACGGCCGGCGCATCGGGCCCCGTCCGGGTGAACGGGCGGTCGGCGTGGGTATCCGTGAACGGCGCCAAGAGGTTGTAGCTCAGGGTCCGCGAGCCCGCCGCAGCCCCGGTGCCGCCGCCGAACGCGGCGGACGTGCCGTTGAGCTTGACGACGTCGTAGGTGAAGGTGATCGGCGATGACGGCTCGTCGCCCGGCTGAAAGACGCCGGGCGGTCGCAGCACGATCGTCGCGCTGGTCAGGCCGGTGGCCCCGTTCCATCCCACGCCGGAGGTCGTGACGCTCCACCGCGTGCCGTTCGGCTGGACCGCGGTCCCGCTGGTGAAATCCGCCTGGCAACCGCTCTTGCGCAAGCCGGTCGGCAGGCCGAGGACGGCGCGCAGGTGGGCGGACGGGGCTGTCGCCAGGATCTCGAGCGTCTTGCCCGCCCCCTGGTCCACGCGCTCGAGCACGAAGATGCCGCCGGCACGGCTGGCCTTGATCTTCCCGGCCAGGCCATCGGTCGTGTTGATCTGCCCAATCAGGGTCTCGGCATCGTAGCCAGGCCCGAAGATCTTCACCTGCGGCGCGGTGTTGCCATCGATCTTGAGGTCCAGCACGTCGTTCGTCGACAGCCCGAGCGCCGCCCCGGCCGCCCGCATGTCGACGGTGCCGGCGAAGCGCGCGGCCGTTGCGGCGGAAGCCACCTCCGTCTTGGTCGCGTCCGTCACCTTGAAGGCCGCACCCGCCAGCGTGCCGACAGGCCGCAAGGTGAGCACCACCTGGCCCCTCCCATCGGCCGCCACGCCATTGTCCTCGATCACCTTGCCGAACGTGAACGCCGCCTGGTCGACGCCCGCGACCACCAGCGGCCGGGGCAGGCCCGGCGCGGTCGGTCTCGTGAGGCCCGGCATGGGCATCTCGAGCGCGAGCGCCGTCGGACCGAAGCTCAGGCCGTTCGCGGCCGTCACCGGCGACTTGAAGTCGACGACGACCGCCAGCTGGCCACCCGCCGGCACCTTGAGCCCGCCCACGCGGAACAGCCCGGCGCCGTCCGGCCCCTCCAGCGCGACCGCGCCGCCGGCCGCCGTCGCAGCCAGGCCCGTCGCACCCGCCGGCATGCGGCCGACCAGCTCGAGCAGCGGCGAAACGCGCGGATTGGCGTTCGTGAGCGTGATCGTATAGCGGGCCACGTCGCCCGCCATGAACCGGCCGCCGTTGATCGAATTCGTCGCCTCCGTGACGTCAGAGATCGCGCTGTCTGGCGCGAAGCCGACGTCTCGGTCGAGATCCGCCGGGGTGTAAACCGTGACGAACGTCGGCGAGGCGTTCGATCGACGCGGTGTCCGCCCGAACGGGACGACGCGCACCGCGAAGAGGGTGTCCGGCAAGGCCTCGGGCACGCGAAAGGACGCCAACCCCGGCGCGACGGACAAGGGAAGGGCTTCGAACGTTTCCCCGCCGCTCTCGAGCTCCAGGTGGTATTCGTCGGCCCGCGCGCTGAGGTTGCCGGCCACGATCTCGCCCGTCGCGCCCGGTGCCACGTACGTGGCGCCGACGACGTCGGGCATCCCGACGTCCGGGAATTGGAGCGCCTGGACGTTGAGCACGAGGCGTGGCCCGCTGAGCGTGGCCTGCTCCACCGCCATCGTCCGGACCGGCACGCCCCCCGGGGTGGTGCCGCTCGCCGAAAATGAGACGATGGGCGGGGCCACGTCGGGCGAGACGTTCAGCAAGGACGCCGCGAAGAACCCGTCCCGATCGGCGGTGGTGACCACGGCGGCGCCGCGGCCGCCGAGTGCCTGGCCGCACGTGAGGTTCACGGCCGCCCCGCCGAGGGCGGCCCCGCGGGGGTCGTAGACCACGCCGGTGACGTCGGCATCGAAGCGGCCCGCCTGGCGCAGGCCATACGGCCGCGGCGCGAGCAGCACATGCGCGCGCGGCGTGCCCACGCCCGGGATCACCACGACCGCGTGGTCGCGCGGCGCGAAGTCCGAATGGGTGACACGGATGGTCTGGGGACCCGGCCGGACATTCGTGAGCGCATAACGCCCCTCGGCGTCGCTGCCGACAATGCCTCCGTCCGGCGCCGTCACTTGCGCCCCGGCCAGCGGTCGGAACCCGTCCTGCGCGTGGACCATCACGCGGCCCGCGACGAGCCCACCGGGTCCGGGTGCCTGCAAGAGCGGCGGACGCGCCGCCGCCGCGCCCTGCGCGATCGCCGGGGCGGTTGGGCGGGCGCCGAACGCGCAGCCGCTGGCCAAGGCTGCCAGGCCGGCGAGCGCGCCGACCGCGCGCGTTCGGCCGATCGGCCCCGCCAAATATCGCCCTGAGATGCTCGACATAAGCAATACAGGCCCCCACCCATGTATGCTTATACGGCAACGAGCGAGAGTTCGAACGCCGAAGCGCGCGAATTAATATCGAAGAAACACAGGAGACGCCTGGGCTTGGGCGTCAGACGGATTCGTTTTCCTTGACCAACCGCACCTGGCAGTTGTTGCAGAGCAACACCTTGCCGCCGAGGTTCGACGGCAGATCGCGGCGGCGTTGGCACTGGGGACAGGTCCAACGGGTCTTCGGCGCAGCCACTTCGATGGCCGGTTCCTCGCCCTCGTCGTGCTCGCGCCGACCCGCGCCTGCCCAGGCATGGGCGAGCCAGCCGGCGCAGAACATCGCGACCCCGAAAATGAGCGTAACGACTATGTTTTCCATGGTCGCCCCCTAAAGGAGCGACCCCCACCTTGCGGCAGGGGTCGTCGTCTTTAGCGCTTGGAGAACTGGAAGCGCTTGCGGGCGCGCTTCCGGCCGTACTTCTTACGCTCCTTGGCCCGCGGGTCGCGGGTCAGGAGGCTCTCCTCGCGGAGCGAGGAACGGAGGTCGGGCTCCATCGTGACCAGCGCGCGCGAGATGCCGAGGCGGATCGCGCCGACCTGGCTGTTCACGCCACCACCGGAGACGTTCGCGTGGACGTCGAAGCGGCCGACGTTCTTGGTCGCTTCGAAGGGCAGCGCGAGCTCGGGGTAGAGCGTCTTGCGGCCGCCGATGTAATCTTCGACGGTGCGCTCGTTGATTTTGATACTACCGGTACCAGGAACCAGGCGCACGCGAGCGATAGCCGTCTTGCGGCGGCCGGTACCCCAATACTGGGCGACTTTCTGAGCCATCGGTCAGGTGCTCCTTACTTCTTCGCAGACAGGTCGTAGGGCTGGGGCTGCTGGGAGGTGTGCGGGTGATCGGGACCTGCATACACCTTCAGCTTCTTGATCTGAACGGCGCCCAGCTTGCTGTGCGGAATCATCCCGCGAACGGCCTTCTCGACAGCGGCGGTGGGCTTCGCGCCCATCAGCTTGGCGAAGTTCGTCTTGCGGAAACCACCCGGCCAACCGGTGTGGTGGATGTATTCCTTGTCCTCGGTCTTCTTGCCCGTGACGACGATCTTGTCCGCGTTGACGATGATGACGAAGTCACCCGTATCGACGTGGGGGGTGAAGGTCGGCTTGTTCTTTCCCCGGAGGAGGTTGGCGACAACGGTCGCCAGCCGGCCCAGGGTCTGCCCTTCGGCATCGACGAGGTGCCAGCTACGGGCAACGTCGGCGTCCTTGGCCATATAGGTTTGCATTTGGGATATCTCCGAAACTACAAGGTAGTGGCTTGTGGATCTGACTGGTTCCCGGACCGGGACCAGTCCAGGTGAGGGGGGTAACCGACCGCCACGAACGTGAGTCCGTGGGGAGGTGCTGTAGGACCCGATGGCTTCGGCGCTACGCCTCGCCAGGTATCCTGGAACCCTTCGACCGTGAGAGCCCCTCTGCCGACCCGGAGCGCAGTGCCTACCAGGCGCCGCACCATATGGTAGAGAAAGTGGCTCGCCGTGATGTCGAAGTGTAAGGTGTCACCCTCCTCAAACAACCGGGCCTGCGATACCGTGCAGATCGGGCTCGTGGGATCGCTCCCTGTGCTCCCGAAAGCTGAGAAGTCGTGGGTACCCAGAAGCGAGGCCCAAACTTCCTGCATCGCCGCTGTGTTCAGCGGACCCTCGACCCAACTCGCGTAACGAGCTTCGAGCGGGGCACGAGGCCCCCGATGTACCACGGAATACCGGTAGGTCCGGCTGATGGCCGAGTGTCGGGCGTGGAAGTCCGGGGAGGCTTCTTCGGCTCGCCACACGGCGATGTCCCTGGGAAGTACCGAATTCAGCGCCGGAACCCAAGCCCGCTCGGGGAGCAACCTGGGAGTCTGGAAGCTGATCACCTGCCCGGTGGCGTGGACGCCGGCGTCGGTACGGCCGGCTGACGCGGTTCTCACCCTGGTCTTGAGGACCGTGGCGAGGGCCAATTCCAGGTCCCTCTGGCCGGTTCGGCCGCTGGGCTGGATTTGCCACCCTTGCAGGTCGGTTCCGTCGTAGCTCACGAGCAAGCGCATCATGTGCATCGGACGACACCGGTTTCGCTCGAGGGTTTTAGACCTCGAGCGAGAGGATCGCCATCGGCGCCGCGTCGCCACGCCGCGGAGCGGTCTTGACGATGCGGACGTAACCGCCGTTGCGATCCTTGAAGCGCGGACCCACCTCGTCGAAGAGGCGCTTCACGACTTCCTTCTCGTAGATGAAGCCTGCGGCCTGACGGCGCGCGTGGAGGTCACCACGCTTCGCGAGCGTGATCATCTCCTCGATGACCGAGATGGCGGCCTTGGCCTTCGCCTCGGTCGTCTCGATCCGGTCGTGCCGTAGGGCAGAGGTCGTCAGCGCGCGCAGCACGGCCTTCCGCTGGTCAGCGGGGCGGCCAAGCAGGTGACGCTTCTTCTGGTGACGCATGTCCTGAGTTCCTTTAAAACGAACCTGCGACGCCTATTCGGCGTGCGCAGCCTCTTCGTCCTTGTCCTTGGCCATCGAGAAGCCGAACGCCTTGAGGCGCTCGATGACTTCGTCGGCCGACTTCTTGCCGAAGTTCTTGATGTCCATGAGCTCGCGCTCGGTCTTCTTGAGCAGGTCGCCAACGGTGTAGATGTTCGCGCGCTTCAGGCAGTTGTACGCGCGCACCGACAGCTCGAGCTCTTCGATCGACAGGTCCAGCGGCGAGGCGCCACCGGTCGCAGCGGCTCCCGCGGATTCCTGAGCGGCCAACGCCGACTCGTCGCGCCCCAGGAGGGCGAACGGGCGAAACTGTTCCATCAGGAGCTCGGCCGCCTTCGAGACGGCCTCTTCGGGCTCGATCGAACCGTTGGTCCACACCTCGAGCAGCAGGCGGTCGAAGTCGACCGACTGGCCCACGCGGGTGTCTTCCACGGTGTAGTTGACCTTGCGGACCGGCATGAAGATCGAGTCGACCGGCACCACGCCGACGGCCTGGTGGGGCTTGCGGTTCCGCTCGGCGGGCACGAAGCCCTTGCCGCGCTCGATCTGCAGCTCCATCTCGAGGCTCGCGCCGGCATCCAGCGTGGCGATATGCCAGTCGGTGTTGAGGATCTCGACGTCGGGATCGACGACGATATCCGCGGCGGTGACCGGACCTTCGCGGTGGACGCTCAGGTGGGCGGTCTTCGCCTCGTCGCCGTGAAGCTTCATCACGACGCCCTTGAGGTTCAGCACGATGTCGACCACGTCCTCGGCGATGCCGGGGATGGTCGAGAACTCATGCGGAACGCCCTCGATGCGGATCGCGGTGATCGCGGCGCCCTCGAGGTCCGACAACAGCACCCGACGAAGGGCGTTGCCCAGCGTGGTGCCGTAGCCGCGCTCGAGAGGCTCGGCCGCGAACTTCGTGTAGACGAGGCCTTCCTCGGTCTGACGGGTCTCGATGGTTTGAATATTGGGCTTGTCCATCCGAATCTTCCTTTCCAGCCGCCCCGCCCACCCATTCCACGAAAGGGAATCGGGTTCCGGACGGGGCGCTTTCTTCCGGCCGCGGGCCGAAACGACGGGCTAAGTTACCGCGAGTAGTACTCGATGATGTACTGCTCGTTGGCAGGGGTGTCGTTCTCTTCGCGGGTCGGCAGGCTCACAATGGAACCCGTCAGCTTGTCGGCCTCGAAGGCCAGCCAGCTCGGCACGCGGGGCGCGGTGACGCCCTCGAGCCGCTTCTTGAAGAAGTCGGTCTTCTTCTCGACGACCTTGATCGTCATGCCGGGCTTCACCTGGAAGCTCGGGATGTCGGTCTTGACGCCGTTGACTTCGAACATGCCGTGACCGACGAACTGGCGCGCCTGCGGGCGGCTGGCAGCCAGACCCAGGCGGTACACCGTGTTGTCCAGGCGACGCTCCAAGAGCTGGAGCAGGATCTCACCGGTGACGCCGCGCAGGCGGACGGCTTCGGCATAGTAGCGACGGAACTGCTTCTCCAGCACGCCGTAGACCCGGCGGACCTTCTGCTTCTCGCGGAGACGAATCGCGTACTCCGAAAGCTTCTGGCGGGCCTGGCCATGCTGGCCGGGGCGGTAGGCGCGGCGGACGATGGCACACTTCGCGCTGTTGCAGCGGTCGCCCTTCAGGAAAAGCTTGATTCCCTCAGCGCGGCAAAGCCGGCACACGGAATCGGTATAACGAGCCATAAGGCAAATACTCCTTGCAGTTGGCGGGGTTAGACGCGCCGGCGCTTGGGCGGGCGGCAGCCGTTGTGCGGGATCGGGGTCACGTCCTTGATGAGCGTGATCTCGAGGCCGGCGGCCTGCAGCGCACGGATGGCGGTCTCACGACCCGAGCCAGGACCCTTCACCAGCACTTCGACCTGCTGCATGCCGTGCTCACGGGCGCGCTGCGCGCAGCCGTCGGCCGCCATCTGGGCCGCGAACGGCGTGCCCTTCTTGGCGCCCTTGAATCCGGCGGTACCGGCCGAGCCCCACGAGATCGTGTTGCCCTGCATGTCGGTGATGCTGACGATGGTGTTGTTGAAAGTCGACGCGATGTGAACGACGCCATTGGCGATGTTCTTGCGCTCGCGGCGCTTCGGCTTGGCGGTGGGCTTAGCCACGTGTTGATGACCTCCACGGTACCGGGCGGTATCCGGTGTTTAATCGGACCAGTCCCGGATAAGAATGCAATTACGGGTGAGTTTGCAAGGAGTTGGTGGCGAGACTCCAGGGGCAGCCGTACCACTGGAGGATCACCAACCCGTTCACTTTGCCGAGCTGGCTCGAAGCGATTTACTTCTTCTTGCCGGCGACGGTCTTCTTCGCACCACGGCGGGTGCGGGCGTTGGTCTTCGTGCGCTGACCGCGCAGAGGAAGGCCGCGGCGGTGGCGGATGCCACGGTACGAGCCGATTTCGATGAGTCGTTTGATGTTCATCGCGACTTCGCGCCGCAGATCACCTTCGACCTGGTGGTTCCGGTCGATCTCTTCGCGCAGTCGGCCGATTTCTTCCTCAGTCAGATCGCGCGTACGGGTGTCCGCGTTGAGACGCGTCCGCAGGACGATCTGCTTGGCCTTGTAAGGACCGATGCCGAAGATGTAGGTGAGCGCGACCTCGATCCGCTTCTCGCGCGGAAGGTCGACGCCAGCAATGCGGGCCATTGAGTTCGTTCCTCCTGATTTAAGGACTATTTAATATCGCATGTTCGTCAGAATCCCGCAAGGGGCGGCGATTTCCGCCCCCTGCAGCAGCCTAGCCCTGACGCTGCTTGTGCTTGGGGTTCTCGCAAATGACCATCACACGGTTGTGACGCTTGATAACGCGGCACTTCTCGCAGATGGGCTTCACCGAGGCACGGACCTTCATGGACCGACTCCTTCTTTAACTAGCCCCATGTGGGGGTGGGGAACTTTTATTCTAACCTTAGTGCGGACTTAATCACAAGGCCAGCACGCCAGATCGCTTGGTTGTGATCTCGGGCTCGCCTTCGGTGACGATCAACGTATGCTCGAAGTGGGCGGACCACTTGCCGTCGGTCGTCACCACCGTCCAGCCGTTCTTCTTGACCCGCACCTGGTAGCCGCCGATGTTGACCATCGGCTCGATCGCGAGGGCCTCGCCGGCCGTCAAGATCGGACCGGGATCACCCATGCGGAAATTCGGGATCTGGGGAGACTCGTGAAGGTTGCGGCCGATGCCATGGCCCACGAAGTCGCGAACGACGGAGAAGCCTGCGGCTTCCACGACGTCCTGCACCGCCCCGCCGATATCGCTGATGCGGTTGCCCGCGCGCGCGGCCGAGAGGCCCGCGAAGAGGCTCGCCTCGGTGACCTCGAGGAG
This sequence comes from Candidatus Sericytochromatia bacterium, assembly GCA_036675505.1. Lineage (GTDB taxonomy): Bacteria > Cyanobacteriota > Sericytochromatia > S15B-MN24 > JAQBPE01 > JAKFEW01. Next base: position 56,964 of record JAKFEW010000050.1, read on the forward strand.
CTTTTGCACCTCGGGGGCCACCTTGCCGACCGGGTACGTCCAGGCGGAGTCTCCGTAGTGACCGTCGATGATCGCGCCGATGTCGACGGAGATGATGTCACCCTCTTCCAGCTTGCGCCGATTGGGGATGCCATGCACGACCTCCTCGTTGTACGAGGCACAGATCGTCGCGGGGAACCCATGGTACCCCTTGAAGGCGGGCTTGCCGCCCCCTTTCACGATCACCTCCTCAGCGATCATGTCGAGGTCCTTGCTGCTGAGGCCGGCTTTGACGGCCTCGGCGATCGCCTCGTGCGCCTGCGCGACGAGGCGGCCGGCCTTGCGCATGGCCTCGAACTCGGCTTCGGTCTTGAGGATACTCACGACGGCACCTTCAGCTCGTTGAGCATCGTCTCGAGGTCCGCCCTGACCGCCGCTTCCGGCCGGTTGCCGTCCAGGCTGCGCAGGATGCCCTGGCGCTGGAAACGGGCCGCGATCGGCGCGGTCTGGTCATGGTAGACCTTGAGGCGGTTGCGCACGGTCTCCGGGGCGTCGTCGATGCGCTGGTACAGCTCGCCACCGCAATCCTTGCAGGTGTCACCGACCTTGCAGCCGGCCTTCACGTTGTAAGAGGCACCGCAGTTGCGGCAAACGAGTCGGCCCGAAAGCCGCTCGACCAGTTCATCCTCCGGCACCGTCACGTCGATCGCGAGCTGGAGATCCTGACCAATCGAGGCCAGCATCCTGTCCAACGCCTCGGCCTGCGGCTCGGTGCGCGGGAAGCCGTCGAGCAGGAAGCCACGCTTGGCATCCGGCTCCGCGAGGCGATCCTTGATGATGCCGCACATCACCTCGTCGGGGACGAGGTTGCCGGCATCCATGAAGCGCTTGGCTTCGAGGCCGAGCGGGGTGCCCGCCTTCACGGCGGCGCGCAGGATGTCGCCGGTCGAGATCTGGGGGATCCCGTACTCGGTGGACAAGACGCGGGCCTGAGTGCCCTTACCGGCGCCAGGGGCGCCCAACAAGACGATGCGCATTTCAGGGACCTCCTACGACATGAAGCCTTCGTATTGGCGGGCGATCATGTGGGTCTGCAGCTGGTTGTACAGGTCGATCGCCACGCCGACCATGATCAGCAGGGCGGTGGAGCCCAGGCCTTGCAAGGTCGTGACGCCCGTCGCGCGCTCCACCAGGTATGGCAGCACGGCGATGAGGCCAAGGAAAACGCCGCCTGCGAAGGTGATCCGGTTCAGCACCTGCTCGATGAACTCGGCCGTCGGCTTGCCCGGCTTGTAGCCCGGCACGAACGAGCCGTACTTCTTGAGGTTCTCCGCCAGATCGTTCGGGTTGAGCACGAGGCTGGCGTAGAAGTAAGTGAAGAACATGATCAAGGCGAAGTACACGATGAAGTAGAGCCAACCGGACGGCGAGAGCGCCGCCATGAACTGGTTGATGCCCTGCTGCATCACGCCCTTGACGTTCTCCCATTGCCAGAAGGCCGGCGTCTGGAACTGCCAGTTGAGCACCTTGGCGGTGGACTGACCCAGGAACTGGCTGATCGTGGCAGGGAAGATGAGCAGCGATGAGGCGAAGATCAGCGGCATGACGCCGCCCATGTTCACCTTGAGCGGAATGTAGCTGGTTTGACCCGGGCCGACGCGCCCGCCGCTGACCTGCCGTTTGGCGGCCTGCACCGGGATGCGGCGCTGGCCTTCCTGCACGAACACGATCGCCACGAGCATCGCGAGCAGCGCCAGGACGAGCGCCGCGACCGAGAAAGCGGACGCGCCGCCCGAGGCCATGAGCTCGTTGGTCTGCGCGATGTACGTCGGGAACGCCGCGATGATGCCGGCGAAGATCATGAGCGAGGCGCCGTTGCCGATGCCGCGCTCGGTGATGACCTCACCGAGCCACATGATGAAGCACGAGCCCGAAACCAGGATGCAGACGGTCGCGATCAGGAACCACCAGGGGTACGCCCCTTGCGGGTCGATGCCGATGGCGGCGCCTGAGCGCCAGAGCCACGTGCTCATGCCGATGGATTGGACGGTAGCCAGCGCCAACATGAGGTAGCGGGTGTATTGCTGGATCTGCTTGCGCCCGGCCTCGCCACCTTCCTTCTGGAGCTCTTCGAGCTTGGGGATGACGCCCGTCATCAGCTGCATGATGATGCTCGCGTTGATGTACGGAGTGATGCCCATCGCGACGATCGAGAACTTCGCGAGCGCGCCGCCCGAGAAGAAGTCGAGGAAGCCGCCCAGGAAGTTCATGTTGGCGAAGAGCCGGTTCAGAACGTCCTGATCGATGCCGGAAATCGGGATGTGGACGGTGAGGCGGAAGACCAGGATCATGCCGAGCGTCCAGAAGATCTTCTCGCGCAGCCCCGGAGCGTTCCACAGGTCCTTGAGGACCTGGGCCACCTTGTTATTTTCGTTCAACGATTTTCCTCCGGTCCTCACCCTGCCGTCGTGCCCCTGAACGGGGCACTCGGCACCCCTCTCCAACATGATTGGAGAGAGGACGCCGAGCCAGGGTGGGTCAGTTAGGAGCGGGCCCGAAGGCCCGCTGGCAGGCTATTTAGCCTTCCGACGTCTCGGCCTGGGTGTCGCCGCCGATCAGTTCGGCCTTGCCACCCGCGGCCTCGATCTTCTCCCGCGCGGACGCGGTGAAGTAATGCGCCCGGACGGTCAGCGCGACTGTGAGGTCGCCCGTGCCGAGCACGCGCACGCCGGCGAGTTCCTTCTTGATCAGACCCTTCGCGATGAGCGCGGCGGCGTCGATGACCGAACCGTTATCGAACCCGTTGAGGTCGTAAAGGTTGACGATCGACCATTCGTCGCGAACCGGCGCCCGGAAGCTCTTCTGCTTCGGAAGGCGACGGAACAGCGGCTTCTGACCACCTTCGAAGCCAGGCTTCCGGCTTTCGCCCGAACGCTGGCCCTGGCCGTTGGCACCACGGGTCGAGGTCTTACCCATGCCTGAGCCGTGACCGCGGCCGACGCGCTTGGGCGCGTGGGTCGCGCCCTCGGCGGGGCGCAGATCGGTGAGGTTCATGGCTTAGTTCTCCTCCGACACGGTCACCAGGTGGCGGACCTTGAAGATCATGCCACGGATGATGGGGGTGTCGCTGTGCGTCGCGGTGCTGTTGGTCTTGCGCAGCCCGAGGGACTGCAGGTTCGCATGCTGCCTCTGGTCGTAGCCGATGCGGCTACGGACGAGCTTGACGGTGATCTTCTTGGTCTCAGGCATTCTGCTTCACCTTCCCCATGATCTCTTCAACGGTCTTGCCACGAGCCGAGGCGACCTCTTCCGCGGAGCGGAGATTGGCCAGGCCGTCGATCGCCGCGCGGGCGCTGTTGAGGGGCGACGAGGCGCCCAGGTTCTTCGAAAGGATGTCGTGGATGCCCGCGAGCTCGAGGACCGACCGGACGGCACCACCGGCGATAACGCCGGTGCCCTTCGAGGCGGGCTTGATCATCACGCGGCTGGCGTCCGCCTTGCCCACGATCATGTGGGGGATGGTCGATCCGACCATCGGAACGGTCACGAGGCTCTTCTTCGCGTCGGCGATCGCCTTCTGAATGGCCGAGATGACCTCGTTGGCCTTGCCGACGCCGATGCCGACCTGACCCTTCTGGTTGCCGACGGCGACGATGGCCCGGAAGCTCATCTTCTTGCCGCCCTTGACGACCTTGGTCACGCGGCGGATCTGGATGACCTTCTCCTGCCACTCGGACGGCTCGGCGGGTTCACCGCCGCGCGGACCGCCAGGACCACGACCGGTGTCACGGCCGCGACGGCCGCGGTCACCACCACCACCGGGATTGTTACGATTGTCCATCTTCAACGCTCCTAGAAGTTGAGGCCGGCTTCGCGAGCCGCGTCGGCCAGGGCGGCGATGCGCCCGTGGTAAAGGTTGCCGCCACGGTCATAGACCACGGCCTCGATGCCCTTCGCCTTCGCCCGTTCGGCGACCGTCTGGCCGACCTGACGCGCGGCCTCGACCGTGCCACCCTTGTCGAGCTTGAGCTCGAGCGAGGAGGCGGCGAGAAGCGTCTTGCCGGTGATGTCGTCGATAACCTGGGCGTAGACGTGCTGGTTGGAGCGGTACACGGCCAGGCGCGGACGCTCGGGCGTGCCGGCCAGGTTCTTCCGGATGCGCTCGTGGCGGACGGTGGTCTGCTTCTTGCGGGATTTCTTGGTGATCATCTCGCGGCTCCTTACTTCTTCTTGCCGCCGGACTTGCCGGCCTTGCGACGGATGACCTCGTAGCTGTACTTGATACCCTTGCCCTTGTAGGGCTCGGGCGGCCGCACGGCGCGGACCTTGGCGGCCATGTCGCCAACAAGCTGCTTGTCGATGCCTTCGACCAGAACCGAGGGCTTGGGGCCCGGCGGAACGGTGAAGGTGATGCCATCCGGCGCGTCGATCTCGACCGGGTGGGAGTAACCCATCTGGAGGGTCAGCTTGCGGCCGGCGACCGCAGCGCGGTAGCCGACGCCGTTGATCTCGAGGGTCTTCTTGAAGCCGGTGGTGACGCCATCGACCATATTCGCGACGAGGGTGCGGGACAGGCCGTGAAGCGAGCGGGCCATCTTCGTGTCGCTGATGGGCTGAACGAGGAGCGTGCCGTTCTCGAGCTTGACGGTGACTTCGGGGCGGAGCGTACGCACGAGGCTACCCTTCGGACCGGTGACGTTGATGGTTTGGCCGGCGCCGCGGTTGTCCTGGATATCCACCTTGACGGTGCCAGGAACCGTGATTGGAGCCTTACCGATGCGGGACTGCGACATGGGACCTCCTACCAAACGTACGCGAGAACTTCACCGCCGACGCCCTGCTTGCGGCACTCACGGTCGGTGAGCACGCCGCGAGGCGTCGACAGGATCGCGATACCGAGGCCGCCAAGGACGCGCGGCAGGTCATGCTTGCCGACGTAGACGCGCAGGCCAGGCTTGGAGATGCGCTTGATGCCGACGATGACGCGGCGCTTGCCCTTACCGGTGACGTACTTGAGCTCGACGCGAATGCGGGGCTTGCCCGTCTCGACTTTCACGACCTCGAACGAGCTGATGTAGCCCTCGCTCTGGAGGACCTTCGCGATTTCCTGCTTCAGCTTCGAGTTCGGGAACTCGGTGACATCCAGGTTCGCGGTGTTGGCGTTCCGGATGCAGGTCAGCATATCCGCGATGGGATCGGTGACAGCCATGATAGACCTCTCATCAGGCTGCGTTTACGAGCGAGTTTTAAGAGCTCGTACAGCCAGCCAGGGGGTGGATGTGGATTCGGCGCTCGGCCCGGGGGTAAACGGCGGCCAAAAGACCCTCGATTGTACCACTCACCCGGGCGTTCACGCCAGCGCTGACGGGCGGACCCGATCAGCCGCAAGCGCGCCAGGGCGCTCCTGCCAAGGGTTGGCGCCCGAACCTTTCGGTCCGGGCGCCTGGCCAGATCGCTGGAAAGCTTACCAGGACGACTTTACGACGCCCGGGAGCTTGCCTTCGTGCGCCAGCTGGCGCAGCTGGTTGCGGCACAGGCCGAAATCGCGGTAGTAGCCGCGCGGACGGCCGGTAAGCTGGCAGCGGTTGTGGAGACGCACGGGATTCGAATCACGCGGAAGCTCGGAGAGTTCCTTGCGCGCGTGGTTGTATTCCTCGACGCTCTTCGCCTTGCCGTTGATGATGGCCTTCAGCTCGGCACGCTTGGCGGCGTACTTCGCGATGGACAGCTTCTGCTGGGCGTGCTTCGCCAGCTTCGACTTCTTCGCCATGGGATTTCGTCTCCTTACACGGCCGCCGGCGCGGTCTGAACCGCGGCGCTGGCCTTGAACGGCATGCCCATCAGGCGCAGGAGCGCGCGGGCTTCCTCGTCGGTGCGGGCGGTGGTCACGAACGTGACGTCCATGCCACGGACCTTGTCGACCTTGTCGTACTCGATTTCAGGGAACAGGATCTGCTCCTTGACGCCGAGCGTGTAGTTGCCGCGGCCGTCGAACGCGCGGTCGCTCACGCCGCGGAAGTCGCGGATGCGCGGCAACGCCAGCGTGAAGAGGCGATCCATGAACTCGTACATGCGGCGACCACGCAGGGTGGTCATCGCGCCGATCGGCATGCCGGCGCGCAGCTTGAACGTCGCGATCGACTTCTTGGCGCGGGTCACGACGACCTTCTGGCCGACGATGGCGGTCAGGTCGCGCACGGCGACGTCGATCGCCTTGGGGTTCTGGACCGACTCACCGAGGCCCATGTTGACCACGATCTTCTCGATCTTGGGCACCTGCATGGGGTTCTTGTAGTCGAACTCCTTGGTCAGAGCGGGCACGACGTCGTTGAGGTACTTGTCGTAGAAACGGGCATTATCAGCCATGGTTTTTCAAACTCCTGACAGGATCCGGGCGTCTGCTTTCACAAGCCCAGGTCGCTTCCCCGCTTCGGCGAGGGAGGGCGACCCGGCTGACGTATCCGGACCGCGCTGCTTTACTTGTCCAGCTGCTCGCCGGACTTCGCGACCCGCACCTTCTTACCGTCGGCGAGGGTCTGGATCTTGACCCGGGTGGGCTTCGAGGTGGAGGGGTCGATCGGCATGAGCTTGCTCATGTTGACCGGCATCTCCAGCTTGATGATACCGCCCTGGGGATTGGTCGCCGAGGGCTTCTGGTGCTTGGTGCGCACGTTGATGCCCTGGACGGTGGCCTTGTTGCTCTTGGGATCGACCGAGGTCACTTCGCCGGTGGTGCCCTTTTGGGCGCCGGAGATGATCATGACCGTATCGCCCTTTTTGATGCGCTGCATCTTGTGGACTCCTAGATGACTTCCGGCGCCAGCGAGATGATCTTCATGAAGTTCTTATCACGAAGCTCACGGGCGATAGGCCCGAACACGCGGGTCCCGCGGGGGTTGTTATCCTTGTTGATGATGACCGCCGCATTCTCGTCGAAGCGGATGAACGAGCCGTCGGGGCGACGCATACCCTTGCGGGAGCGCACGATGACGGCCTTCACCACGTCCGACTTCTTGACGGGCATGTTCGGAATGGCGTCCTTGACGACCGCCACGATGACATCGCCGATGTTGGCGAACGTCCGGTTACCGCCACCGACGACGCGAATGCACATGAGCTCGCGCGCACCGGTGTTGTCGGCGACCGTCAGTCGGGATTGCTGCTGAATCATGGTTCTGGTCCTTTACTGGGCCCGCTGAACGATCTCGATCAGGCGCCAGGTCTTGTCCTTGGAAAGGGGACGCGATTCCTCGATGCGGACGATGTCGCCTTCGCGGGCGGCATTTTCCTCATCGTGGGCCTTGAACTTGGTCGTCTGCTTGACGAGCTTCTTGTAACGGTCGTGGGGCACGGTGGACTCGACCGACACAGTGACGGTCTTGTTCATCTTGTCCGAAACGACCTTGCCGGTGATGACACGCTTTGGCATCGGAACTTCCTACGCTTTCTGGACGGCGGCGCCAGCGGCGGCCGTGGTTTCACGGAGCACCGTCTGCAGCATGGCGATCCGGTTGCGGACCTCACCGATCTGCGAGGTGTTGTCGAGCTGCCGGATGGCGAGCTGGAAGCGCAGCTTGAACAGCTCTTCCTTCGCGCCCTTCAGCTTCTCGTTGAGCTCGGTCTCGGGCAGACCGCGGAACTCCTGCAGCTCCTGCTTGGTGACCTTAGTCTTCATTGGAGCCTCCCGTGGCGAGAGCGGCAGCGGCCTGCTGCTCCGCGCGGCTGACAAACTTCGTGGCGATCGGGAGCTTGTGGGCGGCGAGGCGAAACGCTTCGCGGGCCAGCTCTTCGGAAACGCCGTTCATCTCGAACATGATACGACCGGGCTTCACGACGGCCACCCAGTACTCCGGGGAACCCTTACCGGAACCCATGCGGGTCTCGGCGGGCTTCGCGGTGACGGGCTTGTCGGGGAAGATGCGGATCCAGATCTTACCGCCGCGCTTGATCGAGCGGGTCATGGCCCGGCGGGCCGCCTCGATCTGGCGCGACGTGATCCACGCCGGCTCCATCGCGACGAGGCCGAAATCGCCGAAGTTGACCTGCGTGCCGCGGGTCTCGTGGCCCGACCGGTCGCCGCGGTGGTGGCGCCGGAACTTGGTGCGCTTGGGCATCAACATGGTGGTGTGTCCTCTAATTCGACGCGCGAAGGCTAGCCTTCCGCGGATTCCTTGGCTTCAGTCGGCTTCTCGGCGGGACGGTCGCGGCGCGGGGCCGGGCCACGATCGCCACGGTCGCCCGCGGGACGCTCGCGACGGCGCGGGGCCGCCTCGGGGGTCGCTTCGGCGCCGGGGATGATCTCGCCCTTGAAGATCCACACCTTGACACCAATGATGCCGTAGACGGTCTTCGCGGTGGTGATGCCGTAGTCGATGTCGGCACGCAGCGTGTGCAGCGGGATGCGGCCATCGCGCATCCACTCGGTGCGGGCGATTTCCGCGCCGCCCAGGCGGCCGGCGACCATCACCTTGATGCCCTTGGCGCCAGCCTTCATCGCCCGCATCATCGACTGCTTCATGGCCCGGCGGAACGCGATGCGCTTCTCGAGCTGGGCAGCGATGGACTCGGAGACGAGCTGAGCGTCGGCTTCGATGCGCAGGACCTCCTGCACGTTGATCTGAACCTTCTTGTTGGTCATTGCGGCCAGATCCTTGCGGAGCTGGTCGATGCCGGCGCCGCCACGGCCGACGATCACGCCGGGCTTGGCGGTCCAGATCGAGATGTCGACCTGGTCGGCTTTGCGCTCGATGTCGATCTTCGAAATGCCGGCGGCGAAGAGCTTCTTCTTGATGAAGTTGCGGACCTTCTCGTCCTCGAGGACGATCGCCGGGTAGTTCTTGGTCTCGGCGTACCAGCGGCTGGACCAGGTACGGTTGATCCCGAGGCGCAGGCCGATGGGATGAATCTTCTGACCCATGCTGTTACTCCTTATCCTTCATTGCTTCGTTGGCGCCGCCGCTGGCCTTCTTGGCGCTGACGGCCTTCGTCGCCTTGGGCTTCGTGGCGGCCGCGTCGGCGTTCGCCTCGGTCGCATCCTCAGCCGTCGCGGAGCCGCGCACGCCCGTCGTGTCGGACACGACGATGGTGATGTGGCTGGTGCGCTTCTTGATGGGGAATGCCCGGCCCTGTGCGTGCGGCTGGAACCGCTTGAGCGTAGGACCCTGGTCGACGAAAGCTTCCCGGACCCACAGCTTCGCGGCGGGCACCTGGTGGTTGTTTTCCGCGTTGGCGATCGCCGACCGCAGAATCTTCTCGAGCACCCGCGCCGAAGCGTGGGGCAGGAAGTTCAGCACGGTCTGAGCCTCGAGGGCCTTCTTACCGCGGATCTGATCCAGAATGCGGCGAACCTTGAGGGGCGACATCCGGACGTATTTGACGCTGGACTTGGTCTGCATCTATCTATCCTCCGCCCTTACCGGCCGCGCTCTTGACCGGCGTGCCCCTTGAAGAGACGCGTAGGCGCGAACTCTCCCAGCTTGTGGCCGATCATTTGCTCGGTGATGTAGATGGGCACATGCTTGCGCCCGTTGTAGACAGCGATCGTGTGACCGATCATCGAGGGGATGATGGTCGACGAACGAGACCAGGTCTTGATGACCTTCTTCTCATTGCGCGAGTTCATCGCTTCGATCTTCTTGGTGAGGGACTCGTGAATGAACGGGCCCTTCTTCAGCGAACGAGACATTAATTCCTACCTCTGCTTAGCGGGTCCGCTCACGGACGATGAACTTGCTCGATTCCTTGCGACGGACGGTCTTGTAGCCCATCGCCGGCTTGCCCCACGGGGTCTGCGGCTTGCCACCGATGGGCGACTTGCCTTCACCACCACCGTGCGGGTGGTCACAGGCGTTCATCGTGACGCCACGGTTATGCGGGCGCTTGCCCATCCAACGCTTACGGCCGGCCTTGCCGATCTTCATGTTCTTGTGCTCGATGTTGCCGACCTGGCCGATGGTCGCGATGCAATCGATGTGGACCATGCGCTGCTCACCCGAGGGGAGCTTCACCTGGGCGTAATTGCCATCCTTCGCAACCAACTGAGCCATCGCGCCGGCCGAGCGGACAATCTGACCACCCTTGCCCTTGCGGAGCTCGATGTTGTGGATGCCGGTGCCCAGCGGGATGTTCTTCAGGGGCATCGCGTTGCCGATCTTGATGTCGGCTTCCGGCGACGCGATGACCGACATGCCGACCTCGAGGCCGTTCGGCGCGAGGATGTAGCGCTTCTCGCCATCGACATAGAAGATCAGCGCGATACGCGCGTTGCGGTTCGGGTCGTACTCAATCGTCGCGACCTTGCCGGGGATGCCGGTCTTGTTCCGCTTGAAGTCGATGATGCGGTAGTGCTGCTTGTGGCCGCCGCCCTTGAAGCGAGCGGTGGTCTTGCCGGAGGCGTTACGTCCGCCGCTCGACTTGAGCGGGGTCAGCAACGCCTTCTCGGGGCGATCGGTCGTGATTTCTTCGAACGTGCTCTTGCTCATGCCCCGCTGGCCGGGGGTCATGGGCCGCAGCTTCTTGATAGCCATCTTCTGTTACTCCCTAGACCGACCCATAGAAGTCGATAGCGTGGCCCTCAGCGAGCTTCACGTACGCCTTCTTGGACTTGACCTGAGACTCGATCCTCGCGCCCGTGCGTTTGCGGACCTTCTTCACGTGCTTCATCGCCGAGGTGTTGACGTCGACGACTTCCACGTTGAAGAGAAGCTTCGCGGCCCGCGCGATGTCGATCTTGTTGGCCTTGCGATCCACTTCGAAACAGTAGGTGTTGTTCTCGTTCAGCACCGTGTTCTTCTCGGTGATGAGCGGACGCTTGATGACGGTATAAAGGTCGGTCATGCCTTGAACACCTCTTCGATGTGGCGCAGGGCCTCTTCCGTCGCGACGACGCGGTCGGCGGTCAGGAGATCCTTGACGCTCAGGTTGCCGGCCTGGACCAGCTTGACGTTCTTGAGATTGCGGGCGGACAGGTAGAGGTTTTCCTCACGCTCCTTGACCACCACCAGGACGCGGCCTTCGAGCTTGAGCGTCGCGAAGAAACCGGTCAGCGCCTTCGTCGAAGGCTTCTCGAGGCCGAAATTGTCGACCGCGATGATGTCGGCGGTCTTGGCGAGCACGGCCGAGCGCAGGGCCAGGCGGCGAGCCTTCACCGACAGGTTGAGCGTGTACTTGCGGGGCTTGGGCCCGAAGATCACGCCACCATGCCGCCACAAGGGCGAGCGAATGGAGCCGGCGCGGGCGCGGCCCGTGCCCTTCTGCTTCCAGGGCTTCTTGCCGCCGCCGCGCACTTCCGAACGGGTCAGGGTGCTGGCGGTGCCGGCGCGCTTGTGGCGCAGCTGGCGGATGACATGCAGGTGCATCAGGTGCACGTGCGGGGCCTCGGGGAGGAACGCGTCACCGAAGGAGAACTCGCGAACCTTGGCGCCCTTGGCGTCGAAAACGGTGATGTTTGCCATGTGCGAGACTCCTACTTGCCGACCTTGACCGTCGGACGGACGGTCAAGTAGCCATTCTCGGCGCCGGGGACGGCGCCCTTGATCAGTAACAGCCCCCGCTCGGCGTCGACGCCGACGACCGTCAACTTCTTGACGGTGATCTGCTTGGCGCCCAGGCGACCGGGCATCTTGCGGCCCTTGTAGACACGGCTGGGCGTGGTGCCCGCGCCGATCGAGCCGGGGTGGCGGTGGAACTTCGAGCCGTGGGCCATGGGGCCGCGACCGGAGTGGTGCCGCTTCATCATGCCGGCGAAGCCCTTACCGATCGAGATGCCGGTGACGTCGACGATCTGGCCTTCAGTGAAGAGGTCGGCCTTGATCTCGGCGCCCACTTCGTAGTTGGCACCACCGTCGAGGCGGAACTCCTGCAGACGGCGGGCGATCGTCACGCCGGCCTTCTTGAAGTGGCCCTGCTCGCCCTTGCTCAGGCGGCTGGCCTTGGCTTCGCCGTAGCCGACCTGAACGGCGTCGTAGCCGTCCGTCGCCACGGTCTTCTTCTGAACGACCGTGCAAGGACCAGCCTGTACGACGGTCACGGGGATCGCGCGACCCTCGGCATCAAAAATGGTCGTCATGCCGACCTTTTGACCAATCAAACCCATAGCCATGGTAGTTCTTTTATCCTCCTAGGCGCCGGGCGTTTGCTACCAGACACCTAATATGCTCGCCGGGGGAGATAGCCCTGCGGCTGTTACGCGGGGTGGTCCCCCCCCGGGGTTGGACCCTAGGGGGTCCGGAGTTACAGCTTGACGACGATGTCCACGCCCGCGGGGAGATCGAGTCGCATCAGCGCCTCGGCCGTCTTGTGGGTCGGCTCGAGGATGTCGATCAACCGCTTGTGGGTGCGGGTCTCGAAGTGCTCGCGGGACTTCTTGTCCACGTGGGGCGAACGGTTCACGCAGTAGATGGCCTTGTGCGTGGGGAGCGGGATGGGCCCGACCACGGTGGCACCCGTGCGCTTCGCGGTTTCCACGATCTGCTCGGTCGACTTGTCGAGGAGCCGGTGGTCGAAGGCCTTGAGCCGGATTCGGATTTTCTGCTGAGCCATTGTATCAGAACCTCAGGGGGAGCGTCCAACCGGGGATGCCGGACTGGACGCCGCCGAAATTGGGACTATGCTTGAATCGAAGCAACGACGCCGGCGCCGACGGTACGACCGCCTTCACGAATGGCGAAACGCATGCCGGGCTCGATCGCGACGGGCGTGATCAGCTCGATCTCCATCTGGATGTTGTCGCCGGGCATGACCATCTCGACGCCCTCGGGGAGGGTGCACGAACCGGTCACG
>JAKFEW010000049.1:0-69223 GCA_036675505.1 Candidatus Sericytochromatia bacterium
GCCGCGACCGGCTGGCCGGCGCCCTGCTGGCCGCCGTGCCGGCGCTGCGCCCGCTGGGCGCCTGGGCGGCGCGTCCGACCGAGGCGTTGCCCCATGTGCTGACCTTCGCGCTGGCCGGCGTGGCGGGCGATGAGATCGTCCATGCGCTCGACTGCGCGGGCATCGCGGCGGCTTCCTCCTCGGCCTGTCTGTCGGGCACGCGATCGCCGACGCTCGACGCGATCGGCGCGCCCGAAGGCGTGGGGATGCTCCGGCTGACGCTGGGGTGGACCACGGACGACGAGACGATCGCGGCCGCCGCGCCGCGCGTGGCCGAGGCCCTGCGGGCGCTGCTCGCGATGGATCCCTTCGCGCGCCGGCGCGGGCCATTTGCCGCCCGCGCGGCAGTCGCCGGCGTTGCGCTCGGCCCGGCCCACTGGGAGGCCGCCGAGGCGGTGTACACGTTCTGGCGGACGGAGGGTGTGATGCCGGGCAGCCGGCGGCTCGCGCGCCTGTTGCCGGGTGGACCGCCGCTCGAGACGCTGTTCCCGTACGGGCTGCCGACGCTTGCGGCCTGGCTCGGGCTGCCGGTGCCGCGCGGCGGCTGCCGCGCTATGTTGGGGTGAAAGCTATGTCCGCCGTCGCCGAACCGCCCGTCCACGCCCGCTCCATCGACCCGCCGCTCTCGGCGGGCCACGGCGTGAGCCTATCGACCACCTCGGGCATCACCTCGGTCATCACCGGCGTGATGGCCGCGGCGCTCGCGGCCCAGGTGCCGGCCGCGGCGGACGCCCGGGTCGGGCTGCTGGCCGGGGGGGCGATCGCCGCCCTGACGGTCGGCGCGGTCGGCCTCTACGAGGCACGCAACGCGGTCGGCGCCGCCATGGACCTCGCGCCGGTCGACCCTGCGCGGGCGGCGGCGCTCGCGGCGCGCTCGCTGGCGGCTTACCACCTCGGGATGGCGGGCGTCCTGGCGGGGCTGGCGTTGGCGGCCGCGTGGCGGGTGGCCCTGCCGCTCGGCGGCCTTGCCTGGGTGGCGCCCGCGGCGGCAGGGCTCGCGGCGCTGGCGGCGGTCGTGCGGGCTGCTGGCTGGTGTGGCGTCTGGCGGCGGAGGATGGGCGCGTGACCGGCACTTTCCTCAAGGGGATGCTGCTGGCCCTCGTCCTCGCCCTGCCCGCCTGCGCCGCCTCCCCCGCTCACATCGCGCTGAGCCTCCACAACCTGCGCCCGATCGACCCGGCGAACGGCCACTACGAGCTCTGGGCCGAGACCGACGACGGCCCGCGCAGCGCCGGCAAGTTCGTGGTCCGCGCGGACGGCGCACCCCTGACCCTGGCGGGCGAGGCGAAGCTGCGCTGGGCCGCGGCCGCGCCGGCGCGCAAGATCAAGGCGCTGGCGCTGACCCAGGAGCTGCCCGGCGACGCGGACGACGTGCCGAGCAAGCAGCTCTGCCTGCGCGGCGAGCTGCGCGACGGGCAGGCCGCGCTCGTGCCCGGGGTCGCGTCGGCCGAGGTGGCGCAGGCCACCGGCACCTTCCTGCTCGATAACCCGGTCACGGTGGAGGATCCCACCGACTGGAACGGCGTGTGGTTCGCGAAGTACCTCAATCGGCGCTACAAGCCGGGCGTGATGCTTTACGACGCCCCCGAGGGCTGGCTCTGGGCCGGCTGGGTGATCTACCGTGGCCAGGCGCTGCGCACCGGCAAGTTCCGCAACGGCGGCGACAACGACGACTGGGCCGGCTACTCGGGGCGGACGGGGGCGACGCCGCTGATCGACCCGGCCGGCCGGCCGATGCCGGGCGAGGATTTCATCGCGAACCTGCCGCCCGGCCTGCCGACCGGCCACAACCTGCCGGACCTCGCCGGCGCGCAGGTGCTGGTGACGCTCGAGCACGCCACGCTCGCGCACGAGGAGCGCTGGCCGTCGCCGGTCGTGATCTTCGCGGGCCGGGTGCCGGCGCGCTCGACCCGCCTCGCGTCGTACCCGCTCGAGAACCTGTCGGGGCGGCTGCCGCGGGTGGACGCGGCGTTGCAATGAGGGCGAGACGATGAGAACCTGCGCGGTGATCCTCCTGGCGTTGCTGGCCGGCGGCTGCGCCGGCGCCCAGGCCGCCGACCAGGCGTCGGGGGCCGCGGCCGGCCGTGGCTTCGTGCGACCGATCCCGGGCCTCGACGCCAAGCGCCTCAAGGCCTACGAAGACGGCAAGAAGGTCTTCGAGAAGAACTTCACGCCGGAAGACGGCCTCGGGCCGAACTACAACAACGTGAGCTGCCGCGCCTGCCACGGGATGCCCGCCACCGGCGGCGGATCCTGGGAGATGCTCACGATGGTGAACGGCGCCAAGGACGGCGGGACGACCCCGCTCGCGAAGCAGGGCGGCCCGATCGTGCAGGACAAGTCGATCGCCGGCATCCCGATCGAGAACATGCCGGTCGAGGCGCGCCACGTGTCGCGCCGCATCTCGCCGCCCACCTTCGGCATGGGCCTCATGGAGGCCGTGCCGGCCGCGGCGATCACCGCCCAGCTCGAGGCGAGCCCGATGAAGCGGGCGCTCGGGATCAAGGGGCGCGCGAACTGGGAGTTCGACCAGATCGGCCGCTTCGGCTGGAAGGCCCAGAAGGGCGATATGGTCGAGTTCACGCAGCAGGCTTCGCAGTTCGAGATGGGCCTGTCGAGCCCGGGCCGGCCCGCCGAGCCCTTCCCGAACATCCCGCTCCAGAAGCTCAAGGCCCCCTCGCACCTGGACAACCCCGCGACGCCCTGGGTGAAGACCTTCTTCGAGGTCAAGACGACCCAATGGGGGCGCAAGCAGGAGGAGCCCGATCTGACGCAGAAGATGGTGGACGACATGGCCGCCTTCCAGCGCTACCAGGCGCCGCCGCCGCCGCTGCCGCTCGGCGCGTCGGCCCGCCGCGGCCGCGAGCTCTTCTACGACACCGGCTGCACGACCTGCCATACCCCGGGCTTCACCACCGGGCCCAACGAGTTCGGCGTGCCCGCGGGCCTCGCGGTGCCGGTCTACTCCGACATGCTCGTCCACGACATGGGCGAGCCGATGGACGATGGGGTGATCATGGGGCTCGCCACCGGCACGGAGTGGCGGACCATGCCGCTCTGGGGCCTGCGGTACCGCACGCGGTTCCTCCACGACGGGCGCACCGACGACGTCGCGGAGGCGATCGGCTGGCACCGGCACGGCGAGGCCGCGGCGGTCGTCGCGCGCTTCGAGGCGCTCTCGGACGGCGAACGGGCCGCGCTGATGGCGTTCCTCGCCGCGCTCTGAGGCAACCGCCCCGCTACCAGGCCAGGTGAAGTCCGGGTTTTTCCCGGACCCGCAACCTGAGCGGGCTCAGAGTAATCCGGACCTCATTGTCCTTATTATGGGGGCAGAGAAAGAGGTCCCCCATGTTGCATCCGATCGATGGCATCGACGAGCCCACGCTCCAGGCGATCACGAGCATCGCCGGCCGCGGGTACCGCATGGACTCGCACCTGTTCCTTACGCTGCCCGCGCTGCTGATGGTCGTCTCGACCGTGGCGTGCGTGTGGCGATCGACCGGCGGCGTGCTCGCCACGATGGTGCTGCTCAACGGCATCTGCGCGGCCGCGGCGGTGCTCGGGCTGTGGCGGGTCTACACCACGCTCGACCACCTCGAGCTCGGCTTCGACGAGCCGCCCGCTTCGGTCTGAGCCCGCCTCACGTACGTAGGCCCGCGCTTAATACGGACGTGGTTGTCCGATCTTCAGCATACAGTCGAGTAAGGGCGCGGATGTGCGCCCAGAACACCACAGAAAGGAAAGGTCGATGGACCACGACAAAGCCGCCAGGCTGGGCCGGTCCCTGTTCTTCGCAGGCAGCGCGGTATGCCTGGCTGCGATGTTCTTCTATCTCACGCCGGCGAGCCTCGCGTACATGAACCTGGCCAACCACGTGGGGCCGGAGGGCGTTCCGGCGGAGGTCGCGCGCGGCAAGCAGGTCTGGCAGAAGTTCGTTTGCATCGACTGCCACACGCTGCTCGGCGACGGCACCCAGTACGCCCCGGAGCTCGGGCGCATCGGCATCAAGCGCGACGACGAGTACCTCAAGATGTACGTGAAGGGCGCCCAGACGCTCAACCCGACGGGCGGCATGCCCTCGTTCCCGGCCATGTCGGATCAGGAGGCCGCGGACCTCGTCGCCTTCCTGAACCACACGAGCCAGGTGAACCTGCCCAAGGACCTCTGGGCCGAGATGAAGGCCAAGCGCGATCCCTACGACAAGCGCGCCTACGCGCCCGAGACCAACCCGTTCTACCGCAGTTACTGGCCGCCGCGGCCAATGTCCGCGGACAAGCAGTAGGAGACGCCCCATGGCACTCGCACTCAAGTATGAAAGCCAGCGGCTGGCCTACCCGTTCTTCGCCTTCTCGGGCCTGGTCTTCGGCCTGCAAATCCTGTTCGGGCTGCTCGCCGCGGCCCAATTCGTGTGGCCCCAGCTGGGGCTCGGCACGATCCCCTTCAACATCTCCAAGGAAGTCCACGCCAACACGCTCGTCGTCTGGCTCCTGATGGGCTTCATGGGCATGACCTACTACATGACCCCGCTCGAGACCGAGCGGGAGCTCTGGAGCACGAAGCTGGCCTGGGTCCAGTTCGGCAGCCTGGCGGCCTCGGCCGTCCTCCTGGTCGTCCTTTACGTCTTCGACGGCCTGACGGGCCACGCCTACAACGTCCAGTTCCTCGGCACGGGCATCCTGTCCGAAGGCCGCGAGTACATCGAGGCGCCGCGCTGGGCGGACATCGTGATCGTGCTCAACGTGCTGATGTACATCGGCAACGTCGCGATGACGTACCTCAAGGGCAAGAAGACCGACGTCATGCTGATGATGATCGTCGGCCAGCTCTGCCTCGCCGTCGCGTACCTGCCCGGCATGATCGCGACCAACCTCATGAGCGAGGACCTCTGGTGGCGCTGGTGGGTGATCCACTACTGGGTCGAAGGCAGCTGGGAGCTGATCGCCTCGGCGATCCTGTGCTTCTTGCTGATGGTCACGCTCAAGGCGCCGCGGCGCGCGATGGAGCGCTGGATGTGGCTCGAGGTGGCGCTGGTCATGTTGACCGGCCTGCCCGGCATCGGCCACCACTTCTTCTGGATCGGCACGCCTTCGATGTGGCTGTGGATCGGCTCGATCTTCTCCGCGCTCGAGCCCGTGCCGTTGCTCCTGATGGTCTGGGACGCGTTCCGGCACTCCCAGGAGTATCAGCGCCACATCACCAACCGCCCGGCCATCTACTGGACCGTCGGCCATGCGCTCTTCAACTTCGTCGGCGCGGGCCTCTGGGGCGTCATCCATACGCTCGCTCCGGTCAACGCCTGGACCCATGGCACGCAGATGACGGTGGCGCACGGGCACCTCGCCTTCTTCGGCGCCTTCGCGATGCTGATCATCGCCTGCTGGTACGTGGCGTTGCCGTCGCTGCAGGGCGTCGAGCACGAGCTCGCCTGGGACCAGGGCCGCGGCATGCGCGCCTTCTGGTGGATGAACATCTCGATGTGCACGATGACGCTGGTGCTCACAGGTGCGGCGCTCGTCCAGGTATACCTCGAGAGGGTCGTAGGCATGGACTTCATGACCGTGAAGATGCAGTACAACTGGTTCTTCTGGGTCATGCGCCTCGCCACGGGCTTCACCTTCCTGTGGGGCTGCGTCTACCTCTGGCGCGACCTCTGGAAGCTCGCCCCGGCGCGCAGCGAGGGCCTGGGAGGCTCCGCGCCGCACGCCATCCCGGCCTCGCCCGAGGCCTAGCCCTGGGTGCCTGCCCGGCCGCCTCGGCCGGGCAGGCACCGCGGAGGACCCACCGATGATCCCGCTCGAACACGCTTACATGCTCGGCTTCACCATCGCCTTCCTGGTCGGGACGCTGGCCGTGGCGCTCTTCGCGCTCGCCCGCATCCACCGCCGCCTCTCGTAACCGCCCCCCTCGACCCCCTGGAGGTGCGCCATGCACCATTGGATCGTCTTCACCTACATGCTCGCCTGGATGTTCGGCCCGCTGGCCGTCTTCGGGCTCGCGCCGCGCAAGCACCGTGATCCGTACCTCTGGGTCTTCGCGGCGACGCTCCTCGGGCCGCCGGTGGCGCTGGTGTTCGCGGCGCTGCCGCCCCAGCCCGAGGCGGCCTGAGGACGGGGCGATGGGACCCGGCACCGAGGGCTTCGGCCACCGCTACGTGCGGCTGCGGAACCGGGTCCAGCTCGCCGCGGTCCTCGCCTGGATCGCGCTGCCGCTCACGGGCCTGCTCCGGATCGATCTGCCGCGCCTGCGCGTCATCGTAGCCGGGCACGCCTGGCCCCCGCTGACCGATGCGGCGCTGCCGGCCGAAGCGCTGCTGCGGGGCGCCGCGCCGCGCTGGGACGTGATCCTGCCAGCGATCGCCGGCACCGTCCTGCCCGTCCTGGCGGCCGTGATCGCGTTCGTGCTGCTCGCGCGCCGGTTCGGCCGCGTGCATTGCGGCTTCACCTGCGTGTACGGCGCGCTCGCCGAGCATGGCGAGCGCCTCTTCCGCTGGGCACGGCGGCCCGGCCCCGGGCGCGGCGCACGCCTGGCCGCGGCCTGGGGGCTCGTGGCGGCCAGCGCCCCCGGCGTGGCGTTCGTGATCGCCTCGCTCTTCCTCGGGCCGGCCGGCGTCGTGGGCGGGCTCGCCGCCCGTGACCCGGCGGTGTTCATCCCCTTTGGCGTGCTGACGGCGATCGCCCTCGTGATGGGCGCCTTCGTGCGGCTGCGGTTCTGCCGCTACGTGTGCGGCGTCGGCCTCGTGCAGACGGTCGCGTGGATGTCGAACGCCAAGGCGCTCGAGGTGGGCTTCAACCCGACGAACGCGCCGGACGGCAGCCGCGGCTCGCTGCGCGACTGCACGGGCTGCCACGGCTGCCGCGACGTCTGCCCGATCGGCTTCGACCCGCGCGCGCCCAAGCGCTCGATGCTGGCCTGCTTCCAGTGCGGGCTCTGCCTCGAGCGATGCGAGGACGAGCTCCACCCGCTCGGGAAGGGCGCGGCGATCGGGTTCCACCTCGCCGAGCCCGACTACCCGTTCGGCCCGCCAGCCGGGAAGCTCCGACCCGCGCCGACGGCCGCCGCGCTCGTGCGAGGCCGCGGCCCGGGTTGACCCTGCGGGCGTCCGACCCCCATGCTCGATGCGGACCCGCCCGGAGGCCTCGCCCATGCGCACGTTCGCCGTGTACCTCGCCATCGCGCTCAGCTTCCTGAACCTGTTCGTGCAGATCCCGCTGACGCCGGTATACGCGCGCGAGCTGGCGCCGACCCTGTGGCTCGTGGGGCTGGCCGTCTCGGCCTACTCGATCGCGAACCTGGCCGGCAACCTCTTCGCGGGCCTGCTGATCGATCGCTGGCCGCGGGCCCCGTTGATCGCGGGTGGCCTGGCGCTGGGCGGCCTCGCGCTCGTCGCGGCGGGCGCGGGCCCGCGCGACGTCGGGTGGCTGATCGGGTGCCTGGCCTTCAACGGCCTCGCGATGGCCGTCGTGACGCCGGCGGCGTTCACGCTCATGCTCGGCCGGACGGACGCGGATCCCCGCGCCCGCGATCTCGCCCGCTCGGGCGCCGCGATCGGCCTGGCGGCTCTGTTCGGGCCGCCGATCGGCGGCGGCCTCGGCGACCTGCTGGGGACGCCTCTCGCGTTCCAGGTGGCGGGTGGCACGCTGATCGCGGCGGCGATCGGGGCGTGGCCCTTCCTGGAGCGCGATCGGCCGATCGCGGGGAAAGGACCGGGCCTCGCCGAGCTGCGGGCGATGGCCGTCGCGCCCGGCCTGCGCCTCGCGTACGTCGGCGCGTTCGCCCTGATGGCGGTCAACGGGGCGCTGGTCTTCCTGCTCCCGCCGGCGGTGCGCGCGATGGGCCTGCCCGGTGCGGTGACGGGGGCGCTCTTCGGTGCCTTCGCGCTGGTGGCGATCGGCGTGTTCCTGTCGCCCGTGGCGGGCCTCGTCGCGCGCCACGGGGCCCGGCCGGCGATCGCCGCGGGCGCGGCCGCGATCGCCGCGGCGTGCGGGGCGCTCGCGGTGGTGGGCGCGCTCCCCGCGATGGGCCTCGCGATGGCCGTCTACGGCTTCGGCTTCGGCCTCGTCTACCTGGGCTCCGCCATGGCGCTGGCGGCGAACGCCCCGGTTGCGCTCCGCGGGTCCGCCACCGGGATCTTCTACGCGGTGTTCTCCCTCGGCGCGGCGCTGGGGCCACTCGTGCTGGCGCGCCTCGGGTTCGACGGCCCGGCCGGGTTCGCCCTCGCCGCGCTCGTGCCCGCGGGCCTGTCGCTCGTGCTCGCGCTCGCCCTCGCGCTCGGCCCGAGGCGATCCATGACCGTCCCATGACCCCCGTCTGGTCGCGCTTCAGCTACAATGCGGCCTGACCGCAATTCGCTCGCCGCCGCCCGGAGGCTCCCCATGGATCCGGACCCGATGGCCAAGCCCCGCTGGCGGGGCGTCTCCCACCACATGGCGTTCTACGCCGCCCTGCTCGCGGGCGGTATGTTGGTCGCCGTCGCGCCCGCGCCGCAGGCGCGCCTGGCTGTGGCCATCTACGCCGCCACGCTGGTCGCACTCTTCGGCGTGAGCGCGCTCTACCACTGCGTGAACTGGAGCGTGGCGGCCCGCCGCGTCATGAAGCGCTTCGACCATGCGGCGATCTTCCTTTTCATCGCGGGCTCGTACACGCCGATTTGCGTGCTCGCGCTCGGTGAGCCTGGACGGCCGATCCTGGTGGCGGCCTGGGCCGGCGCGGCGCTGGGCGTGGCGCGCGCGGTGTTCTGGCCGGGCGCGCCGAAGGCCGTGGCGGCGGCGCTCTACCTCCTGCTCGGCTGGCTGGTCGTCGCCGAACTGCCGGCGCTCGCGGCGGCGATCGGGGCCAGCGCGATGATCGCCCTGGCTACAGGCGGAATGATCTACAGCGTCGGTGCACTCATCTACGCGCTCCGACGCCCTGATCCGCTGCCGGCGGTGTTTGGCTATCACGAGGTCTTCCACGCGTTGGTGATCGTGGCCTGCGGGCTCCACTTCGGGGTGATCGCCCGGCTCGTCGTCAATCAGTAGTTTACCACCGACCGATACCGGGCGACAGCGTTATCGGCCGGGTATAAATGCAGACAGTTTGACTTGTGATGCAAGTAAGTTGATTTGATTAATCAAGCTTGCGTCTATCAACGGCTGAGTTTTAATGTGGCAAGATGCCAATGAAGGTGAAACGATGGCGACAATCGATTTTAGTGAAGCGATCAAGGCCCATGTGCAGTGGAAGATTAGATTGGGGCTTGTTGTCAACGGTGTTGAGAAGATCGATGAAGCGACCACGCGTCGTGACGACGTTTGTGCACTCGGATGTTGGATTCATGGCAATGGGCGCAATCACATGGGCCTCAAGGAGTACCAGGCCCTCCTGGAAGATCATGCGAAGTTCCACCAGGCGGCAGCGGAAGTCATCAAGGTCGCCGCATCAGGTGACGTCAGCGCGGCGAAGCTGATGTTGGACGCGGATACGGAGTACTCAAACACTTCGTCGAAGGTCGTTATGGCGATCAGGCGCTTGCGAACGGCGATTGGTGAATGAACGTGCACCCGCTTTCCGGCGATGCCGTCGGCGAGAGATCGATCGGCTGATCCCCCCGGGGACGGTGGAGATTACTCCGGATCCGGCGGCAGCGAGCGATCCAGGTGGATGACCGGATGGTGGTCCAGGCAGCGCTCGGCGATCGCGAACTCCGCCTCCGTGCCGTGCACCGCGAGCAGGTACCACCCGTCCTCGAGCGCCTGGTGGTAGAGCGCGCGGTGGCGCTCGACGTGCGCTTCGTCGAAGATCGCGCCGAGCAGCGTGCCGATCCCGGCGCCCGCGGCGGTGGCGGCGAGCGCCTCCGCCACGATGGTCGCCGCGCCGCCTGCGACCACGAACGGCCCGACGCCGGGCACGAAGAGCAGCGCCGCGCCGCTCAGGAGCCCTGCGTAGGCGCCGAGCAGGCCGCCCAGCAGCTCGTCGACGACCGGCGGATCCAGCGACTCGGCCAGCGTGTCCGCGGTGTCGAAGCCGCTCGAGCCGTCCTTGCCGAGCACGGCGATCGTGGCGGCCGGCAGCCCGGCCGCCAACAGGTCCTCGAGCGCGCGGGCGAGCGCGGTCATATCGGGCAGGATGGCGACCAGCCCATAGGTCCGCGGGGTGGTGGGCGTCTCGGTGCTCATGGAGGGCTCCTTTCAGCGCGCGCAGCGGAAGCCGCGGAAGCGCATGGGTTGGTCGCGGCGGGAGGCCGATCGGACGGCGGCGCGCAGGAACCAGGCGTAGCTGCCGTTGTCGTTCGACACGTTGCCGCAGCCGAGGTTGTCGGTGCCCGAGTTGGGGTCGCGGAGGTCCTTGCGCGCGTAGTTGCCACGCAGGTCGTCGACCCACTCCCAGACGTTGCCATGCATGTCGAACACGCCATAGCTGTTCGGCTGACCCTGGCCGACGGCCTTGGGCAGCTTCTTGGCGCCGCCGTACCAGGTCATCTCGGCCGCCTCCTCCGGCTGGAGCTTGTTGGGCTCGCGCCGGTGGCCGCCCGCGGCCACGTACTCCCACTCGAGCTCGGTGGGCAGGCGCCGGCCGATCGCCGTCGCATAGGCCTTGGCGTCGTCCCAGGTCACGTAGGTCACCGGGGCCTGCTCGGGGTATTGATCCGCGTGTTCGGCGATCGTCGGCGTCCAGTGCGGCGTCCGGCCGAGGACGAGCTTGTACTGCTTCCACGTCACGGGCGTGCGCTCGATCGCGAACGCGTCGACGTGGAGCTTGAGCCCGTCGTTCGAGCCCGGGTGGATGAAGTCGCCGCCTGGCACGGCGACGAGCGGCGTCGCCGTGAAGCCGGCCGGGAGCGCCAGCGCGGCGACGAGCAAGAGCGGGATCAGGCCGTGCATCTCAACCCCCCGCGAGGTCCTTCACGATCACGGCGATGCGTTCGATGTCCGGTCGCAGGCCGTAGAAGTGGTGCAGGATGCGGCCCTGGCCGTCCATGACGGCGGTCAGCGTGGTGTGCTGGTAGCCGCCGTTGCGGTCGGGCTTGTAGTCGAACTTGAAGGCCGTGAAGACGCGCGCGAGCGTCTGCGGCTCCCCCGTCATCAGGTAGTGGTGGTCGCCGCGCAGCTCGAAGTTCTCGGCGTACTCGGCCAGCCGCGGCACGGTGTCGCGGGCGTGGTCGAAGCTGATCGCGCCGAAGCCCACCTTCTGGCGGACGGCCGCCGGCAGCGCGGACGCAACGTCCGCGACGTTGTAGATCATCGTGGGGCAGACGTCCGGGCAATGGCCGTAGAAGAACGTGAGCACCCACGGCCGGCCGTCGGGCAGGCTGACCGACCGGCCGCGGTGGTCGACCAGGGCGGCGGCCGCGAGCACGGCCGTGGTCGCCGCCGCTGCGGGCGGGGCCAGCGCCGCCTTGCAGCAGTCGTCGGCCGCGGCGACGGGGCCTACGGGGGCTGCGATCGCAGCCCCCAGGACCACCCCGGCGAAGACCCAGCGTCGCATCAGCGCAGCGCCTCCAGCGCGTCGATGATCTGCTTGCGCTTGTCGTTCTCGCGCACGCGGTAGGTCATCATCGTGTTGGGCTTGACCTGGGTGGGATCGCGCAGGAACTCGTCGAGGGACGCCCGGTCCCACTTCGTGTAAGGCACGCCGCTCATCTTGGGCTTCGCGCCGAACAGGCCGTAGAGCGGCGGGCCGACGATCGTCTTGCGCTGCGGGCTGATGTCGTGGCAGGTCTTGCAGCCCGAGAGCAGCTGGGCCTGGTGCGCCGTGATCCGCCCCGCGGGGGCCTCGGCCGGCTTGTCGCCGATCGGCTTCTTGCTCACGAAGTTGAAGATGTCCGGCCGCGGCTTGCCGGCCACGCTCACGACGCCGACGCCGCCCTTGCTGAACGCGCGGCCGAGCGAGTGATCGACGAGCAGGAACTCGCCGGGTGCCTCGAAGACCGTATCCACCATCGCCGCGGCACCCGCCGGGATCGTGGTGTTCTGGATGTTCAGGCGCGGCGGCGAGTCCAGGCTGCCTTCGTGGTAGACCTCCTCGAGGTGGTCGCCGATGATGTGGAACGAGCTGACCAGATTGAGGCCCGCGTTGCCGACGTAGAAGCGGCACTTCTCGCCGGTGTTCGCCTTGAGGGCGCTGGCGCCGGTGAGCGCCCCGACCCGGCCGTTCCAGAGGACGAAGTCCGGGTTCTCCGCGAGCATCTTGTCGAAGGAGAACTCGTAGACGTCGGACGGATGCATGTCCGGTCGGTTCCCCCCGGAGTAGTTGGGCGTGAGGGAATGGCCCGAGTTCGAGGTCTTGTGGGTGTAGAACTCGGACTGCATGATGTAGAACTCGCGATCCACCTTGGACATGCCCTTCTCGGGCTCGACGAGGCACAGGCCGAACATCCCGTTCGAGACGTGCATCGGCACCGGCGCGGTGGCGCAGTGGTAGACGTAGAGGCCGCTCTTGAGCGCCTTCCACTCGAACGTGGCCTCCTCGCCGGGGCTGATCAAGGTGACCTTGGCGCCGCCGCCCGGCCCCGTGACCGAGTGCAGGTCGATGTTGTGCGGCACCATGTTCGACGTGCGGTTGATCAGCTTGAAGACGACCGTGTCGCCCTGGCGCACGCGCACGAACTTGCCGGGCACGTTGCCGCCGTAGGTCCACAGGGTGTACTTCACGCCGTCGGCGATCTCGTTGATGATCTCGATGACCTCGAGGTCGACGAACACGCGCGCCGGCGTCCGCCGCTGGATGGGGGGCGGCACCGCGGGCGCGTCGGTGAGCACCGCGCGCTCGGTGGGCAGGCTCGGTTGGCCATATGAGGGCGCCGTCGAGACCACGCCGACGGCGGTCGTCGCCGCGAGCGCGGCAACGACCCCGGTCCATTTGCTGGACATAGGGACTCCATTTCTATGCGGGCCGGCGCCTCACGCTAAGGGGCATCGCAGCGCACATACGGGGGGTTGGGGATAGCTTGGTGGCGAGAACCACGGTACACCGTGCGAGGTCGTCCGTCGTGCGAGGTAATTACGGATCCAAGCGTCCGATATTGAGGCGCGAGGCGACCAGCGCGCGGAACGGGCCGATCTCGATCGGCTTGGTGATGTAGCCGTCGCAGCCGGCCGCGAGCGCCCGCTCCACATCCGTCGCCATCGCGTGCGCCGAGAGCGCGATCACCGGGATGCCGGCCGTGGCCGGGTCCGCCTTGAGGCGCGCGGTGGCCTCCCAGCCGGAGAGCACGGGCAGGCTGAGGTCCATCAGGATCAAGTCGGGCACGCGCTCGGCCGCGAGCCGGATCGCCTCGAGCCCGTTGCCGGCTTCCAGCAGCGTGAGCGGCAGGTCGGCGACCAGCAGCCGGATGAGGTCCAGGTTGTCCTCATGATCTTCCACCACGAGCAGCGTCGGCAGCGCTCCGCTCACGCGACTTCCTCCGTTTGGGCGGGCATCAGCCCGGCGAGCAGCAAACCCAGATCGTCCAACAGGCGGCCGGCAGCGCCATCGCCCTTGCGGAAGACGCGGCTCGCGGCCGCGAGCCGGGCCCGATCACCTGTCGTCAGCTCCTTGGCGGTCACGACCACGATCGGCACGTCGCGCGTGGCGTCCCGCGCGCGCAGCCGCGCGAGCACCTCGAAGCCATCCATCCCTGGCATCATGAGGTCGAGCACCACGGCGGCCGGCCGCTCGAGTTCCACCGCCACCATGGCCTGAACGCCGTCCGCGGCCTCGACGACGCGCAGGCCTGCGCGGGTCGCGGCTTCGGCGAAGAGCGCGCGCGCGTCCGGATCGTCATCGACCACCAGCACCGGCCCGCGGGCCAGCTCGGCCGGCACGAGGCGCTCGAGCGTCGCGAGCAACAGCTTGCGGTCCACCGGTTTGGTCAGGTAGGCGGCGCTGCCCAGCGCGAACCCACGCGGGCGGTCGTCGACGATGCTGACGATCGCGACGGGGATGTCGCGCGTCGCGGGGTCGGCCTTGAGCGCCAGCAAGGCCGTCCAGCCATCGGCCTCCGGCATCATCACATCGAGCGTGATGGCGGCCGGCCTGAGCGCGCGCGCGCGCTCGACGCCCTCCGCGGCGCTCGCCGCCGCCACCACGTGGAACCCCGAGCCGCGCAGCTGCTCGGCGATCAGGTGCCGCGCCGTGGGGTCGTCGTCGATCGTGAGCACCACCCGCGCGCCAGGCGCCGGTGCCTCCGGCTCCGGCGTCATGCGGGGCACCGCCTCCACGACCCCGCGCGGGAGCGTCAGCGTGAAGGTGCTGCCCTGACCCGGCGCGCTCGTGGCGGTCACGTCGCCGCCCATCGCCCGCGCGAGCTTGCGCGCGATCGAAAGGCCGAGGCCGGTGCCGCCGAACTCCCGCGTGGTGGTGGCGTCGGCCTGGCGGAACGCCTCGAAGATCAGGGCCATCTGCTCGGGGCTGATGCCGATGCCGGTATCGGTCACCTCGACCGTCCAGTGGTCGGGCAGATCGACCCGCGCCGTCACCCGCACGGCGCCCTCGTGCGTGAACTTCACGGCGTTCGCGACGAGGTTCAGCAGGATCTGGCGGGTCTTCAGCTCGTCGGTCACCACGCGGTCGAGCGCGGGGTCCACGTCGGCGCTCAGCGCGAGGCCCTTCTGGCGTGCGGTCGGCTCGTTCGTCTGGACGACGCCCTCGATCAGGCGCCGCGCCGACACGGGCTCGAGGTGCACCGCCGCCTGGCCGGCCTCCACCTTGGCGAGGTCGAGGATGTCGTTGATCAGCGCGAGCAGGTGGCGGCCGTTGCGCAGCACGACCTCCAGCGACTTGTGGGTCCGCGCCGCGTCCTGCTTGTCGCCGTGCACGATCAGGAGCTCGCTGTAGCCGATGATCGCGTTGAGTGGCGTGCGCAGCTCGTGGCTCATGTTCGCGAGGAACTCGCTCTTGAGGCGGCTGGCCTCTTCGGCGCGCGCCGAGAGCTCGCGCAGCTCGGCGTTCAGGGTCGCGAGCGAAGCGGCCTGGGCGACCGCCGCGCGGCGCTCGATCTCGAGGCGTTCCGCCTGCCGCACGGCTTCGTGCTGGGCGCAGATTTCCGCATGCTGCTTGGCGATCTCTTCGTTCTGGGCGGCGAGCTCCTCGTTCTGGGCCGTCAGCTCGCCCTGGTAATCGGCCAGCGTGCGCAGGCGTTTCTCGAGCTCGCTCGCCAGGGCCTCGTAGGCGGTCACGAGGGTGTCGTACTCGCGCACGGCGGTCTGGATCCGCGGCCGGGGCAGGGGCTCCGCGAGCTCGTCCGGCGAGTCCGGGAAGGTGATGCCGCCCATGGTGGCGGCGAGGCGGGCGGGCGGGCCGGCCAGCCAGCGGCCGCCGAGCCAGGCGCAGAGCGCGCCGAACAGCGTGAGCAGCACGACGATCGCGAGCTCGAGCTGCAGGCGCTCCTGCGCCCGCGCCAGGTGGGCGCCGGCGTCGCGGACCGAGACGACGGTCCAGCCGGCCGGGCGGAGGCGCGCGTAGCCGGCGATGCGCGGACGCCTGTCGTCGGTGCTCGTATAGCGCAGCCAGCCGGCCATCGCGGCCCGGGCCGCCTGCGCGGGTGGGGTGTCGCCGAGCGCGCGGGCGGAAGCCACGATCGTGGCGTCCGGATGGGCGATCGTCCGTCCGTCGGCGTCGAGCACGAAGGTCATGGCCGACGGATCGCTGCCCAGGCGTGCGAGCAGCGTGCGGGAGAGCCGGCCGGTCTCGAGCCGCGCGAGCGCCATCCCGGCGAAGCGGCCGTTCACGCGGCGGGCGATCGCGACCGGGACGACGGGCTTGCCGAGCGTCGGCGAGACGACGACCCGGCCATAGGCCACGGCGTCGCCCGCGGCCAGCGCGCTGAAGTGGGGCGTGGCGGCGAGGTTGCCGCCGGCCTCGCCCGGCACCGTGCTCAGCTCGACCTCGCCCTTCGCGCCGACCAGCGCGAGGCTCTCGACCAGCGGCAGCCCGGCCAGTTCCGCCTGAAGCTGCGCCACGTCCACCTGGCCGCGCGCTTCCGCCTGGCGGATGCGCCCGAGCGCGCCGATCGCGCCCTCGGTCACCAGCCCGAGCATGTCGCCCGCGAGCCGCGCGGCCGCCTGGCCCTCCTCGCCGGTGAAGCGCTCGACCGCCGCGACCTCTCGCTGGTAGGCCACCCAGCTCAGGCCGCTCAGCGTCAGCAGCGGCACCAGCGTGCCGACGGCGCCCGCGAGCAGCAGGAAGGTACGCAGCGAGCGGGTGCGGCGGGGCGCGCTCATTCGCCGGTGCTGGTTTCGGCGGCGGCAACCGTCTCGCGCACAGGCGGCAGCGGCGCGAAGCGCGCCTGGAAGAAGCGTAGGCTCGGCGGCTCGTAGGTCAGCTCGAGGCCCATGATCTCGTCGCGGTGTTCGAAGACCTCGATCACGGATTCAGCCACGACGTCCATGTGGGCCTGGGTGTACACGCGGCGCGGGATCGTGAGCCGCACCAGCTCGAGCGCAGGCCGCACATGCTCGCCGGTCGCCGGGTCGCGGCCGGCCGAGACGATCCCGCGTTCCATCGCGCGCACGCCCGAGTCGAGGTAGAGCGCGGCGGCGAGCGCCTGGGCGGGGAAGCGATCTTGCTGGACATGCGGGAGGAAGCGGCGGGCATCGAGGTAGACGGCGTGCCCGCCGACGGGCTCCACGATCGGCACGCCGGCCCGTCGCAGCGCGTCGCCGAGGTAGTGCACCTGGCCGATGCGCGCGGCCATGTGGTCCTCGTCGACCGCCTCGACCACGCCGATCGCCATCGCCTCCATGTCGCGCCCGGCCAGCCCGCCGTAGGTGGGCATGCCCTCGTACGCGACCACCACCTCGCGCGCGCGCGCGGCGAGGGTGTCGTCGTTCAGCGCGAGGAAGCCGCCGATGTTCACGAGCAGATCCTTCTTGCCGCTCATCGTGCAGCCGTCGGTGAAGTGGCACAGCTCGTGGAGGATCGCGGCGATCGAGCGGTCGGCGTACCCCGCCTCGTGCTGCTGGATGAACCAGGCGTTTTCGATCGCGCGGGTGGCGTCGAGCATCAACTTGATGCCGTAGCGCCGGCACAGCGCGTTCACCGCGCGCGCGTTGGCCATCGACACGGGCTGGCCGCCGGCCATGTTCACGGTGGCCTGGTAGTTCACGTAGGGGATGCGGGCTGGCCCGAAGGCGTCGATCACGCGCTCGAGCTTGCCGATGTCGATGTCGCCCTTGAAGGGGGAGAGGTCGGTGGGGTCGTGGGCCTCGTCGACGATCACGTCGACGAAGCGCGCGCCGGCCGCCTCCTGGTGGAAGCGCGTGGTGGTGAAGTACATGTTGCCCGGCACCACGTCGCCGGCCTCGATCGCGATCTTGGCGAGGATGTGCTCCGCGCCGCGGCCCTGGTGCGTGGGGATCACGTGGCGGTAGCCGTAGTAGGACTGGACGGCCGCCTCGAGCTTGTAGAAGCTGCGCGAGCCGGCGTAGGCCTCGTCGCCCACCATCATGCCGGCCCACTGGCGATCGCTCATCGCCGAGGTGCCGGAGTCGGTCAGGAGGTCGATGTAGACGTCGTCGGCGCGCAGCAGGAAGGTGTTCCAGCCGGCCTCACGGATCGCGCGCTCGCGCTCGGGCTGGGTCGTGCGGCGGATCGGCTCGACCATCTTGATGCGATACGGCTCGGCCCAGGAACGCTTGCGGGGGGTGGTCATCGGGATCCTCCTCAGACGCCGGCCGACACGGCGGCAGGGGACAGCGGCTCGAAGCGCGCCGTGAAGTGGCGCAGGAAGGGCGGGGCGTTGGTCATGCGCAGGCCCGTCAGCGTCTCGCGGCGGGCGTGCACGGCCACGAGGGCCTCGGCCAGGTAGTCGACGTGGCTCTGCGTGTAGACGCGCCGCGGGATCGCGAGCCGCACCAGCTCCATCGCGGCGGGCTCCTCCGTGCCGTCCGGCCGGGGCCGGCCGAACATCACGGAGCCGACCTCGACGCTGCGGATGCCGGCCTCGAGGTAGAGCGCGCAGACCAACGCCTGCCCGGGGTACTGCGCGGGCGGGATGTGCGGCAACATCGCGGCTGCGTCGACGTAGATCGCGTGGCCGCCCGGCGGCTGCATGATGGGCACGCCTGCGTGGGTCAACGCCTCGCCGAGGTAGGCGACCGAGCGCATGCGGTAGCGCAGGTAGTCCTCGTCGAGCACCTCGACGAGGCCCTGGGCGATCGCCTCGAGGTCGCGCCCCGCGAGCCCGCCGTAAGTGGGGAAGCCTTCGGTCAAGATCAGCAGCTGGCGGGCGCGCTCGGCGAGCGCGTCGTCGCGCAGGGCCAGGAAGCCGCCGATGTGCGCGAGGCCGTCCTTCTTGGCGCTCATGGTGCAGCCGTCCGCGTACGAGAACATCTCGCGCGCGATGTCGCGCACCGGGCGGTCCGCCTGCCCGGGCTCGCGCTGCTTGATCAGCCAGGCGTTCTCGGCGAAGCGGCAGGCGTCGAGGAACAGCGGGATGCCGTAGGGCGCGAGCGCCGCCTTCACCGCCCGGATGTTCGCCAGCGAGACGGGCTGGCCGCCGGCCGAGTTGTTGGTGATGGTCAGCATCACGAGCGGGACGTTGGCCGGCCCCTGGGCCTCGATCGCGGCCACCAGGGCCTCGACGTCCATGTTGCCCTTGAAGGGATGGATGAGCGCAGGCAGGCGGCCTTCGTTGATCGGGAAGTCGCGGGCGGCGGCGCCCGTGAACTCGACGTTGGCGCGCGTGGTGTCGAAGTGCGTGTTGTTGGGCACCAGCTTGCCCGGCCCGCCGACCAGCGAGAACAGGATGCGCTCGGCGGCGCGGCCCTGGTGGGTGGGCAGCACGTGCGGCAGGCCGGTCAGGTCGCGCACGGCGGCCTGGAAGCGCACGAAGGAGCGGCCGCCTGCATAGGATTCGTCGCCGCGCATCATGCCGGCCCACTGCTCGGCGGACATCGCGCCCGTGCCCGAGTCCGTGAGCAGATCGATCAGCACGTCGTCGGCGGCGACGTCGAAGAGGTTCCGGCCCGCGGCCGCGAGGATCGCCTCGCGCTCGGGCCGGGTGGTCATCCGGATCGGTTCTACGCACTTGATGCGGAAGGGCTCGATGATGGTCTTCATCAAAACCTCACCTCAGTGCCCGCTTCGAGCTTGTGCGCGGCGTTCGCGAAGCCCGGCTTCGCGAAGATCGTGCCTGGCACGAAGGTGCTGGCGGCGCCGTAGAGCGTCGTCATGCCGAGCTTCCAGCCGATGCGCGCGTCGAGCTCGGAGCCGATGTCGCTCGTGAGCGCCGTGTTCGTCGTCGCGACCTGCCCGAGCACGCCCGAGCCGGTTTTCTGCGCCGCCGTGGCCAGGTGATAGGTGTAGCCCAGGTTGGCCGTGAGATCGGGCGCGAGGCGCCAGGTCAGGTTGGGCTGGACGAAGGTGACGTTGTTCAGGCCCGAACCTCGCGCGATGCCTGCGTCGGTGCCGTCGAAGCCGTGCAGGTCGTCGCCGAAGAGCTGGTTGATCGCGAGCGACTGCTCGTCGATGAACAGCGCCTGGAACCCGCTGTTGGTGCCGTCGGTCGCGTCGTTGTCGCCGCCGCCGCTGCCGAGCGCGAGGCCGAGGTCGATCGCGCCGAGGTTGTAGGTGGCGGTGCCATAGGCGGCGTACGAGCGCAGATCGGCGCGTTTGCCGGTCGCGGCTGCCGCGGGGCCGACGCCCGTGAGCCAGATCGCTTCGCCGCCGAGCTTCAGCGGCCCCAGCGTCGTCTCGCCGTTCAGGTCGAGGTAGCGCTTGGAGGGATACACGCCGCCCTGCGTCGTGTCGATCTGCTGCGCGAAGAACGCCTGCAGCCGGTTGCCGAAGGGTGCCGCGTTGTAGGCGAGCACGTAGGTATCGAGCTCGTGCCAGGAGCCGTCGGGATCGTTGGTGGCCGAGGCGCCTTGCACCGTGCCCGACATGCCCTTCTGCACCGTCACGTAGGCCGGCGGGGCGGCGAGGTGATCGGGCCAGAGCGAGTTGCCCTTGGCGCCCCGCACGGCCACCGCCGCCAGGCTCGACTTGGCGAGCGGGCCGAGGTCGCCGAGCGCCCTGGTCACGCGGAAGGCGTCGCGGTTGATCGCCGAGACGATGCCGTAGCCGAGGCGCGACGGCTGGCGGCCGATGGTGGCGCCGAGCCCGAGCTCGGGCACCGCGTAGTCGAGGTAGAGGTGGCGCATCGCCACCGTGAAGGGCCGCTGGCGCGCGGGGTTGTCGAAGCCCATCAGCGCGCCTTCGTCGAAGTCGGAGCCCGCGAGGTCGGCGCTCGCGACCATCTTCATGCGCTCCCAGGCGGCCTCGAGGCCCACCCACGAGCGGATGTCGGTGAAGAAGTACCAGTTGTCGGCCACGGCGCTCTGGTCGAGGTCGAAGTTGAAGTTGCTCATCACGCGGACGCGGTCGTAGCCCGAGACTTTGAGCGCGGGGCCGCTGGGCGCTTCCTGGGCGATCGCGACGCGCGGATCGAGGAGGACGACCGACAAGAGGGCCAGCGCGAGGGGCAATTTGCGGGGGTGCATGGGAAGGCCTTTCTGAAGCTGCTCCATGCCATCGAGCCACGCCCATGCCCTTTCGGGCATCGGGGCAGACTACGGAACCGGCCGCACCGGGCAAAACAGGTGGTTCCCCCGGATTCCTCGATCGGCGCCCCTGAAATACGGTGATTCATGTCCGGATTTACGCATCCCAATCAAAGGAGAGCGGACATGAGCGCCACCACCGCCCACGACCTCGAGGTCGCGAGACGCCAGCCCGAGTACTGGAACCCCGAAGACGAGGTGTTCTGGGAGGAGCGCGGCAAGGCCGTCGCTCGCCGGAACTTGTGGATCTCGGTGCCGGCGCTGCACCTGTCGTTCGCGGTGTGGCTGCTGTGGAGCGCGATGGTCGTCAAGATGGGCGACATCGGCTTCCGGTTCTCGCCGGATCAGATGTTCCTGCTCGCCGCGGCGCCCGGGCTTTCCGGCGCCACGCTGCGGCTGCCCATGTCGTTCATCGTGCCGATCCTCGGCGGGAAGAACGTGACCGTGGCGATGACGGCTTTGTTGCTGCTCCCGTGCATCGGCCTCGGCTTCGCGATTCAGGACCCGGCGACCTCGTTCACGACGTTCCTCCTCCTGGGCATCCTGGCGGGCATCGGCGGCGGCAACTTCTCCGCCTCGATGTCGAACATCAGCTTCTTCTTCCCGAAGAAGATGGCCGGCACGGCGCTCGGCCTCAACGCGGGCCTGGGCAACCTGGGCGTCTCGATGACGCAGCTCGTCACGCCGCTGATCATCATGCTCCCGATCCTCGGCGTGGCCCAGACCATCACCAAGGAGGGCGTGGCGCCCCAGGCCGTCTACCTCCAGAACGCGGCCTTCTTCTGGGTGCCGCTGATCGTCGCGACCACCATCGCGGCCGTGATCGGGATGAACAACCTGCCGATCAAGGCGTCGATGGACCAGCAGCTCGTGATCATGAAGCGCAAGCACACCTGGCTCATGACGGTGCTGTACCTGATGACCTTCGGCTCGTTCATCGGCTTCTCGGCGGCGTTCCCGCTGCTGATCAAGGTCGTCTTCGGCGCCGACCCGAGCCCGCCCAACCCGCTCGCCTTCGCGTTCCTCGGGCCGCTGGTCGGCTCGCTGGTGCGCCCCGTCGGCGGCTGGCTTTCGGACAAGATCGGCGGGGCGAAGGTCACGCACTACACCACCATGCTGATGATCGTGGCGGCCGGGTGCGTGATCTACGCCGTCGGCGCCCACAGCTTCCCGCTGTTCCTGGCGGCCTTCATGACGCTGTTCATCGGCACCGGCATCGGCAACGGCTCGACCTTCCAGATGATCCCCAAGATCTTCCCGGCCGCCGAGGCGGGCCCGGTGCTTGGCTTCTCGGCCGCGATCGCCGCCTACGGCGCCTTCATCATCCCGCAGGCCTTCGGCACCGCGATCAAAGCCACGGGCTCGCCCAACGCCGCGATCTACGCCTTCATCGCCTTCTACGTCGTCTGCCTCGGCGTCAACTGGTGGTACTACACCCGCCGCAACGCCGAGATGCCTTGCTGAGCCTCGCTTAGGAGGAACTCGCCATGAGTACCTACAACCCCACGACCCCGGTCGATCTCGACCGCGCGGAGGCGACGAAGTCCGCCTGGGTGCTCTGGATGAGCACGCTCGCGTTCACGGTCTGCTTCTCGGTCTGGACGCTCTACTCGATCCTGGCGATCAAGATCCAGGACGAGATCGGCCTGACGGGCGCCCAGTTCGGCACGCTGCTCGCGGTGCCGATCCTGGTGGGCTCCTTGACCCGCCTGCCGGTCGGCATGCTCACGGATCGCTTCGGCGGCCGGATCGTGTTCAGCGTCCTGCTCGCGCTCGCCTCGGTCCCCACGTTCTTGCTGTCGTACGCGCAGACCTACGAGCACTTCGTGTGGCTCGGCGCGGGCTTCGGCCTCGCCGGCGCCGGGTTCGCGGTCGGCGCGGCTTACGTGTCGGTCTGGTCGACCCGCGAGAAGCAGGGCACGGCGCTCGGCATCTTCGGCGTCGGCAACGTCGGCTCGGCGGTCACGTCGTTCGGCGTGCCCTTCTTGCTCGCGTCGCTGTCGACCTGGCGGATCGTGCCGATGATCTACGCCGCCGTGTTG
Organism: Candidatus Sericytochromatia bacterium; assembly: GCA_036675505.1. Classification (GTDB taxonomy): domain Bacteria; phylum Cyanobacteriota; class Sericytochromatia; order S15B-MN24; family JAQBPE01; genus JAKFEW01. The sequence goes on from JAKFEW010000049.1 coordinate 22,580, forward strand.
CTCGGGATGGCGGCGCTGTTCTACCTCACGACCTACGACAACCCGGCGCACCAGACCACCGGGCTCACGCTCCGCCAGCGGCTCGCGCCCCTGGCGCGCATCCGCGTGTGGCGCTTCGGCATGTACTACTTCCTGGTCTTCGGCGGGTTCGTCGCGATCGGCCTGTGGCTGCCGCAGTACTACAAGAACGTCTACGGCCTGAGCCTCGAGGCGATCGCCTTGATCACGATGGCGTTCCTGCTGCCCGCGTCGCTCATCCGCGCGTTCGGCGGCTGGCTCTCCGACCACTTCGGCGCCCGCCGCGTCATGTACGCCGTGCTCTGGGTCTCGGTGATCGGCTCGGCGATCCTCGCGATCCCGCCGTCCGAGTACACGGTGCTCACGGTGCCCTACACCTACACGGCGAAGGCCACCGATCAGCCGGTGCTCTACAACCTCGCTTACAACAAGTTCCGCAAGAAGACGACCGCGAGCATCGTCGCCGTCGGCGGGGCGACGGGCGAAGCCGCCACGCAGGCGCGCGCCGCGAATCCAGCGCTCGACGCCGAGCTGACGGCGTACCTCGCGACGGTGGAGAAGGGCGAAGCCAAGCCCGTGTTTTCCCGCAAGACCCTGCCGATCGCGCTCGACGTGGTCACCTTCACCGCGGTCCTGTTCGTCGTCGGCATCGCGCTCGGCATCGGCAAGGCGGCGGTCTACCGCTACATCCCCGACTACTTCCCCAAGGAGGTCGGCATGGTCGGCGGCATCGTCGGCATGATCGGTGGCCTCGGCGGCTTCTTCATGCCGGTGTTCTGGGGCTACCTGGTCGACTGGACCGGCAGCTACCCGGTCAGCATCTTCGCCTCGTTGAGCGTCGTCAGCCTGGGCTGCCTGCTCTGGCTGCACTATGTGGTGAGCCGATTTATGGCGCCGAAGGAGGCTCGTTTGGCGAACGCCTTCGAAGACTCGTAGTTTCCCGATCGCGTCCGCGGCGCCGCCGCGGACGCAGCCCCGTATGAAACCCGGATGCTCGTATCAGTATTTGATGCGAATTTTAGAAGACGGGCAGCGCGCCGGCCGTGGCACGCGCCTGAAGGAGGACTCCGTGCGATACTTCGTTACAGCCACCACTCTGTGCGTGGTGCTGGCCGCTCCGGCCGCCTGGGCCGCCGTGGATGCGAAGGCCGTGTTCCAGCAGAAATGCGCCGCCTGCCACACGATCGGCGGCGGCAGGACCGTCGGCCCCGACCTCGCGGGCGTCGCCGCGAAGCGCGATCCGGCCTGGCTCGTGCGCTTCATCCAGGAGCCCGACAAGCTGATCGCCGAGGGCGACGCAACGGCCAAGGCGCTGGTCGCCGAGTTCGGGATGGCGATGCCGGCGACCGGGGTGACGAACGAGGAGGCGGCGGCGATCGCCGCCATGCTCGCGGGCCCCGTGAAGCCGCCCGCGGCCGCAGGGACCGCGGCCGCTCCGGCCGTCCCGGCGGGACCGGCCGGCGACGGCGCCCGTGGCGCGAAGCTCTTCACCGGCGAGCTCGCCTTCGAGAAGCGCGGCGCCGCCTGCATCAGCTGCCACCACGCGGGTGGCGGTGCGCTGGGCGGCGGCACGCTCGCCAGGGACCTCTCGGGCGTCCATGAGCGCCTCGGCCCGGCCGGCCTCAAGGGCGCGCTCGAGACCCTGCCGTTCCCGGTGATGAAGGAGATCTACGCCGACAAGGCGCTGACGCCGCAGGAGGTCGCGGACCTCGGCGCGTTCTTCGCGCACGCCGGCAACCAGCCTCCCACGTCCGCGGGCGACGGCGGCCTCAAGTTCGGGGCTGCGGGCGTCCTCGGCACGCTGGGACTCTTCACCGGCATGGCACTGTTCTGGCCGCGGCGCCGCAAGGGCGTGCGTGAGTCGCTCGTCGAAAGGAAATAGGACGATGACCTGGTTCAAGGAAATCGAGAGTCCCGCCGAGCGGCAGTGGGAACAGTTCTACCGGAACCGCTTCCAGCACGACAAGCGCGTGCGCACGACCCACGGCGTGAACTGCACCGGCAGCTGCAGCTGGGAAGTGTACGTGAAGGACGGCATCGTCACCTGGGAGACCCAGGCGACGGACTACCCGCTGCTCGCGCCCGGCCTGCCGCCCTACGAGCCGCGTGGCTGCCAGCGCGGCATCAGCTACAGCTGGTACCTCTACAGCCCGATGCGCGTGAAGTACCCCTACATGCGCGGCGCCTTGCTCGACCTCTGGAAAGAGGCCCGCAAGCAGCACAGCGACCCGCTCGCCGCCTGGAAGTCGATCCAGGACGACCCCAAGCAGCGGACGCGCTACCAGAAGGCGCGCGGCAAGGGCGGCTTCCGGCGCGTGCGCTGGGACGACGCCGTCGAGCTGATCGCGGCGGCCAACCTGTACACGGCCAAGACCTATGGCCCGGACCGCGTCTGCGGCTTCTCGCCGATCCCGGCGATGTCGCAGATCAGCTACGCCGCGGGCTCGCGCTACATGAACCTGCTCGGCGGCACGGTCATGTCGTTCTACGACTGGTACTGCGACCTCCCGCCGGCCTCGCCCGAGATCTGGGGTGAGCAGACCGACGTGCAGGAGAGCGCCGACTGGTACAACAGCCGCTACATCTGCGTGATGGGCTCGAACCTCAACATGACCCGCACGCCCGACGTCCACTTCACCGCCGAGGTGCGCCACGCGGGCGCCAAGCTGGTCGTCTTCGCGCCGGACTTCAACATGGTCGCGAAGTACGCGGACTACTGGGTGCCGCTGAACCAGGGCCAGGACGGCGCGTTCTGGCAGGCCGCCGTGCACGTGATCCTCAAGGAGTTCCACGCCGACCGCGAGGTGCCCTACTTCCACGAGTACGTGAAGGAGAACACCGACGCGCCGTTGCTGGTCGAGCTGCACGCCGAGAAGGGGGGCCACAAGCCCGGCCGCTTCGTGCGCGCGGGCGCCCTGGACCGCTACGCGGGCCAGGAGAACGGCGACTGGAAGTTCCTGCTCTGGGACAAGCTGAGCGACGCGCCGCGCATGCCGCAAGGCGCGATGGGCCACCGCTGGCAGCAGGAAAAGGGCCAGTGGAACCTCAAGATGGAAGACGGCCTGGACGGCTCGAAGCTCGACGCCGACCTGACCTTCCTCGACCGCTACGACGAGGTCTGCGAGGTCGAGTTCCAGGACTTCGGCGGCGATCGCATGCTGCGCCGCGGCGTGCCCGCCCGCCGGATCATGACCAACGAGGGCGAGAAGCTCGTCACCACCGTCTTCGACCTGCTGCTCGCGCAGTATGGTGTCGGGCGCGGCCTGCCGGGCGCCTACCCGACGTCCTACGACGACGACATGGTCTACACGCCGGCCTGGGCCGAGAAGTACACGGGCATCCACCGCGACACGATCATCCGCATCGCGCGCGAGTTCGCCGAGAACGGCGAGCTCACCCACGGCAAGAACACGATCATCGTGGGCGCCGGCGTCAACCACTGGTACCACAACAACCTGATGTACCGCTCCGCGATCACCGCGCTCATGTTCACGGGCTCCGTGGGCGTGAACGGCGGCGGCCTCGCGCACTACGTCGGCCAGGAGAAGCTCGCCCCGGTGGCGTCCTGGAGCGTGGTCGCGATGGCGACGGACTGGCAGAAGCCGCCGAGGCTCATGAACGCGCCCTCGTTCCACTACGTCAATTCCGACCAGTGGCGCTACGAGCGCGATTTCACCGAGTACGCGGGCCAGCAGTCGGATTCGCCGCTCGCGAACGGCACCACGATCGACGCGCAGGTGCGCGCCGTGCGCCAGGGCTGGCTGCCCTGCTACCCGCAGTTCGACCGCAACAGCTTCGAGGTCGCCGAGAGCGCCTTGAAGAGCGGGATGGACCCGGCCCAGTACGTGGCGAAGGAGCTCGCCGAGGGCCGCATGAAGTTCTCGATGGAGGACCCGGACGCGCCCGAGAACTGGCCGCGCAACTGGATCATCTGGCGCGGCAACGCGATCGGCACCTCGGCCAAGGGCCACGAGTACTTCATGAAGCACTACCTGGGGACGCATTCGTCGGCGATCGCCGAGGAGGTCGCGGGCCCGGCGGTGAAGGAGGTCGTCTGGCGGGAAGACGCGCCGATCGGCAAGATGGACCTGATCGTCGATCTGAACTTCCGCATGGACACCACGGCGCTCTACTCGGACATCGTGCTGCCCGCGGCCACCTGGTACGAGAAGAACGACCTCAACTCGACGGACATGCACACCTTCGTGAACCCCCTGCAGCTCTGCGTGCCGCCCGCGTGGGAGTCGAAGTCGGACTGGGACATCTTCAAGACCCTCGCCCAGAAGGTCTCGGAGCTCGCGGCCACGCACTTCAAGGAGCCCGTGAAGGACCTGGTCTCGCGGCCGCTGATGCACGACACGCCCGACGAGCTCGCGCAGACGCACGTCCGCGACTGGAAGAAGGGCGAGTGTGAGCCGATCCCGGGCAAGACGATGCCGCACTTCACGATCGTCGAGCGGGACTACGTGAACCTCTACAACCGCTTCGTCACGCTCGGGCCGGGCGCCGCCTCGCACATCGGCGCGCACGGCATCCAGTGGGAGGTCGGCGACATCTACGATCGCCTCAAGGCCAAGAGCGCGCTCACCTGGGGCGGCAGCGTCTACCCGTCGCTCTTCGATGCCCTCGAGGTCGCCGACATGATCCTCGCGATGGCCCCCGAGACCAACGGCGAGGTCGCCTACCGCGCCTTCGAGGCCGAGGAGAAGAAGGTCGGCCTGCCGCTCAAGGACATGGCCGAGGACCACCGCGACGTGTGCTTCACGTTCAAGGACCTGGTCGCGCAGCCGCGCCGCGTCTTCACGAGCCCGATCTGGTCGGCGGTGATCGGCGACGGCCGCGCCTACAGCCCCTTCACGCTCAACGTCGAGCGGCGCGTGCCCTGGCGCACGCTGACCGGCCGGCAGCAGTTCTACCACGACCACGAGGTCTACCTCGCGTTCGGCGAGCACCTGCCCACCTACAAGTCGAAGCTCGACGTCGCGATGCTCGGCGAGACCGAGAAATCGAAGCTCGAGGCGCAGGGCATCTTGCTCAACTACATCACGCCCCACGGCAAGTGGTCGATCCACTCCACCTACTCGGACAACCACCGCATGATGACGCTTTCGCGTGGCGGCTACCCGATCTGGCTCAACCACAAGGACGCCGAGAAGCTCGGCGTGAAGGACAACGACTGGATCGAGGCGTTCAACGACAACGGCGTGTTCGTCTGCCGCTGCATCGTCTCGCGGCGCATCCCTTCGGGGACCGCCTTCCTCTACCACGCGACCGAGCGCACGGTCAGCGTGCCGAAGACCAAGCTGCGCGCGAAGAAGCGGGGCGGCATGAACAACAGCCTCACCCGCTGCCGACTCAAGCCCATCCTGATGGCCGGCGGCTACGGCCAATTCACCTATGGATTCAATTACTGGGGCCCCACCGGCGTCAACCGCGACACGTTCGTGTTCGTGCGGCGCATCGAGCAGCCCGACTGGTAAGGAGCACGTCATGAAAGTCCGCGCCCATCTGTCGATGCTCTTTCACCTTGACAAGTGCATCGGCTGCCACACCTGCTCGGTCGCCTGCAAGAACATCTGGACGGACCGCCAGGGCACCGAATACATGTGGTGGAACAACGTCGAGACCAAGCCTGGTACTGGCTATCCCACCAAGTGGGAGGACCAGGAAGAATACCGGGGCGGCTGGGAGTTGAAGGAAGGCGAGCTGAAGCTCAAGCTCCACACCAAGGCCCAGGGTCTCGCCAACCTCTTCTACAACCCGGCGCTGCCGGAGATGGACGACTACTACGAGCCGTTCACCTTCGACTACCGCAACCTCTTCAACGCGCCTGAGGGCGACGACCAGCCGGTCGCGCAGCCCATGTCGATGGTGACGGGCGAGAAGATGCAGACCATCAAGGCCGGCCCCAACTGGGACGACGACCTCGGCGGCTCCGAAATCTACGCCAAGAACGACCCGTCGCTCGAAGGCCTCGATGAGGTCACCCGCCAACAGCTCTCCGAGACCGAGCGGCTGATGTTCTTCTACCTGCCGCGCATCTGCAACCACTGCCTCAACCCGGCCTGCGTGGCGGCCTGTCCCTCCGGCGCGATTTACAAGCGCGCGGAGGACGGCATCGTGCTCGTGAACCAGGACAAGTGCCGCGGCTGGCGCATGTGCGTGGCGAGCTGCCCGTACAAGAAGGTCTACTACAACTGGGGCACCGGCAAGAGCGAGAAGTGCATCCTGTGCTTCCCGCGCGTCGAGACCGGCCAGGCGCCGGCGTGCGCCCACTCGTGCGTCGGGCGCATCCGCTACATGGGCGTGATCCTCTACGACGCGGACAAGATCCTCGACGCGATCAAGGTGCCCAACGATCGGCTGATCGACAAGCACCGCGAGACGATCCTCGACCCGTTCGACCCCGAGGTCATCGCGGCCGCACGGGAGGCCGGCATCGACGAGGGCTGGATCCGCTCGGCCCAGACGAGCCCGATGTACCGCTTCGTGAAGGAGTGGCGCCTGGCGCTCCCGCTGCACCCCGAGTTCCGCACGATGGCGATGATGTACTACGTGCCGCCGCTCTCGCCGGTGGTCTCGACGATCGAGAACGGGCTCGTGAAGCTGGGCGGCAAGCCGGTCGACGATATGTCGTACTTCCACAACATCGACGAGGCGCGGGTGCCGATCAAGTACCTCGCGAACCTGATGGCCGCGGGCAACGAGGCGCCGGTGCGCGAGATCATGAAGAAGCTGCTGGTGGTGCGCGCTTACATGCGTGGCAAGACCGTGAAGGGCAAGATCGCCCCCGAGGTCCAGGCCGCGATGGCGGAGGCGGGCCTCACGGCGAAGACGATCGAGGAGATCTACTACCTGACGACGATGCCCACGATCGAAGAGCGCTTCGTGCTGCCGCCCTACCACCGCGAGTTCCAGATCGAGCAGGTCAACGACCCGCTCATGCACAAGGCTTCGGTCGGCTTCGGCACGATCCAGCCGCCCAAGCGGGGAGCCTAGCCATGACGACCACCACCATCGACACCACCGCCCTCGCGGGGCTGCTCGATTACCCCTGGGAGAAGCCCCACATCAGCGACCGCGCGCTCGCGGCCAAGCTGAAGCCGCTCATGCGCTACATCGAGAAGCACACGGTGGAAGAGCTGCAGGACGTCTTCACCGCCACCTTCGACCTCACGCCCTCGACCCCGCCGTACCTGGCCTATCACATGCACGGCGAGTCGTACCGGCGCGGGACCGTGATGAGCAACCTGCGGGCGCTCTATCAGACCTATGAAGTCGACGAGGCAGGCGAGCTGCCGGACCACCTGGGCAACGTGCTCAAGCTGATGGCGAAGGCCGGGACCGACGAGGCCCTCGACGTGCTGATCCGCGACGAGCTCCTGCCCGGCCTCGACCGGTTGCGCGACATGGCGGCGAAGGAGGAGCGGTCGAACCCTTACCGCACGCTGTTGGACGTCGCCCGCGACGCGATGGAGGAACGCATCAAATGAACACCGATCTCCTGATGTTCGCCGTGGCGCCGTACGTCGCCATCGCGCTCGCCGTGTGCGTGTCGATTTACCGCTACCGCGTCCAGAAGTTCACGTACTCGTCGCTTTCGAGCCAGTTCCTCGAGAGCAAGCTGCTCTTCTGGGGCAGCATCCCGTTCCATTGGGGCATCCTCGCGATCCTGTCGATGCACCTGCTGGCGTTCCTCGTGCCGTCGGCGATCCTGTTGTGGAACGGCGACCCGCTGCGCCTCTACCTGCTCGAGGGCACGGGCCTCGCGTTGGGCCTCTGGGCGCTCGCGGGACTGTCGATCCTCACCTACCGGCGCCTCAACACGCCGCGCATCCAGGCCGTCTCGACGGGCGTCGACATGCTCGTGCTGGTCGGCCTGCTCGTCTCGGTCCTGACGGGCGTGATGACGGCGTTCATGTACCGCTGGGGCTCGAACTGGTTCGCGGCGGTCGCCGCGCCCTACCTCTGGTCGGTCGTGTTGTTCAACCCGCGGGTCGACCTGGTGGCGGGCCTGCCGTTGCTCGTGAAGGCGCACATCTTCAACTTCTACCTGCTGCTCGCGCTGTTCCCGTTCTCGCGGCTGGTGCACATCGTGACCGTGCCGCTGGGCTACCTCGTGCGCCCGTGGCAGATCGTCATCTGGAACCGCCACCCCTGGACCCTCAAGCGCCCCGACTCGTTGCGGCCGCGCGATCCGCGGGTGCCCCAACAGGAGATCCACGTGCCCAGCCACGACGCCGTCCCGCAGCTCAAGCCGCGCGCGGCGAACGGAGACACGAAGCACTGACGCCACGGAACCCTCCCGTAGAGCGGAAGGATGCCCATGCCACTCCAAGACACCCGCGTCGAAGCCATCCGCACCCTGCGCGCCGAGCTACGTGGCTCGGCGCTGCCGCTCGCCCGCCGGGCGGACCTCGCGGCGATCGAAGCCGACCTGTCCCGCGCCCTCGCAGACTGCCGCACCGGTCGGCTCCCGACCACCGAGTTCTGGCGCCTCGTGGCCGAGGCCGATTCGGCCATCGATGACGCCCGACGCGCCTGGACCCAAAGGGCATGACCCGGCCGCGCGTCGCGCTCGTCTTCCCGGTCCGCACCAGCGCCGACTCCTTCTTCGGCTTCGTCATGCCGTCGCTGGGCCTGGAGCGGCTCGGCGCGGCCGTCGAAGACCTCGCGGACGTCGAACTCTTCGACGCGCGCTTCGAGCAAGACGTGGTGGCGGCGGTCGCCGCCACGCGCCCGGACGTGGTCGCGATCAACGTGAAGACCACGATGCGCTGCCGCGAAGCCTACGGCGTCGCGGAACGCCTGCGGGCGGCTTTGCCGCGGGCCCGCTTCGTGATGGGCGGCTTGCACGCCACCTCGGCGCCGCAAGAGGCGCTGGCGTTCGCGGACTACGTCGTCCGCGGTGAAGGCGAGGATGCCTTCCGCCGGCTCCTGCTCGGCGAGGACCCCGCCGGCATCCCTGGGCTCGCCTGGCAAGGGCCGTCTGGCCCCGTCCTCAACCCGATGGGCGTGCCCGACAAGGACCTCGACCTCCTCCGCCCCCCCGCGCGCCACCTGCGCAAGGCGCACTACCGCTACGTGGCCGCGGGCGGCGAATTCCCCGTCGACCTGCTCGAGACCTCGCGCGGCTGCACCCACGCCTGCTCGTTCTGTTCGCCGGGCTCGGTCTATCCCCACAACTACCGCGTCCATTCGCCCGAGTACGTGCTGGAGGAGCTCAGGCGCCTCGACTACGCGGGCGTGAAGTTCGTGATGGTGACCGACGACCAGCTCGGCGGCCACCTCGCCCGGATCGATCGGCTCTGCGACCTGATCCTCGCTTCGGGCATCAAGATGGCCTTCTTCACCTTCATCCGCGCCTTCGAGGGCCACCTGGAGCTCAAGCGCAAGATGGTGCGGGCCGGCTTCGTGATGGTCTCCTATGGCGCCGAGAACCCGTCCAAGGAGCAGCTGCGGCGCTACGGCAAGGGCTACCCGACGGACAGCGGGACGTTCCTGCGCCAGGTGAACCGCGAGTGGCTGGAGGCCGGCGCTTGCTACGTGGGCAACTCCTACGTCTTCGGCGACGTGCGCGACGGCGCCGAGACGCTCGGGAGCCTGGGCGCCTATGCGCGCCGGCTCGACGCGACGTACATCGAGCCGATCTACGCGCAGCCGTACCCGAACACGAAGTACCGCGCGGAGCTCGAGGCCGAGGGCCTGTTGCTCGGGCGCGACTGGACCGACTACACCGAGGGCCGCCTGCTCGTGGCCCACCCCGAGCTCGACGAGGAGCAGCTACGCCGGCTGCGCGCGCGGATGTGGGTGGACTTCTTCTCGCCGCGCAAGGCGGCAGCCGGCGCGCTGATGGTGCCGCTGTACTTCCACCGCGAGCTGGGCATCGGCCTCACGGCGGTGTTGCGCTACATGCGCGCCACCGCGTATTCGCTGGGCGGCTGCATCCTCGAGGAGAAGTTCTACGCCGATCTTCACGTCGAGATGGTGCACGACTGGTTCCGGCGGGCCTTGCCCACGTTCGAGCCGGAGGAGCTCGAGATGTCCGCGCATGTGGATGAGTTCAGCGAGATGCTGGGCCTCGGGCCGCTCAAGCGCCTGCTCGGCGACACGGACCTCGTGCTCGAGGTCCTGGATGGCCGGACGGTGCTCGCGAGCATCGTGCTCGCGATCGCCGGCGGCCGCGTCGCGCGCGCCCACGTCGTGGTCGGCCCCGCTCCCCGGCGGGCCGGCGTGAAGCAGCTCCGGCTGCCGCTGGCGCTCGGCCGGCTGGCCGAGGCGATCGGCGCGCCGGGCGCGGTCCGCCGTGGGTGGGCGACCGCCGGGCTGTTCGCGAACCTCGGCCTCGCCGACCTGCCGCGCCGGCTGGCGACGTGGCGATCGCCGCCTGACGCCCACGCCCGGCCGGCGACCCCCTGACGGCACCCCCTAACCCTCTCCCCGGTGGGGGAGAGGGGGACGAGGAGGGGCTGACGAGCCCCGACGAGGCAGGTGAGGGGGCTCGGGGCACGCCGGGAGACCCCCCTCACCGCCCTGCACCCCTCCCGCCCATCCCTGGGCTCCGGGGCATCAGCCCCTCCGTGGGCAAGCCGGGCACGTCTCCCCCGGGTGGGTTCGTGGGGGAGCTGGAAAGAAGGGAAGGGTTCGGGGGGCTGGACGACGGGACAGCGGGCCGGCGGCCGGGGGCCTCGCGGAGCGATGCCTCCCAGAACCCAGCCCCATGCCCGCGCTCCAGCGCCACCCCCGTGTCGCCATGATCATCCCGCTCCCGCACGTAGCCGGCCCAGGCCTCCGGCGCGCAGCCGCCGGCGTCGCCGTAACCCTCCATGTACCAGTCGAACAGGCTCAGCGTGAGCGCCCCGCCCTCGTGCCGGCCGTCGAAATCCAGCAGGCCGATCGCCTGACAGGACGGTGCCAGCCGGTAGAGCACGATCCGCTGGCGCCCGGGCGCGCAGTCGGCCGTGAGGCGCCAGTTCCAGGCCGCGAGGCCGCGCGCGTCCGCGCGCAGGTAGCGCTCCTGGATCGCCATGAGCGCGTCGGCCGCGAGCGCCAGCGGGTGGCGATCGGTGGTGCCGTCGGGCCGCGGCGGGCGCGCGTAGGGCGCGACCTCCAGCGAGATGATCAGCGTCGCGCCCGCGTCGATGGCCAGGTGGAAAGGCTCGCTCGCGCCGATCGCCCCGTCCAGGTACCGCCGCGCCGGCCAGCTCGGGTTGTCCGCCGGCAGGGCGACCGCCGGGAACGCGCCCGGGATGGCCGCGCTGGCGACGAACGCGTCGACGACGGCGGGGCCCGTGAGCGCGCCGTGGCCGAGCGCGCGGACCGGGTGGTGGTGGCGGAACAGGCGCTCGGTCAGGTCCGGCGTGCCCAGCGCGAAGGGCGTGGCCTGGTGGCTCTGCATATCGGTCGCGAGCACGATCAACTCCGGCGGCCGCAGGCCCGCCGCGTGCGCGGCCGCCCAGGTGTCGACCAGCGCGTGGCCAGCTGCTTCGGCGTCGTCGCCCCGGTGCCCGAGGGCGCGCGCGATCGACCCCACGAGCAACCCGCGCAGCCGGTCGGCGCGGAACAGGCCGGCCTGCATGGCGGCCCACTCGGCGCCCAGGTGCGGCAGGTGGCCGAGCATCTCGCCCGCGAGGCCCATGCTCGCGCCGGCCTTGCCGGCGATGAAGCCGAGCAGATGGGGCTTGTCGACCAGCAGCCGCGCGCCGGCGTCAGGCTGGCTCAGCGCTCGCCAGATGCGGCCGGGCCGGGTGACGGGCCAGGCGCGGGGGGCGGCCGGCGGCGCCAGCGCGTCCAGCACGACGCCAAGCGCGTTGAGCGCCCCCGACGACGTGCCGATCAGCAAGTCGGGGCGCACGCCATGCTCGGCGAGGGCCTCGAGGGCGCCGGCCTGGTAGGCGCCCGCCGCTCCGCCCGGCGCGAGCACGAAGGCCACGCGGGCGTCGCCGTGGTGTTCCGCGCGGTGGGCGGCGACGATCGCCGCGAGCTGCTTGATGGGGACGTATCCGCCGGACATGGGAGCCTCCTGCGCCGTTCGGCGCATCACGTGACGCTGGTGCCGGGCCGTGGCCCACCGACCCGATGGCGCTCCGCATCCAGCAGCACCGCCCGCTCGCGCCCATGGACGACCATCGCCGCCACGACCGCGTCCTCCTCGTGCAGGTGGATGCGGTAGCCGAGGACGTCGACGGCGTCGTCGGGCACGAGCCGCAAGGCCCGCGGCGTGAACGGCTGGACCGGCCCGAGCAGGATGCGCACCCGCTCATGGTCGGTCACGAGCCAGAAGTAAGCGCCCCAGCGCTCGTGGTGAGCCGGCAGGAACGGGTTGGGCGGCTGCATCACGCCGCGCAGGACGACCGGCACGGCGTGATGCAGGCGCGCGTCATAGGTCCGGGCGGCCGCCGCGCCTTCGCCCCACTGGGCCTCCGGGCCGTTGCGCTCATAGGCTTCGCCGTTCGGCCCGTAGTTCAGAATGGGGGCGACGGGGGCGATCGCCCGGCTCGCTGCGGTGATGCGGGCATCCATGGGTCCTCCTCGCGGCGGGCCAGGCCCGCGCCGACTTCAGCTTAGGACGGCGCGGCGGCCCTGCCATCCGGGTTCCGCGCGGATATGCTCCGGCTGGCGACCGAACCTCCTCGGGGCGCGGGGGCGGTGCTATGGTGGGAAAGGACCCACCCGGGTCCGACGGGGGCACGCGCATGGCGGTGAGGCTCGAACACCGGCTCGAAGACCCGATAGGCCTCTCGCCGTCCCACCCCGGCGAGCGCCTCGCCCTGCTCAGCCGGGCGCGCTGGGTCTTCGCGCTGGGCGTCTTCGCGTACGCGGCGGTGGTGCTCTTCGCCCTGCACGACAGCGCGACCGCGCGCGCGCTGCCGGCACCGGTGTTCTTGCTGGCCTTGCCGCTCGTGGTGGTGGCTCAGAACCTCTTCGTCCAGGTCACGGCCCACCGCGTCGGCTGGCGGCGCTGGGCGATCGCCGCGAGCATCGTGGGCGACCTGGCGACGGCCACGATCGGGCTCCATGGCACCGGCGGCGTGGCGAGCTGGCTGTGGGCGCTGTACCCGCTCATCACGCTCGAGGCCGCGTTCCTCACGCGAAGCCCGCAGGCGACCGGCGCGACGGCCCTGGCCGGCGTCGCCGGCTATGCGCTCGTCCAGGTGCTGGAGCGGCTCACCTGGCTCCCCGCCGTCGCGACCACGTACACCATTCAGGAGCAGGCCCGGCCGCTCGCCTACGCCCTCGCGAAGACCGGCTGGGTCGCCCTCGTGAACACCGCCGCGGCCACCGCGAGCACGTGGGCGCTCAGCTCGTTGGACCGGGCGCGGCTGGCGCTCGAGGCCGCCTACGAGCGGCTTGCGCGGCAATACGACGAGCTGCGCGAGCTCGATCGCCTCAAGAGCAACTTCCTGTCGGTGGTCGCCCACGAGCTGCGCACGCCGCTCACGATCGCGAGCGGCTACGCCGAGCTCGCCGAGGACGATCCGGGGCTGACCGACGAGGGCCGCGCCCACCTGGCGGCGACGACCGCCGCCATCACGGGCCTCGCCGGCAACGTCGACCTGATGATCGCCTACGTCGAGGTGGCCGACCAGAGCCGGCCCCTGCGACGCGAGCCCGTCCTGGCCGGCGAGGTGCTCGAGCAGGTCTTCGAGTCCCAGGAGGCGGCCTGCCGCGAGGCCGGCCTCGTGCTCATGTACGACGAGCCGACCGATGATCTGCGCCTGCACGGGGATGGGTCGCGCCTCGCGGGCGCCCTGGGCGAGCTCGTCGAGAACGCCCGCCGCGCCACGCCGCCGGGCGGCACGATCGGCCTCGGCGTGCGCGCGGCCGCAGGCCAGGTCACCTTCGAGGTCTGGGACACCGGTCCCGGCATCCCGCCCCGGATCCGCGAAAGGCTCGGCGAGGCCTTCCTGCAGCCCGACGAGGTGTTGACCCAACACACGCCGGGCCTCGGCCTGGGGCTCGCCTACGCGTGCCTCGTGGCCGGGCGACACGGCGGCAAGCTCGCGATCGCCGATCGGCCCGGCGGCGGCGCCTCGGTTCGCCTCAGCGTTCCGGCGAGCGCCGCCGTCGAGCCCATCCCGGCGCCCAACGCGGGCTCAGGCGCCGGCGATCGCGTCGTCGCCCGACCGGGATAGCCCGCCCTTGCGACCGATTTCCGCGTAGTAGTCGGCGCCATGGCTGGCCTTCACCGCTTCGCCACCCATGTGCCCGATCGTCGAGTAGAAGTCGGCGCCATGGCGCTTGCGCGTCGATTGGCCGCCCTTCTTGCCGATCTCGCGGTAGTACTCGGGGCCGCGCGCCGCGCGCAGGGCCTCGCCGCCACGCCGACCGGCCTCCACGACGCGGGGATCGCCCTTCGCGGGGCCGGGCTTCTTGCGGGGAGTCTTGCTGACCATGGAACACCTCCTCTATGGCCATCCGGTAACCAGACGAGCATATGGTATTAGTGCTTGACACTCAAGTTAAGTATTGCTAATGGGTGCGACTCAGCTCGGGACCCGGTCGCAGGACTCGAAGCCGATGCGCTTGTGGCTGCCATCGCAGAAGGGCTTCATGGCCGACGCGCCGCAGCGGCAGAGCGCGATCGGCCGCTTCTCGGGCAGCGGAAAGGGCTGGCGATCGACGTCGACCACCTCGATCTCGACGTCATCGTCGACCTCGATCACGTAGGGGCCGTCGAGACGCGTCCTGATGCGGATTTTAGGCATGGTGACTCCCTTTGGGCATTTACACATCCGATTGAAACACGGATCACCCCGATCCTCGTGGTGGTATCCGGACACCCACATCCGTATTCCACCCGCATCCGGGCAGACGGGCCGCGCCGTACGATGGAAGACACGGCGTCGCCGCGCATATGGAGGTCCCCCCATGGTCACGGTCGAAGAAGCCCGGCACCTGATCGCCACCCACGTCTCGCCGGTCGCGGTCGAGACCACGCCGATCCTCGCGGCGCTGGGCCGCGTCGTCGCCTCGCCGGTGGTCGCGCCGATCGCGCTGCCGCCTTTCGACAACAGCGCGATGGACGGGTTCGCCGTCCGCGCGGCCGACCTCGTCGGGGCCGCCGGGATGGCGGTGATCCTGCCGGTGGCGGGCACCGTCGCGGCCGGCTCACGCCTCGTTCCACCGCTGCCGCCCGGCCGGGCGATGCGCATCATGACCGGCGCGCCGTTGCCGGCCGGGGCCGACGCGGTCGTGCCCTGGGAGGAAGCCTCCGAGGCCGACGGCCAGGTGTCGTTGCCGACCCGCGTCCAGGCCGGCGCGCACGTGCGACGGGCCGGCGAGGACGTCGCCCGCGGCGCTCGCGTGCTCGAGGCCGGTCAGCCGCTCAACGCGTCGCGCATCGCCCTGCTCGCGGCCCTCGGTCGCGCGACCGCGATCGTCTACGCGCCGTTGCGCGTCGCGATCGTCTCTACCGGCGACGAGCTCGCCGAGCCGGGCACGCCGCTCGCGGCGGGTCAGATTTACGACAGCAACGCCTACGCGCTGATGGCGGCGGTCGCCGAGGCGGGCGGACAGCCGCTGCGCGTGAAGGCGGCCAGCGACGATCCCGACGAGATCAAGCGCGCGCTCGCGCGCGCGCTCTGCTGCGACGTGGTGATCACGACGGGCGGGGTGAGCAAGGGCGACTTCGACCACGTCGGCGAGACGCTCGCCTCGCTCGGGCGCGTGCACTTCAAGGAGGTCGCCCAGCAGCCCGGCAAGCCGTTCACCTTCGCCACGATCCGCGGGAAGCCGGTCTTCGGGCTGCCAGGGAACCCGGTCGCGGCCGCCGTGTGCTTCGAGGTATACATCCGGCCCGCGTTGCGGCGCATGATGGGGCATACCTCGCAGGAGCGGCCGCGCGTGCTCGCGATCGCCGCCGAGCCCTACGAGAAGCGCATGGGGCGCCAGGTGTTCCTGCGCGCGAAGATCGCCAAGTCCGGCCCGGTCTACCATGCGCGCCTGGCCGGGCCCCAGGGCTCCGCGATGATGGGCGCGATGGCCGCCGCCAACGGGCTCGTGGTCGTGCCGGCCGACAGCCGGGGCTTCCGGCCGGGCGACCTCGTCGAGACGATCTTGCTCGAGCCGCCCGAGCTGTGCGGCATGGCCTGCCTGGCGATCGGCGCGCCGAGCGACGCGATCTCAGCGTCGGTGGGCTAGGCCATGCGGCTGATCGACGAACACGCGCGCGCCGTGACCTATTTGCGGCTATCCGTCACGGATCGCTGCAACCTGCGCTGCCAGTACTGCATGCCCGCCGAAGGGCTGCGCTGGATGCCCGACGCCGCGCTGATGCAAGACGACGAGATCGTCAGGCTCGTCGAGACGGTCTTCCTGCCGCTCGGCGTGAGCCGGATCCGCCTCACCGGCGGCGAGCCCACCGTCCGCCGCGGCCTGCCCGCGCTGATCGGCCGGATTGCCGAGCTGCCCGGCATCGAGGACGTCTCGCTCAGCACGAACGGCGTGCTGTTCGCCCCCCACGCCGACGCCTTCGCCGCCGCGGGCCTCGACCGCATCAACGTGAGCCTCGACTCCCTCCGCCCGGACCGCTTCGCGGCGATCACGCGTGGCGGCAAGCTCGAACGCGTGCTCGCGGCGCTCGATGCCGCGCTGCGCGTCGGGCTCGCGGCCGTGAAGGTGAACGTGGTGATCATCCCCGGCACGAACGACGACGAGGTCCTCGATTTCGCGGCGCTGACGCGCGATCGCCCGCTGCACGTGCGCTTCATCGAGATGATGCAGGTGGGGAACCGCGAATACTTCAACGCCAAGGGCTACCTGGCCGCCGCGGACCTCGAGGCCGAGGTGCGCGCGACGTTCGGCCTCGAGCCGGCCGACGGCGCGGTGATGGGCAACGGTCCCGCCGTCGTGATGCGCATCCCGGGTGGCGCGGGCACGGTGGGCTTCATCTCGCCGATGAGCCGGACCTTCTGCCACACCTGCAACCGCACGCGCCTCACGGCCGACGGCCAGCTCAAGGCCTGCCTGATGCGGCCGCAGGAGGTCGACCTGCTCGGCGCCCTGCGCCGCGGCGAGCCGGCGGAGCGGCTCCAGGAGATGGTCCTGCACTCGCTCGGCGCGAAACCGCTCCACCATGAGTGGGGCGCGGATCAGCCGATCACGCGGACGATGTCCCAGATCGGCGGCTGAGCGCCGTCGCCCGGGCCACGGTCGCCCTCACTTGGGGGCTCGCGGCACCGTCGTGACGTCGCGCAGCGCGAGCTGGGCCTGGCGGATGTAGTCGATCGACTGGCCGAGGATTCGCAGGGCTTCCTCAGGGGCGTGGAAACCTGTCGAGTTCTCGGCCTCGACGAAGTCCACGTAGAACTGGCCACGCCGTTGGAGCTCGTGCACGTTGGCGAGCTGGGCGTCGGTCACGCCCCTGGCCCGGGCCTGCTCGACCTCCTTCACGAGGTCCATGAGCGCGTTCAGCGCGTGGTCGCGCATCAGGTAGGTGCGCTCCTGCAACGACTCGACGCGCGCCTTGAGCTCCTCTTCCGGCCACTTGTGGCAGGTCTGGCAGGCGCGGTTGATGTTCAGCATCGGGCTGCGCACGTGGTGGTCCGAGACCTTCTGGGCGCCCTCGCGCTTATAGGGCATATGGCAGTCCGCGCAGGTCACGCCCGAGCGGGCATGCACGCCCTGGCTGTACATCTCGAACTCGGGGTGCTGGGCTTTCAGCACCTTGGCCCCGGTCCTGGCGTGCACCCAGTCCTTGTGCCCGTTCTCGGCGTACACGGCGTAGATCTGCTCGACCTTGAGGCCCTTGTCCCACGGGTAGGTCAGCCGCTTTTCCTTGCCCTTGAAGAAGTACTCGACGTGACACTGGCCACAGGTGAAGGTGCGCATCTCCTGGCGCGTCGCGTCGCGGTTCACGTCGAAGTCCTTCACCCCTTGCGCCGCCTTGGCCGCCTTGATGCCCTCGATGAACGCCGGCCGCGTCACGCGCAGCGCCATCGACTTCGGTTCATGGCAATCGATGCACGAGACGGGGTGCTTCACGTGCTTCAGGGCCTCGGCGTAGGGCATCTGGTTGAGCTTCTCGAAGCCCTTCACCAGGTCGCCGCCGCCCGCCTGTTTGTACGGCACGTAGACCGAGGCGTGGCAGTGCAGGCACGTGCCGGGCTGCTTGGCGGCCTTTTGGCGCTCGGTGAACACCTGATCTTCCAGCATGAACGCGTGGCCGCGCTCCTCGCGGAAGTCCTTCGAGAAGGCGTAGCCCGCCCACATCACCGCGAGGCGCGGATCCTCCTTGAGCCGGGATTGGGCGACCACCTCGCGCGGGTCGGCCTGCGTCGGGGTGCGCGGCACGGCCTCGCTGCCGCCGTAGCGCGTGCGCTGCTGGTCGACCGTGCGCTTGTAGCCGTCGTATTGCGCGGGGAAGTTGCGGCCCCAGATCGCCGGGTCCACTGTGTCGTCGGTCAGCTCCACCACCTGCTGGTACGGGGTCCGCGCCTCCTCCTTGTGCTCCATGATGCTCATGAGCAGCGCGACGACGCCCGCGGTCACGAGCGCGGTGGCCAGGGACGTGAGCACCAGCGGCATCCAGCGGCGGCGTTCGGGACGGGGCGGTTCGGGGGTGTCGCTCATGGCACGTCCTCAGAGACCGGCGGTGGTGCCGCCGGGCAGGGGGTGACCCACGCCGCCGTGGCAGCGCGTGCAAGACATTTCCTCGTTCTTGGGGTGGTCAGCGGCGGGCGCGGCATGGGGCCCCGCGATGGCGTCCACGATGCCCTGGTGGCACTTGAGGCACGAGTGCTCGGCGATGGCCTTGTTGTGCGGCCGGATCTGGATCGGGTTCTTGTAGTCGCCGGTCGTGAACTTGAGCGAATGCCAGAAGCCGTTCTCGGCCTTCGTCGCGTACTTCGCCACGACGTTCTTGGGCGAGTGGCAGTCGTTGCACGTGGCCACCGCGCGGTGGCTCGATTTCACCCATGCATCGTAGTGGTCCTGCATGACGTGGCAGTTCGCGCAGGCGCGCGGGTCGTTGGTCAGGTACGAGGCGCCCTTGGCGTAGAAGAACGTGTAGCCGCCGACCCCCGCGGGGATTCCCACGAGGGCGGCGATCAGCAATCGAGCGGCGAGGTCGGATAGCACGGGGCCTATAAAAACACAGAAGCGTTTTTATGTAAACATGGCAAGCGCGGCATGCCGCGGTCCCCGTTCAGCGCAGCGGCCAGGGCCGGCCGCCATCCGCGGCGGGCAGGGCGGCCTCGTCGAGCAGCTCGCCCAGCGTGGCCTGCTGGAAGGCGTCCTCGAACAGCCCACAGGCGTGGTCGATGCGCGCATGCAGCGAGCAGAGGTGGTCCTTGTGGGCCGCCAGGCCGAGCGGGCAGCACGTGATGCGCCGCACCGGGTCGACGGCCTGGACGATTTCGAGCAGGGTCACCTCGTTCGGCGCGCGCGCGAGCGAATAGCCGCCCTTCACGCCTCTGCGCGACGTGATCACGCCTTGCTTCGCGAGGTCTTGCATGATCTTCGCGAGGTACTGGGCCGGCACGTGTGTGGCCTCGGCGATCCGCGGGATCGAATAGGCCGTGTCCGGGCGTTCGGCGAGGAACGTCACGGCCCGCAAGGCATATTCGGCGGTCTGGCTGATCATGATTCCATTATGACGCGTTTGGCCTCGCGTAAGGATCAGGGGGGATTACGGATATCCGGACCAAGAGGTCCGGATTACAATTCTACCTGACCCCACCCCGAAAGGAGCAACTATATGGCCACCCTCACCCCCCAGGCGACGGTCGGGCAGCTCGTGGCCGAGCGCGCGAGCCGCGCGAAAGTCTTCGAGCGCTTCGGCATCGACTACTGCTGCGGCGGCAAGATTTCGGTCGCCGATGCGTGCGCCCGCCACGGCGTCGACCCGGTCGCTGTGCTCGCCGCCCTCGAGGCGCTCGATGCCGCCTTCGCGGCGCCGTCCGCGGACCGCGACTGGAACGCCGCGCCGATCCCCGAGCTCGTGCTGCACATCCTGAACACCCACCACGCGTTCCTGCGCGAGGCGATGCCGCGTCTGACCTTCCTCACCGCCAAGGTCGCGCGCGTCCATGGCGAGGATCACCCCGAGCTCCATGAGGTGGCGGGCACCTTCGCCCGCTTCCACGCCGAGATGGACACCCACATGGCCAAGGAGGAGAACGTGCTCTTCCCGCTGATCATCCAGCTCACGCGCGGCGAGCGCACGGGCTTCGGCCCGCCGGTGCATGCGCCGATCAGCGTGATGGAAGCCGAGCACGAGGACGCGGGCCGCGACCTGGCGGCGATCAACCAGCTCACCAACGGCTACGCCGTGCCCGAGAGCGCCTGCAACTCGTACCGCACGATGCTCGACGGCCTGCGCGAGCTCGAGCTCGACACGCACCGCCACATCCACCTCGAGAACAACATCCTGTTCCCGCGCACCCTCGGGCTCGCCTGAGGCCGGAGGACCCCGCCATGGCCCAGACGGCCCGTTCGTCCCCAACCGGTCCCGTGGGCGTGCTCGGCACGCCGCCGGTGCCGCGCGAGCACGGCGCCTGGGTCATGCTGCTCGCCCCGCTCGCGGCGGGCCTCGTGGCCGCCGCACCGATCGAGCCCGTCGCCGCGGCGGCGCTCGTCGTCGCGGCGATCGCCGCCTTCCTCGCCCAAAACGTCGCCGCCCTGCTGCTGCGCCCGCGCGCGCCGCGGACCCTCGTGGCCTGGCTGGGGATCTACGGGGCGGCCCTCGTCGCGTCGGGCGGCGTGCTGCTGCTCGGGCCCGGCCGGACCGCGCTGCTGGCGCTCGCGGCGCCGGGCCTCGTGCTCTTCGCCGTCCACCTGCGCGCGCAGGCCGGCCCCCTGCGCGACCGGCTCGATCGGTCGGGTCCCGGCCAGGTGCTCACGGCCGCTGTGCTCTCCCTCAGCGGCCCGGCCGCCTGGGCGGTGGCGCACGGCGGCCTCGGCTGGCCGGCCGCGGTGCTGTGGACGATGTTCTTCCTGGGCTTCACGAGCGGCATCCTGCACGTGAACATGCGCCTCGCGGCCGTGAAAGTCCGCGCGCCCTTCGACGGCGCGACCCGCTGGCAGCTCGGCCGCGACGTCGTCGGCTCCCATGGGGCGCTCGCGCTCGCGGCGGTCGCCGTCGCGCTGGTCGTCCCGGCTGGCTGGCTGCTGGCGGTGGCGGGCGCGCCCTACGTGGTGCGCGGCCTCAGCGCCGCCTGGCGGCTCGCGCCTGGCGTGCCGTCGTTCAAGTGCATCGGCCTCGTCGAGAGCGCCCTGGCGCTCTGGCTCGCGGCCTGGACCGTGGCCTTCCTGGGGCTGTCCTGAAACACCGCCTGGCATCAGCGATGTGCGGCATCCGTAGATTGCCCGGATTCGCAGCGTCGCCTTGATCGAGGACCATGATTACCATGATCAACGTGGACCTGCTCCCTGCGCTCCCCCTGTTCGCCGGCCTCGACGAGGCGCAGATCGCGCGTATCGCGGCCGTGAGCTTCGCGCGCAACGTCGAGCCCGGGGAGTGCCTGATCCGCGAAGCGGAGCCCACGCCGCCGTACTTCCACGTCCTGCTCACGGGGTCGGTGCAGGTGCTGAAATCGGCCCATTCCGGCAAGGAAACCACGCTCCGGCTGCTGCGCCCGGGCGAGATCTTCGGCTGGGCGGCGCTCCTCGACGGCGGCGGCGCGCCTGCCACGGCCCGCGCGATGACCCGCAGCCGCATCCTCCTGATCCCCTATGAGGCCCTGGTCGGGCTGATGGCCGAGCAGCCCGCGTTCGCGCTGCGCCTGATCACGACCCTCTGCGAGCGCCTGCGGGACCTGCATGAGCAGCTCCATGCCGTGGTGTCGGAGCGCGCCCGCACGCGCCTCGCCCGCCTGATCCTCCGTCACCAGCGGCGCGACGGCGGCTCGCCGACGCCGCTGCCGCACCAGGTGCTTTCGCGGATGGCCGGCATCGCTTACGAGGAGTCGGTGCGGATCATCGGCGAATGGTCCCACGGCCCGCATCCGCTGCTCTCCTACGGGCGCGGCGGGCGCATCACGGTGCTCGACCCGGAGGCCCTCGCGGCGCTCGCCGAGGGCCTCGAGCCGAGCGTCGCGAAAAGCGGCGCCTGACCGGGGATTTCCCCGATGGCGGATCGCCGCCGCGGCCCCATCATCGGGATATGCCCTTGACCAGGAGGAACCCCGCGATGACCGACCGTGTGCCCGCGCCCCACATTCTGGGCCCCGACCTCACGGCGATCGACGCCTTCGCGGCCCGGCCGGACCAGCCTGCGGAGATGGCGGGCCGTGCCGCCCGCGCGCTTTATGACGACGTCGTCTGGCGCCTGGCGCACGCCGAGCTGCCGGCGGCGGCGCGCAGCCGTGTGCTCGAGATCGAGCGGCGGGCCGCCGATCTCGTGGTCGATTTCGTGCGCCGTGGGCTGCCGCCGCGCTACTTCTGGACCGACTTCGCGATGCTCACCCACGCGCTCGACGCGGTCGTGGCGGGCGCTTCAGCCCACCAGGACGACGCCATGGCCGCGCGCCGCCTGCTCGCGGACCTCCGACAGACGGTTGCGGCGGCGGCGCTCCCGCCCTCGGTGCGTGGCCGCGTGCAAGACACGATCGGCCTGCTCGAGGAGGGGATCGCGGCCTTTGACGCCGGCATCCTCGCCGAGCCGGGCCTGCGGGCGATCGCCGACCAGGCGAACGCCGCCGTCACGGAGGCCCTCCAGGCGCTGGGCGGCCTCGCCGCGGGCGCCAACGAGGCGCGTTTCCACGGCCTCGCCGAGGCTGCCCTGCGCACGACCCCGGCGTTCGGCCACCGGCAGGCGATCGCCGAGTGCCTGCAGGCGCTGCAGGCCGCCTGGGAAGCTGGCTCCGAGCTGCCTGTGGGGAAGCTCGACGAGCTCGAAACGCTCATCGCGGCCGCCCCCGCGGCACCCGTCGCCGCCGCGAAGGTGACGAGCCCATCGCCTGCGCTCGCGGGCGCCGCCCTGCGGCTCGACCAGGCGGCGAACCGCGTCGCCTCTGCGCCGCTGCCGCCGTTCGTCACCCAGGCCGCGCTGAGCATCGTCGCCCACCTGCGCACCATACTCGCGCAACGCGCGGCGGGCGCCATCGAGTCCGCGCTCTTCGAAGCCTCGTTCGCGCGCGGCCTCGAGACGGTCGAGTCCTGCCTGGACTTCGCGCGCGAGGTCGGCGCCGAGCGAGACGTCGCGGCCCGCCGCGTCGAGGTGCTCGCGCGGCGCGTGTGCGACGCCGAGTCGCCGCCCTTGCTCGCAGGCCTGCTCGAGGACGAGCTCGAGCGCCTGCGCGCGCTCATGCGCGACCTCGAGGCCAGCCGCACCACGGTGCTCGATTTCCACCGCGCTTTCGACGACGCCGTCGAGAACGTCGAGCGCCTGCTCGCCTGGCGCGCCGTGTTCCACCCGCTTCCGCCACCCGACTGAGAAGGAGACCCCACCCCATGCGCCGCATCCTGATCGCCACCGAGGGCTCGTGCGTTTCCGCGGAAGCGATCCGCGAGTTCGCCCGCATCTTCGGCTCGAGCTTTAGCCAGCTCTTCGTGCTGGCCGTGATCGCCCCCGCCGACCGCCCCGACGGCCACCCGCACGCGGCCGAGCACTACCACCGCCAGGCCGAGGAAGGTCAGGTCGCGCTGGACCTGGCGATCGCCGATCTGCAGGCGGCGAGCCATTCCGCCCTGGGCCTGCTGCGCGTCGGTCCGGTCGCCGACACGATCGTGACGGTGGCGAACGAGCTGCAGGTGGACCTGATCGTGCTGGGCACGCACGACCGGCGCGGGCTCGAGCGGCTGGTGTTCGGGAGCGTGGCGGAGCGGGTGCTCCACGAGGCCCCCTGCGCCGTGTTCATCCACCCGTACCCGGCGAAGGACCGCGCCTGGGGCCAGGTCCTGGCAGTCTAACCGGAGCCCTACGTCTGGCCTACCGCGAACAACTTCCGCCCCCGCGCCGCCGCCAGCAAATCCGCCCGGTGCGCGGGGTCGGCCACCGCGATCAAGGCCTCCGCGCGGCGGCTCAGGCCCAGCCCGCGCAGGTCCGCGACGCCGTGCTCGGTCACCACGTATTGCACGTGACCGCGGGTCGTCACCACGCCCGCGCCGGGCGTGAGCGTCGAGACGATGCGGGTCAGCGTGCCGCCCTTGGCGGTCGACGGCAGCGCGATGATCGCCTTGCCGCCCGGCGCCAGCGCCGCGCCGCGGATGAAGTCCATCTGGCCGCCGATGCCGCTGTAGATCCGCGTGCCGATCGAGTCCGCGCAGACCTGGCCCGTGAGGTCGACCTCGATCGCGCAGTTGATCGCCGTCATGCGCGGCTGCTGCCGGATGATGTGGGTGTCGTTCATGACGTCGCTCGGGTGGAAGACCACCGACGGGTTGTCATGGACGTAGTCGTAGGTCTTGCGCGTGCCGATCACGAAGCTGGTGGCCGTGCGGCCCGGCTCGAAGGTCTTGCACGCGTTGGTGACGATGCCCTGGGCGATCAGGTCGACCATCCCGTCGGAGAACATCTCGGTGTGGACGCCGAGGTCGCGCTTGCCGCTCATCGCGGCGAGCGCCGCATCCGGGATCGCGCCGATGCCCACCTGGATCGTCGCGCCGTCCTCCACGAGCTCGGCCACGTGCTGGCCGATCGCGCGCGAAACGGCGTCGAACGGCCGCTGGCCGTGCTCGAGCATCGGCCGGTCGGTCACGATGAAGGCGTCGACCTCGTCGATGTGGATGCCGCGCACGCCCAGCGTGCGCGGCATCTGCGCGTTGATCTCGGCGATCACGATCGAAGCCGACGCGATCGCCTGGCAAGCCACGTCCACCGACGTGCCCAGCGAGCACCAGCCGTGGGCGTCGGGCCGCGAGAGCTGCACCACCGCGACGTCGATCGGGAAGACGCCGTTGCGCATGTAATGCGGGATGTCGGAGAGGAAGACCGGCACGAAGTCCGCCCGGCCTTCGGCGACCGCCTCGCGGGCGCCCGCGCCGAGGAAGAGCGCGTTCACCCGCACGCGGCCGGCCAGCGCGGGGTCGAGCAGCGCCTCCTCGCCTTCTTTGTGCATCTGGAATACGGTCAGATCGTCGAGCTGCCGCGCGCGCGCCGCGAGCGCGGCCTCGAGCGGCAGGCTGACGGCGCAGCCGCCATGCAGGAAGATGCGGGCGCCGCTGCCCACGAGCCTGACGGCTTCAGCGGGGGTGACGGCGCGGTCGAGCCATTCGGCAGCCATGGTATCTCCTTGAATCTCGGGGTCGGTCTAGGTCAGGAACGCGCGGACCTGGCTCGCGAAGGCCGGCACGTCGATCGGCTTCGCCACGTAGCCGCGGAAGCCTGCGGCGAGCACGCGCTCGCGATCGCCCGCCATCGCGTGGGCGGTCACCGCCACGATCCGCAGATTCACGGTCGCGGGGTCGCTCCACAGGCGGCGGGCGGCTTCCCAGCCATCCATCTCCGGCAGCGACAGGTCCATCAGGATCAGGTCCGGCTGGTGCTCGCGCGCGAGCGCGAGCGCCTCGAGGCCGTTGACGGCCTCGATCACCTCGTGGCCGTCGGCCTCGAGCAAGAAGCGCGCGAGCGCCCGGTTGTCTTCCACGTCCTCGACGAGCAGGATCCGGCTCATGGCCGCCCGATCTGTTTGCGCAGGAAGTTTTGGAGATCGCCCATCAGCACGTCGGCCGTGGTCGACGCCTTGTTGATCACGATCTGAGCGCCCTGCGCCAGGCGCGCCTCGTCTTCAGGCGTGAGCGCCATCGCCGTGAGCACCACGACCGGGATCGTGCGGTTCTCCGGGTCCGCGGCCAGCCGCTCGAGCACCTGGAAGCCGTCGAGCTCGGGCATCATCAGGTCGAGCACGATGAGCGACGGCCGGCGGGCGGCGATCGCCGCGAGCGCCTCCTTGCCGTTGGCGGCCTCGGTCCAGGCGTAGCCGGCGGTGGTGAGGATGCCGCCGACCAGGGCGCGCGCATCCGCCTCGTCGTCCACGACGAGCACCGGCGCGTCGCTGGGAAGCGCGTGCCGGCGCAGCACCTCGAGCAGGCGGTCGCGCGAGACGGGCTTCACGAGACACTCCGCGGCGCCCATGCCGAAGGCCAGCGCGCGGTTCTCGATGATGCTCATCATCACCACCGGCGTGGCCGCGAGGTCCGGGTTCGCCTTGAGCCGGCGCAGCACCTCCCAGCCATCGAGGCCCGGCATCAGGATGTCGAGCGTGATCACGTCGGGCCGGATGGCCTGGGCGGCCTTGAGCCCCGCCTCGCCGCCCAGCGCCGTGACGACCGAGAACTCCGTGTTCGCGAGGCGCGTCTTCACGAGCTCGAGCACGTCCGGGTCGTCGTCGATCGCGAGCAGCACGAGGCCGCCGGGGCGGCGGCCGCCCGGCGTCGGCGAGACCTCGACGGCGGCGGCAGAAAGCAGGCCGGGCACGCGCGGCAGCCGCAGCACGAAGGTGCTGCCCTGGCCGAGCGCGCTGCGGACGCTGATGTCCCCGCCCATCAGGTGGGCCATCTTGCGGCTGATCGCGAGACCGAGGCCGGTGCCGCCCGCCTGGCGCGTGCTCGACGCGTCCACCTGGCGGAACTCCTCGAAGATGATCGCGAGGTGCTCGGGGGCGATGCCCACGCCGGTATCGGTGATCTCGATGTTCCAGTGGTCGTTCTCGGCGTGGGCGCTGATCGTCACCGACCCCGATTCCGTGAACTTCACGGCGTTGGAGAGCAGGTTGAGCACCACCTGGCGCACCTTGCCCTCGTCGCCGCGCACGAGGGCCGGGGCCGCGAACGCGTCGACGCTGAGCGTGAGGCCCTTGGCGGTCGCCAACGACTCGATCGTGGAGGCCGCGGCTTCGAGTAGCGCGCGCGTCGAGTAGTCTTCTTCCACCAGCGACATCTTGCCGGCCTCGATCTTCGAGAGGTCGAGCACGTCGTTGATCAGCTCGAGCAGGTGGCGCGCGTTGCGCAGCACGCGCCCGAGCGCCTCTTTCTGCTTGTCGGTCACGGGCCCGAGCGCGGCGTTCTGGACCAGCTCCGTGAACCCGAGGATGGCGTTCATGGGCGTGCGCAGCTCGTGGCTCATGTTCGCGAGGAACTCGCTCTTGAGCCGGGAGGCGGCCCGGGCCTGCTCGTAGAGGTTGGCGTTTTCGATGGCGATCGCGGCCTGGGCCGCGAGCATCGTCGCGATCTCCTCGTCTTCGGCGGTGAACTCGGGCCCCGTCGGCTTGTCCAGCTCCCTCGCCTTCTCCGGCATCTTCTCCGTGCAGTACAGCCGGCCGAACACGCGCCCGCGCCAGATGATCGGCACGCCGAGGAAGCTCTTCATGGGCGGGTGGTTGGCCGGAAAGCCCACCGAGCGCCCGTCCTTGTTGAGGTCGGCCAGGCGCAGCGGCCGTCCCTCGCTCAACATGGCGCCGAGCAGCCCCTTACCGGTGGGCAAGGGACCGATAGCCTCGCGCTGCTCCGCCGTGAGCCCCGTCGTGATGAAGTTCTTCAGCGTATGTCCGTCGTCGGCCAGCACGCCGAGCGCCACGTAGCGGGCCTCGAGCAGGTGCGCCGCCACTTCGACGAGGCGCCCGAGCAGGATGTCGAGCGACAGCTCCTGGTGCAGGAGCATGCCGGCCTCGACGAGGCGTTGGAGCTTGAGCTCGCGATGGCCGCTGCGCATTCCGGGTTACGCGAGGTAGCCCTTGCGGATGGCGTACTTCACCAGCTCCGCGCGGTTCTTGAAGCCCAGCTTGTCCATGATGTGCGCGCGGTGCGTCTCGACGGTGCGCACGCTGATCACGAGGTCGTCCGCGATCTGCTGGTTGGTGAGGCCCCGGGCGATCAGGCCCAGCACCTCCTTCTCGCGCGGCGTGAGCTTCTCGTAGGTGTCGCGCTCCTCCTCGCCGGATTCCACGCGCTCGAGGTAGTCGGCGGCGAGCGAGCGGGCGATCGCCGGCCGCACGAACGCGCCGCCGGCCTGCACCTCGCGGATCGCCGCGATCAGCTCCTCGTCGGCCGCGCGCTTGAGCACGTAGCCCGAGCCGCCGGCCTCGATCACGCGGAACATGTACTCTTCTTCCTCCATCGAGGTCAGCACGAGCACCTTCACGTCCGGCGCCTGCTCGCGCAGCGCGCCGAGGGCCGTCAGGCCGTTCATGCGCGGCATGTGGATGTCGAGCAGGACCAGGTCGGGGTTGAGCTCCTTGGTGAGCTTGATCGCCTCGATGCCGTCCTTCGCCTCGCCCACCACCTCGAGGTCGGGCTCGAGGCTCAGGATCGCGCGAAGGCCCGACCGCAGGATGGCGTGGTCGTCGGCCAGCAGGATGCGGGTGGTCTTGGTCGGGGCTTCCATCGGGTTCTCCACGTTCAAGGGATTTGTCAACTGGTGAGCCGCAGGCGCTTACAGGTGAGCCGCAGGCGCTAACTGGTGAGCCGCGGGCGCTCGGCGGACTCGGCGTGGCGCACGCGGTTCTTGTCGCGCAGCTCGGCGACGGGAACGACAACCGGGCTTTCATCGTGCTCGACGAAAGTCGAGAGGATGTATGACGCCTGCTCGCCGTCGATATGATAACTCGCCTGGCAAATCGCACAAGAGAGCTCATAGCCACTGAAGCCTGTCGTGCCACGTGCGAGCGGCTCTCCACAGATGTGGCAGTAGAAGATCTCGCAGCCGGCGGCGGTGGGGTCGCTCATGGGCCGTCCTTTCATGACGTTACGTCCCGTGATCGTAGCCCGGGCCGGCTGTTCGACCATCGGGGTTTACCCCTTATGCTGGGTGTGGGCCGCTGATCGGCAGGTCGGTGGATTTTCCCGATGGCGCCCGCGCTCGGTCCGCGTAAGCTCGGACGGTATCGCCCGGAAGGAGGAACCCCATGAAGATCCTGATCGCGACGGACGGCAGCGCCTGGTCGCACGATGCCATCCGCGAGGCCGCCCGCCTGCTCCCGCTGAAAGACGCCGAGGTCCATGTCGTCTCGGTCGCGAACCTCGTGCCGCTGATGATGAGCTACGAGACCACCGCGTCGGCCGCGGCGCTGGTCATCGATCGCGAGGTGGCCGGCGCGAAGATCGACGCCGCGAAGGCCGTCGCCTTGCTCACCGAGCTCGGCATCCCGGCCACGGCGCACGAGCGCGAAGGCGAGGCCCCGCACGAGATCCTGGCGCTGGGCGCCGAGCTGAAACCGGACCTGATCGTGCTCGGCGCGCATGGCAAGAACGCCCTGGAGCGCCTTTTCCTGGGCAGCACCTCGGACGCCGTCATCCACCACTGGCCCGGCGCCGTGCTGGTGGTTCGCCCGAAGGCAAGCTGAACGACACCCGGAAAGGGACGGGTGCTGGCGGGATTTACACCGACCAGCTCACGCCTCCAACCGCTCCACCCGCACCGCCTCATGGCGGCGCAAACACCGGTCCGCCGCCGCAAGCAGCTGCTCGTCGCCATGCGCGACCAGCAGCCAGCTGCCGGACGCGAGCGCGGCGAGCAGCCCCGCCCGCGGCCGATCCGCGGGCGGCATGCCTGCGAGCGCCTCGGTCAGCCGCTCCGCGACGACCGCCCGCCCGCCGCCCGCCACCACCATGGGGCCGAACGTGGGGATGCTGACGAGCGCGAGCCCGCCCCAGCTCCCGAGGTAGCCGGAGAGGATGCCGCCGATCAAGGCCTCATGCGCGAGCGCCGTGCCGGACTCGGCCGAGGCGCCCGGCGTGCCAGAGGCGCGCTGTTCGTGGGCGATGATCGTGAGGCCGTCCGCGGGGATGCCGGTGTCACGCATCGCGTCGAGGCAACGCCGCAGCGCGTCGACGCGGTCGAAGACGGCGACGAGCACCGTCTGGCGAGTGCCTGGCTCGGCGATTGCGCGCATCGGGGCCTCCTTCGGCGGGTCTCGGCGGTTGTGGCTCGTCGGCCACATCATAGCCCGCGGGCGGCCTCGGTACATCCAGGCAGACTACGGTAACGACCGGTCCGGTCGCCTCCGGCATCCCGATCCGCGGCCCGTGGCGTTACCCGGCGCAGCCCGCGGGCACCTGATCGCTCCGCGAGAGCTTCCGCAGCAGCGCCTCTTCGCTGTCCATGTGGGCGGAAAGCATCGCCTCGAGCTGGGCCGCCAGCGCGCGGACGTTGGCCCAGCGGCGATCGAGGGGGCCAGGAGCGAGCTGGCTCACGGCCGCCATCACGTCGGCGGTGAGGAGCGCGAGCTCGCGGTGCTCGACGCGCAGGTCCTCGAGGCGCTCGGAGCCCGGCAGGCCGTCGTACAGCGGGAAGATCAGCGCTTCCTCCTCCGCCATATGGCGGGGCAGCTCCTCCGCAAGGTACGTCGCCGCATCGCGCACGATGCACCAATAGGCGTGGCCATCCGGCGGCGTCGTGCGGCAGGTGAGCGCGGCGCGGATCAGCGTCAGGCTCTGCCGAACGTACTCGTGGTCGTGGTGAATGGCACGCAACTCAGCGTAGCGCATGA
Source organism: Candidatus Sericytochromatia bacterium (assembly GCA_036675505.1). GTDB lineage: Bacteria > Cyanobacteriota > Sericytochromatia > S15B-MN24 > JAQBPE01 > JAKFEW01. The sequence continues at coordinate 52,966 of JAKFEW010000049.1, forward strand.
CGGCTACCTCCTTCTCGGTTGCGGCGGGTCGTCCAGGCCCCTTTGCCTGGACAGACACCTCACCCGCGATCATCGTAGACCGGGAAGTCGGTCAACCGGATCGGGAAAAACCACCCAACTTTCCTCGTCAATCTCGCCGGAGGAACAGGCACCGGCGTCTCGGCGCGCTATTCGACCCGCCGGTCGTTGTTGGCCCGCCGCCCCTGGTCCAAGATGGCGGCAACCTAGATCATCCGCGACGCCAGCGAAGCCGATGCCAACGGCGTGCGCAAGAGCGTCGCGGACAGTTTCGGCGTGACCCAGCCACCCACCCGCGAGAACTACGAGATCTTCCACGAGATCAAGGCGCCGGCCCAAACCGAGCCCAACGTGCAGTTCCTGCGGACGGAATCCGAGGCCAAGCCCACCACCGGGGCCGTGGGCGAGTGAGCGATCCTGCACGATAGCGCGTCCGTGGGAGAGGGGTGGGCCCGGCCCACCCCATTTTGGTGCCAGGTGCGGTATCCTGGGCCGTCGTCGTCGCAACGCCTCACCCTGAGAAACGCCCTATGCCGCTTCGTCGCCCGATCGCCGCCGTCTCTACGGCCCTCGCTTTTCTGCTGGTCGCCAGCGCGTCGGCCTTCGCGCATTCGGCCGACAGGTCTTGTGGGTTCACGCTCACGGTGTCGCCGCCCCTGACCGGCCAGCGGCCCGCGCTGCGGCGCGCGATCGTGGTGGCCCGCGACGAGGTGATCGCCTGGTTCCGCCGGGTCGGCTATCCGCTCCCACCTACGGAGGTGCTGCGGGAGGCCTTCGTCTACGACGGCGCCTCGGTCCGGGCCGAGATGGCCCGCGTCGCCGGCGTGCCGGTCGCGCAGATCCCGGCGGGCTTCAGCGGCACGGTGCTCGACGGCGCCCTGCACGTCGTCGACCCGGCCGGCTTCCGGCGCACCTGGGAGCGCCTGTATCCGCGGGAGCCCTGGACGGCCCGCGCCTGGCACCAGCTGCTGGTGCACGAGCTCGCGCACCAGGCGCACGCGCGCGTCGCGAAGGCGCGCTTCGGCAGCGAGGACGCGATGGGCCCGCGCTGGTTCTTCGAGGGGCTGGCGATCGCCGTGGCGGACCAGTTCCAGGGCCAACCTCCGCTCGACGGCGCGGCATTTTCGGCGCTCGTTCGTCAGGACGCCGCCGACGAGACGATCGGCTACCCGACCTACCGCCGGATGATCGACGCGGTGCGGGCCCGGTATGGCGATCGCGCGCTGATCGAGCAGGCCCGCGAGCCGGGCTTCAGCGCGCGCATCGGCCGCGAGCTAGGCGCCCGGTAGCAGGAGGAAACGCGCATGCACATCGACGAGGCGGCGGTCGTTCTCCATCTCCACATCCGCGTGCAGGCCGAGCACCGCCAGGCCTTCTTCGCCTACGTGCAGGACGCCTTTCCCGTCTTCGAGGCCCAGGGCGATTGCCGGGGCGTCGTGTATGCGGTCGCGGGCGATCCCGAGGCCTACGACGAGGTGTTCTACTACCGCACGGAGGAAGCCTACCAGGCCGGCGAACGGGCGATCCGCGAGGATCCCGTGCAGGTGGCGCTGTTGCAGCGTTGGCGGGCGCTCATCGCCGGGCCGCCGACGGTCGTGGTCCACCGCCGAGTCCTTTCCTGACCGCTGGCTGCCTCGCGCCATTGAGGAACCACACCGAGTTTTCCGCACATTTCGACGATAGACCGTCGCCGAGGCGATGTTAGATTTTCGTGGGATGCGTCGAGTGGCCTGGGCGCCGGAGGGAGCATGGATGACCGCGCGCGGCCGGCCGAGAAGCCTGAGCCGGACTACCGGCTGTTGTTTCGATCGATGCCGGGCTCGTACCTGGTGCTGACGCCCGATCTGGTCATCGTCGACGCGAGCGACGCCTATCTCGTAGCCGCCATGGCGGACCGCGCGCAGCTCGTGGGCCGCGGCATCTTCGAGGTCTTCCCCGACAACCCCGGCGATGCTGACGCCACCGGGACCCGCAACCTGCGCGCGTCGCTCGAGCGGGTGCTGGCGCTGCGCGAGCGCGACGCGATGGCGCTCCAGAAGTACGACGTCCGGCGCCCGGACGCGGAGGGCGGCGGCTTCGAGGAGCGCTACTGGAGCCCGCTCAACGCGCCGGTGCTCGACGCGGAGGGCCGCGTGGCCTTCATCATCCACCGCGTCGAGGATGTCACCGAGTTCGTGCGCTTGCGCGAGCACGGGCAGGCCGAGCAGGCCGTCGCGACGGACCTGCGCGGCCGCGTCCAGCGCATGGAGACCGAGCTGATCGGGCGGGCGGTCGAAATCCAGGACGCGAACGAGCGGCTGCGGCGGCTCGCCCACCTGAAGGCGCAGTTCTTCGCGAACGTCAGCCATGAGCTGCGCACGCCGCTCACGCTGATCCTGGCGCCGGCCGAGCGGCTGCTCGCCGGCGAGGGGCTCGGCGAAGCCGATCGCGAGGCGGTAGAGATGATCGCGCGCAACGCGCGCGGGCTCGCCGTGCAGGTCGACGCGCTGCTCGACATCGCCCGGCTGGAAGCCGGCCAGGTGGCCCCGCGCTACGCGGACGTGGATCTCGCCGAGCTCGTGCGCCAGACCGCGGCGAACTACGAACCGGTCGCGCAGGCGCGCGGCATGACGCTGGAGGTCCGGACGCCGCCCGCGCTCGGCGCCCGCGCCGATGCGGACATGGTTCGGCGCGTGCTCCTGAACCTCCTGGAGAACGCCTTCAAGTTCACGCCGCCGGGCGGCCGGGTCATGTGCGAACTGGGCCACGACGATGCCGGCACCCACGCCGTGTTGCGGGTCGACGACTCCGGCCCCGGCATCCCGGCCGAGCAGCGCGAGGCCGTCTTCGAGCGGTTCTCCCAGCTGGACGGCGAGGCCGCGCGATCATTCGGTGGCATGGGCCTGGGGCTCGCGATCGCCCGGGACCTCGTCGCGCTGCATGGGGGACGCATCGCGGTCGTCGACGGCGCGTTGGGCGGCGCGGCCTTCGAGGTCGTGCTGCCGCTCGCGGCGCAGCCCGGGGTCGCGGCCCTGGCCATTGCGCCTCCCCCGATCGCGCTGGCCCCGCTGGCCGCGGCGCCACCCGCAGCGCCACCTGCGGGGCCGGTCGCAGCGGAAGCGCGGGCGCCCATGAGCGGACCGCCGGTCCACGACGCGCGACCGCTCGTGCTGGTGATCGAGGACAACGCGGACATGAGCCGCTTCCTGGTCCAGGTCCTCGCGGACGACTACCGCATCGTGACCGCCCACGACGGCCAGGAGGGCCTGGACCGGGCCGCGGAGGCGGTGCCGGACGTGATCTTGTCGGACGTGATGATGCCGCACATGAGCGGCGACCAATTCGTGGTAGCGGCACGGCAGCGCCCGGAGCTGGACCAGGTGCCGATCGTCATGTTGACGGCCCGGGCGGACGAAGCCATGTGCGTGACCATGCTGCGCCTCGGCGCGCAAGATTACGTGACGAAGCCGTTCTCCGCCGAGGAGCTGCGCGCCCGCGTGTCGAACCTCGCGACGCGGCGTCGGGCCGAGATTTCGCTCCGCGAGAGCGAGTCGAAGTTCCGCAGCCTGATCGAGCTCGCGCCGGACTCCGTCCTGCTGGTCGACGCGCAGGGCCGGATCGGCTATGCCAACGCGCGCTCGCGCCAGCTCTTCGGCTACGGGCCCGACGAGCTCGTGGGCCGCCCGCTGGACTCGCTGCTGCCTGAGCGGTTTCGCGAGCGCCACGCCCACCACCGCGCCGCCTACCTCGCGGACCCGCATGCCCGGCCGATGGGGGTCGGCCTGGCGCTCTACGCGCGGCGCAAGGATGGCTCCGAGTTCCCGGTGGACGTCAGCCTCAGCCCTGTGAAGACGCAGGCCGGCACCTTCGTGATCGCCATCATCCGGGACATCGCCGATCGCAAGCGGGCCATGGAGGAGCTGGCGCGACGCGACGCGGAGCTGAACCAGGCCCGGGAGGTCGCCGCGCTCAAGGATCACTTCCTTTCCACCATCTCGCACGAGCTCAAGACGCCACTCTCCTTGATCACGGGCTACGCCGAGCTGCTGCAAGATCGGCTCGAGGGCGACCCGCTCGTGGCGGGCATCCTCGATGGAGCCTGGCGGATCACCGCCCACCTGAACAACGTCGTGGATTACAGCGCGCTGGTGTCCAGCCAGCTGCCGCTCTATCTGGAGCCGACGTCGGTGCCCGAGGTGGTGGAGCAGGCCGTGGCAGTCGTGGCAAGCACCATGCATGCCGGCGGCCTGCAGCTCAGGACCGAGCTGGCCGCCGATTTGCCCCCGATCACTGCCGACGGGCGCCGCTTGAGCCAGATGCTGTTCGAGCTCCTCGACAACGCCCGGAAGTTCACCCCGGCGGGCGGTACGGTGACCATAGGCGCCGCGCGTGTCGGCGATCGCGTGCGCATCACGGTCGCGGACACGGGGCCGGGCTTGCCGTCGGCGGACCAGGCGCGCATCTGGGAGGCCTTCAGCCAGCTCGAGATCGGCGATGCCGTCCGCCGCGGCGGCCTCGGGCTGGGCCTCGCGATCGTGAAGGCGCTCGCCGAGCTCCATCGGGGCACGGTCGAGGTGGCGAGCGAGCCGGGTAGCGGGACCCGCTTCACGATCGACCTGCCGATCGGTGGTCCAGCCAGCACGAAGGCCCCGGCTCCCTGAAGCCGAACGGCCGGCGCCCGGCCCTGCGGGCCGAAGCCCGACCTACGTCGTGGCCTGGGCGATCAGCTCCCGGTAGGCCGCCTCGAACGCAGCGGAAGGTGGTTGCCCGAGATCGCGATGGAGCGCCTTGCGGTAGTCCCAATAGGCGTGTCGCACGCGGTCCGGCGACCGGCGAAGGGCGAAGTGGCGCAAGCCCGCCAGCGCGATCGCCTCGTCGCAAGGGGCGAGCGCCGCGGCCCGTCCCAGGCACGAGGCTGCGGCCAGCTCGTCGCCCTCGAAAGCGTGGCGCTCCGAGAGCCACAGGAGCGCCGCGAGCGCCTGGCGCCTGAACGCCTCGCGCTCAGGCGCGAAGAACGCCGCGAAGAACGGCTCGTCCAGCAGGTCGCCGCGATAGAGCGCCAGACCCGCCTCGAAGGCCGCCCGCGCTCGCCCGGGGTCGCCCGCGCGGGCGCCCTCGCCGGCCGCCATGGCCGCCCGGAAGGCGCCCACATCCAAGAAGCCCACCCGCTCAGGCGCGAGCACGTAGCGATCGTCCTCGAAGGGGAGGAAACGTGAGCGTGCGCCCGCCGGCAGCCCGGGCTCGAGCAGGCGACGCAGCGCGCCGGCGCAGGCCTGGACGCCGTCCAGTCGGCCTGAGCGCTCTTCCAGGATCTCGGCGAGCTGGACGCCCGCCAACCCACGCGGGTGCAACGCGAGGGCCGCGAGGAGCGCCTTGCTCTTGCGGCGCGGCCAGTGGTCGAGCAGGACGCCATCGAGCTTCACCTCGAGCCTGCCGAACAGGCGCAGCTCGAGCGGCGCGCGCCCGCCAGGCGCCGGTCCAGTGGCGGGTGGCGCGAGCAACGGGGCCAGGTCTTGCCACAACCGCGCATCCTGGCTGCCCAGGAAGCCGTAACCGCCAGCCTCGATCTCCGCCTGGCCAGCCGCGAGCGCCTCGCGCCCGCCCGCGAGGTCGCCCGAATGGGCGCGGGCCGCGGCCTCGTACAGGCGGGCGCGGACCTTCGTCAACGCGGCGCCCAGGGCCCCGGCATCGGCCGCCAGCTCGCCGAGCGCCCTCGCGGCGGCCGCGGGCTCTCCGGCGAGGTCCTGCGCGCGCGCGCGCGCCAGCCGCAGCCCCAGGTCCGCGAGGCGATCCCGCGCGAGCTCGCCGGCCGCCTCCAGCAGGCGCAGCGCCCGCGCCGGCTGTTGCCGCTGGATCGCGAGCCATGCCTGGCGTTCCAGCACCAGCTTCCCTCCCAGCGGGAAGCCTGCCTTCTCGAAGGTGGCGGCGGCACGGGCGAGCGCGTGCTCGGCTTGCTTCCAGTCGCCGCGCCCCTGGTGGTAGGCGCCGACGGTCGTGAGCGCGCAAGCCCGATCATGCCAGTCGAGGACCTCCTCCCACGCGGCCGGCAGGCCGACCAGGTACGCGTCCACCGCCTCGAGGTCGCCCTCGAGCACCTGCAGGTGGGCCCGCAAGAAGCCGGCGAAGAGCTGCTCGGGGCGGAACTCCCAGCGCGTGGCGAGCGCCAGCGCCTCGTCGGCGAACCGCCGCGCGCGCGCCAGGTCGCCGCGGTGCAGGGCGACGGTGAACAGGTTCAGGCACGCGATGCCGGCGCACTGGGCGACCTCGATGTTCGTGCCCGCGGGCAGCGCGAGCACGGCCTCGTTGGCGGCCTGCCAGGCCGCCAGATCGCCGCGCTGCTCGCCGGCCATCGCCTCGGCCAGCAGGAGATCCGCGCGGTCCTCGTCGCCGCCCGCGGGCGCCAGCTCGCGCATCGCCGCGGCGAGCGGGCCCAGCGCGGCCTCGTCTTGCTGGTGGGTGGCGATCGTCAGCAGGCGCACCGTCGCCTTGACCTCGCCGGCCTGGTCGCCGTCCGCCCGGAAGCCGGCCAACGCGCGCTCGAAGTAGGCCCGGCCGCGCGTGCCGTCGCCTGCGCGCCAGGCCAGCAGCCCCCACCAGAGCTGCACCCAGGGCCGCTCCTGCTCGGCGAGCGGGAATGCCGTGAACCAGTGCTCCAGGCGGGCCATGCGGCTGCGGGCCATGAGCTCCGGGACCAGCCCGCGGCACACGGCGATGGCCTGTCGCCAGTCGCCTGCCGCCACCGCATGCTCGACCGCGAGCTCCGGCAGCCCGCACGCGAGGTAATACACGCCGGCACGCCCATGGAGCGCGGCGCGCTCGGCCGCAGGCAGCACGCGGGCGGCTTCGGCGGCGAGGAAGTCGCGCAGGTAGGTCGGGAAGCGATAGGCGCCGTCCGGCAGGCGGAGCACGAGCTGCGCCGCCTCGAGGCGGTCGAGGTCCTCGGCGGCGTGCGCCGCCGAGAGCACCTGCCCACAGGCCTCCGCCGTGGGCGCCGTCAGCAGGGCGGCCCGGAGCATAAGGGCGCGCAGCTCGGCCGGCTGCCCGGCGTAGAACTCTTCGGCGACGAAGGTGGCGAGCGCGCCGGTCGGCGGCACGGCCCCGGTCGGCGGCACCGCCACCGTCGACGCCACCGTGCCCTCGCGCCAGGCCGCGGCGGCGTAAGCCACCCCGAGGGGCCAGCCCTCGTAACATGCCACCCGCTCCTCCCAGCCCGGAGGCGGAGGTGCCCCCGTGCGCGCGGTCCAGAGCGCCGCGGCCTCCGAGGGGGAGAGGCGCAGCTCGTCGGGCCCTAGCAGCATCGCGCCGCCGCGGCTCGCCAGGCGCGCGAACGGCAGCGCCAGGCGCGTGCGAGCCGTCAGGGCGAGCGTGACGCCGGGCGGCAGCTTGTCGGCGAAGTAGAACAACGCCCTGGCGAGCTCCGGCACCTGTCGCAGCGCGTGGTGGAAATCGTCGAAACATAGCAGGAAGCCGGGCTCGGCGTTGTAGCCGGCGAGCTCCTGGAAGAACGCTTGCCAGATCACCCGGAGGTCGACCTGGCTGGCGCCGAGCACCGCCTCCGTCTCGGCGCCGAATGGCGGCACATGGGCGCGCACGGCCGCGATCAGGTGGGCGAAGACCGCCACCGCGTCGTGATCCAGCTCGTCGAAGGTCAACCAGACGGGCAGGTGTCCCGCCTGCGCCGCCCGTGCCGAGATGCCCGCCAGGCCCAGGGTCTTGCCGTGGCCGGGCCCCGCCACGAGGGCGATCACGCGCGGCAGCGGCCCTTCGGGCAGTAGCCGCCGCAGGAGGTGGTCCTCCGCCGACGGCGGCGCGCTGATTTTGCCTTGAACGATCCAGGGTGTCGCCATGCCGCGCCTCGTATACCCGCGGGCGCCGCGATCTTTATCCGCGCCTTAAAGTTCGGAGGCGCGGGTTGTCGGCGCCTTGTCGGTCCGCCTCGGCACAATCGTCCCAGCACCCGGCAGGCGGTCCGTCCGCCTCGCCCGGCAGGGTCGATCGGGGATCGGTCCACGCAGAGAGACAGGAGAGCAAGATGCCCCATCCGCCCTTCGGCCCCCCCCATGCGACCCCCTTCGGCGCCCCTGCGATGCGACCGCCGCGCCCCCCGATGCCTGGCGGCCCAGGCGTGCCGGGTGGTCCGGGCGGCCCCGGCCGGCCCATGTACGGTCCTCGGCCCGGGATGGGGGCGGACCACTACATGAGGGGACCGCAACCGTTCGGACCCGGCGTCCGGCACCCGGGCGGACCCAGCCCCTATCCCGCTCCCGACTCGTTCGGCCAGTTCCCGCCCGCGTTCCAGGGCCAACCCGGCCCGCCCCGGCCGCCGTTCCCCGGCCACCCGGGCATGCTCCCGCCGCGCCCCCCGTTCGACCCGGCGAGCCGCAACGGGGATGGGCGTGAGCCCTGGTCCGGCTCGAACGACCAGATCGGCGCCGAAAGCAGTGGTTATACGCCGGACCAATTCGGCGGCTGGCACAACGGCTGGTAACTGCCACCTCGTGCGTCGACCCGCTCCCGGCAGGCCACCGGGGGCGGGTTCACGCGCACGTTTTCAGGCAAACTTAATCTCGGGCGCACGGTTTGTCGGTGCCTTGTCGGGGGACCAGGGAACAATCACGTTACGAGGATATTCTATGGCGATCCGGACCTATCCGTTCCCCTGGCTCCCCGCGATTTGCTTGTTGGTGGCCGGCTGCTCCCTGGGCGGCCCCGCGGCGCCCTCGGCCGGCGCCGGCCGGGCGGGCGGCGCGTCGTCCCCCGCCAAGGTGGCCGGCGGTGCTGCCGGCAAGGGGGCGCCGCTCGCCGCCACGCGCGTCGTCAGCCAGATCGGCCAGCCCACGTTGCTGACGGGCAAGGTCAAGCTGCTCGCGGGCGCCGGCGGCGTGATCTCCAACAACGGCAGCAGCCTCGTCTCGGACCACGGCGGCGGGGTCATCAGCAACAACAGCGGCGGCATCATCAGCGACAACGGGGGCGGCCTCGTGAGCAAGACGCGCTACGCGCTGGTCGCGGCCGGCGTCGCAGCCGGCGCGGCCGAGCTCGCGCTGGCCGATGCCACGATCCGGCTCTATGACGCGACCGGCGCGCTGCTCGTCGATGAGCGCGGTCAAGCGCTCACGGCGATCAGCCGGCCGGATGGCACCTATGCGTTGACCGTGGTGCTGCCGAAGGGCAACGTCATCTTGCGCGTGGCCTTGCACGATGGCGGCGTGCTCGTCGGCGGCGAGCTTTCCGCCTTGCTCGCGCGTCCGGGCGCGGGCGCGGCCGCGGTGCAGCAGGCGATCGACACCGCGACCTCGCTCGGCGCAGCCTACGTGCTCGGCAAGTTCGTCCAGGGCGATCAGGCGACCTTCGACAGGCTGCCCGCCAGCGAGGCGGCGCGGCTCGAGCGCGACATTCAGGCCGCGACGGGCCTGCTCACCGCCGTGCCGGCCTACCAACCGTCCGCGCTGATCGACCTCTCGGAGGCGCTGCGCGCGAAGGCCCCCGCCGTCGACAAGACCCTCACGGAGATCCAGGCGCTGTTGCTCGGCCAGGCCCATGGCGGCGATGGACGCGCGGCCACGGCGGTCGCGGTGTTCGCGCCGACCGGGCTCGCGCGCGATGCGCAGGGCCGGCTGCTGTTCGGCGAGCCCAACTTCGGTCGCCTGCGCCTGCTTGGCCAGGACGGCACGATCGCGACCGAGGCCGACGTGGTGCGGGGGCACGTCAAGCAGAACTTCCCGGGCCTGCGCGATTTCGTGCGCGAGCCGGACGGCTCGCTCGACCTCGCCCTGCCCCAGCGGGTGGTGCGGCTCACGCCCGATGGGCGGGTCGTGATCCTGGCGGGCGATGACAGCAAGCGTTATGCGCCGCTGGACGTCGCGGCCACCGCCACCGGGGTGCAGCCCGGCCGGCTCGCGCTCGGGCCGGACGGCACGCTCTACGTCGGCGAACGGCGCTCGACGAGCGACGAGCCCGGCCCGCCCCGCGTGATCGCGATCGGGCGGGACGGGGTGGCGCGGCGCGTGCCGATCGACGACACCTGGACGGTTTCGGGCCGGATTCACGGCCTGGCGACGGCGCCCGACGGCACGCTCTACGTGCTCTACATGGACCTCTACGCGCCGACGCCGCAGACCGGCAGGCTGTACGCCTACCATCCCGAGCGCGGCGCCCGGCTGATCGCCGACGGCTTCACGCTGGTGGTGGGCATGGGCTTCCTGGCGCGCGGGGCGGACGGCACGCTGTTCGTGGCGCAGCCGGACGCCGGGCGCATCGAGGCGATCGCACCCGACGGCGCCCGGCGCGTCATTCTGGATGGCGGCACGCCGGGCGGCCCCCGTTTCCCTTCCCACCTGCTCGCCGAGGCCGATGGCACCCTGTTGGCCGCCGACCCGCGCGCCGGCAGGATCTTCGCCTACGCGCCGGGTGCCGGGTGGCGCGTGGTGGCCGGCACCGACGCGGCCGTCCAGACGGGCCGCGACCTCACCAACCTGCCGCTCAACGCGCCCTACGCCGCGGCGTTCGACGCGGCCGACCGGCTGGTCATCGCCGAGGAGGGTGGGCGCACGATCAAGCGCTTCGACGGGGCCGCCATCACGACCCTGGCGGGCGCGTTCGAGGGCGAGGCGGCCGACGGGCGCCCCGCGCGCGAGGTGATGATCGGCCCGCCCCATGGCCTCGCGGTCCGCGGCGACGCGATCGTGTTCAGCGAAGGGGAGACCGGCTACATCCGCGAGATCGCGGCCGATGGCTCGCTGCGCACGCTGGTCGGGCGGCTCCCGGTGCCCGGCACCCCGTACGAGCTCGCGGCCGGCCAGCGAATGGGGCCCGGCGAGCTCACCACCAAGGGCGACCAGCTCGCCCTGGACGCGCAGGGCCGCCTGTACTGGGCCAGCGGCTCCCGCCAGATCCTGCGGCTCGCCGCCGACGGCCAGGTCGAGCTGGTCGCAGGCGCGCCCGGCGCGCCCGGCGCCAGCTTCGAGCCCGATCTCGCGTCGCTCTTGAACCCGGAAGTGGGCGATGGCGGCCCGGCCACGGCGGCGACCTTGTCGGTGCCCAAGGCGCTGGCCTTCGACGCCCGCGGCGACCTCTACGCCGCGGACATCCGCAACATGCGCGTACGCAAGGTGGCCGGGCCGGGCGGCCCGGCGCCCACGATCGCCACCTTCGCGGGCGCCCCGCTCGTGACCCTGCTGGGGCGTCTCGACCAGATCGGTCGTCCGGAAGAGGGGATCCCGGCCGCGGACGCCACGTTGATCGCGCCCTCGGGCTTGTGCTTCGACGCGGCGGGCAACCTGTACGTGAGCGAGCTGGGCACCGTGGCGCTGCCGCTGTACGGCACCGTCAGCGGCGCGGCCATCACGATCGGCGACGGGGGGATCCCGCCCACCTACGCGCGCATCCGCAAGATCGCGCCCGATGGCACGATCACCACCGTCGCGGGCCCGGGCGGCAAGTTTTTCCCCGATCCGCTGGCTGACGACGCGCTGGTGCTGCCCACCGCTCTGGCGATGGCGTCGGATGGCCGTCTGGCCATCGTCGATACGGGCGCGAACATGATCCGGATCCTGCCGGCAGGGTCGTTCTAGACCCATCGAGGACTCCACGGCCGGCAGGGCTCCGCGATCCTTTGCCAAACCTTTACCTCTTCGGGTGCCGCTTGTCGGCGGCCTGTCGGTAGCGGCGCGAACAACATCTTCACGAACCGCGACCGACGAGAGAGAGAGAAAGGAACCCCCGATGACCATCCACAACGCGCTGGCCTCGACCGCCCGGAAAGTCGTCCGCAATCAGACCCGCAAAGCCGCCCCGGTGGTGGCGAAGACCCTCGGCAAGCAAGCGGCCCCGGCGGTGTCGAAGGCCGTCACGAGCGCTCCCCGGCGCTTGGCGCGGGTGAAGGCGCCGGCCGGGGAGGTCAAGGGCATCGTGGCCATGGTCCGGCGCTGGTTCAAGCTGCTCGACCGCAACGCGCCGACCACCGCTTACCTGCCCCTGATCGACGACAAGGGCCTCAAGATGGCCTTCCCCGAGCGGACGCTCCGCAGCCACGCCGACTTCAAGGATTGGTACGGCGGCGTCCTGCGCAACATCAAGAAGGCCACGCACACCGTCGAGCGGCTCGACGTGAAGCCGCTGGGTCGCGGGCGCTATGGCGTCAAGTTGAACGTCCGCTGGCAGGCCGTTCCGACCCAGGGCAAGGCCATCGACATGCGCTTCGCGCAGGCCTGGCGGGTGCACGACACCAAGGCCGGCCCGCGCATCAGCGAGTACCTGGTCGCCGCGCTCGCGGCCGCCGGTCGCTGATTTCCCCGTCACCCCGCCAGACTGGCGCCCCCAGAGAGGAACCCACGATGTCGACGATCTCGTCCACGCCCATCCCGCCCAGCGTCCGCCGGCCGCTGGTGTCTGCCGCCCAGCGCCCACCGGTGTCGGCGACGCCGCCCGGCGTGGCGGCGGCCACGAAGGCCCCCGCCCAGGCGCCGGCAGCGGTCGCCAAGGCCCGGCCCCGAGCCGCGGCCCCGGTCCCCCCGAAGGGGCTCGCCCGCATCGGCCATGTGGCGCTCAACACGCTGCTCGCCGCCGCCGCCGGCGGCGGCCTGGGTGGCCTGCTCGGTTCGTTCGCGGGCGCCTACCTCGGCCCCGGCGGCGACGCCCTCGTGGCCGGCCTCGGCCCCGTCCTCGTCATCGGCCTGGGCCTGACGGGCGTGGGCGTGGGCGCCGCGCTCGGTGGCTGGCTGGGGTTCAAGGGTTCTTCGCTGGCCGAGGTGCAGACGGCCTCGTAGCCTCCTGCGGCGCTGCCTCAGCCGCCCTGGCCGACCAGCCTGCCCAGGTTGTGGAAGGCCTTCTTCTCCGTCCAGACGTGCGCGGCCGCGAGGATCTGCGGCAGCGGCCAGATGCCGGACGGTCCTTTCACGCCTTCCCACTTCGAGGTGAGCGCCGTCTTGCCGTCAGGCGTCACGGCGATCTCGAGGCGCGCGTCGCCGGTGAAGCCGCCCGACAGCTTGTAGGGAATCACGACCTTGTAGCCGCCGCCCGGCAGGGCCTCGGAGAACGGCTCGAAGGTCTGGACCGCGAACGCCGGCGGGGCGATCGGGCCGAGGTGGATCGGCGTCATGCCGAAGCGCACCTCGCCCGCCACCGGCGGCGGCAGCTTCACGCCGGCCGGGACGCCCGAGAACACGCCGGTGCTCCAGTAGCTGCTCCAGTCCTTGCCGCGCAGCGCGGCCAGCACCTTGCCCGGGTCCGCGTCGAGCAGCACGGTGTTCGTCACGTAGATCTTGCCGCCCCGCACCTCGTGGTGGCTGGCCTCCTTGATCGCCTCGCGGCCGGCGCTGGGCGTCGGCAGGGGCGCGGTGGCCGGCTTGCCGGCGGCCGCCGCAGGCGGCGCGACGGGGCCTGTGTGGCCGGCGGGCGTGGAGGAACCAATGCGGCTCGGATCGAACATGGAGGCTCCTTCGGCATGCGGCGCGGGTAGACCGTTCGAATCGTATACCCGCGCCATGCACGACCGACGCCTGCCCGGTCAGGGGGTCATCTTGTACACCTTTTTGCCGCTGGTGTACCAGACGAAGCCCTGAGCATCCACGGTCACGCCGTTGGCCGGACCGAAGTCCTGCAGCAGCACGCCTTGCGGCGAGTACTTCCGCATCAACGCACCCAGCGTGATGTAGCCGTTGCCGGCGCGGTCGACCGCGAGGTCCTTGTGGTTGTAGATGGCGGGCGTGCGCCACGAGAAGTCGGGCGTCACGCGCTGGCCGTTGGCGTTCAACACCGAGGCCACGTTGCTGTCCTCGCAGACGACCCAGATCCGGTGGTTGACCCGGTCCACCTTGATGTCGCGCGGGCCGGCGCCCGTGAGGTAGTCGGCGATCCTCTGGCCGTTCTGGAAGGCTCCCGGCTGGTGCTTGCGGATGTACTGCGTTCCGTAGCCCGAGACGGTGGTCAGGACCTTCATGTCCTCGCTGAGGTCGATGCCCGTGGGATCGTTCACGGTCCGCCAGGAATAGACGGCGTTGGTCCCGAAGAGCACCGCGACCGAGTCCGTGCTCCGGATCGCGGCGTAGGCGGTTTGGCCGTTGGGGTCCACCGTGATGTCGGCGAGCTCGCCGCCGCAATTGAGGTACTGGCGGGTCGCGCCCGTCGCGTCGCTCATATAGCGCACGTAGCCAGACGTGTGGGTGACCCAGGCGTGGTTGTAAACCGAGACGGCGATGTCACGCGGCGAGCTGCCGGAGTACCAGGTGCCGATCACCCCGCCGTTCGCGTTGAGCTGACTCACCTTGTCGTAGCTGGGGTGCGTGACCCAGGCGTTGCCGTTGGGGCCGACGCCGATGCGATCGGCCTCGTAGGGGAGGGTCCAGGTCTTGACGATCGTGCCGGGCGGCGGGGCCGTCGGCACCGGGGTCGGCGTCGGCGTCGGGGTAGGCGTCGGCGCGATCACGACGATCTGGTGGCTCGCGGGGTCCTGGCAGGCGCCGTCGCTCGCGGTGCCCGTGATCGTGTACAGGCCGGCCGTCGCCGGGGCGGTCCAGGTGGCCGCGGTCCCGGTGGTCGGGCTGAGCGTGCCGCCGGTCGTGGTCCAGCTCCAGCTGATCGCATCACCGTTCCCGTCGGTCGCGGTCCCGCTGAAGCCGACCGTCGCGCCGGCCATCACCTGGGTCGGCAGCGTTCCGCCGCCGGTCCCTGTGATCGCGGCGTCCGGGCACAGGTTTGGGACCACGATCGGCAGCGGCTGGCACGCCGTGGTGCTGAAATACGGGTCGTCGACGGTCAGGCCGACCAGGTAGGTGCCGGCCTGGAGCGGCGCCGCCCAGGCGGCGGTCGCCTCGCCCACCGGGTTGGTGGAAACGGTGGTGCCGTCCGGCCTGGTGGTAGACCAGCGGTAGGTCAAGGAATCACCGTTGGCGTCGGTGACCGTGGCGCTCACCTGGACCGTCTCGCCCGGATTGGCCTGGTCGGGGCCGCTCAGCCGGGTCACGGCGGGGGGCAGCGGCGGGATCGGCGGGACGGGCACCTCGGCGGCCGGCACCGGGAACCAGCGGCCCGCGATGCCGGTGAGGCCGCTGGGCTCGACGCGCACGACGTATTCGCCGAAGCCGCCGGGCGTAGGCAGCTTGCGCAGGCCGACGCGGGACTAGCTGTCCTGGCCGGCTGCGACCGTCTGGGTCTGTTGCTGGAAGAACATCGGCTCGCCGACCGTCAGGGTGCCGCCGGGCTTGCCGGTCGCGCCGAAATAGGCGTCGTAGTAGCCATCCGGCACCGCGACCACCACCTCGCCGTCCGAGCCGTCCGAGTCGATCACCTTGAAGGCCGGGCCCTCGACGAACTTGAGATCGAAAGGCACGTCATCGACGAAATAGAGCTTGTCCGCCGCCGGCACCTGGCCCTTGCCCGTGCTGGGGCGGACCTTGAAGTCGAGGTGGAAGGACGAGCCGGTGGGCAGCTTGTCGACTTGCTCGAACGGCGCGGGCGAGATCCCGGGCTTCGGCACGACCGTCCCGGCGTCGGGGCACTCGACGACCGTTTGAAGGCGGCGCCTGGGGACTTCCTGGGGGGCGACGGCGGGGCGCTGGGCGACCGGCGCCTGGCCCTCGGCCGAACCTGGGTGGGATACCGGCGGGGTCGCGCAGCTGCTCGCCACGAGGGCGTTCGCCGCCACCACCCCGAAGCGGGTGAGACGTTTCATCCTGATTCCTTTTCCAAGCCAAACAACCCAAATGGTCGGCAGAACCTCGCTGAGGCGAGCGCCCAACCGACCAATGACGATTATAACCCGACAGACGAGTTTTTCACATGAAGTTTGGAATCTTGGATTCGGGTCGATGCCCGGTTCGGACTAGCCGAACGTGCCCATCTCGGCATCGGCGTCGCCAAACGAGACGTTCAGGCCCGCGATCTGGCCGTTCACCTCGCCGAGCGCCGAGTAGATCGACGCGAGCTCGCCGCGCAGCGTGACCTGGGCTGAGTGGTCGCCCCTCATGATGGCCTTGTCCAGCGCCAACAGCTTCTTGCCGAGCTGCAATTCGACGCGGTTACGCACCATGAGCTTGGTGAAGACTTTTTGGCCGACGCGGAACTTCTGCCAGGTCTTGTTGTAGCGCTTGCGGCCGAGGGTCGACAGCGTCCGGTCGGCGCCGCGTGCGGCGCGCGCCTTGAGGGCCTCGGCGTACTGCGGATCGAGCCCCTGGAGCGGGTCCGGGGGCGCCGCGGGGCGACCCGGCGGCGGCGGGAGCGGGGCCGTCAGCCGCGGGACCCCGCCGGCCGGCCGGGCCGGCTT